>CAMBZJ010000005.1 GCA_945872365.1 Klebsiella pneumoniae
CGCATCCTACGGCTTGTGCGGACCGGGATTTCCTGCGGACAGACTGTCGTAGAGTCGAAGAATATCGTCTTCGGTTAAATCGACGAACGTGTCGATGCTGCGTACCGCCGCCACCACCGCCTCATGGGAAATTCCGGTGCGGGCTGCGACGGGCGATCTGGGGTGGTGAAAACGGGCAGGATATCTCCGCCAAGGGAACCAAAAGTTGTAGGCGACGGCAAACAGCACGATACCCAGTGCGTTCATGCCGACCGGCCACAGGGCGAAGGAATACCCCAAGTCGCTCACCTTCTGGCCCGCAATCACGGCAATGAGAGCAGTCGATCCTCCCGGCGGATGAAGGCAGCCCAAGAGTTGCATGCCGAGAATGGCAAAGCTGACTGCGCATGCAGCCGCCAGCACCGTGTCGGGAATGAACTTGCGACAGGCGACGCCGACCAGCGCCGAAAGTACCTGTCCCGCAAGCACCGACCACGGCTGGGAAAACTTGCTTAGAGGGGCCGCGAAGAGCAGAAACACCGTGGCCCCCATCGAGAAGGCGAGAAACGATTCGGGGGCAGGCCCGTAGAATTGCCGACCCAATCCGATCATTCCGGCGATTGCCAAAAAGGCACCCACAGACGCGATGAGCTTTTCCTGCCATCCAGTCTCGTCCCATTCGATTCCCAGCCACGCTTGGATTTCATTCATAGTTCCTGAGAGGAATTGAGCGGATCCCGGAAAAAGGCAAACTCGTCGCAGGCCTACACCGTGGCGCGCACCCGCGCTTCGCCAAAGGGGAAGACGGCAAGCTGACCGTGTGCACCGGTCAAGAACCGGCCGGTGCCGGGAGCAGGTCGTGGCCCGACCGCGGGCTATCACGCCTGGAGCGCGGCAGCCCCCCTCCGGCTCCAGCATCAAAACGGCAATCGCTTTGTATAGCGGCGGAGCGCGGGTGGCACGTGGGCCCGCCAGCCGAGGCGGGAACGTGGCGCCGTTCTGCGGGCTGCCGGCGTGGCAAATCGGCCAGCACGGATCTGCTCGAGCAACGTGGCCAGTTCGCCCGCCATGACCTCCCGCGAAAAGACCCGCCGCGTCCGCTCGACCCCGGCGCTGCTCATGCTCTTCCAGCGGTCGGGATCGGCCAACGCGACGAGTTGTTCGGCGAAGGCCGCCGCGTCCCCCTCCGGCGCGAGGAGCCCCGTCACGCCTTCTTCGATCGCATAGTCGGAAATCCCCGGCAGCTTCGTGGCGACCGGCACGCATCCGTTGACCTGAGCCTCCAGAAGCACGAGTCCCAGCCCCTCACCCTGACCGGCCGTCCAGAGCAGGCCGTGGTGCTCCCGCAGCGCCTGGTAAAGCTCCGCCTGCGTGGGGATCGATCGGAACGTGATCCGATCGATCACCCCGAGATCCCGCGCGGCGGTCTCGAGCGGCATGCGGTCGGGACCCTCGCCGACGATCGTCAGCCTCGCATCGAGGCCCCGGCGACGGCACTCCGCGAGCACCGGCGGCATCACGAGCACGTTCTTCCGTCCGAAAAGGCGGCCCACGGAAATCAGCCGCAGGGGAACCTCGAGCGCCGTGCGATTCGCCACCAGCGCCGGATCGGGAAAGTCGATCGCGTGCGTCAGCATGCGCACTGGCCTGCCCGGCACCCGTCGCTCCACCTCGCGCTGCAATCCCGGGCTGATCGTCAGTGCCACGTTCCAGAGTCGGGCGGTCCGCACCGCCGGTTCATAGACGTGCTCGCGGTCACCCAGGATGGCCGGCAGAAGCGCCGTCGAGTCGGGCAGCAGGCGGTAGGCCTCCTCGATCCGGGGGATCGGCAGCCCGGTCAGGACCACCAGCACGTCGAACCGTTGTTCGGCAAACGTCCGGCCCAGCCGCCGGATGAGCGCGGCATCGCTCTCCCATCGCGTTGGCCCGAGGTCGATGAACGACCATCTTCGACCGGCGGCGCCGCTGGCCGCTGCCCCCACGACCGGCGACAGGAGCGTCACGTCGTGGCCGGCATCGAGCAGCGTCTCAGCAAGCACATACGCCGTGCTGCTGTTTCCGTCCGTCTGGATGGCACGGACACAGATTCCCACCTTCACCAGTTCACCCGCGCTTTGATCCGCTTCACGAACCGCCTTGCCGGCTCCAGGGCGGGATGGAGAAGCCGTATCGTCACCTGTCGCACGTGGGCCCCGATGCTGTAGGTGCGACGTGGGCGCGACTGATACCTGCTCCACTGCTCCCGAAACCGCTCGGTGGCGAAAGCGTAGATCTCCCGGTCGTGGGAAGTCAGTTCCTCCAACTGGGCCAGGAGCTTCGGCGGCAGCTTATCGCGGTAGTGGGATGCCGTCCCGGCGCGGCCGGGGTTCGCATTGAGCATCGGCAGGTGCGCGGGAAAGGGAATCCCCAGCAGGTCGCTCACCATGAGCACCGACTCGCGATACTGCTCGGTCGTGCCGACGACGTCGATCCCGGAAAGCCAGCGCTTGGCATTGGCGAGCAGTTGCGACTTGTCGTCGACGTCCATGAGCGGTGGCAGAGAATAGGGCCGGAGGACGCTGCGGCCACTCGTCGCGTCGGGGCTCCCCTTGAAGAGCGGCGTGTAGTCCTCCATCACGCCGAGTGTGCGGATCTGGCTGTCGCAGGCGTGGGCGAACGCCTCGTGCTCGACGCAGTCCTCGAGCGAAGCATTGACGATCGGAGCAACCGAAGCGAGATACTCAGGGGTGAACGTGTGGGGCATCTCGCGGACGATCCGCTGCAGGTAGAGCATCTGCGACACCGACCGCTCCACCGGATCGCGCACCATCGTGATCGTGAGCAGATCGGACCGCCCCGTCATCTCGAGGAGTTGCCGGCCCTGATGAAAGGAATGGTAGAAGCGGAAGCGGCGAAACCGCTCGAGCGACACCGTCCGCATGACCGGAGGATTGAGCCGCACTCGGTCCCAGGGGAGGTATGCATCCTCGAGGAGCCGGCCGAGCGAAATGCCACCCGTCTTCGGTACATGCACGAAATAGGCCGGTGGCGGCTCGATCGTCCAGGTCATCGCATCACCATCGATGGTCCATACGACACGGCTTCCTTCCGCCCGGAATGCGAGCAGTTCATCGAGGAACGACTCCATTTGGCGGGTGGCCGTAGGGTGGTTCCACCGCGGGCGCGGGGCGCGCGTGCACGACGCCCATCGCCTCCAGCTTGGCGGCAACCACCTCGGCCGACAACCGCTGCGCGAGTTCATTGGGGTGATGGTCGACCGGGTGCGCCTGGAGCGATTCGGCGCTGTGGCCGGCATAGGCGTCGCGCAGGTCGACCCAAGGCGTGCCGTGCTTTTCGAGGATCCCTTCCAGCACCCGGTGGGCCTTGGCGAAGGGGTAGGCGTCGCCCAGATCGAACAGGATCGGATAGACCGCGACGAGCACCTTGGCGCCGGTCGAGCGCACGTCGTCGGCGAAGGTGTCCACCATGAACTCGGTCTTGGCCAGGCCCTCGGGGTTCACCTCGACGTCGAACGCATCGATGTACGAGTCGCGCGTAAGCGCGGTGATCTTGCGCTGCTCGGCGCGCGTGGCGATGAGGTCGTAAAGGCGGGACCAGCGCCGCAGCTCCTTCCGCCAGCCGCTCGAGCCCTCCATGAAGCCGGGTCGGATGATGATCATGTTGTCCGCCCTCTGCCTCTTGGCGTCCCCGGCGTCGACCCGCAAGGCGTCGTTCAGCACGTAGCCGAGTACGACCACGTCGGCATCGAGATCGAGGTGCTCCCGGTGGATGGTGATCTCGACCTCGGTATTGATCCCCGTCATGCCCAGGTTGACCACCTCGACGGCAAGCTCCGGGTGACTGGCCTGCAGGACGGCCTGGAGCTGCGCCGGCATGGTGTCGCCGTCCTTGACGCCCTCGCCGAAGATGAAGGAGTCGCCCACGGCCAGGACGCGGAAGGTGTTGGGCGCACGCTCCTTCCTGTGGTCGGCGCCGCGGTGCGCGTGGCTGTTGGTGCGAAACTCGGCGCAGAAGGGCGTGTTCTCGACGCGCTCCAGCGGGATCGCCTTGTAGTGCTCGGTCTCGATCGCGTACGCGCCCTTCCAGGCCTCGGGTTCGAAGCGGTCGAAGTAGCCGCGCGGGTTCGATGGGTAGCAGTCGGCGCCGTGGTTGTCGGGATCGCGGTGCTGCCTGGGGGTGTAGCTGATGATCTGCTTGCCCTGAACCTGGGGTGAGGCGAAGAACAGGCGCACGAACAGCTCGAGCAGCGCGGTCGCGACGACGATCGATTCGACGACGAGCATGCTTGCGTACAGGACGCGCCGGCCCGGCGTCGGCGGCGGCGCAGGTGTGGACGTGCCCGGCGGGGCCGGCTTCGCCTCGGGCGATGCTTCAGGCAACGCCGGCGTGACCGGCCTCGTACTCGGGGATCGACCGCACATCCTATTTAACCCAGCCTTCCCTGCTGACGAGTGCCCAGGCTTCCCCGGGGCACTCGCCCCTGCGTCACTGGAACATCCGCACCACGGACCCGACGACCGACACGCTGATCAACCCGAGGATGATCCACCGCCACTGCGACTCCGGCATCTTGCCGAAAAAGCGGGAACCGACGGCATTGCCGGCCATCAGCGCGGGCGTCCCCGCCACGGCGAGCAGCGCCAGCGGGAGATCGATCCGTCCGAACGCCAGTGCGAGCAGTGCCACCATGAGGGGTCCCCAGAAGAAGATCACGATCATCGTGTCCCTGGACACGGTCGCCGGAATGCCGCTTCGCACGAAGTAGATGATCACGGGCGGCCCCGGGATGGCTGCAAAGGCCCCGAGAAAGCCCATCACCAGCCCGGCGATGATGACCGGGACGTCGCCAGGCGGCGGCAACGGAGCGCGCGGCAGGGCAATCACAAAGAACGCCGCCACGGCAATGGCGGCGATCAGCAGCCTCGACACGTCGGGCGGCGTGACGAACAGCGCATACATGCCGACCGGCATGGCGAGGGCCGCAGCCAGCATGAGCTTGATGATGCGGGGCCGGTCCACGTTCTTCCTGGCCTCGCGGTAGCCAAGTCCGCCGCCAAGGCTGGCGATCAGGATTGCGAGCAGAACGGTTCGCTCCGGCGGAATGACGAGGCTGATCAGCGGCACGAGGACGATCGCCAGTCCGAAGCCCGTCAGGCCCCGGATGAAGCCGGCAACGGCACACACGATCTCGATGAGGAAGAGTTGAAATGGGGCAACGCCGAGCCAGTCCGTGATCAAGCGCGTCTCCTCCATGCCGTGGCAGGTCGGTTTCCGAAACGATGGGCACTCATCGGGAGCGAACCGGACTCCCCTGATGAATGCACGCCGGTGCCTTCTCGGCGCTTCGGCCCGGCCATTCCCGTCGCGGTGGGGCGTGGCCCGTCGCACCGTCGGCCTGACCGCGCAGCAGGCATCGGAATCCCCGCCGAAGGCTTCGGGACGAGGACACTCGACGGCGCGCGACCGGCGTCGTATGCACCCGGAGTCGCGCTGGATTCGGGCACGGCGTTCGCGGAGGCCATCGTCATGCAGGATTACGAGAAGCTCGGCGTCTTCTACCTCGGTCGGCGTTTCGACCTCGACGAGAAGACGACCCTCGACGAGCCGATCCTCTACGACTCGCGCAACCTGACGACCCATGCGGTCTGCGTCGGCATGACCGGCAGCGGCAAGACCGGCCTCTGCCTCGCCCTGCTCGAAGAGGCCGCCATCGACGGGATTCCGGCGATCGCGATCGATCCCAAGGGCGACCTCGGCAACCTGATGCTCACCTTCCCCGGGTTGCGACCGGAGGACTTCCGGCCATGGATCGACGAGGGCGAGGCGGTGCGCGCCGGACTCGATCCCGACGCCCACGCGGCCCAGGTCGCGGAGCGCTGGCGCAAGGGCCTCGCAGCATGGGACCAGGAGCCGGAGCGGATCGCGCGCTTCCGCTCGGCGGTCGACGTCGCGATCTACACGCCGGGCAGTTCCGCGGGCCTGCCGATCTCGGTGCTGCGCTCGCTCGCGGCACCGCCGTCCGGAGCCGACCCCGAGGAACTCCGAGAACGCACGCTCGGCACGGTCTCCGCCCTGCTCGGGCTCCTCCGGATCGAGGCAGACCCGATTCGCAGCCGCGAACACGTGCTGCTCGCGAAACTGGTCGAGCTGGCCTGGTCCGAAGGGCGCGACGTCGAGTTGTCGACGCTGGTTCGCGAGATCCAGTCGCCGAAGATCGACCGTGTCGGCGCGCTCGACCTGGAGTCGTTCTTCCCGGCCAAGGACCGCTCGGCCCTCGCGCTCGCGCTCAACAACCTGCTCGCGTCACCCGGCTTCTCCGCCTGGCTCGACGGCGAGGCGCTCGACGTGGGACGCCTGCTCTGGACCGAGGAGGGCAAGCCGCGTCTCTCGATCCTGTCCATCGCGCACCTTTCCGACGCGGAGCGGATGTTCTTCGTCTCGCTCCTGCTCGAGGAGGTGCGGGCCTGGATGCGGCGACAGTCCGGGACCTCGAGCCTGCGCGCGATTCTCTACATGGACGAGGTGGCAGGGTTCTTCCCGCCGGTCGCAGCGCCGCCGTCGAAGGCGCCGATGCTCTCGCTGCTCAAACAGGCGCGCGCATTCGGCCTCGGCGTGGTGCTCGCGACGCAGAACCCGGTGGACATCGACTACAAGGGACTCTCCAACGCCGGCACCTGGTTCCTCGGCCGCCTGCAGACCGAGCGCGACAAGGCGCGCGTGCTCGAAGGGCTCGAGGGCGCATCCGCCGCTGCGGGACGCGAACTCGACCGGGCGCGGATGGACAAGATCCTGTCCGGGCTCGGCCAACGGGTTTTTCTCATGAACGACGTGCACGGGGACGGGCCGCTGGTCTTCCAGAGCCGCTGGGCCTTGTCGTACCTGCGTGGGCCGCTCACCCGCGTGCAGATCCAGAAGCTCATGGCGGACCGCCGCGCGGCGGCGGGCCCGAGCACGGGCAGCGCGGGAGCACGCGCCGACGAGGCTCCCGCGGGCTACGAGCCGAGCGGCGCGGGTCGGGCCGTCGCCGCCGGCATGGAACGCCCGCTCCTGCCGCACGACGTAAAGGAGAGCTTCGCCGCGGTCGTGCGGCCACGGCCGGCCGGTGCCCGGCTCGTCTATCGACCGGCGGCCTGCGCCGGGGCACGGCTCCACTACCTGGAGGCAAAGGGCGGCATCGACCTGTGGCAGGACACGGTCTCGATCGCGCTACTCGATGCCGGCACCGACGAACCGGACTGGGATGCGGCCGAGCGGCCGGAGTCGCGCCCCGACTGCGAGTCGGAGCCGCGCGAGCAGGCTGCCTTCGCCCCGCTTCCCGGCGCGGCCTCCCGCGCAAAGAGCTATGCAGTGTGGCAGAAGACGCTCGCCGACAACCTCTATCGCACGCGTGTGCTCGAGCTCCCCTGGTGCCCGTCGCTGGAGACCTGGGCCAAGCCGGGGGAGAATCGGCGCGACTTCCAGATCAGGATGAACCAGGTGGGACACGAGCGGCGCGATGCAGAGGTGGACAAGATCCGCCAGAAATTCGCCGCCCGCATCGAGCGCGCACGCGACGCGGTCACTCGCGCCGACAGCCGCGTCGAGCAGCGCGGGGCCGAACTCACCCAGCGCAAGGCCGAGAGCTGGATTTCGGTCGGGGCGGGCCTGCTCAACTTCGTGGTAGGCGGTCCCAGGCTGAGCGCGACGAACGTGGGGCGCGCAACCGCCGCCGCCCGTTCGATCCAGCGGGCAAACCAGAAACGGGATCAGATCGACGTCGCCGCCTCCGAGAAGGCGACGCAGGAGGAGCGGCTGCTGGAGCTGCAACGCGACGTCGATCTCGCGATCGACCAAATCGAACTCGAGTGGGACACGCCGCGGCTCGAACTCGCCCGGATCACCCCGCGCAAGACCGACGTGTCGGTCGAAACGCCGATCCTCGTCTGGCTTCCCGCGTGGGAGCGGGAGGACGGCAGCACCGAGCCGGCCTGGAAGTGAGCCGGGGAGCGCGGGCCGCGGCGCGAGGCGTGCAGGCCGAACGCGGGCCCGTCCTCAGTCGCCGACGTAGTGCAGCACGACCGCGCGGTCGTGCGGTGCGTGGCGGTGCTCCCAGAGAAAGAGTCCCTGCCAGGTCCCGAGCATCATCGCCCCGCGATCCACCGGGATCGCGATCGAGGTCTGGGTGAGCGCGCCGCGCACGTGTGCCGACATGTCGTCCGGCCCCTCCTCGGTGTGGAGGAAGAGCGGGTCGCCATCGGGCACCGCGCGCGCGAACCAGCGCTCGAGGTCACGGAGCACCTCGGGGTCGGCGTTCTCCTGGATGAGCAAGCTCGCCGAGGTGTGCCGGACGAAGACGGTCAGCAGCCCGCAGAGCGCGGACCGCTCCGCGAGCCAGCCGTCCACCGCCCGCGTGATCTCCACGATGCCCCGCCCCCGGGTGCGCACCGGGAGAATACCCTGCCCCTGCCTCACCGCGTTCGCGTAGGGATTCCGCCGGGCAGCGGCAAGGCGCGACACGGGATTGCGCGATCCGGGCGCGGCTGCGCGTTGGTCGACGGCCCCGCCTCTGCTAGATTCGGGGCGCAATGGCACTCGTGTTGCGGCAGCAGTCCGGTCCCGGGCAACTCGCGCTCGGGATGCTGGCCCTCGTTCTGTCGATCTTCTCGGCGTCCGCGCGCGCGGACGCCGCGGGTGGGGCTTCGGAAGCGATCGACGCCCTCCACGCAACGATGCTGTCGGTCATCCGCGAGGCCGCGACGACCACCTACCAGCAGCGCTTCGATACGCTCGCCCCGGCCCTCGACACCGCCTACGACCTCGACTTCATGGGCCGGAAGTCCCTCGGGAAGGGCTTCGACACGCTTTCGCCGGGGGACCAGAAGCGCTGGCTCGCCGCGTTTCGCAGCTACATGATCGCGAACTTCGCCGGTCGCTTCCGCCATTACGACGGCCAGAAGTTCGAGACGCTCGGGGAGGAGCCGGCGGCCCAAGACACCGTGCTCGCGAAGAGCCGCATGATCGATCCCAAGGAGACCGTCGACCTCAACTACCGCATGCGCAAGACCGAGAGCGGGGCATGGAAGGTCGTCGACGTATACCTGAAGGGAACCGTCAGCGAACTCGCCCTGCGACGCTCGGACTTCACCGCGACGCTCGACCGCGAAGGCTTCCCGGCACTTCTTCAGAGCGTCGAAGGCAAGATCGCCGACCTGGCGGCCGGCAAGGCGACCTGAGCGCGACCTACGGCGTGGCGACGGCACCCGCCGCGGGGCCGGACGCCCCGGCCGGCACGCCGTCCGCTGCCGCTTTGCCCGCTCCGTCCGCAGGAGGCGCAACCGCAGCATCCGGCGCCGACGGCGGTCCTGCGGCGGTGAGGGGCGGCCCGTCGCTGCCGATCTCGGCGATCCGGTTCTGGTAGTAGGCGCTGCGCAGTGCCGCGTAGTAGTCGGTCGATCCCTCTTCGAGCCGCTTCAGGTCGCGGTCGTGGCGCTCGCGTTCGACGATGCCCGATGCGCTCGTGCCGACCCCGACCGATAGCAGGGGCGACGAGACGATCGGGGTCGCGATGTACATAGCCGGGTTCATCGCCGTGTCGACGATCGCACCGAAGCCGTCGCGCACGGTCGTCGGTCCGAGAATCGGCACGACCAGGAAGGGGCCGCTGCCGACTCCCTTCTTCGCGAGCGTCTGCCCGAAGTCGGCGTCGTGCGGCAGAATTCCGACGTAGTTGGCCGTGTCGATGAACCCGCCGAGGCCGGCGACCGTATTGATCGCGAAACGCGCCGCGGTGTTGCCGGCGTTGGAAAACTGCCCCTGCAGCACGTCGTTCACCAGGCGAACGGGCGAGGCGATGTTGAAGAGGAAGTTGCGCACCCCGACCTTCGCGGGACGCGGCATGAGGAACCCGTAGGTCCGGGAGACCGGCGCGATCACCCAGGCATCGACCTTGCGGTTGAAGGCGAACATGCGCCGGTTCATCCGCTCGAAGGGGTCGGGAAAGCCGGACGGCTGCTCGTCGAGGTCGATGTCGAAATCCGCGGACGTGGTCGCGACCGCGCCCTCGCCTTGTGGAGCGGTGCCGGCCGCAACGTCCGGAGCGCCGGCCGCGACGGTCGCGCTGCGCGACTGCTCCACCCGAGTGCCGGCCGCGGTGGGGGCGGCGACGGCGACGGATTCGGACGCGGGTGCAGTCGTCGGCGCGGCGGGGACGGTCGCCGGCGCGGCGCCCTCGTTCGCCGCAGTCCCCGCCACCGCATCGGGCGCCGCCGGCGCGCTCGCGGACGCGACCGCACTCGCTTCGGCCGGTACCGGCCGGGTCGCGACCGGAGCACAGCCCGAGGCCGCAAGGCCACCCCAGAGACACGCGACCAACACGGGACCGGGCGAGGGCTTTCCGAAGGGAAACCGCATTCGCTGATTCCGTCACGACCCTAACCGCCCATTTGCCGTTCGGCCACCTCGCCCGTCCCCGATCGGCGATAGGGCCCTGATCTCGGCGCCGGTGGCGTCCCGGGCAGGAGGAAGCGCAGCCTCGGGAGCGCTTGAGGGTCGCCTGCGGCTTTCCACGGCGGGCGCGGGTCCGACGAGCGATGCGATCGCCGAAAACGGTCGCGGGGCGCGGGCGGCTCCTTGCCCCGCCGCACCGGCTGTGGTCGAGTCGGCGCGCACGGCGAAGCCGGGAGGAACGACGACGTGATCCGATTGCATGGTGGACCGAGGTCGCGGGCGATCCGCCCGTTGTGGCTGCTCGAAGAACTCGGCGTGCCCTACGAGTGCGTGAAGACCGACTTCGCCGCCGGCGCCACGCGGACGCCGGAGTTCCTCGCGATCAATCCCAACGGACATGTACCCGCACTCGAGGACGGCGACGTGAAGCTCTTCGAGTCGCTCGCGATCAACCTCTACCTGGCGCGGCGCTACGACGACCGGCGGGGATTCTGGCCGTCGGACGTCGCCGACGAGGGTCGCACCTGGCAGTGGACGATCTGGGCGATGACCGAACTGGAGGAGCCGATCGTCACCGCGCTCGTGCACCGATCCTTCCTGCCCGAGGCGCAGCGCGACCCGCGCAAGGCCGAGCAGGCCGAGAAGCGCCATGCCAAGCGTCTTGCCGTCCTCGACGGTGCGCTCGCCGGGCGGACCTGGCTGGTCGGCGACGGCTTCTCGGTCGCCGACCTGAACGTCGCCTCGGTGCTGTGGTGGTCGTCGATGGCGAGCCTGCCGGTCGCGCAGTCGCCCCACGCTGCCGCATGGCTGGAGCGCTGCACCTCGCGCCCGGCACTCGCGCGAGCGCTCGCGGCCTGACCATGATCGAGCGCGTCGCGATCCTCAAGCTCCTGCCGGAGCACGCGAACCCGGCGGGGCGCGCCGACCTCGTGCGTCGCGCACTCGAAGTCCTGCGCCCCCTTCCGGGCGTCCTCTCGCTCACCGCCGGCGTGCCGGCGGATGCGGAGAGCGAGGCGTCCTGGGACGTCGTCATCACGGTCCGCTGCGCGTCGGCGGCGGATCTCGAGGCCTACCGTGCCCACCCGGTGCACCGGAGGTTCGTCGAGGAGGTCGTCGTGCCGCGCTCCCAGGTGC
This sequence comes from Klebsiella pneumoniae, assembly GCA_945872365.1. GTDB lineage: Bacteria > Desulfobacterota > Binatia > UBA12015 > UBA12015 > REEB422. The sequence continues at coordinate 11,539 of CAMBZJ010000005.1, forward strand.
GAAAGGCCTGGTCGTTCGAGGTCGAGTCGCGCTGAAGTCGCGGCGCGGCCGCGCGCGGCGCGCGGCGCCGACGGAACCGCGGTCGGCAACTGCATCCTGCGGCATCGCGGTTGTCGCCGCCGGCCGATTGGCGTAGGCAGGACGGCGCGCGGCCGGGCCGCGAGACACATCCGGGGCAATGCCCCGAGGGGGCGAGGATGAGCGTGATCGGCACCACGACCGACGGAAGGGCGGTGCGGCACCGCGGAGCGCGCCTGCGCCTGGTCGGCTTCACCCTGCTCGCGGGGCTGCTCGTCCGGACCGGGCCTGCGGCCGCGCAGGAGCCCGCGACCACGCCTCCGGCCGCGGCTACCGGCGATGCGCGCACCGCCGCATCCCCCTCAGCCCCGCAGGCAGCGCCGCTCCCCGCGGAGTTGAAGGTCGGAATCACTCCCAACTACCCGCCGCTCGCCTTCGAGCGCGACGGCAAGATCGTCGGCATCGAGCCGGATCTCGCAGCCGCTCTCGCCAAGCAGACCGGCACCCGTTTCGTCCTGGTCTCGACACCCTGGGACGAACTTCCCGAGGCGCTGAACTCGCGCGAGGTCGACGTCGTGATGTCGGGCGTGTCGATCACCGAGAGGCGCAAGCAGACCGTCGCGTTCACTTCGCCCTACCTCGCGATCGGCCAGATGGCGGTCGTCCGCAGCGAAGACCTCGCCCGGCTCGGCGGGGCCGGTGCGCTCGACCAGAAGGGCGTGCGCGTCGGCGTGCAGCGCCTGACCACCGGGGCGCGCTACGCCCGCGACGAACTGAACCGCGCGACGCTGGTCGAGTTCGGATCGGTCGAGTCCGGGATCGAGGCGCTGCGCGAGAAGCGGATCGACGCCTTCATCCACGACGCGCCCACCGTCTGGCGCCTGACCGGGCGCTTCGAGGACGACTCGAGCCGCGCGCTCGCCGGACTCTACCGGCCGCTCACCGACGAGAAGATCGCCTGGGCCGTGCGCAAGGCCGATGCCGGCACGATCGGCGCGGCGCTCGACGCCGGCCTCGCGAAACTGCGCGCCGACGGTACCTTGGAGCAGATCATCGATCGCTGGATCACCGTCCGAAAGGTCGCCAAGGGGCCCGCGGAACTCGCACCCGCGAAGTGACCGACGCCCGCGGCGCGCGGCGGGCGAACCCCGGGCGACCAGCCCGCGCATGGCGATTTCCTCCTTGCCAGCCAGCTGGACCCGTCGTAAGTCCGAAGGCATGGATGCATCCAACCGACTCCGGCTTTCCCTCGCCCTCGTCTCGACCCTCTGCGGCCTCGCCTGTTCCGACAGCCAGTCCGTCGATCCCGTCGGCGGCGGTGGCGGCTACTCGAGCCCGGTCTACGCCGACGCCGACAAGTGGCTCTGCCGCCCGGGCCTGGACAACAGCCCCTGCGAGCAGGACTTCGACGCGACGCTGGTCGCGGCCTCGGGCGAAACGAGTTTCGAGCCCTGGGTCGAGGCCCAGGACCCGGCGGTCGACTGCTTCTACGTCTACCCGACGATCAACTACGGCGCCGAGGCGAATGCGCCCTTCGACGGCAACTACGGCGCCGAACTCTCGATCCTGAACCTGCAGGCGGTCCGCTTCGGCTCGGTCTGCCGCGTGATCGCCCCGCTCTACCGACAGTTCCAGTTCGGCGGACAGCCCGAGCCCGGCGTGAATCCGGGCGATGTCGCCTACGGCGACGTGCGCGACGCGTTCCGCCACTACATGGGCCAGTACAATCGCGGCCGCGGCTTCATCCTCATGGGCCACTCGCAGGGCTCGAGCCTGCTGACCCGCCTGGTGCGCGAGGAGATCGATCCGAATCCCGGGCTACGCGACCAGATGGTCTCAGCGATGCTCATCGGGTCGACCGTGCGCGTGCCCGAGGGCGCCGACGTGGGCGGCGACTTCCAGAGCATCCCGGCCTGCCGCTCGCTGACGGACACCGGCTGCGTCGTGTCCTATGCGTCGTTCAACGTCGACTCCCCGCCACCGCCGACGTCGTTCTTCGCCCGCCCCCGCAGCGGCGAAGGCCGCGCACTCTGCGTGAATCCGGCCGACCCGCGCGACGGTCTGGCCACCGTCTTCCACCCCTACTTCCAGGGCAACTTCCAGTACGTCTACGCACCGGGAGTCCAGGCGCCGGTGATCGGGACTCCCTTCGTCGGGCTGCCCGGGCTCACCAGCGGGCGCTGCGTGGACCGTGGCGAATTCACCTACCTCGAGGTCACGGTGAACAGCGATCCGTCGGACCCGCGCGCCGATGAGATCGGCGGCCAGATCTCCCCCGACTGGGGCCTGCACGCGATCGACTACCAGGTCGCCTACGGCGAACTCGTGGCCCTCGCGGACTCCGAGGCTCAGGCCTGGACCATGAACCACCGCGGGCAATAGGCCGCGGACCCTCCGTCCGGCGGTCGGAGCGTCGACGACGCCCGGCCGCTGTGGGAGAGGTTGGCCGACGCCGGGAGCCCGGCGTCGCGACCCTTCAGCCGAGAGCGCCCGACGCGCGCAGCTTCTCGATCCGGGCGCGATCGTAGCCGAGCACGCCGCCGAGGACTTCGTCGGCGTCGCGACCCGGTTCGACCGCCGCGCGTTCGAGCACCGGCAGGTCCTCGCCGACCATGCGGATCGGTGGCGGCATCAGCTCGGTGCCCGCCTCGCCGTGGGGGCGGAACGGCAGGCGCGCCCGGAACTGCGGGTCGCGCGTGATCGACTTCACGTCGTTCACCGGGCAGAGCGGCGTGTTCACCTCCTGCCCGAAGCGCACCCATTCCACGGTCGTGCGGGTCGCGAAGATCTCGGCGAGCGTGCGTCGCAGCTCGACGTTGCCGCGCGCATGATCGGCGTATTTTGCCCCCGGGTTCTGGTCGAAGAGCTCGGGACGCCCCACGCCGTAGGCGAAGTTCTTCCAGAACTCGCGCTCGGAGGCCATGAACAGGACGAGGCCATCCTTCGATCGGTAGTACTGGTAGCGCACCGACTCGGTCATGCTGTTGTCGCCGACCGGGCGCCGCGGCCCCTTGCCGTCCCCGTCGTTGCCGGTGACCTCGTCCTCGGGCCGCTCGTAGGCCTTGTTGCCCTCGATGCCGTTCCAGTTGAAGGCGGCCGCCGCGTCGCTCTGCGCGACCTCGAAGCGGCAACCGACGCCGGTCGCGCGCGCGCGGAGAATCCCCGCGAGGATGCCGAGCGCCGCATAGAGCGGCCCCGCGTTGATGCCGACCGCCGTATAGCTCGGGATCGTCGGGAAGCCGTTGGCGTCGGTCGTCGGTCGCGCGACGCCCGCCCACGCGTCGTAGGCGATGCCGTGGCTCGGCATGTCCTTGTAGGGGCCCGTCGCGCCATAGCCGGAGATCGTGCAGAAGACGATGCGCGGGTTGGTCTCCCGCAGGCGGTCCCAGCCGAGACCGCGTCGCTCGAGCGAACCCGGCCGCATGCCCTCGATGACCGCGTCGGCGCCGCGCACGAGATCGAGGTAGGCGTCCACCGCCTCCGGCTTGCGCAGGTCGAGGATGATGCTCTTCTTGCCGCGGTTCAGGTGCCAGTGGAGAAGTGAGATGCCGTCGACGATCGGGAACGCCATCTTGCGGACGTAGTCGCCGCCCGGCCCCTCGACCTTGATCACCTCGGCACCGAGGTCGGCGAGGTTCATGCCGACCGCGCCCGGCCCGAGCATCGCGCTCTCGACGATGCGCACTCCGGCGAGCAGACCGCCGTTCGCATCCGTGGATCCAGCCATGTACATCTCCCCCCGGTTGCGGATTCGACTCAGCGCGCGATGACGCAGGCGCCGCCGCTGCAGACGTCGATCACCGCCCCGTTGCTGCGCAGGAACTCGGACTTCTGCACGCGGGCGGGGGCGAAGCTGCGCGGATCGCCGTGCGGGTCGCGCCCCTGGCTCGGTGCGAGGTTCACGGTCGGCGGCGCCGGCGTCCCACTGTCCCACACCACGATCGCCGACCCGCCCCACGGATAGGAGGGGATGGCGTCGATGCCCCAGTTGGGCTCCATGTCGACGTTGTGCTCCGGCGAGATCGAGGGCCGGTGGATCCGGGCGCCGATCGTGCGCGCCTCGACGTCGGCGGCGGCCATCGCCACCTGCCAGTCGCCGAAGGCCACGTGCATGAGAACCGTGTGCGGCGGCGTGTTCGGCAGCGGGTCGTCGGTCAGGTGCTGGGCGTAGCCGTTGGCCTCGCCGCGGTCCCAGAGCATCTGGATCAGGCCGAGGCCGAACGCCCGCTCCATCTCCACCGGGTAGGAAGGATCGTAGATGGTCCGGTAGGTGTCCCAGTCGACGCTGCGCTGGAGAAGCGTCGAGTAGTTCATGCCGGTCACGCCCAGTACGGCGCGCCGGAAGTCGGTCGAGAGCGCGGTGAGCGCCCCGCCCATGATGCCGCCCTGGCTGTTGCCGTCGTAGAAGAGCTCGCTGCCGTCGATGACGGAACGTCCGTCGGCCGACTGAAAGGCGGGGTGCGAGCCCAGCCCCTGCGGGTGGATCATCAGGCGACCGAGGAAGAGGAAGTCGAGGAATCCCTGCTGGGTGCGGTCGGCCAGCGTCGGGAAGTTCGAGAGGTCCTGCAGGATGGCGACCGCGTTCTCGATGTCGTCCTCGGACATGCCGAGCCACTTGGTCGCGCAGAACACGAAGTCGTGCTCCTCGGCCATCGAGCGAACGTTGCCCGAGGCGACCTCGCCCTCGTCGCCCAGGAGACCGTGGCCGTAGAGCGAGGGACGGGCCGGGCGCGGCGCCCCGGTGCGGTCGCCGAGAGCGACGTGCGGCACGATGCACTCGAAGACGGCGGTGAAGACGCCGTCGGCGGCCGGTAGGCCGTCGGGACCATAGTTGATGCGGGTCGGTGCCTTGCCTGTGCCGGTCAGGTACTTGGGTACGTCGAACGTTCCCTTCACGCGGCGCGCGACGCGATCGTCCACGTTCTCCTGCACCTCGGTCACGCGGAACGCCGGCGCCGCGGCCCCGAGCCGGGCGAAGGCGTCGTCGCGCATACGCAGCACCCGCTCGGTCAGGTTGCGACGGCTTGCGACCGTGAAGTCCCAGGCGAGGTAGAGGTCGCTGCGCGCGATGCCGGCGCGCTCCAGGTCGGCGAAGACGCGCTCGAACTGCGGGCGACGGGCGTCGAACTCCGGCACGTTCGTCCGCAGCTTGTCGCGCATCGCACGGAAGGCGTCACCCGCAGGAATCGGGGCTCCGTCGCGACCGAAGAGGCCTCGGATCGCGACGACGTGGCGGTGGCCCTCCTGCAGGTTGACCGCGGGCCGGATGAGCAGGGCGCGCTCCTCGTCGCTGGAAACGCTCGCGTCGAGTTCGGCCCACAGCGGCTTGCGCTCGCCGGTGTCGGCGTCGACGAGCACGATCGGTGCGTCCTCGCGCAACGAAGCGCCGATGTCGGTCACCGGCGCGATGCCGCTCGCGACCGGGTCGAGGCCGGGTACGAAGGTCTCGATGAGCGCACCGGGGCTGAAGCCGTCGTTGCGGTTCCACTCGGTGGGGTCGACGTGGCTTCCGGCGACGTTGGCCGGCATCGACTCGCGGGCGAGGTTCAGGCGCAGCCCCGTGTCGGTGCCGGCATCCGCCACCGCGTAAAAGTCGTTGGGGAAGGGAAACAGGCAGATCTGCGTGTCGAGCAGGTCGCAGCGGTCGGCGTTCGGCGCATCGAGGACGACCACCGGGGGCGCCCCGCCCCCACCCGAGGAGCTGCCGCAGGCCGCCGATCCGGCGACCAGGGCGAAGGCGCCGAGGGCGGCCGCGAGTCGGTCGAGGTGGCCGCGGCGCGGGGAGATGGGTCGGTCCGGGAGGGGGAACGGGAAGCGGTCCGGCTTGGTCATGCGACCTCCTTATCCGAAGCCCGCGACGTTGCGCCAGACCCTTTGGACACGAAGCGCCACCCACCCTTCGCACTCTGCCGCCGAATCTGGTCTTCTGGGCCGGACGATCCCCGCCGGATCTGGCGGGGCGTGCTTCTCGGAGGATGGATTCATGGCGAAGGTGGCAGTCATCGGTGCGGGTGCCTGGGGAACGGCCCTGGCGGCTCATGCGTCGCGACTCGAACATGTGGTCAACCTCTGGGCCCGCGAGCCACAGGTGGTCGAGGCGATCAACGAGCGACAGGAGAACAGCTTCTACCTGCCCGGGGTCCCGCTCTCGCCCGACCTCGTCGCCTCGACGAACCTCGAGGCGGTCCTCGAGGGAGCGCAACTGGTGATCCTCGTGCCGCCGGCCCAGCACATGCGCGAGACGTCGAAGGCGGCTGCACCCGCGATCTCGAAGAAGGCGGTCGTCGCCGTCGCTGCCAAGGGCATCGAGGAGAGCCGGCTCGCGCTCATGAGCGAGGTCGTCGCCGACACCTTGCCGCAGGTCGGCGCCGAGCGCCTCGCCTTCCTCTCCGGACCGACCTTCGCGCGCGAGGTCGCGAGCGGACTCCCGACCGACGTCGTCGCGGCATCGGTCGACATGAAGGCGGCGCGCAGGCTGCAGGCCTGGCTGCACTCCCCGACCTTCCGCGTGTATTCGAGCGACGACCCGATCGGGGTCGAGGTCGGCGGCGCGCTGAAGAACGTGATCGCCGTGGCCGCCGGGGCCTGCGACGGCCTCTCGCTCGGGAACAACGCCCGCGCGGCGCTGATCACCCGCGGTCTCGCCGAGATCACCCGGCTCGGCGTGGCGCTCGGCGCCAATCCGCTCACCTTTCTCGGGCTCGCCGGTGTCGGCGACCTGGTGCTCACCTGCACCGGCGACCAGTCGCGCAACCGCACGCTCGGGATGAAGGTTGCCGGGGGCTTCGACGCGGAGGCCTGGCTCACGAGCCAGCGCACCGTCGCCGAGGGCTTCCACACCGCGGCGGCCGCGCGCAACCTCGCCCGCAAGCGGGGCGTCGACATGCCGATCACCGAGCAGGTGTTCGACGTACTGCATCGCAAGCGGACGATCCTCGACGCGTTGAAGCAGTTGCTTGAGCGCGAGTTCACCGACGAATTGCGCGGCATCCGCCGTCCACGCGGCACCCCCGGGGACGTGCGCACCGCCCGGGGCCCTGCCGCGCACCCGAAGCCCGCCGCCGGCGAAAAGCGCGCGACGATCGACCGCAAGCGGTCGGTCGCAAAGAAGTCGGCGAAGCCCGCCGCCCCCGACGCGAAAAAGAACCGCCGCGGGGGGCGCTAGGCCCACCGCGGCGGTTCGCCGACCCGATCAGTCGAGACAGGGGCGCATCACTCGCGCACGCCGCCTCCGCGGTGCAACTGGAAGTCGGGGTAGGCGAGCGTGCCCATTTCGCCGATGTCTTGGCCCTCGACCTCGATCTCCTCGGAGACCCGCAGCGGGGTAATCTTGTCGCTGAGCTTGAACCAGACATAGGCCATCGTGGCCCCGAAGACGATCACCACGAGCGAGTTGATGAGCTGCATCACCAACTGTCCGGGGTCACCGTAGAGCAGACCGCGGACGCCGTCGGAGCCGTAGGTCTTGACGAAGGACTCCCGGACGACGCCGTTCCAGCCCGCGCCGTACTGGCCGTTGGCGAAGATGCCGAGCGAGATCAGGCCCCAGATGCCGTTCACGCCGTGCACCGAGACCGCGCCGACGGGATCGTCGAGGCCGCGATTCTCGAAGAAGAACACTGCCACCACGACCAGCCAGCCGGCGATCAGGCCGATGACCGCCGCCGCCCAGGGGGAGACGAACGCGCACGGCGCGGTGATCGCCACCAGCCCGGCGAGCATGCCGTTGCAGAGCATCGTCGGATCGGGCTTCAGCCCCTTGGCCTGCAGCGTCAGCATGGTCGCGATCGCCGCGACGATCCCGGCGAGCATCGTGTTCACCACGACGAAACTGATGCGCAGGTCGGTCCCGGCCATCGTCGATCCGGGATTGAAGCCGAACCAGCCGAAGGCGAGGATGAAGGTGCCCAGGATCACGATGTTCACGTTGTGGGCCGGGATCGCCTGCGGCTTACCCTTCACGTATTTGCCGATGCGCGGGCCGATGACCGCCGCACCGACGAGCGCGATCACGCCCCCCATCGCGTGCACGACGCCGGAGCCGGCGAAGTCGACCGCGCCATGGCCGAGCCCCCAGTTGAGGCCGCCCTGGGCGAGAAAGCCGCCGCCCCAGACCCAGTTCGCATACAGGCAGTAGGGAAGCGCGACCCAGAGCGAGAACAGGCAGAAGTTCTTCCACGCCCAGCGCTCCGCCATCGAGCCGGTCGGGATGGTCGCGGTAGTGTCCATGAAGACCATCATGAAGAAGAAGAACGCCATCACGCCGACGTCGTCTACACCATGGAGGAACCAGCCCTTGAGACCGATGAGTCCGTAGCTGAAGACACCGGTCGCTTGGCCGGCCGCATCGGTCGCGGCGCCGAGCCCCCACCCGCTGTTCAGCACGGAGAGCCCGGGCCCGAGGGCCGGATACCAGCCGGGCGGGACCGGACCGTTCCACCAGTTGCCCCAGCCGATCGCGAAACCGTAGGCCCAGAACGCAAGGCATCCCAGCGGGTACACCATGAAGTTCATGGCCGAGATGTGGGCTGCGTTCTTCGCGCGACAGAGCCCCGTCTCGACGAGCATGAACCCGGCCTGCATGAACATGACGAGGAAGCCCGAGATCAGCATCCACACGAAGTTGATCGAGTAGAGGTTGTGGGCCATGCGATCGTAGACGTCGGCGATGGACATTCCGCCCGGCACGTCGCCCTTGCCGTCGCCGGCGGGCGTCGCCCAGGTTCCCGAGGCGGCTCCGGTCGGATCGGGCCAGACGGGCTTGGCCGGATCGTTCGTCGCGCTGAAGTAGGCCGGCAGCTCGGGGGCGTCGTCGGCCCTGGCGACCTGCGGCGGAGCGAATGCCCCGACGGCGATCGCGCCGAGAACCAGCAGCCAGATCCATCTCTCTCGCAGTTTCATGCGACTCTCCTGGCGCCCGCAGGCGCGTGAACGGACCGCGTCCCGCAGCGGGCGCGGGCGGTGCCCGCGGCGGGGGATTCGGTGCGTGGTACGTGGAGCCGGCCGGCGGCGCGTGCGCCGCTCAGCGAGGGGCCGGCAGGGCGAGGCCCAGGCGCTCGCAGAGCCGTCCCAGGTCCTCGGGTGGAGGCGAAGTGACGACGATCCGCGGCTGCGCCGCCGTCGGCGCGAGCGCGATCGTCCAGGAGTGGAGCGCGACCCTCGAGTGCAGGTCGCATGGCGGCGATGCGTAGCGTCCCTCGCCGAGCAGCGGCAGACCGACGTACGCGAGGTGCACCCGCACCTGGTGCGTTCGCCCCGAGGCAATCGAAAGCTCGAGGAGCGAGCACCCGCTCGCCTTCGCAACGACCCGCACGTCGGTCCGTGCCGGCCGGCCGTCCGGCGCGACCGAGATCACGCCACCGCGCGGCGTCTCGCGCCTCGCGATCGGCAGCGCGATCGAAAACCGCTCGGAGTCCGCTTCTCCCCGGCAGATCGCCAGGTAGACCTTTCGTCCGAGCGGTGGCCGCATCCGACGCGAGGTAGCCTCGACGAGCGACTTCCGCTCGGCGAACAGGATCGCGCCCGAAGTCGAGGCGTCGAGCTGGTGCACGGCCCAGAGCATCCGACCGCGTGCAAGGATCAGCTGCGACTGGAGGCAGTCCGGATCCGCCAGCGTCCGCCCGGTCGAGGGAAGGCCCGCGGGCTTGTCCGCCACGACGAGTCCGTGGCCCTCCCAGAGGATTGCCGGCGCCGCTCCACCCATGCCCCGCTTCTGCACCGCGAGGGCGAGGGGCGCCAGCGCTGCCGGCCGGTGGACGGGTGATTCCGATGCGGTTCATGGCGGGAATCCTCAGGCCGCCTTCCGGTTGCGGCGGCGCAGTACGAGCGTCGTCGCGGCCAGGCAGCCGGCGAGCACCGGCACGAGGGGCGCCCGCATCAGGAAGAGCGTCGGCGCGCAGAGCGCGATCGCACCGAGCAGCGATCTGGTGATGGGTTTCATGACTTCTCCTCGGCCTAGATGGCTGCCTCGCCGCGCTCGCCGGTCCGGATGCGAACGGCGTCCCCGATGTCCACGACGAAGATCTTCCCGTCGCCGACCCGCCCGGTCATCGCCGCTTTGCGGATCGCGTCGGTCACTCCGGGGACGAGTTCCTCTTCGATGAGCATCTCGACCTTCAGCTTCGGGACGAAATCGACCACGTACTCGGCACCCCGGTAGAGCTCGCCGTGACCGCGCTGGCGGCCGAAGCCGCGCACCTCCGAGATCGTCATGCCGCGGGCCCCGGCCCTCTCGACGGCCTCCCGAACGTCCTCGAGCTTGAACGGCTTGATGATGGCTTCGATCTTCTTCACGTCCTCGGGCCTCCGGGGCGGCTTCGACGCGCGTCCCTCACGCCGCGTTGCCCCGACACGGGAGTCAGCAACCGATGTGCCACCGCCTGAAACCGGGCTGCCGCATGTATTGCGGGCGACACGCCCGAATGGGTGCCCGTCCGGGAGGCATGTGCCTTCGAATGAAGCAGGCTGGCCCGTTCCGAGCGCCTCGAGTCGCCCGAGTGGGCGGGCGGGCGGAGGAATCGCTGCAGCGAGCAACGACGGCAACCTGACAAAAAGAAAGCGGCCGGTGGAGGAGGGATTTTCCACCGGCCACAAACTCGGTGTGCCTTCCCACGTGCCACGGCCTCTCCGCGGTCGCAGTCCAAGGCTGCACCAGGATCGGGCGACGGACCAAAGCCCGACGACCCGCGCCTGCCGGACCGCGACGACGGAGTCTGCATCGCCGCGTCCCGACCTGCGCATCCTGCGCAATGAGCAACCGCCGTGCCGAGCCCGGGAGGCGCCCTGGCGGCTCTCGGGCGGCGACGGTCGCCGGGGCCTGCGCAAGCGCGCGGCAGTGCACGCCGATTCAGCGCGGGCGCGGCCTCGGACACGACGCCGACGGCGTCGGCAAGGGTCAGGGTTCGGAGCGGCCGGTGCCCGTCGGCGCCGCGAGCGAATCCGCCGAGATGCTCTCGACGAGCGGGGAAGCACGCAAGGCTTCGAGCCCGGCCGGCGAGACCTCGAGCGCGACGGCCGCGATGGCCGAATACTCCCGGGTCAGCCGGAACCCGTCCGTGGGAAGAATGGCGAGAAGCTGCGCGCGTGCCGCTGCGCGCGCCGCCGGGTCGTTCGAGGGGCTGCGAAACCGCACGATGACCCGCGCGAACGCGGGTGTCGGGGTCGATCGAGGCTCCGCGAGAGCGCGAGGCGGGAACGCGCAAGCGGCGAGCAGGAGGGCGGCCGGCCAGGCGAGCAGGCGGCCGGTCTTCGTTCGTCGTCGCAAGTTCCCGGCCTCCCTCAGAGCGCGAACTGGAAGCGGCCGATCACGGCATCCTCGGTCGGACGGTTGTAGGTACCGCTGTTCCAACCGCCCTTGAATCGCGTGTGATAGTAGTCGAGCGCGAACTTGACGTTGCGGCTCCAGATCCAGTTGAGACCACCGCCGAAACCCATGTCCTTGCGGACCGACTTCTCGGGATCGGCAAATGCGAGCCGGAAGGCGTCGGGATCGATGCGCAGCGCATCGACCCGACCGACGATCTCCACCGCGCCCCACTGACCGGTCCAGCGCTCGGTGAACGGTGCGAAGGGCTGCGTCGGGACCACGCCGCGCCAGGCCTCCGCCTCGCCGGTGAGCGCGTAGGAGGCGGTCACCGCCCAGGCTTGGTTGTTCAGGGTGGCGCTCGTGTCGCCCCGACGGACCGGGGTGCGGGAGGAGACGTACTCGGCCTCGACGCCGAGCGGTCCAACGTACCAGGAGGCCTGCGGGTTCCAGCGGCTCGCGATGCCGTCGGCGAGCGCGATCCGCTCGGGATCGACCCCGAGCGCGTAGGAGAAGATCGAAGACTGCCCGAAGCTCCGGTAGACGGGCAGGTTGGGGTTCGCCACGTTGCCCTGCTCCATGCCGTAGGAGCCGGCGATCCCGACGCCGATCCCCTTGATCCAGGCGATGTCGGTGGTCGCGAAGGGCTGACTGAACACGCGCCCGATGAAGTCGAAGTCGTCGAAGAGCTGTCCATCGACGTTGGAGAGGTCCGGCGCCTGGTCGAAGACGCCGAGTTCGTAGCCGATCGAGTTGCCGAAGTACGATGCCCAGAGTTCGGCGCCGAGGCCGCGCACGGGGACCAAGTTCGTGGGCGCGCCGCGCTCGACGAGCGGCAGCACCGTGGCGGGCTGCAGACGCTCGAGTCCGACCGGCACCTTGAACTTGCCGAGACGTACCTTCACCCAGTCGCCGAAAGGCTTCACGTCGGCATATGCGTCGAACAGCTTCGCCTGGCTGGAGAAGTCCTCTTGGAACTTGAAGTCGAGGTAGGGGCCCAGCGATCCCTCCAGGGTGAGCCGCGCGCGGCGCACCAGGAACTGGTCGGGATTGATGCTCTCGGGATCTCCCGGGAAGAACCGTCCGTCGAGTTGGACATAACTGCCCACGCGCAGGACGTAGTCACCCTTCTGGTTCTGGATGAAGAAACCGCCGGGCTTGTAACCGGCGACCGGGCTCGCCTTCTCCGCCTGCTCGACCCGCTCTTCGACAACCTGCCCTGCGGCCTTGTCCGACTGCTTGAGTCGATCGACCTCCTCCTGGAGTTGCTGGATCTGCTTCTCGAGCCGCTCGATATCGGCCGCGGTCGCCGGCGCGGCGAGCGTCGGGAAGGGTCGGCCGCACACGGCCACCGCCGCCAGCGCGAGACCGGCGAACCACCGCACCGCGAAAGCCGACCGCCCCGCGGTTCGAGTCCCAAACGCCACCCTTCGTACCTATCAAGGGCGGCTGCCTTCCGTAAAATGCCACGCGCGGGGCGGAATCCGGCGAACAGGAACTCCGGATTCCACCCTGCGGGCGACCTGCTCGCCGGGCGCGCGAACCACCCGGTTCACCGCCGAAGCCGCTCGAGGGCGAACTGGACGCGACCGATGACCGTGTCCTCGGTCGGACGGTTGTAGGTTCCGCGCTTCTGTCCACCCAGGAAGTCGGTGTCGAGAGCCGAGCAGGCTCGCGACTGGTTGCCAGCAGGGCGACGCACTCCCGCGCGACGGGGGGTCCGCCGCGCGGGAACGGGTTCAGTCGCGGACGGCTATCGCTTGGCGGGGGCAGCGACGCACCGCCTCCATCACCTTCGCCCGCAGGGACTCGTCGGGTGTCTCGGTCACCAGATAGAGGTTGTCGTCGTCGCGGAGTTCGAAGACCTCCGGGCACACCTTCATGCAGATCGCGTTCGCCTCGCAGCGGTCATAGTCCACGATGATCTTCATGCGTCCTCCCGGCACGAGCCGGTCCCGATCCTGATCGATTCCGCGGCCCGACTCAAGCGGCGACGGCTGGGCTCGGGGTGAAGCGGACCGGCATCTCCTTGATCCCGTTGATGAAGTTCGAGCGCAGGCGGCGCACCGGCCCCGCGAGTTCGATGTCGGGCATGCGGCGGATCACCTCCTCGAAGATCGCGCGGATCTCGAGGCGGGCCAGGTTCGCCCCCAGGCAAAAGTGCTCGCCGATGCCGAACGCGAGGTGGTTGTTCGGGCTTCGGCCGACGTCGAAGCTCGTCGGGTTGGGGAAGAAGTCCTCGTCGCGATTGGCCGACGGATACCACATGATGACCTTGTCGCCCTCGCGCAGCTTCTGTCCTCGGATTTCGGTGTCGCGCGTGACCGTCCGCCGGAAGTGGTTCACCGGGCTCACCCAGCGCAGCATCTCCTCGACCGCGGTGTTGAGCAGTGCGGGGTTCTCCTTCAGGCGCTTCCACTCGGCCGGGTGCTCGATGAGCGCGCGCATGCCGCCCGAGATCAGGTTGCGAGTGGTCTCGTTGCCGGCGACCGCGAGCAGCAGGAAGAAGGAGTCGAAGTCCACCTCGGAGAGCTTCTCGCCGTCGACTTCGCCCATCATGAGTGCGCTCACCAGGTCGTCGCGGGGATCCTTCTTGCGCTGCTCGGCCAGCTCGTTCGCATAGAGCCACATCTCCATGGCCGCCTGCTTGCCGACCTCCGCGGTGTTGCCGAATTCCGGGTCGTCGAAGCCGATCAGCCGGTTGCTCCACTCGAAGACCTTGTGGCGGTCCTCGAGCGGCACGCCGACCAGCTCGGCGATGACGATGAGCGGCAATTCGGCCGCGACGTCGCGCACGAAGTCGCAGTGGCCGAGCGGGGTCACGCGGTCGAGGATCTCAGCGGTCGTCTGCCGGATCCGGGGCTCCAAGCGCGCCGTCATGCGGGGCGTGAACCCCTGGCTCACGAGCTTGCGGTACTTCGAGTGCTGCGGCGGATCCATGTTCAGCATGATGGTGCGCGTGTTGTCGAGATCCTCCTTGGGGAGATCGCGCATCATGGTGCTGCCGCGCCAGGACGAATAGGTCTGGGGATCCTTGGAGATCGTGACCAGGTCCTCGTACTTCGTGATCGCGTAGAAGCCCTGGCCGTCCGGCAAGTCCTGCCAGAACACCGGGGCCTCGTCGCGCAGTAGGCGGAAGGCCTCGTGGGGGACGTCCTCCACCCAGTTCTCGGGATCGACCAGATCGATGTCAGAGAGCTTCATCGGAACCTCGTTTCGGCTGGAGCGGACGCCGCCCGGCAGGCGTTCGCGGAACGCGAAGACGCCTACCAGAACCAACGTTCGTTCGTCAATCGGAAGCGCCAGTTCTTGTAGGCCCGACGGGCCTCTGGTTCACTCCGGGCACATGCAGACCCTCCGTCTCCTCGGCTGGACCGCCCTCTCCCTCATCGTCCTGGTCGCAACGGCCGCCCGGCCCTCGATGGCCGACGAGCCGCCGGTTTCAAAGACCGCCCCGGTCGCCGCGACCACTTCGCCGACCCCGTCCGACGCCGCGCCGACCTCGCCCGACGCCGCGCCGACCCCGCCCGACGCCGCGCCGAGCGCGCCGCGGCGCGAGTCCCTCTCCGCGCCGGCCGCCCCGGCCTTGCTCGTCGTGCAGGCGCAGTTCACCGAGAGGCCCGGCCCCGGTGGCAAGTCGCTTCCGGCGCCCGGCGCCGCCAAACTCACGATCCTGCGCCGCAGCCCCTCGGGCTGGCAGGCCACGGTCGTGGAGGATCCCGACAGCAACGTCTTCCACAAGGCGCTGCCCTGGGATGGCGGCGTCCTGACGATCGGCGCGACGAAGGCGATGCTCAAAACCTGGAAGTTCGAAGGCGGCAAGTGGACCGAGAAGGTGCGCTGGAACCCGACCTTCGGCGGGAAGTTCGACCGGCTGCGCGACGTGGAGGCGGGCGACGTCGACGGCGACGGCAAGGACGACCTGGTGATCGCGACCCACGACCAAGGAGTGATCGCGATCGTCCACCCCGCGCAGGACTGGAAGGTCGAGGAGATCGACCGCCAGCCCGACACGTTCGTGCACGAGATCGAGATCGGCGACGTCGACGGCGACGGCAAGCGCGAGATCTTCACAACGCCGAGCCGCCCGAACAAGCTCGACGCGGCGCAGGCGGGCGAGGTGCGCATGTATTCGCTCGTGCCGGGCAAGGGCTGGGTCCGTTCGGTCGTCGACGCCCCGGGCGACACGCACGCGAAGGAGATCCTCACCGCCGACACCGACCGGGACGGCAAGGACGAACTCTTCATCGTCTGGGAGGGCGCGATCGCGCAGGGCGGCTCGGTGGCCCGACCGGTCACGATCAAGCAGTACCGACGCAAGGGCGACGCCTGGGAGTCGAGTGTCGTCGCGACCGTACCCGACCGCCAGATGCGCTCGATGGCGGCGGGCGACGTGAACGGCGACGGAAAGATCGACCTCGTCGCGGGCGGGTTGTCGTCGGGCCTGTGGCTGCTCGAGCAGAAGCCCGAGGGCGGCTGGTCCTCGACGCAGATAGACGCGAAATCCTCGGGCTTCGAGCACCCGGTACTGCTCGCCGACCTCGACGGGGACGGAAAGCTCGAGATCTACGTCGCGGCCGAGGACCAGCGCGAACTCCGTCTCTACCGGTGGAAGGACGGCAAGTTCGTCTCCGAGGTGGTGAGCACGCTGCAGAAGGGCGACATCACCTGGAACCTCACCGCCGGCAAGCTCTGAGCGATCGGTCGGAGGCGCGGTGCTGAAGCGAGTCGGCCGCGCCGCCGTCGGCCTCGCGTGCTCGCTCGCACTCGCCGAACTGCTCGTGCGTGGGCTCGGCACGACCGATGAGGACGGGTGTTTCAGCCTCTTCGGCCGACCACTCCCGCCCGACCCGATCCCGCTCGCCTCGACCCGCAGGCACCTCGCGGCGTACCTGGCTTCGCAGGAGAGTTTCCTCGTGCACGATCCGGACACCGGCTGGGCGCCGCGTCCGGGCGGGCGCTCCGGGCCCTTCCATGCGAACGCCGACGGGCTTCGCGACGAGCGCGACTTCCCGGAGGAGGCGACGCCCGGCGTCCTGCGGGTCGCGATCTTCGGCGACTCGTACACCTTCGGCGACGAAGTCGCGTTCGCCGACACCTGGGGCGAGCACCTCGAAGCCGATCTTGCGGCGCGGGGCGTGCCCGCCGAGGTCCTGAATTTCGGCGTCAGCGCCTACGGCATGGACCAGGCCTACCTGCGCTGGAAGCAGATCGGCCGCCGCTTCCATCCCGACGTCGTCGTCTTCGGTCTCCAACCGGAGAACGCACTGCGCAACCTGAACGTCTTCCGCTCGCTCTACTTCCACAACACGGGCGTCCCGCTCTCCAAGCCGCGCTTCGTCCTGCGCGAGGGAGGCCTCGAGCCGATCAACCTGCCGGCGCTGCCGCCGGAGCGGGTCGAGGCGGCGCTCGCCGGGCTGCGCGACGACCCGCTCGGTCGCGACGACGCCTTTCTCGCACTCTACCCGCGGCCGTGGTGGCGACACAGTCGACTCGCGGCTCTCGTCGCCGCAACCCTGGCCCCGGAGCCGCGCCTCGACGTCGAGACCCTCGGGCGCAGCGAGGAGACGCGAGTCCTCGCTCGGCGCGTCCTCGCGGAATTCGCCGCCGATGCCCGCGGCCGCGGGGCCGCGTTCCTCTTCGCCTACATGCCGATGCAGTCCGACCTCCGGGTCCGCCTCCGTGGCGGCACTCCATGGGACGAGGACATCGTGCGTGACGCGGGCGCGATCGCCCCCGTGGTCGGACTCGGCAGTGCGGTCGCCCCCCTGCGCGACGACGATTTCCACCCCGGCGGTCACTGGGCGGCGCGACTCGACCGGGCGATCGCCGCAGCACTCGTCGAGCCGGTGCTTGCGGCCGCCTGCGCGGATACGGCGCGCCGCGGTTCGCTGCCGGCCTGCACCGACGTCAGCCGAACTGCATCTCCCGGCAGTCGCTCGCGACCCGCAACGGCGCCCCCATCGCCGCCCTGACGTCGTCGGCGGTCACGCCGGGAGCGATCTCGCGGAGCAGGAAACCGCCTTCGGCGACGTCGATCCAGGCGAGGTCGGTGACGACCGAGGTCACGCAGCCCAGTGCGGTCGCCGGGTAGTCGAGCTTCTCGACGAGCTTCGAACGCCCACCGCGCTCGAGCTGGTAGAGCATCGCGATCACCCGCGCGCCGCCCGCGGCGAGATCCATCGCGCCGCCGATCCCGCCCCCCCCGCCGCCGCCGGGCAGGCTCCAGTTCGCGAGGTCGCCGGCCTGCGACACCTGGAAGGCGCCGAGGATCACGGTCGAGACCCGCCCGGTGCGCGCCATCGCAAAGGAGACGGTCGAGTCGAAGTAGGCGGTCTCCGGCAGCGCGGTCACCAGCTGGCCGCTGGCGTTGTAGAGGTCGACGTCCTCCTCGCCCTCGGGCGGAAACGGGCCGTAGCCGAGAATGCCGTTCTCCGCGTGGAGCGTCACCCCGCGGCCCTCGATGAAGTTCGAGACCAGCGTCGGGAGACCGATGCCGAGGTTCACATACTCGCCGTCGCGCAGCAGCGCGGCCGCCTTCATCGCCATCAGGTCCGCCGGCAGGCCGGTCGGCCCGCCGTCGCGCACGGGGCGCCCCTCCATGTTGTTCACGCGTCCGACCGAAGACAGGATGTAGCGCAGGACGCCGATGTCGATGTGGGTCGTGGTCTTGACGATGCGGTCGACGAAGATCCCGGGCGTGACCACGCTCTCGGGATCGAGCGAGCCGGTCGGCACGATCTCCTTCACCTCCGCGATCGTGCGATGCGCGCCCATCGCGAAGCCCGGAGCGAAGTTCCGCATGCCGCGCCGGTAGACCAGGTTGCCGACGTGGTCGGCGGCGTGCGCCTGCAGGAGGGCCCAGTCGGCGCGGAGCGCCCGCTCGAAGACGTAGCGCCTGCCGTCGAAGACGCGCTCCTCCTTGCCGACCGCCGTCTGCGTCCCGATGCCGGTCGGCGTGTAGAAACCGGCGAGGCCGGCGCCCCCCGCGCGCACCCGCTCGATGAGCGTCCCCTGCGGCACCATCTCGACCTCGATCTCGCCCGCGCGGACCTGCTCGGAAATCTCGGTCGTGAGCGTCGGCGACGACACGTAGGAGCAGATGAGCTTGCGGATCTGCTTCTTGGGCGCGAGCACGTTGAGCGAGGTCGGGCCGCCCGCCGGCGTATTGCAGACGACGGTCAGGTCCTTCACGCCGCGCTCGGCGAGCGCGAGCAGGCAGTCGGTCGGCCAAGCCTGCGGCGGGCCGAAGCTGTGCACCAGGATCGAGTCGCCGTCGCGGATGTCGGCGACGGCTTGGAGGGCGGTCTCGCAGATCTGCTTGGTCGGCATCGCGCCCGCTTCCCACGAAGCCGTGTCCCCCGCAAGACCCCGCCACCGGCCCCTGCGGCCCGCCCCGCGAAAGCGCCGAGGGCACGCCCTCGGCGCCCCCCGCGGTCGAGCAAGCGCTACGCCGCCGGCGCGGTCGCGACGGCGCTCGGTCGCGCGAGCATCCGCTCGGTCCAGGCCGCGACCCCGGGCGGCGCCGCGACCTCCATGAGCGGCAGGAACTGGACCAGCGGCGTATAGCAGACCTCGACCAGCGAGTAGGCGTCGCCGACCATCCATGCCCGGCCGTGGATCTGCTTCTCGACGATCTCGAGGTGGCGCTCGATCTCCTTCTTTGCCTGCGCCATGGCCTCTTCGTTCCAGCGCTCGCGGGGCAGGAAGCGCTTGGGGAAGATGATCGCACCGGTCTGCCGGGCGACTTGGATGTCGCAGAGCTTCATGTGCATGTCGACGAGCGCGCGGCCGCGGGCGTCGGCGGGTACGAGCGGCGGCTCGGGATGCGTCGCCTCGAGGTAGCCGAGGATCGCCGTCGACTCGTAGAGGACGAAGTCGTCCTCCTCGAGGGTCGGCACACGCCCGTAGGGATTGAGCGCGTGGTAGGCGGGCTTCCTGTGCTCGCCCGCTGCCATGTCGACGTCGACCAGTTGGCACGGGATGTCCTTCTCGAGCAGCGCGATGCGCACGCGGCGCGCATAGGTCGAAAAGGGATGCTGGTGCAGTCGTCTCATGTCGTGGCTCCTCCTCCGGCCGAGCCGGCTACCGCCGACGAGAGTCGATGCCACGGCTCGGGCTGCTGCGGATTCCGGCGATCGCCATCACCCCGATCGGTCGATGGAGATCCGAGCGAGGCGACGCTGGACCCGGGTTGCGAGTTCGTCGTCGATTCCGGTTTCCCCCGTGACGGGCCCCTTGGCAAGACGCGGCGGCGGCGGCGAGCAGGCCTGGTGCCCACCGAGGGGTCATTTTCACGGGGCTCCTCGACTTCCGCGCGGGACTGGCAGGTTCACGGAAGCGCCCGCGGGTGCGCGGCCGGCGTCCGGGCGTACGCGCCTCGGAGAGCCTGCAGGCTCGATCGCCGGAAATACTTCGGGGCCCCCCTGGCGAGGAGACTCTTGTCGATGTCGGAGCGAAACCAGGGCATGTCACGTCGTTCCCTGCTGAAGGGCGTTGCGGCGAGCGGCGTGGTCGTCGCGGTTGGCGGACTCGTTCCGGAGAGTTAGGGAGGCGATATGACTCATGGGTCGGCCGAAGTGCCACAATCGAACTCGGATTGGTTCTCGCAGCGTCTCTGGAGCCTCAGCGGCAACAAGGTGCCGATGAAGGGTGGCGGTGCGATTCCCGTGAAGAGCCTCGCTCCGCGCGTCTTCCTGCCCCGCTCCGCCCAGGAGATCGCCGACCTGGTGAAGTCCCTGCCGGCGACGACGCCGATCGCGTGCGTGGGCGGCGCTCACGAATCCTCGAACGTGGCCATGCTCGCCAGCAGCGAGGCCGTGATCCTGGACCTGGCCAACCTGAAGACCATCGAGTTCCAGGGTGACGTCGAAGACGCGCTGGTGACGGTGGGTGCAGGTGTGGTCTTTCGCGAGCTCGTCGAGGCGGTGAATACGCATCGAGGCGCCCTGCCGGTCGGCACCGGCCCGGGCGTCGGTGTGGTCGGGTATCTCGTCAATGGTGGCCTGAGCGGTTACTTCTCACGGCGACTCGGGTTGCTGGGGCAACGCGTGGTGAAACTCACCGTGGTCACGCCGGCGGGCGACCTCCGCGTCGTCACGCCACGGGATGAACTCTTCGTGGCCATGCTGGGTGCCGGCAGCGCGCTCGGCATCGTCGTCGATGCGACGATCCGCATGGAACCCGAAAGTGTGATTCGGGGTGCGGAGCAACGGGTCGTCGCGTTCGAGACGCGCGAACAGGCGGTGGCGTTCTCGCGCGGCGCCCTGCGCTTCATGAGGGATCGGGCCTTTCCGGACGAATCCGTCTCCATGGAGCTGGTGGTCACAGGCACGAAGGCGCTGGTGGCGACCGTGGTCTTCTACGACTCCTTCCAAGGGAGCACCGCGGCATTCGTGAAGCCGCTGGAAGACCTGGCGGTCCGCCTGAATCTTCCGGTGGTGGCGCAATCCCGCTGGGGATCGTGGTACGAGACTGCCGCCGCCTTGTGGCCCGTGATCACCGCACAGAAGGGCAACCCACTCGCCACGCTGCAGCACTGCATGGGCACCAAGGGCACGCCCGACGACGCGATCCTGGACTTCATCTGCAACACGATCATCGCCGAGGCGCCGCTGGACGAAGCGACGCTGTCGCTGGTGGAGATCCGAACGCTGGGCGGCGCGGTCCTGTCGGAAAGGAAGCTTCCGAGCGGCAATTGCGATCACGCGTTCTTCGTCGACCTGATCACCCTGTACGACGCCGGGAACAAGACGGGCGCCGAGCGGCAGACCATCGTCGATCTGACCAGAAACGTGATCGACAAGGCCCGACGTGTGGACGGCCTGACCGTGGACTTCAGTGGCACGCACTCGCAGCCCGACGATCCGGATCGAAGCGCTTCGCCGACGGTGATCTTCGGCTCCCAGGCGATGGCGGAAACCGTGAAGAGACTGAAGAAGGAGATGGACCCGGGCAATCGCCTCCGATTCAGTCCATTCGCGAAGCTCCTGTGATCGATGTCGATCGCGTGAATCCGGGTGGGGCGACGACCTGAGCGCAAACGAGGTGCTCACGGCCGAGCGTTCCCTCGATCGGGGACGGCGCGCGGCGACGCTCAGCGGGAGTAATGAGCCGCCGCCGCCCGCACCTGCTGGCGTACGTAGTCGCGCAGGTCGGCCGGCTCGATCACCTCGACGTCCCCACCCCAGGAGAGGATCCACCAAGCGAGTTCCTGCCAGCCGCGCACCGTGAAGCGCATGAGCGTCGCGCCGCCGCGCAGCGGCGCGAAATTCTGCGACGGATGGACGAGCCGCTCGGGGATCTGCTCGGCGGCGCGCCCGGTCAGACGCAGCGCGACCTGGGTCTCCGGTCCAGACCAGATGCCGAACACTCCGTCGGTGTACTGCGCCGGGTCGAATCCCGCCGGGTAGGAGAAGCGCGTCCCGGTCGGCTCGACCTTCTCGATGCGGTCGATCGCGAGCCAGATCGGCTTTGCGTGCCGGCTCGACTGTCCGAGCAGGTAGAGGCCGTCGCGATAGAGGACGAAGCTGTAGATGGAAAACTCGTGGGCATGGACCCGCCCATCGGCCCGCCGGTAGCGCAGCTTCACCATCTCCTGGCGCAGCACCGCCTTCATGAGCAGGCCCAGGCTCTCGTCGAGCCGTTCGTAGTTCTTCGCGGCGAAGGGCACGTAGAAGAACTTGCGCTCGATCAGGTGGAGCGCCTCGCGGGTCTTCTGCGGCAGGGTCTGTTTGAACTTGTCCCAGACCTCGTCGGCGCCGTCGCCGACCACGGTGCCCTGGAGGGAGCGCAGGGCTGCCGCGGCGAGGAACATCGACGCCGCCTGGAATTCGCTCGAGTGCATGTCGTCGAGACCGGAGCGCAGGCGCAGGCGGGGCTTGCCGCCCGGACGCACCAGTTCCACCAACGGGAGCCCGTCCTGGCCCGGAACCTCGTTCAGGAGCACGCGCGCGTAGCGGTCCGCGGTCTTGCGCGAGATGCTCATCTCGTCGGCAAGCGCATCGAGATCGCGACCGCGGGGCGAGCGCAGCAGCGAGATGAAGAGGCGCACGAGCCGACTCCCCGAGCCGTAGGTCGGGCGTCGCGACTGCTTGTCGGCGGGGCGACGCGGGCGGGATGCGGGCGGCATCGCTTCCCGTCGCACGACCGATCCGTCGGAGCAAGCGCCGGTCGTCGAGCGCCCAGATTCTGTCCCTCGCGCATCGAGGCGCTCCGCGGAGCGCGGGCGGGCTCTCCGGATGGTCGGCGGAGGGTTTGCCGCGAGCGCCATGGACCGGCTACCGTGCCGGGCATGACCGGTCGGGCACGTCGTTCCGGCCGCCCCTGGAGGGACGAAATGGGTACCGCTTACATCATCGACGCCGTGCGAACGCCGCGCGGCAAGGGCCGCAAGGACGGGGCGCTCGCGCAGACGCACCCGCAGGAGTTGCTCGCGACCGCGCTGAACGGACTCCGCCGCTCGGGCGCGAACCTCGAGGATGTCGAGGACGTGGTCGCCGGCGTCGTGCAGCAGACCGGCGAGCAGGGGGCCTGCATCGGCCGCATGGCGACGCTCGCCGCCGGCTGGCCGAACGTGGTGAGCGGCGTGTCGCTGAACCGCTTCTGCGGCTCCGGACTCCAGGCGGTGAACTTCGCCGCAATGGGTGTCGCGAGCGGCATGCAGGACCTCGTCGTCGGCGGCGGCGTCGAGTCGATGTCGCGCATCCCGATGGGCTCCGACCGCGGCGGTATCGACGGCAACAACCCGCACCTGATCGAATTACACCCGATCGTCCCGCAGGGCATCTCGGCCGATCTGATCGCGACGATCGAGGGCATCGGCCGCGAGGAACTCGACCGCTTCGCCTGGGAGAGCCAGCAGAAGTGCCAGCGCGCGGTCGCCGAGGGCCGTTTCGCGAAGAGTATCGTCCCGGTGAAGGACCTCCAGGGCAACGTCCTGCTAGCGAAGGACGAGTACCCGCGCCCCGAGACGACGCTCGAAGGGCTCGGCCAGCTGAAGCCGTCGTTCCTCGCGGCGGCGGGCTTCGTGCCCGAGGGCGGCGACGGACTGTCGCTCGACCAGCGGGCGAAGAAGCGGTACCCCGACGTGAAGGAACTCAGGCACGTCCACACGGCCGGCAACTCCTCGGGCATCGTGGACGGCGCTTCGGCGGTGCTGCTCGCCTCCGAAGCCTACGTGAAGGCGCACGGCCTCAAGCCGCGGGCGAAGATCGTGACGAGTGCGACGATCGGCGCCGAGCCGGTCATCATGCTGACGGCACCGGGCCCGGCGACCGAGCGCGCCCTCGGCAAGGCCGGCATGAAGATCTCCGACATCGACCTCTTCGAGATCAACGAGGCCTTCGCCGTCGTGCCGCTCAAGACGATACGCGATCTCGGGATCCCCGAGGACAAGGTCAACGTGAACGGCGGCGCGATCGCGCTCGGCCACCCGCTCGGCGCGACCGGCGGCATGCTCGTCGGCACGATCCTCGACGAGCTCGAGCGAACCGACAAGACGACCGGGCTCATCACGCTGTGCATCGGCGGCGGGATGGGGATCGCGACGATCATCGAGAGGGTCTGAGCCGCGGGTTCGCAGCGGGACGGAGGGCCCCGTCGCGAACCCGCCGGGGCGATCATCCCCGCGGGCGAGCCTTCCCGGCGATCCACCGCGCCACGAACGGCAAGGCCCCGAGCAGCGCGAACGAGATCAGCATCCCCGGCGAGAGGATCCCGTCGAGCGAGCGGATCTCCGCGAGCCGCGTGCCCGCGTTCACGTAGACGACCGTCGCAGGCAGCATGCCGAGCTGGCTCACCCAGGCGAACGTCCGGGCCGGAAGCGAGGTCAGCCCGACCAGCGGATTCACGAGGAAGTAGGGGAACACCGGGACGAGCCGCAGCGTGAAGAGGTAGGCCGCGCCCTCGCGCGCGATCCCCTCGTCGACCGCACGCAGCCGGTCGCCGAAACGCGCCGTCACCGCGTCGCGGAACAGGTAGCGCGACGCGAGAAACGAGAGCGTCGCCCCGAGGGTCGAGGCGAACGAGACCAGCAGCGTTCCGCGCAAGAGCCCGAAGATCGCGCCCGCCGCGATCGTCAGCACGGCGGCGCCCGGAATCGCGAGCAGGGCGACCGCGACGTAGATCGCGAAGAACGCAGCCGCGGTCGCAAACGGCCTGGCACCGAATGCCTCGACGAGCGCGCCGCGCCGGCCCTGCAACTCCTCGAGCCGCAGGAAGCGGCCGAGGTCGAGCACCACCCAGGCCGCGACCAGGATGGCCAGGAGCAGCGCGAGGGCGAGTCGTTGCCGGGCCATTATCGCCCGGGTTAGACCATGGCTCTGCATGGACGCAACGGTCGGGAGCGCGAAGTCCGCGGACGCGCCTCGTCCGCGCCGACCGGAAGTCGTCGCCTGGGCCGGTTACGCGCTGGTCGCGCTCGGGAGATCGACCACCTGGGTCGGCGGATCCAGTCGATTCGCGAGGACGACTCCGAGGCCGTTCTCTACGACTTCGACGAGTCACCTGCGGGGGCCGACGCCGCCCCGTGAAGCCATCCGGGGAAGCCCGGGTACGACGTCCGCGCGGGCGCGCCCGCCGTGCGCGGGCCGGGCGACGCTCGCTCGCTCAGGCTTCGCGCCAGAGCCGACCGCGGCTACGCACCGGCTCGAGCAACGAAGGATCGTTCGGCGCCATCGCGTGTCCGAGCGGGTGCGGCGGCCGGGCCTCGAAGCGCAGCCCTTCGAGCACGCCGCGGTCCGCGTAGTAGCTCACGTAGGCGAGGAACATGAGCGTCGGCACGAAGCCGGGATCGGCCACGGCGACCTCCTCGAGCACGCCGCGGCGCTCCTCGGCCGAGAGATCGGCGAAACAGCCGCGCCCCCGCGTCGCCGCCGTGCGGTCGAGCGCGTCGAGTCCGAAGGCGATCGGCACGCGCATGTCGGGCAGCAGCCGGAAGGTCGCTTCGAGCAGACCCGCCGCGACCGTGAATCCGGCGCCCGGCAGGCGTCCGTCCGCGCTCGCCGGGATGATCTCGTCGAGCACGGCGACGAGCGCCCGCTCGCGCGCCGGGGTGAAGCCGTCCTGATTTCCGCCGCTGTCGCTCATCGCGTGCTCCGCCGCCGCCCGCGGTCAATCGAGGAGGTTCGCCAGGTTGCGCTTCATCGCGTCGCCGATGCGCAGCGCCAAGGCCTGAATCGTGTTGGTCGGGTTCACGGCCCCGGCGGTGGGGAAGATGCTGCCATCGACGACGAAGAGGTTCTTCACGTCGTGGCAGCGGCCCCACTCGTTCACCACCGAGGTCGCCGGGTCGGTGCCCATGCGTGCCGTGCCCATCAGGTGCCAGCCGGCGACGCGTAACAGC
Organism: Klebsiella pneumoniae; assembly: GCA_945872365.1. Lineage (GTDB taxonomy): Bacteria > Desulfobacterota > Binatia > UBA12015 > UBA12015 > REEB422. The sequence continues at coordinate 37,203 of CAMBZJ010000005.1, forward strand.
GGCTCGGCGAAGGTCTCGCGTGCCCCCGCCGCGTCGAGCAGTTCCTTTGCCCGGGCCGCACCGTGCGACATGAGCCGCTCGCTGTTCTCGCCCAGCCGGTAGGTGATCTTCGGCGCGGGGATGCCGCTGCCGTCCACCAGCGTCGGGTCCAGCGTCACCGTGTTCGTCTCCTCGGGAAGATCCTCGCCGATGACGACCAGGCCCGCCGTGCGGTCGAAGATCTCCGCGTAGGATCGATGGTGGTCGGCGCCCCACGGCAGTCGTCCCCAGCCGAATCCCATGAGAGCCGTGAATACCGGACCGAGGCCGCGCAGGATCTCGAACGAGTAGCCGCGGGCGAAGCCGCGCGCGGCGTCGGTCTCGTAGAACTCCTGGCTCATGATGCAGCAGCCGGTCGCCCCCTTGTAGCCCTCGAGCGGCTCGTCGAAGAGCCCGGTGACCATCGCGTAGGGATGGAACATGAGGTTGCGACCGACGAGCCCGCTGCGGTTGGCGAGACCGCCGGGAAAGAGCTTCGACTTCGAGTTGAGCAGGATGCGCGGCGTACCGATGCCGTTGCAGGCGAGCACGACGACGTGGGCGCGCTGGCGGCGCTCGACCCCCTCGGCGTCGTAGTAGATCACGCCGTCGGCGAGACCGTTTTCGTCGAGCGTGACCTCGCGCACCCGGCAGCCGGTCTCGAGCCGCACGCCGCTGCGCAGCGCCGGCGGCCAGTAGGTGACGTCAGTGCTCGACTTCGCACCCTGGGCGCAGCCGGCGAGGCAGGTTCCGGCGTTGATGCAGGGCGCGCGTCCCTCCCAGGGTTCGCTGATGATCGCGCTGTCCGACGGCCACCAGTGCCAGCCGAGCCGATTGAAGCCGTGCGCCAGCGTCTCGCCGAGTTTGCCGAGCGGCAGCGGCGGAAGCGGCGGCCGCTTGGGCGGGTCGGCGGGATAGGCGGGGTCACCGGCGAGTCCGGAGACGCCGGTCATGCGCTCGTTCAGGTCGTAGAACGGGGCAAGCGTGCGGTAGTCGAGCGGCCAGTCGACGCCGACGCCGTCGAGGCTGCGGGCGCGGAAGTCCGACGGGCGGAGCCGCGGGAAGTGGCCCGCGAACAGGATCGTGCTGCCGCCGACGGCATTGAACATCGAGACCGCGATCGGTGACTCCGCGTCGTTCACCGGGTAGTCGGCGGGCAGCTTGCGGTCGTTCGGCGACAATCCGAAGTCGGCGAGCCGTCGCAGCTCCCAGTCGATCGAATTGCTCGGGAACTCCTCCTGCTTCATCCAGCCGCCCTGTTCGAGGCAGAGGATGTCCATCTTCGTCTCGGCCAGCGTCCAGGCGAGCGCCGCGCCCGAGGCCCCGGCACCCACGATCAGCACGTCGACGATTCGCTCCGACATCGGTTCGCTCGCTCCCTCCGCGGCCGGGATCCGCCCGCGACGACGAATCCACCCCCCCGCGCGGCGTCCATGAAACACGACCCGGGCCCCGAAGCCAGAGTCGACGGCCCGCGTTGCGGGCTCGGCGGGGCGCCTCTAGTAGAGAGAGCACAGGCCGCGATCGTGACCGAGGATCCCCGCACCGACCATTCCCACGCGCCCGGCGGTGCACGACCGGCAGCAGCGGCGGCGCCCTCCGCGCATCGGGAGGGCACCCGCCGCCCCCGTCGGTCCTCGATTCCCGATCGACCTTCTTGGAGCGCGGGCCCGCTCGGCGCGCTTCTCGAGCGCGCCGTCGCCGGCCTCGGCCTGGTCGCCCCCGGCCACCTGCGCGAGATCGATGCCGAGGTCGAGGCGCGCATCGCGCGCTCGCCGATGGACCTGAACGAGTACGGCTACGACCCGTGGGGCTTCCAGCGCGACGTCGCGAGGCGCGCGATGGTGCTCTCCACCCTGCTCTACCGGCACTACTTCCGCGTCGAGACCACCGGGATCGGCAACGTCCCGGCCGGGCGCGTCCTGCTGATCTCGAACCACGCCGGGCAGGTGGCGATCGACGGGGTCATGATCGCGACCGCCTGCCTGCTCGAAGCCGAGCCGCCCCGGCTGCCGCGCGCGATGGGCGAATACTGGCTGCCCACGCTGCCGTTCGTGAACGTCCTCATGGTGCGCACCGGGAGCGTCGTCGGGACGCCGCGCAACTGCGTGGACCTGCTCGAGCGCGGCGAGGCCGTACTCGCCTTTCCCGAGGGCGTGCGCGGCATGAACAAGAGCTTCACCGAGCGCTATCGCCTGATGCGCTTCGGCCACGGCTTCATGCGGCTCGCACTGCAGACCGACACGCCGATCGTGCCGATCGCGGTGGTCGGCTCCGAGGAGCAGATGCCCTCGCTCGGCGACTTCCGGCCGCTCGCCCGCCTGCTCGGCATGCCGGCTTTTCCGCTCGTACTCACGCCACTGCCGCTACCGGTGCGCTACCACGTCCGGTTCGGCGAGCCGATGCGCTTCACCGGCAGCCACGCCGACGAGGACGCGATCGTCGGCGAGAAGGTCAGCCAGGTGAAGTCGCGCATCCGCGCCATGCTCGACGAGGGCTTGCGCGCGCGACGGGGCATCTTCGCCTGATGGGTGCGCAGCGCGGTCCGGGCGCGCCGGAACGCTTCACCGGGTCGACCGCGCGGTCGACCGGGTCGCGGTGAGGTCGTGTTCCGCGACCGCGACCTGCCGTTTCGCCTGATCGCGGCCACGCTCCCGCCGCGCCTGGGCTACGCTCTCTCGCGCCGGGCGACGCCGCTCGTCGGCGGCGAGCGGATGCGCGGGATCGAGCGCGTGGTGACGGCGCATGCGCTCGAGTTCCTCGGCGACCCGGTGCTGGCCGCCGAGACGGGCCGCCGCTTCGCCGGATCGATCGCCTGCGACGACCTCGACGGCCTGATCGCGCGACTCTGGCCCCGGGCCCTGCGCCGCCGCACGCTGCGCGTCGAGGGCGCGGACCTGCTCCCGCCGGCGGGCCGCGCGGTGTTCGCGACCTTCCACGTCGGCGGCGGCTTCCGGGTCTACGACGCGCTCCTCGATCGCGGCTTCCGTCCGGCGGTGCTCGCGGCCCCACCCGCACCGGGCGGCAACCTCTACCAACGCGCGATCGACCGCGCCCGTTTTGGCTACCTCGCCGACGCACTCGGCGACGGCGTCCTGCCGGTCGGCCCCCACGCCGCACGCGCGGCGCTGCGCAGCCCGGCGCCGCACCTCGCCTCGGGCGGGGCGGTGATCGCCGTGCTCGACGTCGCGCCCGAAGCCCTCGGCCTGCGCGACGCGCTTCCCGCGACCCTGCTCGGGCACCGCGTCGAACTCCCCGCCGGATTGCTCCGCCTCGCGGCTTCTTCCGCGACGCCGGTCGTGCCGTTCGACGCGCGCCTCGAGAATGGACGGCGGGTGATCCGCTTCCACCCGCCGATCCGCTCGACGGATCCCGCCGTCCTGCTCGCCGGCGTCGTCGGTGCACTGGAGCGTTCGATCCGGGAGCGCCCCTGGGACTGGCAGGGATGGATCGACGTGCACCGCCTGCTCGGTCCGGCGGTCGCGACCCGGCCGGCAGGGGACCCGTCGACCCCGCCCGCTGCACCGGGGGCCGATGCGACGTCCGCGTCCGCCGCCGGGGGCTTCCGCGGCGGCACCGACGGCGACGCGGACGCCGGGACGGCGATCGTCGTCGCGATCCATGACGCCGCCGAGGACGTGCGCCGCTGCATCGGCTCCGTCCTCGACAACGCACCCGCCGACGCGGCCATCCTGCTCGTCGACGACGCGAGCCGCGACGCGGGGCTGCGCGCGTGGCTCGAGGCGATTCCCGCGCGCGACGCGCGCGTGCGCCTGCTGCGCAACGAGACGAACCGCGGTTTCGTCGCCTCCGCGAACCGCGGCTTCGCCGAGGCCGGCGGACGCGACGTCCTGCTGCTCAACAGCGACACCGTCGTGCCCCCGGGTTTCGTCGAGCGCCTGCGGGCGGCCGCGCGCGCGACGCCGCGCACCGGGATCGTGACGCCCTTCACGAATCACGGCACCATCTTCACGATCCCCGGACTCGACCTCCCCGACGGCGTACCGGGGACCGGCGACGTGGAGCGTTGCGACGCGATGATCGCCGGCACCAGCCCGTGCGAGCGGCCGGAGGTACCCACCGCGCACGGCTTCTGCATGTACGTGCGCGCCGCCGTGCCGCGGTGCATCGGCGCCTTCGACGAGGCGAACTTCGGGCGTGGCTACGGCGAGGAGAACGACTTCTGCGAGCGGGCCCGCGCGGCCGGCTTCGAGGTCCGGGCGTGCGACGACCTCTTCGTCTGGCACCGCGGCGGCGCGTCCTTCGGCGGAGAGGCTACGACCCTCGTCGCCGCCCACCTCACTCGGCTCGAGGAACTCCACCCCGGGTACCGGGAACGGATCGCCGCCTTCGTCGCGCGCGATCCGCTGGCGACGCACCGCGAGCGCGCGGCCTTCCACGCCTCTCGACGCCGGGTACGCCGCAGCCCGGCGATGCTCTTCGTCCTGCATGCGAACCCGTTCGCCGACCCGCGCCGCGAGAACATGGGCGGTACGCAGTACCACGTGCTCGACCTGGTGCGCGGACTCGCGCTGCCTCGCACCCTCGTCGCCTGGCCCGACGAAGCCGGCAGCGCGGTGGCGGAAATCGAGGATGGCGACCTGCCGGGGACGCGCCTTTTGCGCTTCGCGCACGCGCGCCCGCCGGGCGGCCTCGCGGCGAGCCGCTTCACGCTGCGCGACCAGGCTTGGGAACACGCTCTCGGGGGCCTCGTCGACTCCCTCGACGTCGGCGCCGCGCACCTGCACCACCTCGCCTTCTGGCCGGTCGGCCTGCACCGCGTGCTCGCCGAGCGCGGGATTCCCTGGCTCTACACGGTCCAGGACTACTACTGCGTCTGCCCGAGCTGGAACCTGCTCGACCTCTCGACCGCGGAGCGCTGCGGCTGCACGGCGCCACCCGACGAGCGCGCCCGCTGCCTGCGCACCTGGTACGACGCCTGCGGTCTCGACGCCCCGGCCGATCCGGAGGCGCTGCTGCGCGCGCATCGCGCGGAGTTCGCGGGCGTGCTGCGCGGCGCGCATGCAGTGATCGCGGGATGCGACGCGACCCGCGACGTCGTCGCCCGCGCGTTTCCCGACGAGGCGCTCCGCTGGCAGGTCGTACCCTACGGCTACGACCGCGAACGCACCGGCGAGGCGCGGAGGCGCGGCGGGTCCCTGCGCATCGCGCTCGTCGGCGCGGTCGCGGCGCCGTGGAAGGGTTCCGAGCAGGTGCTGCGCACGATGCGGCTCACCCGCGACCTCCCCCTCGAGTGGCACGTCTTCGGCGACTCCGACGCGCACGGCTTTCCCGAGCGCGCGCGGCAGGCGGCCGGGGGCGGGGAGCGGATCCGCTTCCACGGTCGATACGAGCGCGCCGACGTCGTCGAGCGGCTGCGCGGGGCGCGGATCGACGCGAGCCTGCTGCTCTCGCCGTGGGACGAAACCTTCTGCTACACGCTGAGCGAGTCCTGGGCGGCCGGTGCGCCGGCGATCGTCTCGGACCGTGGCGCGCTCGCCGAGCGAACCCGCGCGACGGGGGCGGGACTCGTCGCGCGCGATCCCGAGGAAGCGGCGGCGGCGCTGCGCCGGCTCGCCGACGACCCGGTCCTGCTCGCGGGACTGCAGCGGGCCGCGACGGGGCACCGCGAGCCGACGGTCGCCGAGAACGCGGAGCGCCACCGCGCGATCTGGGGCGGCCTCCTCTCCCGGCTCGGCGAGCGGGGCGACGATCCTCCGTGGGGGGAACCCGACCGGGCGCTCCTGGCCGCCTTCCTGCAAGCGCGGCACGCCTGAGCTAACCGTCGGGGATGCCGCCAACCTGCTGGATTGCCGACCCCGAGGCCCTCGAAGGGCTGATCGAACGCCTCTCCGGCGTGCCCGCCTACGCGCTCGACACCGAGTTCCACCGCGAGAAGACCTACTTCCCGCACCTGGCGCTGGTGCAGATCGCCTCGGCCGACGAGGTCGCCGTGATCGACCCGCTCGCCGTCGACATCGCCCCGCTGCGGCGGTTGCTCGAGAGCGAGTCGCTCGCGGTCCTGCACGCCGCCGAACAGGATCTCGAGGTCCTGCGCCAAGCCTGCGGCACCGTGCCCCGCCGGCTCTTCGATACGCAGATGGCTGCGGCATTCCTCGGCATGGGCTTCGCCTCGCTCTCCCGGCTGGTCGAGCGCGTGGTCGGTCAGAGCCTGCCCAAGGGCGACCGCCTCACCGACTGGACGCGACGCCCGCTCGACGCGGGCCAGATCGCCTACGCGGCCTCCGACGTCGAGCACCTCCTCGCCGTCGAGGCGGCTTTGCGCGCGCGCGCGACGGAGACCGGCGTGGCGGCCTGGGTCGAAGAGGAATGCGAACGCCTGCGCCAGAAGCCGAGCGGCCCCTGCGAACCCGAGACCGCGTGGTGGCGCATCAAGGGAAGTCGCAGCCTGCGCGGCAAGGCGCGCGGCGTGGCACAGGAGGTCGCGGCATGGCGCGAGCGGGTCGCCCAGTCGCGCGACATCCCGCCGCGCTTCGTCCTCTCCGACCTCGCGCTCGCCGGGATCGTCCACCGACCGCCCGCGACGGTCGAACAACTCCGCGAGTTGCGCGGACTCGACTCGCGCGCGCTGCGCGACGGAACGGCGGCCGCGATCCTCGCCGCCGCCGCAGCCGGACAGGAGATGTCATCCGAGAATCTGCGCATGCCGCCCGCGGGCGAGTCGGTCGACGAGGGCCGCGGCCCGGGCGTGGCGCTCGCTCTAGCGCTCGTCGCACAGATCGCCGACGAGCGCGGCATCGAGCCGACGCTGCTCGCGACCCGTCTCGACGTTCAAACGCTCGCGTCGGGTAAGACCACCGGACGACTCGGATCGGGCTGGCGCGGCGAACTCGTAGGCGAGCCGTTGCGCCGCCTTCTCGCCGGGGAGGTCGCGCTCACCGGTGCGAGTGACGGCGGCGCTCGCCTCGTCGAACTGGCCTAGGTCGCGACCTCGGGCGGTGCCCCCGACGCCGGCGCGCCCGGCTCCGCGAGCAGCAGCGCATCGAGGCGCAGCGCCTCGCCGACCGACCAGGCCTGGAACGGGCAGCCGCGCGGCGCGTACGGCGGTTCGGCATCGGCGATCTCGGGCAGGTGGCCGAGGCCCGCGACGTCGAGACGCGCGAGAAGCGGTTCGAGGAAACGGCGGCGCGCCTCGGCGCGCGCTGCCGCGGTCGCGCCGCGCACGCGCACCCAGGCCTCGACGAACGGACCCGCGAGCCAGGGCCATGCGGTCCCCTGGTGGTAGGCGCTGTCGCGCTCGGCCACCCCGCCCTCGTAGCGGGTGCGGTAGCCGGACTCCCCCGGTGCGAGCGAACGCAGGCCGAACGGCGTCCACAGCCGGCGCTCGACCTCGTCGACGACGCGGCGGGCCCGGGGTGGATCGAGCAGGACGAGCGGGAGTCCGCCCACCGCCAGGACCTGGTTCGGACGGAACGTCGCGTCGACGCCTCCCGGCACGCGATCCGCATCGACCACATCGGCGAGGAATCCGCGCCGCGCGTCCCAGAAGCGCGCGACGAAACTCGAACGGCCGCGCCCGAGCAGGCCGGCGCAGCCGGGGTCGCGCTCCGCCGCTCCGGCGAGCACGTTCAGCCACAGCGCCTGCACCTCGACCGGCTTGCCGATCCGCGGGGTAACGACTCGATCGCCGACCTTCGCATCCATCCAAGTGAGCTGCACGCCGGGTTCGCCCGCAGACACGAGCCCGTCGTCGTCACAGCAGATTCCGTGTCGCGTGCCGCGGCGGTAGCCGGCGATGATCGCGTCCACGGCCGCCTCCAGCCGCGTCCGGTCCGCGGCCGCGAGTGGGGCCCCGGACGCGGCGGCAAGCGCGATCGTCTCGTGCGCTGCGACCGCGAACCACAGGGCCGCATCCACGCTGTTGTACTCCGGCACCCCGCCCGCCAGGCGGTTGGGGAGCAGTCCGTCCGAGATCCGCTCGGCCCACGCGAGCAGGAGGTGGCGCGCCGTGTCGAAGCGACCAGTGGCGAGGCAGAGACCGCGCAGCGAGACGAACGTGTCGCGGCCCCACTCGCCGAACCACGGGTACCCGGCGACGATGCCCGGCCGGTCCCCGCGATCGACCAGGTAGGCATCCGCGGCTCGGCGGAGTCGGCTGCCGAATCCGGCGCGGCGCGCGCGCTCCCGGTCGCGCATCCCCGCGGCGAGGATCCCGACCGCGCTTCGACCGTCCATGCTCGCCGCGACGGCCTCGCGCAGGGCGGCATCGCGCCCTTCGACCGCGAAGGCGAGCAGGGCCTCGCCGCGCGCGAGATCGAAGCGGAACACGCCCGGGGTCGCGAGGTCCTCGCGATCGTCGAGCCCGCGCTCGCGTTCGCGCAGGTAGAGAAAGTCGCGATACCAGTCGGGCGACGCCTCCCATGAACCGCCCCGGAGTGCCACGATACCGTCGACGTCATGGTAGGGTCGCCAGGCGACGCACGGCCCGTCGACGCGCGAGTCGAAGCGGAAGAACGGGTTCTCGTGGTGCGTCGCATGCATGTCCCGCCCCGAGAGCAGCGGCCGGACGGCGAGCGTCGCCGCTGCGGGGATCGCGTCTGGACGCCAGGAGAGCAGCGTGACCGCGGCCCCGGGCTCGACGAGCACCTCGTGCAGGATCGATCCGCCACCGGGTAGGCGGAGGCGCCACGCGGGCCACGGTTCCGACCGGAAGGTCGCCAACCGCGACCGGACGTCGTGGAAGACGACCCCCGAGCCGTACATCTGCGAGCTGAGCGGGATGGTTCCGGCGGAGGTCTCCAGCCAGGCCTCGACGCCGTTGAGCAGCGCCATCGGCTCGCCCACGCCGCCGCGCGGCGCGAGCAGCAGCGCGTGGTAGCGGCGGGTGCGGATCCCTGCAGCCGTACCCGCGGCGTATCCGCCGTGGCCATCGGGTTCGAGCCACTCCAGGTCGAGGCCGCGGGCGGCGAGTGACTCCGTTCCCCATTCGACGACAGGCGTCGACCGCATGCCGCTTTCGTCCACGGGGCACCTCCCATCAGGATCGCCCGGCCATCGCAACCGCCCGCGGCCAGTGGTCCCCGCCGAGCCCGCACGGGCGGTGTGGATTGAACTCGCTCCGGCGCCCGATAAGCTTCCGAGCGATGGTTGCCGGGAGGCGATTCGTGCCGGTGGCGCATGGCCGGCTGGAGGGGATCCACAAGCTCGCAGCCGAGGGTTCGGGGGTGGCCCTGGTTCTGCATCCGCACCCGCTCTACGGCGGCACGATGCACAATCCGGTCGTATTCCACTGCGAGCGTGCGCTGCGCGAGGCCGGCTTCTCCACGCTGCGCCTGAACTTCCGCGGTGTCGGAGAGAGCACCGGCCGCCACGACGACGGCCGCGGCGAGGTCGAGGACGCACGGGCCGGCCTCGACTTCCTGCTCGCCGAGCACCCGGGAGCTTCCGACGTCGTCGCGGCCGGTTTCTCGTTCGGGGCCGCGATCGCCTTGCGACTCGCCGAGTCCGACACCCGGGTCGGTCGCGTGATCGCGATCGGAACACCGGTGTCGATGCTCGAACCCGGGACGCTCGCCGATGAAACCCGGCCGCGGCTCTTCCTCCACGGCGAGCGCGACGACGTCGCGCCGCTCGCCGGTCTGCGCTCGGCCCTTTACGGCGCCGGGGAGCTGACCCGACTGCACGTCGTGCCCGGCGCGACCCACTTCTTCGAAGACGGCACGGACGACCTTCGCGCCGCGGTCGATGCCTTCGTGGCGCGGTGAAGCGCCCGCTGCATCGCGGCGCATGGTCGCCCGGCCGCGCGACGGCGATCGTGCTTGCCGTCGCCCTCAACCTCTCGCCCGCCCGGGCGCATGCGGCGCCCGACCGAGGGGAGGAGGCCGCGGCCGCCGAGGGCGAACCGGGTGCGCGGAACCCGGCCGACGTTCGCGTGGAAAGTCTCCCGGGATCGCACACCCGCGGACGCCTTCGGAACCAGCGCCGCACTGGCGCCCGGTCGCGCCCGGGTGCGGTCGGCGCCCCCGCGCCGAGGGCACCCGGCGGTTCCGGCCCCGTCCCGTCCGGAGGGCGCGGCGCCCCGACGGCCACGACGGTCGAGCCCGCGGAGGTCCCCGCCGACCCGTTCTCGTCGATGAGCCACGAGGCACCGATGAGCTCGGCGGAAGTCGAACGGATTCTCGAAGCGGAGGCCACGGCAGCTCCGAGCAACAGCATCTTCGCCTACAAGCAGAAACTCGTCGACGCGGGGATCACGCCGTCGATCCAGTACAGCGGCCTGCTCTGGTCGAACGTGCACGGTGGAAAGTCGACGGGCACGCAGTTGACGAGCTTCTTCGCCGCGGCCTTCGATCTCGACCTCGAGAAGCTGCTCGGCACCTGGCACGGACTCACCTTCCGCATCGGCTGGAACTGGTACGCAGGCCCCTCCCCGACCGCCAGCCTGCTCGGCGGCCTCGGCAGCATGTCGATCAGCTTCTACGAGGCCTCCAACGCGTTGCGCTTCTACGAAATCCACCTGCGCCAGGACTTCGGCGAGAGCGATCGCTGGTCGATCGAAGTCGGCCAGATGGCGGCGGACATGGACTTCATGGTGTCGCGCTACGGCGCGATCTTCCAGAACGGAACCTTCGGCGCCTTCAGCTCGTTCGCGAGCTTCCGCAACACCACCGAGGTCTTTCGCGCGCCGGTCTACCCGCTCGCGGCCCCCGGCCTCCTGCTCCGACTGGCACCCTTCGACGGGTTCCTCGGCCGCCTCGGCGTCTACACCGCCGACGCCGGCCAGGACACCGACGCGAACTGGGGCTTCGGCTGGCGTCTCGGGCACGGGGGCGGCGCCACGCTCTTCTGGGAGGCCGAGCACGACTTCCGGCCCGCCGGGCGGCCCGGCGCGCTCACGATCGGCGGCTGGGCCGTGGTCGGCCAGGAGCGCAGCCGCGAGCTTCCGGAACTGCGCCCGAGCAACCTCTCCTTCTACGCGATGCTCGACCAGGCCCTTCTCGCCGACGCGGCCGGCGAGCCCAAGCTCGGGTTCTTCGCCCGGATGGGCGCCAACGAGAAACTGAACGCGAACCCGATCTCGCTGAGCGCCGAAGCCGGCCTGAATCTCTACGAGCCGATCGAGGCACGCCCCGACGATATCGTCGGCCTCGCATTCGGCACGACGCGGTTCGGCGACGACCTGCGGCGACTGCTCGGGGACATCCCGCGCGGCGAGTCGCTGCTCGAACTGACCTGGACGGCGAAACTCGCGTCGTGGCTCATGCTGCAGCCCGACCTGCAGTACTTCTTCTCCCCGACGTTCAGCCGGCGCGACTCGCTCGTCTTTGGCTTGGAGTTGTCGGCGACGTATTGAGGGAGTCGATGCAACCCTCCCACGCAGGCCCGTTCGGTGAACTCGCCGCGGCTGCCGGAGTCGATCCTGCCACGGGACTCGACGAGGCCGAGGCGCTGCGTCCGGCGGCAACGTCGCCGAACTCGCGGTCGTGCTCGTCGCGGTGCTGCTCGGCTGGCCGCTCCCGCTCCTGCCGGTCCACCTGCTCTGGATCAACCTCGTGACCGACGGCCTGCCGGCGCTCGCACTCGCCACCGGTCCGGTCGATCCCGACGTCCTGCTTCACCCGCCGAGACGGCGGGACGCATCGATCGTGGACGGTTCGTTCCTGCGCCGGGTTCTGCTGGTCGGCAGCCTGGTCGCGGCCTGCACTCTGGCCGGTTTCGCCTGGGAATTGCACTTCGGCGACGGACTCGAACACGCACGGGCGGCGGCCTTCGGAATCGTTGTCCTCGGCCAGATGTTCGTCGCGTTCGGCATGCAGGGCGGCGATCGTCCGCTCACGCCGCTGCGCCTGCTGGCCGACCTGCGACTGCTCGGGGTGGTCGTGACGAGCCTCGTGCTGCAGCTCGCTATCCACCAGGCCCCTTGGCTGCAACGCGTCTTTGGCACCTCCGCGGTCACCGGCGCGCAACTCGCGGCCTGGTGCGCTCTCGCCCTCGTGCCGCTCAGCGTGCTCGAGGCCGTGAAGGGGCTCGGGCATCCGCACGTCCCACCGGGCGCCGCCCGGAACTGAACGGGCGGCCCGTGGACCGCCGCAGAGCCACGGCGGTGCCCCGTCGCCCGCATCGTCTGCCGCGAGGTGCGCGGCTTTCCGGTCGACCCGCCGGCTGGTAGGACGCACCCATGCTCGCGAAGAAGAAGCGCTACCGCGTGACCGTCAAGGCGGTTCACCCCGCATCGGGCGAGACCGCGGTCGGAACGGTTCTCGTCGAGGCGAAGGACCGCGAGGGCGCCTTGCGGCTCGGGCGCGAGAAACTGTGGACCGCCGAGCATGAAGCCTCGGGGGCGAGCGCCGAGGTGCACGCCGAGCGGATCGCCGGCGAGGGCGGCTGAACCGCCCGTCGCCGGCCGTACACGCTCAGTGCGCGCCGTGCAGCATCTCGATCTTTGGCGGCCCCGCCGCGAAGTCCTTCATCTTCCCGAAGAACTCGAGGAAGTAGGGCGTCGACGAGTGGGTCTTGAGCGCTTCCTGGTCGGCATACGCTTCGACGACCACGAAGGTGCTCGGCGACTCGACGGAGCGGCAAAGATCGTAGCGGAGGCAGCCCTTCTCGTTCTCCTTCACCTGCCGGGCGAGGGCGGCGAAGACCTGCTCGAACTCGGCGGCCTTGTCGGGCCGGATCGGCAGCGTGGCAATGACGTGCAGCATCGGTTGGTCTCCTTGATGGGGAACCCCGCAGGGGCGCGGGAACCGGTCGCCTATCGACCCCGGCGGCGCAACGCAAACCGCGCCGGGGCGGGAATTCGCGGACGCCGGCCGGTGCGGACGACGCGCCACGTCCCCACCCACCGGTCGGCCGGGACGCCGCTTGCCGCGCCGGGCGCAGTGGACGAAAACCCGGCGTGCCCGACGTGATCCCGCGATGGCTCGCCTTGCTGCACCCGCTGCTCTCGGTCGTGGCGCTGACGCTGCTCGCCGCGGCCGCCTCCCTCGGCCTGCGCTCGCGAGAGCGCGGTGGCGCGGCCCTGCGGCTGCGCCATGCGAGCCTCGCGCCCTGGGCCTTCGCGCTGACCGCCGCGAACACCGCGCTCGGTGTGCTCTCGACATGGCTCTGGCGGCCGGAGCTCGAACTCGCGGGCGGATGGCACTTCCGGCTCGGCGCGGCGATCCTGCTGCTGCTCGCCGGCGGGGCCGCGCTGTCGCGCCGACTGCCGCACAGCGAACGGGCGCGCCTGCTCCACCCCCTGCTCGGCCTCGGCGCGCTGCTGCTCGCGCTCGTGCAGGTCTTCTTCGGACTCTCCCTGCTGCCACCCTGATCGGGTCGGCGGCGCGCCGCGTCGGAGGTCAGGCCCCGGGCATCCTCGCGATCGCCGCGTTGGCGAGCCGGTCGGCGCGCTCGTTCTCCGGGTGTCCGTCGTGGCCGCGCACCCAGTGCCAGTGCGCGTGGTGGCGCGCCGCCTCCGCGTCGAGTTCACGCCAGAGATCGCCGTTCTTCACCGGCTTGCGATCGGCCGTCTTCCACCCGCTCCGCTTCCAGTTGGCGATCCAGAACTTCATGCCGTCGACCACATAACGGGAGTCGGTCCACACCTCGACGTCGCAGGACTCGTGCAGTGCGCGCAGCCCCTCGATCACGGCGCGCAACTCCATCTGGTTGTTCGTCGTCGCCGGCACCGCGCCCGAGAGTTCGCGCTCGTTGCCCTCCCAACGAAGGATCGCACCCCACCCGCCCGGCCCGGGATTGCCGTGGCAGGAACCGTCGGTGAACAACTTGACGTGCTTCACGAACGGGGCGTCAGAGGTGCAGGGCTTCGCCGATCTCCGACGGCGCGAAGCGGACGCTCACGTAGAATGGGCCGAAGAGACCGTAGAGGGCACTGCCCTCGTCGTAGCGCATCTCGTAGACGATGTCGCGAATCGGCTTGGGTTCACGGGCGAAGAGCGTGACGCCCCACTCCCAGTCGTCGAGCCCCGTCGAGCTGGTGACGAGCTGGGTCACCCGGTCGGCGTAGCGACGGCCGGCCTCGGCGTGTGATGCCATGAGGCGCTTGCGCTCATTGAAGGGCAGCCGGTACCAGTTGTTGGTCTCGCCCCGGGCCTTGCTCATCGGGTAGAAGCAGAGGACGCCGAACTCCCGGCCCGGCAACTGCGGATGGATCCGGGACTCGGCGTAGGCGCCCATGCGCCGATCGAAGGCCCCGAGCTGCTTCTGGAAGTCGGGGGAGTCCACCGCGAGTCCGTCCTCGTCGAGGAGCTTCTTCGCCTGGTCGCCGGTGGTGGAGATGTACTCGCTCCTCTCCGAGATCGACAAGAAGGAGTCGACCGGAAGAAGGCAGGCGCCGAGCGTGGTGGCGGCGAGTTCCTGGGTGAGTCGCTGCAGCCGGAGAAGGTCGGCATGGACCGCCAGCAGCGACAGGTCGGCCTTGCCGACGACACCGCTCGAGATCGTCTGGAGCCCCTCTTCCGCCTCCAGGCCGGCGAGAAAGGCCCGCGCCTCCTCGATGCCTTGGGCGCGTTCGCCTTCCGACAGGCTCCGCCATCGCGCGCGGTCGATGCGGAAGAAGAGGTGCAGGACGGGCCAACCAGCCGTGCCTGCCTGGCCGACCGACGCCCCTGCAGGACGCGGGGCCGGGCGCCCAGCGGGGGCGGATTCGCGTGCATCCGACATCGTCGTTCCTCCGTGGGCGGGGATCTAAGCCGCCCGTCGCGATCGTCGCAACCGCGGCGCGCGGCCGGCAGGTCGGCAACCGGAATCCCGGACCGGGGTCGGTGCAGATCAGGCGTTCCTGAACTTCTTTTTCAGCAGTCCAAGATTTGGCCTCCGGGGGGTTGTGTCCCCCCACCCCGAGCCATATCGTCGGCTCGGAGGAGACACATGGCACCCACGCGAACGACGACGACGAAGAAGGCTCCGGCCACGACGAGAAAGATGGTCCCGGTCGCAACCACCCGCGCCGTGGCGGCCCCCAAGGGTGCGGCGACGCTCGCCGAGCTTCGGCGGGTTGCACGCGCGATCGTCACCTCGACGTCGGTGCACGACGAGAAGCGCATGCTCGCGCTCTACGCAGACTCGATCGAGTCGCAGGAGGCGAGCCAGTTGCCGATCTACGGCATCGAGGCCGTCAAGCTGAAGAGCGAGCAGTGGCGCAAGATGGTCTCCGACTCGCGCTGGCATGCGCGCAACATGTGGTGCGACGGCCAGACCGTCGTGATCGAGTGGGAAGCCCAACTCACGCTGCGCCCCGGGAGCCGCAAGGTCCTCCTCCGCGAGATCGCGGTGCACGAGGTCCGCGAGGGCAAGATCGTCCGCGAGCGCTTCTACTACGACCCGTCGCTCCTGCGCTGAGCGGCGGCGGGCGATCCCTCGGGACGCATGGCCGACCGGCGACTGTACGCGAGTTCCGCAGCGTCGGTCGAGCCTTGGGCCCAGTCGCTCGCGGAGCGCGAACTCCTCGATGCAGCGGCCGGGGGTGAGTTGCGCCTGCATGCCTCCACGCTGCGAGGCGAGGTCCTCTCGATCGGCGCCCATGCGGCGGAGCCCGGGGCCGCGCGGCCGACGGCCCGCGCGGAGGACGGCCGCACCTGGCGGCGCAGGACCGGCGGCCGCCCGGTCGCCTGCGGCGAGGGATTCGCCCTCCTGACCCTCGCTCTCCCCCACCGCGCGGCCCTGCTCGGCCCCTCGGGGAGCGCGCTGGCGCCCGAGCAGGTCATGAATCGCGCGGTGCGGGGCCTGCTTGCCATGCTCCGCGGGGCGGGCTTGGAACCGATCTACCCGGGGCTCGACACCGTCACCGTCGGCGGCCGGATCGTCGCCCACACGAGTTTCGCGGAGACGGCTGCGGGCAGCGTCCTCTTTCAGTCGATCCTCGGGTGCCGCCGCTCGATCGCCGAAAGCACGCGACTTCTCGACCGGCTCGACCCGCAGGGGCGCATCGCGACGCCGCCCGTCGCGGAAACCGCCGCGACCTCGCTTGCGGCACTCGCCGACATGGCTCGGGGACGCGGGTCCAGCGCCGCGGCGGCCCTGGACGATCTCGCGGCGGCCGACCCGGCGCGGCTCGCGGTGCACGCGGCGGCGGCCTGGGCCGACGTGTTCGGGCTCGAGGTCGCGAGTCCATCCACCGCGACGATCGGCTCGCTCGATCGCGTGCCCCCACCCTTCGAGCCCGGTGAGTACGACATGTTCGCACCCGCACACGGGGCCGCATCGGCCAGCGTCGTCGGCCGCCTCGGCATCGTCACCGCCTGGGTTCTCGCCCGCGACGCGCGCATCGCGGCCGCCGGCCTGGGCGGCGACTTGATCGCTCCCGAGGGCGCGACCAGGCGCATCGCCGCCGCGCTCGAAGGGCTGCCGCTCGACGGGCCGGCGATCGTGGCCGGGCTCGACAGGGTCCTCGATCGCGATCGCAACTGGGTCCTCGGCCCGACACCCGGCGAACTCGCGCACCTCTTCGCACGCGCCGCCGCAGAGGCGGCATGATGGGCGACGTCGCCCCGACGCAGCACCTCGCCGAGTGCCTCGGCGGCACGGCGGCCGAGCGCGCCGCCGCGCTCGCGGAGATCGCTGCGCTCACGCCGGCCCGGCGCGCGCAACTCGTCGACGCGACGCTCGCCGCCGCGATGGTCGCCGTGCTCGCGAGCGAGAGCCGTACCGAGCAGCGCGCGGCCGCCGAGGCGCTGGCGCCGCTCGTCGAAGCCTTGCCCGTCCTCGAAGGAGCCCTCGACGCGGCACTCGCCGATCCACGGCAGCGCCTGCGCTGGGGGGCGGCGTTCACCCTCGCGCGAGCCGGGCGGGGCACGCCCCGGCGTCTCTGGCCGGCGGCGCGCGAAGCGCTCTCGCTCGCGGATGGCGACCAGCGCTGGGCGGCCGCCGAACTCGCCGCGCGTCTCGCGAGGACCGATCCGGGCATCGCGAAGTCGCTGCACGCCGCGGCGCGCGATCCGTCGGCCGTGCTGCGCAGGATGGCGCTCTACTGCCTGCGCGAGATCGATGCCGCGGGTCTCGGCGACGTCGCCCGGCATGCGCTCGGCGACCCCGAGGCGACCGTCCGACTTGCAGCACTCGCCGCACTCGTCGCCGCAGCCCCGCGCGACCTGGTGGACCGGGACGCGACCGCGCAGCGCACCGCGCAGCAGATGGCAGAGGACCCCGATCCGGGCGTCCGGCGTGCCGCGGCCGCCGCGCTCGGCCGGCTCGGCTCGTCGCATCCCGAGGTCGCCGAGGCCCTCGTCGCGGCGGCGGCCTCGCCCGATTCGAGCCTCGCACGCGCGGCGCGCAACGCCCTCGATCGACTGCACCCGGCTCGGGCTGCGCGTTGACCGGGGTGGGGCGTCTGGTAGATCCGACCGGCATGAACCCGGTCCCGTTGGATCTCGAGGCGCCGCCGACGGCCTTCGACCGGCTGGCCGAGCACACGCTCGGCGGGGCCGCCCTTTCCCGGGTCGAATCCCGCGAGGTCCTGCTCACCCCGGACGAGTCGCTACCCGACCTGCTGCGCGCGGCCTTCCGGGTGCGTTCGAGACACTGGGGCAAGCGGGTCAAGATCTGCGTCCTGCAGAACGCGCGTTCAGGGCTCTGCCCGGAGGACTGCGGCTACTGCTCGCAGTCCGCGGTTTCGACCGCCGACATCGACACCTACCGGCTGCTGCCGCAGGAGGAACTGCTCGCGGCGGCCCGGGCCGCGATCGAGCGCGGCGCGCGCCGCTACTGCATGGTCACCAGCGGCCGGGGGCCGAGCGACCGCGACGTCGAACATTTCTGCGCGGCCACCCGCGAGATCAAGCAACTCTACCCCGACCTCGAGATCTGCGTCTCGCTCGGGCTCATGGACGAGCCCAAGGCGCGCCGCCTGGCCGATGCAGGCGTCGGCTGGGTGAACCACAACCTGAACACGAGCGAGCGCCATCACCCGGCGATCTGCAGCACGCATACCTACGCCGACCGCGTCGCGACCGTGCTCGCCGCGAAGGCGGCCGGACTCAACACCTGCTGCGGCGGAATCATCGGCATGGGCGAGTCCGACGAGGACGTGATCGACCTGGGATTCGCGCTGCGCGAACTCGGCGTCGATTCCCTGCCGCTCAACTTCCTGCACCCGATCCCGGGCACGCCGCTGGGTGCGACGCCGTCGATGGCCGCGGGACGCGCGCTGCGCGCGCTCTGCCTGATGCGCTTCCTCAACCCGGAAGCGGACATCCGCGCGGCCGGCGGTCGCGAGCGCACGCTCGGCGACTGGCAATCGCTCGTGCTGTACCCGGCCAACTCGATCTTCGTGAACGGCTACCTGACCACGCCGGGCCAGGCCGCTGCCGAGGCACGCACGATGTGCGAGACGCTCGGGTTCGCGCTCGAGAACGAGATCGAAACCGTCGCCGGCTGAATCCCCGGCCGCCTACTTGGGCGGAGCTTCGCGACGGGTCTGGGGGATGCCGACCGGCTGGAGGTGCTCGGCGAACGCGGCGTCGAAGTTGGCGGCGATCTCGCCCGCCGTCCACCCTCCTTCCTTGTACATCGCGGCGACGGGCCGCGGCGTCTGGAAGAGCGTGAAGGCGAAGCCGCGACGGCCGAAGACCTGGCCGTTCACATGCGCGGCCCTCTCCGAGGCGAGGAACGCGACGATCGCGCCGTTCAAGTCGGGGTTCATCTCGGGGGCGACCGGGCGGTTCTCCATGCCCGGCATGCTGCCGACCATGCGGGTCATCCCCGAAGGGGCGAGCGCGTTCACCGTGATGCCGTGCTTGCCGAGTTCGAGCGCCCAGGTGAACGTGATACCCATGAGCGCGGCCTTCGCCGCCGAGTAGTTTCGGCGACGCCGGCCACGGGAGCCCCCGGCCACGGGCCGCCGGCGCCTACCATGGCGACGCGAGGGGCGTCAATTTGCCTGCCGTGGCGCAGGCCCACGGCCGACGGCCGGGATTTGACACTTCGGCGACCGGCCGCGAGAGTCCGTTCCCGCAGCACCTCGGCTGCGACCTTCCCGGCGACCACCACCGAAACGGAGGCGCACGGGCCGGATCGTGCATGCGCCACCGACTCCAACCCATCGTGAGCGAGCGGCGGAGCCGCTTCCGACTGACCCTCCCCACCATCCTCCTGCCTTTTTTCGTACTGGTACTGCTCGGCCGCGGCGAGAGGATCCGCTCGCCACTCGACGAGCGCGAGGCGGACCTCGCCCTCGCGGCGCAGCCGGCGAACTGGTCGGCGAGCGCGACGCGCGCGCGCCCTGCGTCCTCGTGGACGCCGACAGCCACCGCGCTCGCCTCGATCGCTCCGCTCACGCTCGGGTCCGCCGAAAGGCACCTGCGACTGCCCGGAGTCTTCGCGGGGGCCGCCGCCGCAGCGCTCGCCGTCGTGCTCGGCGAACGTCTCTACGCGACCCGGGTCGGATTGTTCGCGAGCCTGTTGCTGATCCTGCTGCCCGCAGCACCCGTCCTCCTCGGCGACCGCTACGGGGTGGAACCCTGGTACTTGGTCGCGATGCTCGCGGCGCTCGTCGCGATCCGCGACTTCGACGAGTCGAGGCGGGCGGCGCGCGTCGCGGGCGTGGCCTGCGGCGTCGCCATCGCGCTCGTCGGTCGCGACGCCGCCTGGCTCCCGGCACTGGCACTGGCATGGCTCTGGCTGCGCCGCAGTCTCGACGCGCGCAGCGCGCTCGGCGTACTCGTGCCGTGCGCGGCGACCGCAGCCGGACTTTCGCTCGCGACCGAGCTCGCCCTCGACCCCTCGGGCGGCCTCGACGGGCTGCCGGCACGACTGTGGGCACGCCACCTGCTCGCCCGGCCCGATGCACCCGAGGGTCTCCTGCGCTGCCTCGTGCCGCTCGGCCCGCTGGTGATCCTCGGCCTGGCGCGCCTTCCGTCGAACTGGCGGAGCGACGACTCGTTTCGCTTCCTGCTCGCGTGGCTGCTGCTCGCACTCGTCGACCTGCACCGAGGCGGATCGGCGATCACGCCCTGGGTCGGGCTCCTGTTCCTCGCCGCCACGCTCGCCGCCTGGGGCATCGCGCGCGCACGCTGGCCCGCCGCGCTTGCGGCGACCGCGCTTGCCGCAGCACTCGCCGCCATGCTCCTGCCGCCGCCGTGGATGAGCCGTTTCCGGACGCCCCTCGACGAGTGGGCGGCGCGGGAGACCGCGCGCTTCGTCCGCCGCACGATTCCGCCCGAGACGCCGGTCGGAACCGAAGCCCCGGGGATCGGGCGCCGACTCGCCTACTACGCCAAGCGCATGATCCTCCCACCCGAAGAGATCGATCGGGCCGAGATCGCGATTCTGGGACAGGAACGCTTCCGGGCGCTCGCCGCGCGCGTCGCAAGTCGCGACGAACCGGCTGCGACCGACCCGCACCCCCGCATGATCGCGCAATTCGGCCCCTGGGTGGTCGCGCGAACGCGGGGCTCGCGAGCCGGGGCGAAAGGCGGGCTGCCGGGGCTTTCGCCGGAGCCCGGTCCGCCGCCGGGCGACGGTCAAAAACCTCAATAAATCCAGATACTTGAACCGAGCCGTTGGGCAAAATTGACATCCCGGGAGGCCCCTTCTACCGTCTGTGCTCCTCCCCTCGAAACCCAGGCAGGTGAACGGCGATGCGGATGCTCTTGCCCCCGGTCAGCGAACGGCGCGCGATCGATCGGTTGCTCTCGGCGTTCTTTCGCGAGCATCGGCCGCTCGCGTTCCGGCAGGCGCTCTCCCGGATCGCCCGCTACTACCGGCTGTCGACGCCGCGCTACACCTGGTTCGAGTACCTCGACTGGGGCAAGAGCGGCGGGCGGACTTATGAAAACGGCCAGATCCACCTCGTGCATCCCGAACACTGGAAGCGGGGCCGGAAGTACAACTCCGAGCGGCAGTGGATCAACATGATCTACCACGAGATGGGCCACTACATCCTGTGGACCGACGCGGAGCGGAAGGCCGACGCCTTCGCCGCCCGCATGGTACGCGGAATCGGGCCGCGCCGTCGAGCCGCGGAAAGCGGGGGAGCCGGGGTCGAGGCGATGCCGAGCGACCGCGTCGGTGCGGCGATGGTGGCGCGGCGCCGGGCGCCCTACCGGGCCGAGGGCCGCACGCGCGCGGCCGGGCCGAGGCGCCAGGCCCGTGGCTGAGGAGCGGCCCCGGGTGCCCCCGGTGGAGAAGCTGATCATCGAGCCGGCGGCGCCCGCCGACGAGGCTGCGAAACCCGCCGTAGACAACCGCTGGTGGGTGGACATGGGCAGCGCCCGGCGCAACTCGGAGCGCACCGAGCCGACCGAAGGCGGCGAGAAGCCGGGGCCGACCTGGGTCATGGGATCGCGGCTCTTCCGCACCGACGAGGGCTTCGACCCGGACCGGGCGCGCAGTCACCTCTCGGGGTCCAACCTCGAGTGGCTGCGCGAGGCGAATCCGCCGGAGAACGGCTGGGCGTACCTCAAGCTGACCGACGACCGCCCCCGCGAGGACGTCGTCGAGAGGGTTCGCAAGGCGATCCGGCTTCCCCGGGGCGCGCGCGCGGTGTTGCTCGACTCCGGGCCGACGCTGCGCGCGATCGTGACCGGGATGCCGATCGGGGAACGCGTCTGCGAGATCTCGCTCGGCAGCGAGTGCTGCCTCGACGCCTTCGTGCGCGGGGAGTGGGTGTGCGAGCGGGTCTTTCGCGGCCGGGAGCAGGCCCTGCGCGAGGTTCCGGACCTGCTGGAGCACTACCTGTCCGACGCCGACTGACCCGGCGGCCGGGCACCGCCTACCAATCGGAGACGAATTCGCGTAGCCCTGCCGTACACCCGCATACCGGCGGGCCGGAGAAGGAGTCGGAACGATGGCGAAGAAGGTAGACGATTCGGCGGCGGAGCAGGTCAAGGAAGCAGCCTGGTGGTACACGCAGGCCATCCTGACCCTCTTGGCGACCTTCCTCGCCGGAACCTTCCTCGGCTGGCAGTTGTGGGGCCACGGCGACGACGGCGCCCCGGCGCTGCGCACCAAGGTCGTCACCATGGACCAGGAGATCAACCGCGTGAAGAACCAGCGCGAGGACTGCCAGAAGGTCCTCGAGGTGACGCGCGGCCGCCAGGGCGCCATCGAGAAGGAACTGACCTCGCTCAAGGCGAAGGGCGCCGCGACGCCCTGACCGGGGTGGCCCCGATTCGCCCGGCACGCCGCGTCGCAGGGGTGCGATTCAGAGATACGGAACGAAGTTGCGCAGGGCGAAGAGCAACGCCTCGATGTCCGGGTAGGCCTCGAGTTCCCGGCACAGGAATGCGTACTGTCCGCGCGCGCGCGCCGGATCCTGATCTTCGGGCGGCAGGCCGACGGACTGCTCGAAGTCCTTGAGCATCGGCTGCGTCTGCAGCTTCACGTCCATCGGGATCTCGTCGGACGTCGCGATCAGGAGACGGATCCGCCCGCAAAGGCGGCCGACGAAGTACTCGTCGCTGCGCTCCTCGGCCACCGGCGTCAGCCCTTCCCGTCGCCCTGGCCGGCTTCCTTCTGCTCGGCGAGTTGGCGCTTCCAGTCGAGCACCTTCGCCTTGGCCGCCTCCGCCTCCGCCTCCGCGATCAGCCCGGCCATTTGGTAGAACTGCGAGAGGCTCGTGTGGGCGAGGATGTCGTCGGGTGCGAGTTCACAGAGCCGGCATCCGGCGGCGATCGCCGCGTCGAGTTCCCCGCGCTCCTTGTGAGCCATGGCGAGGGCGTGCACCGCGTCGACGTAGGCCGGGTCGATCGCGAGTGCGGCGCGGTACTTTTCGATCGCGCCGGCGAAGTCGCCATCGAAGGCGAGGTCGAGACCCTCGTCGTAGATCGACTCCTTGTCGGCCATCGACCCGAGCCTACGCAGGGCAGAGCGGAGAGGCAAGCGCGACGGCGAGGCGACGGCCCCCGTGGCGATCCGGCGCCGCCTGCTACACTCGGCGGGTCATGGCATCCCTCGACGATCTCGCGCGGGAGGTGCGCGGCTTCGTCGCCGACACCGGGGCCGGTGCGAGTCCACCCGACGACGAGGCTTTCGGTCGGCTCGCCTTGCGGGTCTTCGCGATGCAGTTCGAGCACAACCGGCCCTACCGCGCCTTCTGCGAGCGGCGGGGCGTGCAACCCGACCGCATCGACGGCTGGTCCGCAATCCCGGCGGTACCGACGAGCGCCTTCCGCTCCCTCGACCTGGGCTGCGCCCCGACCGAGACGGTCTTCCTGACCAGCGGCACGACCGAGGGCACAGAGCGGCGCGGGCGCCACCCGGTGCCGCGGCCCGAGGTCTATCGCGAGGCGGCGATCGCGCACTTCCGCCGCATGGTGCTGCCCGACGGGGCGCGGCCGCGCCTGGTCGCCCTGCTCGCCGGGCCCGATCTCCTGGCGCAGTCCTCGCTGGTGCGCATGGTGGACTGGATACGCGAGGACCTGGCCGGCGGCGACTGCGACTGGCTCGTCGAAGAAAACGGCTTCGACCCCGACCGCGCCGCCGACCGCCTCTCGGAAGCGGCGCGGGCGGGCGCACCGCTGTGCCTGGTCGGCGTGCGCGTGCTCTTCACGGCGTTGATCGAGCGCTGCCGCGAGCGTGGCCGCGAGATCGTCCTGCCCGCAAACACCAGAATCGTGGATACCGGCGGCCCCAAGGGCGGACGAGCCTTCTCCGACGCCGGCTTCCTCGCCGCCTGCTGGCGCACGCTCGGCGTACCGACCTACCAGTGCGTGAACGAGTACGGCATGACCGAACTCTGCTCGCAGTTCTACGACGACGTACTGGTCGAGCGCTTCGCCGGGTCCAATGCGAAGCGTCGCAAGCTCGGGCCGGCATGGACCCGGACTCTCTGCGTCGATCCGGCGACGCTCGCACCGCTGCCCGACGGCGAGCCGGGCATCCTCTGCCACTTCGATCTCGCCAACGTCGGCTCGGTCATGGCGGTGCAGACCGAAGACGTGGGCCTTTGCTACGGCGGGCGCTTCCTCCTGCGCGGACGCCTGCGCGGCGCACCGGCGCGCGGCTGTGCGCTCGCGCTCGCCGAACTTCTCGGGGAGGGCGCTTGACCCCGCTCGCCCCGGCCGGAGTCCCGGCGCTGGTCGAACGCCTGCGTGCAGCACACCTCGTCTGGCGGGGCGTGCCGCTCGACCGCCGGGTCATGCTCCTCGACCGCGCCTCCGGGCTCTGGCTCGACGACCGGGAGCGCCTCTCGGAAGCCGCCGACGCGGTGGCGCGCAACACCGGCTACGCCGCGACGATGGTGCGCGAGTGCCTCGCCCGCACGTTCGCCGCATGGCACGGCGCGGGGCTTCGCGAGGTCTTCGCCGAGGCGCGCGCCGCCCTCGCCCCGTCGGTCACCGGGGCCGTCGCGCATGCGCCGTCCTTGGTGGTCGCGGTGCTCGCCCAGAACACACCGGGACTCGCGATCGCGCCGGCCTTCTCCGCGCTCGCCCTCGGTTCGGCGCTCGCGATCAAGTCGTCGAGCGGCGAGGACGCGTTCGCTCCGCGGCTCGCCGGTTCCTTCGCCGAGATCGCCCCGGATCTCGGGCGGGCGTGCGCGGCACTCGCATGGCCGGGCGGGGAGGCCGCGATCGAGGCACCGCTCTTCGCTGCCGCCGACCGGGTGCTCGTCTTCGGCTCCGAAACGGCGGTCGCGGCGGTACGTGCGAAGGCGGGCGATCGCGCGGTGGTCCGCGGCCCACGCACGAGCCTCGCAGTCGTCGGCCGCGTCGAACCCGGACCGGACGGCACCGCCGCGCGCCTCGCCCGCGAGATCGCCTTCCTCGACCAGCGCGGATGCCTCTCGCCGCAGGCGGTGCTGGTTGCACCGGGCGTCGACGCGGCCGCACTCGGCCGCGAGCTCGCGTCGTCGTTGCGTGACCTCGAGCGCGAGTGGCCGAGGCGACGCCTCGACCTGGAGGACGCGGGCGCCTTCCGCCGGGCGGTGGACGAGACCGAGGCCGCCGTAATCGCGGGCGAAGCCGCGGCCCTGCACGGCGGCGGCCCGGGCGAGCCCTGGGCAGTCACCGTCGAGCATGCCGGCCCGCTGCGCGCCTCGCCTCTCGATCGCTTCGTGCGACTCCACCCGTTCGAAGGACCGGCGGGCCTGCGTGCCGCCCTTGCCCCCCTGCGTGGCGCGCTCGAGTGCATCGGCTTCGAAGCCGAAGCCGACGAGCGGCACTCCTGGGAGGAGGTCTGCCGCGAAGCCGGTGCGTCGCGCCTCTGCCCGGTCGGTCGCATGCAGGATCCTCCGGCAACTTGGCACGCCTCGGGGCGGCGACCGCTCGACGACCTGCTCGCCTGGACTGTCGCGGAAGTCGACGAAGGGCGCGCCGGCGTCGAGTCGGGGCCGGAGCGCCGCGAGGTCTTCCTGCGCCACGTCGCGCAGACCTCGGACGCACCGCGGGCGATCGAGGTCGCGAGCGCGGCCGGCTGCTGGATCCACGACACCGCCGGACGCGCCTGGCTCGACCTGCTCGCCGGCATCGGCGTCGCCTCGATCGGCCACGGTCGCGCCGAGGTGGCCCGCGCCGTCGCACGCCAGGCCGCCCGCTACACCCACGTGATGGTCTACGGCGAGGACGTGATCGAGCCCCAGGTCGAACTCGCTCGCCGCCTCGCGCAGCACCTGCCGGCGGCGCTCGGCGTGATCTACTTCACGAACAGCGGGGCAGAGGGCATCGAAGGCGCCCTGAAACTCGTGCGCAAGGCAACCGGCCGGGAGCGGGTGCTGTCGTTCGAGGGCGCCTTCCACGGCGACACGACCGGCGCACTCGCCCTCGGCGGCAACCCGGTCTACCGCGAGCCGTTCCGCCCTCTCCTGCCGGGCCTCGCACAGATCCCCTGGAACGACCGGGCAGCGCTCGAACGGATCGACCGCGACGTAGCCGCGGTGTTCGCGGAACCGGTGCAGGCCGAGGCCGGCGTCCGGGTGCCCGATCCCGGCTTCCTGCCCGCGCTGCGCGAGCGCTGTCGCGAGGTGGGTGCGCTCCTCGTCCTCGACGAGGTCGTAACCGGGCTCGGGCGCACCGGCCGCTGGTTCGGCTTCGAGCACTGGCCGGGCGCCGAGCCCGACGTGATCGTGCTCGCCAAGTCGCTCGGCGGAGGGCTTCCGCTCGGCGCCTTCGCCGCCTCGACCGAACTCATGTCGGTGCTCTCGCACGACCCGCCGCTCGGACACGTGACCACCTTCGGCGGCAACCCCGTGTGCTGCGCGGCGGCCCTCGCGGCGCTCGACGTCGCCGAGCGCGAGGACCTTCCGGCACGCGCAGCAAGGGTCGGACGCGAGTTGCTCGCGGCACTCGACACGCGGGTCGGGCGCGGCGGTCTCCGCGAAGTGCGCGGCCTGGGACTGCTGCTCGGCCTGGAGTTCGACTCCGCCTCCTCCACCGTGGACTTCGTCGAGCGCTGCCGCGAGCAGGGACTGCTGCTCGGCTGGACGCTGCACCGCGACCGGGTGGTGCGGATCGCCCCGCCGCTCGTCATCGACGAGAACGAGGTCGCGATCGCGCTCGGCGCGATCGACGCGGCACTCGGTGCGGACGCCTAGGCGCCGGGCGGCGCCGCCGCGGTCGCCGTGTCGCCCTCGCCGGCGCGGCGCAGCAGTTCCGCCTCGATGAACGGGTCGAGGTCGCCGTCGAGCACGCCGTCGGCGTTGCCGACCTCGAAGTTCGTGCGGTGGTCCTTCACCATACGGTAGGGGTGGAGCACGTAGGAGCGGATCTGGCTCCCGAAGTTGATCTCGCGCTTCAGGCCGGTGATCTGCTCCTTCTTCTCGCGCTGCTTCTCGAGTTCCAGCTCGTACAGGCGCGAGCGCAGGATCTTCATGGCGGTCGCGCGATTCTTGTGCTGCGAGCGCTCGTTCTGGCAGGCGACGACGATCCCGGTCGCGAGGTGGGTCAGACGAACCGCCGAGTCGGTCTTGTTGACGTGCTGGCCACCCGCACCGGACGACCGGTAGGTGTCCACCCGCAGGTCCTCGTCGCGGATGTCGATCTCGATCTTCTCGTCGATCTCGGGACTCACCAGGATCGCCGCGAAGGAGGTCTGACGGCGCGCATTCGCATCGAAGGGCGAGATGCGCACCAGGCGGTGCACGCCGGCCTCGGCCTTGAGGTAGCCGTAGGCGTGTTCGCCCTCGACCGTGAAGGTCGCGCTCTTCAGGCCGGCGCCCTCGCCCGGGATCTGGTCGAGGAGTTCGGTCTTGAAGCCGCGCCGCTCCGCCCAGCGCAGCACCATGCGGAGCAGCATCTCGGCCCAGTCCTGCGCCTCGAGCCCGCCGGCGCCCGGGTGGATCGTGACGATCGCGTTGGAGGCGTCGTGCTCGCCTCCGAGCATGCGCTCGAGTTCGAAGCGGGACGCATCGCCTTCGAGGGCGCCGAGCCGACTCTCGGCCTCGACGAGCGCCTCGACTTCGCCCTCGCCGGCCATGTCGAGGTAGAGTTCCACCTCCTCGACGCCATCGGTCAGCTTGCGCAGCCGTTCGAGTCGGCTCTGCAGGGCCGAGCGCTCCCGGAGCACCGCCTGGGCGCGCTCCGAGTTCTGCCAGAGGCTCTCGTCCGAACTCAGTTGGTCGAGTTCGGCCGAACGGCGCGTGAGTCCGGGGAGGTCAAAGATACCTCCCGAGCGCATCGACGCGCTCCTTGAGTTTGCTGAGCCGATCCCGTCCCTCGCCGAGGAGCATCCGTCTTCCTTCCGCCGGCACCGAGCGCCGAATAGCCTGCGGTCTAGCGTTTGCGGTCGGGCTTCGCCACGCGCCGCGCGGCGACGACCCGGCCCGGAGCGACGCGGGTGGGTGCTTCCGACGACCGCGCCGCGGGTGGCGCTCCGCACGCTTCGAGCACCTCGCGCTGCAGGCGGAACATCCGCCGTGCATCGGCCGGCGAGCGCTCGTGGTCGTGGCCGAGCAGGTGCAGGATCCCGTGCACGAGGAGCGTCCGGATCTCCTGGCGTGCGTCGCAACCGCGTGTCTCGGCCTGCCTCCGCGCCGTCGGCACCGAGACGACGACATCACCGAGGAGTCCGGCCGGCGACGCCCCCTCGCCTTCCCCCTGGGCGAAGGCGAGGACGTCGGTCGTCCGGTCCTTGCCGCGCCAATCGCGGTTCAGCGCGCGCATCTCCGCGTCGTCCACCAGCGCCAGCGAGAGTTCGCAGGGCGCGCAGCCGAGCACCCGTAGCGCCGCGCGCGCGTCGCTGCGGGCCGGGGCGAGCCAGCGGCCGAGACCAGGTGCAGCCCGCCCGTCCACGACGACCCGGTCGGCTCGCTTCAAGTCATGCGCTCGTAAGCGGTGATGATCGCCTGCACGAGGCGGTGGCGCACGACGTCGCGCTCGGTAAAGCGCACGAAGCTGATTCCGTCGATTCCGGTCAGGATCTCGCTCGCCTCGACCAGGCCGGAGGCCTTACCGGCGGGCAGGTCGGTCTGGGTGACGTCGCCGGTGATGACCGCCTTCGAGCCGAAGCCGAGCCGGGTGAGGAACATCTTCATCTGCTCCCGGGTCGTGTTCTGCGCCTCGTCGAGGATGACGAACGAGTCGTTCAGCGTACGACCGCGCATGAAGGCGAGCGGTGCCACCTCGATCGTGCCGCGCTCCATGTAGCGTCGCGCCCGATCGACGTCGACCATGTCGTTCAGCGCGTCGTAGAGCGGGCGCAGGTAGGGGTTCACCTTCTCGGCGAGGTCGCCGGGCAGGAAACCGAGCCGCTCGCCCGCCTCGACCGCCGGACGGGTGAGGACGATGCGCGAGAACTCGCCCTTGGTGAGCGCCGCGATCGCGACCGCCATCGCGAGGTAGGTCTTGCCGGTACCCGCGGGTCCGATGCCGAAGACGATGTCGTGGCGGCGCATCGATTCGATGTAGTGCTTCTGCGCGAGGGACTTCGGTGCGATCGTGCGCTTGTTCGCCGAGATCAGGACCGTGTCGAGGAAGATCT
Source organism: Klebsiella pneumoniae (assembly GCA_945872365.1). Lineage (GTDB taxonomy): Bacteria > Desulfobacterota > Binatia > UBA12015 > UBA12015 > REEB422. The sequence continues at coordinate 66,033 of CAMBZJ010000005.1, forward strand.
CCTTCAGGTTCGCGCCGTGATCCCCGGAGAGGATGCGCACCGCGTACTCGACGTCGGAGGGATAGAGCGGGTAGCCCGCCTCGACGAGTCCGTATAATTGGCGCAGGACGCGGGCCGCGAGTTCGGCTTGCAACTCGTCGCCGCGGACGTCGATGCCGCTGCCGTCGACGGCGAGGCGCGCCCCGGTTCCGACCTCGATGATCTTCAGGTGCTCGTCGTGCTGCCCGAAGAGTCCGGTCATGAGCGACGGGTCGCCGAAGTCCACCCGGAGCGCCGGCGCGGCGCCCGCTCCCACCGCTGGAGAGCCCGGTGTCTCCATCAGGAGATCAGCCCGTGGACCCTCTCGAGGGCCTCGGGCAGCCGGGAGGGATCGCGTCCGCCCGCCTGGGCAAAGTCCGGGCGGCCGCCACCGCTGCCGCCGACGATCGGAGCGATCTCCTTCACGATCGCGCCCGCGTTCACCCGGCCGACCAGATCCTTGGTGACCGCGGCGAGCAGCAGCACCTTGTCGCCCTCGCTGCCGCCGAGCACGACCACGCCCGACTTCATGCGCTCGCGCAGCTTGTCGGCGAGTTCGCGCAGGGCGTGCGCATCGACGCCCTCCACCCGTCGGGCGAGCACCTGAACGCCGTTGACGGTGCGCAGGCCCTCGAGCAGGTCCTTCGACGCGTCGGCGGCGAGCCTGGACTGGCTGTCGGCGAGGCGCTTCTCCAGGTCGCGCTGCGCTGCGAGTAGTTTCTCGAGCTTGGCGGCGATCTCGTCCTCGCCGCCACGCAGCATCGCGGCGATGCCGCGCCATTCGCGCTCGCGGCGGCGGATCGCCTCGATCGCACCCGGGCCGGTGAGCGCCTCGATGCGCCGGACACCCGCGCCCACCGCCGACTCGGCGCGCAGCTTGAACACGCCGATGTCGCCGGTACGCGCGACATGGGTGCCGCCGCACAACTCGACCGAGAAGTCGCCCATGCGCAGCACCCGCACCCGGTCGCCGTATTTGTCGCCGAAGAAGGCGAGCGCCCCCGCCTTGATCGCGTCGTCGAAGGCCATCTCGTCGGCCGTGACCGGGACGTTCTCGCGAATGTGCGCGTTGACCTCGTCCTCGATCGCCGCGAGCCGCTCCTCGGGGAGACGGGCCTCGTGGGCGAAGTCGAAACGCAGGCGTTCCGAGGACACCATCGAACCCGCCTGGCGCACCTGGGCGCCCAACTGCCGGCGTAGGGCGGCGTGGAGGATGTGGGTGGCGGAATGGTTGAGCCGCGTCGCTGCGCGCAGCGCCTCGTCGATCTCGAGGACGGCCGGGCGGCCCCGCACCACCGCGCCGCGCACGACGCGCCCGTGGTGCACGACCAACCCTGGGCGGGGCCGTTGCGTGTCCTGCACCTCGACCAGCGTTCCGTCGGCGAGCGTGATCCGGCCACGGTCGCCGACCTGGCCGCCGGATTCGCCGTAGAAGGGTGTCTCGGCCGTGACGATCTCGACCTGCTGCCCCTCGGTCGCGATCTCGCGCTCCTCGCCGCTGACCGCGAGGGCGAGGATCTCGGACTCAAGGGGTCCGGTCCGGTCGCCGGCGAAGCGCGACACGATTTCGCCGAACGTGCCCGCGGTCGCGGTCGCGAAGCGCGCCCCCTCGCGGGCCCGCTTGCGCTGCGCCCCCATCGACTGCTCGAAGCCGGCGTGGTCGACCGCAAGTCCCTGGTCGCGCAGGATGTCCTCGGTCAGGTCGATCGGAAAGCCGTAGGTGTCGTAGAGCTTGAAGGCGACCTCGCCGGGAAGCGTCGCGCCGCGCGCGGCGCGCAGGCGTTCGATCTCTTCGCCGAGCAGGCCGAGACCCTTCTCCAGCGTGTCTCCGAAGCGCTCCTCCTCGCCGGTGACGGCGGCCCGGATGCGCGCGCGGCCCTCGACCAGTTCCGGGTAGCCCGAGCCGAGGACGTCGCAGACCGCGTCGGTGACCGCACCGAGGAAAGGGTCCGCGAGGCCGAGCACCCGCCCCTGGCGCGCGGCGCGCCGCAACAGGCGGCGCAGCACGTAGCCGCGGCCCTCGTTCGAGGGCAGCAGTCCGTCGCCGATCATGACCGCGACCGCGCGGCCGTGGTCGGCGATCACGCGGAGGGCGACATCCTGCTCCGACATGGTCGCACCGTAGCGTCGCCCCGAGGCGCGCTCGGCGACGCCGATCATCGGCCGCAGCAGGTCGGTGTCGTAGGTGCCGTCGACGCCCTGGAGGATCGACGTCACGCGCTCGAGCCCCATGCCGGTGTCGACGTGGCGCGCGGGCAGTTCGGAAAGCCGGCCGTCATTCTCGCGATTGTTCTGGATGAAGACCAGGTTCCAGATCTCCATGTAGCGGGCACAGCCGGAGTTGACGCCGCAGGCGTGGCCGGGTGGCTTGTCGCAGGTGCCGGGTCCGCGGTCGACGTGAATCTCCGAGCACGGGCCGCACGGGCCGGTCTCGCCCATCTCCCAGAAGTTGTCCTTCGCGCCGAAGCGCAGCACGCGCGCGGCCGGCAGGTCGGTCACCTTCGGCCAGAGCGCCTCAGCCTCCGCGTCGGTCTCGAAGACCGTGGCGAAGATCCGTTCCTTGGGTAGTTTCCAGACGCCGGTGAGCAGCGTCCACGCCCACTCGATCGCCTCGGCCTTGTAGTAGTCGCCGAAGGACCAGTTGCCGAGCATCTCGAAGAAGGTGTGGTGGTAGACGTCGCGCCCGACGTCATCGAGATCGTTGTGCTTGCCCGAGATGCGCAGGCACTTCTGGGCGTCCGCGATCCGCGGGGCGCGGGGCTTCTCTGCGCCCAGGAAGGCGTTCTTGAAGGGGACCATGCCCGCGTTGGTGAAGAGCAGCGACGGATCGCTCTCCGGAACGATGCGGTCGCTCGGCACGATCAGGTGGCCCCGCTCGCGGAAGAACTCGAGGAAACTGCCGCGGATCTCGGCTCCGGTCATGGGCGCGAACGCTAGCAGAGGGCCGGGCACGATTCGACAATCCCCGTCGCTCCGTTCCGCGCACCGACCCGGGTCGCGGGCGAACCCGACCGTGAACGACGGCGCCGCGGCCGACCCCGCGCGGCCGCTGGCGGTGCACCGGGGCGACGGCCGACCCGGTCGGGCAAGGCGTCGCCCCTCGCCGGCGAGCAGGCCAGGGGCGGCGTGGATGCGTACCGCGCCCTACTCGCGCAGGACGACGTCGAGCGCGAAACGCAGTCGCTTGAGGGCACGGCCGAGCGCGTTGTGGTGGATGTCGCGCCGCAGCGCGACCAGGAGCCTGCGTTCGAGCGCGTAGCGCAGGGGGATGCGTCGCTTGCCGGGTGCCGGCGCGCCGCGTGCCGCATCCATGGCGGCGAGGATCGAGTCGCGGGGATGGCCGAGCGTCGCCAGGTCGTCGGGGTCGAGTTCGTCCACCAGGCGGCGCACCAGCGCCTCGGTCGCGGGATCCGCCGTCACGTCCGCGGCCCAGCGGGCGACCGAGGAGGTGACCGGCCGTGCATGCCGGGCGACGCCGGTGGGATCGCCGAGTCCCTCGAAGCCCTCGCCGCTGCGGCCGTACTCGATCGCGCCGGCCTCGAACGGCAGCCCGATCGCCTCGCAGAGGGAGCGGAAGCCCGCTTCGGGATCGCGCACGAACTCCTCGTAGCGGACGTGGTGCAGCCGCACCGGGCGCTCGCGGAGAAAGGTCGCGAGCGCGGGTACGTAGCGCGCGAGGATCGGATTGTGGGCGAGCGCCACCTCGTAGTCGCCGTCGAAGAACGAGGTCACGTAGGACGTCAGCACTGCGATCGGGTGACGGGTGAGCACCACGTAGTGCGCGCGCGGATAGAGGCGCGCGACGAACGGCAGGACGAGCGCGTAGGCCGGCGTCTTGTCGAGGAAGTACTTCTTGTCGGGCCGCGTCGCGAGCATCCGGCCGTAGAGCGCGTCGGTATAGGCGCGCAGCGCGTCGAGGTAATCCTGCTCCCCGCGCGGCAGGTCGGCGACGAATCCGCGGATGGCCTGTTCCGCGTTGAACGGGTCGTAGGGGGCCTTGTCGACGCGGCCGTAGAAGCCGAGGTGGGCGAGCGGGGTGAGCAGGTGAGGCTCCGCGCGACCGAGAACCTCGCCGTGCGCGGCGAGGATTCGCGCGAGCAGGGTCGTCCCCGAGCGCGGCGCGCCGACGAGGAAGATCAGGCGCTCCTGCACGTCGCCCATCGACGAGGCGCCCGGACCCGCCGCAGCTGCCTGCGAGGTCACCACCCCGTGCAACCTAGCGGTCGACGCCCGCCGCGCCAGAGGACGGGTGCCGGCGACCGCGCCGTCCGCCCACGCAACGCGCACCGGACGCCGCAACCCCGCGGCGCGCCGCGGTGCCTTGGCCCGCGACGCGCAGGCCGGTGGTGGGACGGCCGGACCCCGCGGAGTCCGGCCGTTGACCCTTCAACTCCAGAGCGAGCGCTTGCGGCCGCGCAAGCCGCGCCGACTGCCCTTCACGCTGGGCTTGCGCCGCTCTCCGCTGGCACCCCCGCCGAGGTCGTCACGACGCTCGAAGGGCGGCGGCGGCGGAAACTCCTGCGGGGGCGCCCAGGGCCGTGGCGCGAACGCCGGCGCCTCCCCGGGCCGGGGGGCAAAGCCTCCCGGGCGGAAGCCGCCGCTCGGGGGACCACCACCACCAGCCGCGCGCGGCGGTGGCTTGTCGTCCGCGTCGTTCACGCGGAGACGACGACCGCCCATGTCGTATCCGTTGATCTTCTCGATCGCGTTGGCGCAAGCCTCGTCGCTCGCGAACTCGACGAAAGCGAAGCCGCGGGACTTCCCGGTCTCGCGATCGACACCGATGCGGGCCTTCACCACCGGACCCGCTTCCGAAAACAATTGCTTGAGTTCCTCCTCGGTGGCGGAAAAGCTCAGATTCCCGACGAACGCCGTCCTCGACACAGAACTTCCTTTCCCCTTTCCTGTTGCGACTCCCCCGGTGAATCCGGGTTCGAAATGGCTCCGGCTTGCCCTATCACGGCAGGTCCGGCGCCGACAAGAAGAAAACGATCGGACCCCGCTGACGGCCGGAAACCCGGAAGCCGGCCCCAGGGCGCTCGGGCGCCCCCGGGGCGGCCGACGGCCGCCCGCCCGGACGAACCGGCCGAGCGGGGCAGGCCTGCCGCGGGCTCACTTCTCCTCGTGGTAGTCCTCCTCCGTGTTGACCGCCCAGATGTTGTCCTTGGAGGTCACGCCGTCGCGCAGGTTCTCCACGGCCGTCATCGCGGTCAGCATCGAGTGGTCCTGGTTGTTGTAGCGGTGCATGCCGTTGCGGCCGACCAGGAAGAGGTTCGGGAAGTCGTCGACGAAGTCGCGCACCACCTGGAAGTCGTCATAGCTGCCGAAATAGGCGGGATAGGTCTTGGGCACCCGGATGACGACGCCGTCGAGCACGTCCCCGGGTTCGATCACGTCGATCTTGACGAGCTCGGCCGCGGCAAAGGCGCGGAAATCCTCGTCGGACATCCGCCAGAGGTCGTCGCCCTCGTTGCAGAAGTATTCGAGGCCGAGCCACACCGTATCCGGATCGCGCACGAGCCAGGGACTCCAGTTGTTGAAGATCTGCAGGCGTCCGATGCGCACGTCGCGCTCCTGGATGTAGATCCAGTTGTCGGGCACGAGTCCGCGCGGGGCGTCGGCCCGGTTGTCGCCCCTGATCTTCAGCTTGCGCAGCAGGAGGCCGCAGGTGATGAAGTCGCGGTAGACGAGGCCCTCAGAAACGCGCCGCACGTTCTCGGGAACATCCGCCATGCCGCGCACCAGGTCCTGGACCGGCATCGTCGAGAAGACCCAGTCGGCGTCGACCCGCTCGACCTCGCCGGTTTCGACGTCGCGGAAGTCGACGCCGACGACGCGCTTGCCCTCGGTGCGGATCGCGACCGCGTTGCGGCCCATGCGGATCTCGCCGCCCCGCCCGCGCACTAGCCGCGCGACCTCGCGCCACATCTGGCCGGGGCCGAACTTCGGATAGAGGAAGCGCTCGATCAGGCTGGTCTCGGACTGCTTCTGCGAGATCGACTCGTCGCGCGAGAACCGGCTGCGGACCGCATGCGCGAGCGCTTTCGTGATGGAGAGCCCCTTGATCCGCTGTGCACCCCACTCGGGCTTGATCTCGTCGCAGGGCACACCCCAGACCTTCTCGGTGTAGTCCTTGAAGAAGGTCCGGTAGAGTTCGGCCCCGAAGCGATTGATGAAGAAGTCTTCGAGCGAGCGCTCGTCCTTGCGCGGACGCAGACGGATCCACAGGTAGCTGAGCCCGATCTTGACGGTCTGCACCGGGCCGAGGTTCGCCAGCGTGTCCATGCTCAACGACACCGGGTAGGAGAAGAACTTGCGCATGAAGAAGATGCGCGAGATCCGCGGCCGGACGAGCATGACGCGCTCGTCCTTGGCGGGATCGGCGGCGGGCCCCCCGGGGACCACCATGCGCGTCTTGTTCTGGTAGGTCACCTCGACACCGCCCTCGGCCCCGGCCTGCAGCGGCAGGATCGACTGCCACCAGTCCATCACCCGGTCCGAGCGGGAGAAGAAGCGGTGTCCGCCGATGTCGATGCGGTTGCCCTTGTACTCGATCGTGCGACTGAGCCCGCCGACGTCGTCGCCCGCCTCGAAGACGATCGGGCGCACGTCGGTCTTGTCGAGCAATTCGTAGGCGGCGGTCAGCCCGGCCGGGCCGGCGCCGATGATGATGGCGGTCTTGTGCGACATGCGGTGCCCCGACAGGTTCGCGGTTAAGGGCCGCGGTTTCAACGAGCGGGGCCACAGGGAGCCAGGACCGACTCCACGGCGTCGAGAGCCGCCTCGACCGGGATTCCGTCCATGGTCGGCGGCCATCCGCCGACGGCTGTACCGCGCAGGACGACGTGCCCGGTGCCCCAGGGGCGGTAGACGGCAGGGTCCTTCGGGCCGAAGAGGGCGACGCAGCGCGTGCCGCAGGCCGCCGCGAGGTGCATCGGCCCGGTGTCGGCCGAGACGAAGACGGCGGCGCGGCGCAGGACCTCGGCCAGGTCGAGCAAGGACGTGGTTGCGGGCGCAACCCGGGCCGTCCCGCCGGAGGCGGCCACGACCTCGCGGGCGAGGCCTTCCTCGCCCGGCCCCCAGGTCACCAAGACCTTGGCGCCCCGGCGCGTGTACAATTCCCGGGCAAGTGCGCCGAAGCGCGAGGGCGCCCAGCGTTTGCCCGCCCCCCGCTCGCTCGTCCCCGGGTGCAGACAGACGTAGCCGCGCGGCGGCACGTGACCGGGTTCGAGCGTCGCCAGGGCGCGATCGGCGCGCCCGTGCGCCGTCGCGCTCTCGGGCAGGCGGTAGACGAGCGGACCCGACGCCGCGCCGAGCGGAGCGACCAGCGACGCGAACTTCTCCACCCGGTGCGGACGGTCGGCCGGCGGCACGACGAGTTCGTTGGCGAAGAGGTGGCTCGCCTCGCGACCGTGTCCGGCGGCGAAGCCGATCCGCCGCGGCGCGCCGCTCGCGAGCGCATGCATGGCACCCTTGAGATTCCCCTGGAAGTCGAGGGACGCGTCGAAACGACGCGCGCGCAGTTCCCGCCGGTAGGCGGCTACCTCGGAGGCGGCTTCGCGCCAGCGGCGCGGGTCGCCCCCGGCGAGCATCTCGCGCCAGCGCCGGCGCGGGAAGACGATCGCCTCGTCGAGCAGCGGATGGCCGCGGACGAGGTCGGCCGCGCGATCCTCGACCACGAACGCGAGGTGCGCATCGGGCAGGGCCGCGCGCAGCAGTCCGACCGACGGCAGCACGTTGATGACGTCGCCGACCGCGGAGAGCCGGACGAGGAGAACGCGGCTCGGCAACGCGGCGGGGGCGTCTCGCACTCTCGAAATTTCCGCCGCCGCGGCCGGGCCTGCCGTCCTCAGCCGCCCGAGCCGTCCGCCATGAAGTACTGGCCGAGCAGGATGAACATCTCGTTCTCGGTACTCTCTCCGCCGGTGATCCTGCAGGCGTCGCAGTCGCCGTCGCCCGCGCCCGGCGAACTGTCGCAGGCGGCATCGTCGCTCGAACCTCCGCAGGCGGATCCGATCTTGCCGGCGACGCAAGCCGTGGGCCTGCAACGTCCAAGCGTCTGCTGCGCGCTCGTCGGGACCCGCGAGGCGCGGGTCACGAGTTCCACGTCCGGCGAGCCGTCCTCGGCGACGCCGTTGTTGTACAGGGAACAGTAGTGCAGCGTGCGTTGCGCGGGGTCCGGCGAGTCGAACTCGAGTGGCGGATCGATCTGCAGGTCGACCGGGTCGTTGTAGATCGTGCTCTCGTAGAGCCGGCGGCCGTCGGGCAGGTCGATCGTGAAGCGCTTGCCGTGCTTGTGGGTGTGCGAACTCAGGTTGAACAGGCGGGCGCCCCGGGGCAACACGTGGTCGGCACAGACCGTCTGCGTCGTGAACGGAGGGGCATTGGCGGCGAAGATCCGCGAAGCGTCGAAGATCTGCGTCGTCTGCGCGCGCTGGTCCTTGGCGAAGTTGTAGTTCAGGCGCGCGTGCATGGTCTGGTCGGACTTCGTCAGGTTGAAGGCGTGCGAGTTCCAGAGCAGCACGCCCTTCATCGGGACCTGCGCGAAGACACCGGGGTAGAAGGTCGTCATCGACTGCGCCTGCTGCGCGCCGCCGATCTGGAAGCGGTTGAAGCCGTTGCTAGGCGGCCCGTAGCCGATGCAGGCGAACCCGTCGCGCGGGGTGCTCCCGCAAAGCCCGTCGCCACAGGCGTCCGGCACGCGCGGGTCGCAAGCCTCGGCGTCCTTCGCTCCACCCTTGCAGGTCCAGGCACCGAAGGATGGGTCGTCGAGTTGGTCGAGCGAAATGGGCGTGTAGTCGACGATCAGGTGATGGCTGTTCGTATCCTGGCGCAGTTCGGTCGACGAGAAGCGAAAGAACTCGCCGCTCGGATCGCGGAACTCCGCGGGCACCTGGTCGGTCACGTCGTAGACCGAGGCAAAGCAGACCTCGTGCTCGCTGCTCGCGGGCAGGCGCCACTCCGGCATGACGAGTTGCAGGCCCTCCCCCGCGGCCGGCGCCTCGAGCGGCTTGATCGCGATCGGCTCCGGTTCGGGCAGGCAGCCATCGAGGAGCGCCTGGGTTCCCTCCACGGTCCCCTCGCGCGGCGCGCCCGCGTAGATCCAAAGGCGGACAAGTTCGAGTTCGTCGGCGCCGAGCGCCGGCAGCCCGTTGGGCATGGGCGCCCCTTCGATCGCCACCGAAGGATCATTCCCGGCGAGCAGCTTGAGCCACAGGAAGCTGCGCTGCTTGTCGCCCGGGTAGACCCGCGGCAGGCGGCTCAACTGCGAGGGCGCCTCGAAGAGGTCGTCGTAGGAGGCCGACGCGGTCAGGTCGAGCCCGCCCTGCCGGGCACTGCCGTGACAGAGTTCCTGGGTGCAGCCGTGCTTCTCGAAGATCGTCTTCTGGATCCCGTCGTAGGTCGACGCGAAGCTCTGCCCGGCCTCGCAACTCGGCCCGACCGGCACCACGGGGCCGCCGCCGCCGCCTCCTCCGCTCCCCCCGCAGGAGGCGAGCAGCGCTGCGCAGAGCGCGATGGAGGAGAGGCGTCGTCGGCTGGACTTCATGGTTGGCCTCGCTTGGTTTCGTTCGTGCGCGGGCCAGCGACCTGCATCGCGGCGCCGGCCTCCGGTTCCACACCTTGATCGCACACTCGGCCGCGCTTGTCAGCATGGGACCGACCGCCTCGTCGCACCCGCCCGGCCGACCCACCGAGGCGCCCGGCGAAATCAGACGCGCTGCGTCAGCACTGCGCGGCCCCCGGTCAGGCCATGTCGTCGTAACCGAGAAGGGCGCGGCCGAGCAGGACGATCACTCCGACGGTGATGAACGAGTCGGCGACGTTGAAGGCCGGCCAGAACCAGCCGTTCCAGTGCAGCGAGAGGAAATCGATCACCTCGCCCTGCACCAGCCGGTCGATCAGGTTGCCGACCGCGCCGCCGAGCACCGCCGCGCAGGCCAGCAGGACGATCCGGCGCGAGGCCGGCGTCCGGCGCACGAAGCCCAGGATCGCGATCCCGGCGAGGACCGAGATCAACGTGAAGAACGGGATGCGGAACGCCGCCGAACGACCGGCGAGCATGCTGAAGGCGGCGCCGGTGTTGCGCACGTAGGTGAGGTCGAAGAACCCGGGCAGGATCGGGCGCGTCTCGTGCAGGCGCATCGCCCCCGACACCGCGTGCTTGCTCCACTGGTCGAGCAACACGATCGCCGCGGCGACGCCGAGAACGAGCAGGTACTTGCCCGGAGCGTCGTCGCGGCTGTCGGTCGCGACGCTCACGACGCGGCCTCGAAACCGACGCGGACGAGGACGTCCGCGCAACGTGCGCAGGCCCCGGGATGGGTCGCCTGCGAGCCGACGTCGGGCAGCAGCATCCAGCAGCGCGCGCACTTCTCGCCCGCCGATCGCTCGATCGAGATGCCGAGCCCGCGGTGGAGCGCGCTCTCGTCGAGACCCCGGCCGTCGAGCGCCACCTGCGAGACGATGAACCAGTCCGGCAGCCAGGACGCGCGCTCGGCGAGGATTGCGGCGAGTTCGCCGGTCGACTCCAGCACGACGCGCGCTTCCAGGCTGTGCCCGATGCGACCCGCCTGGCGCTCGCCCTCGAGCGCCTTGGTCACCGCCGAGCGCACCGAGAGCAGCGTCTCGAAGCGCGCGGCGAGTGCGTCGTCGCGCCAGGCCGCGGGCGCGACCGGGAAGTCGGAGAGGAACACGCTCTCGGGGCGACCGGGCGGCGCGGGAAGGGCCGACCAGACGTCCTCGGCAAGGAACGAGAGGATCGGTGCGAACAGTCCCGCGAGCGAGCGCGCGATCTCGTGCATGACCGTCTGCGTGCCGCGACGGGCCGCGTCGCCGGGAGCGCTGCAGTAGAGCCGGTCCTTGGTCACGTCGAGGTAAAGCGCGCTCAGGTCGACCGCGCAGTAGTTGTTGAACAGGTGGTAGACGGCGTGGAACTCGTAGGCCTCGTAGGCCGCGCGCGCTCGTTCGATGACCCGGGCGAGGCGGTCGAGGGCCCAGCGGTCGATCTCGACGAGGTCCGCGTAGGCGACCCGGTCGCGCTCCGGGTCGAAGCCGCCGAGATTCCCGAGCAGGAAGCGCGCCGTGTTGCGCAGTCGGCGATAGGCCTCGACCTGATGCCCGAGGATCTCCTTCGAGATGCGCACGTCGCCGCGGTAGTCCTCGGCCGCGACCCAGAGGCGCAGCACGTCGGCACCCATGTCTTTCAGGATCGAGTCCGGGGCGACGACGTTGCCGAGCGACTTCGACATCTTGCGACCCTGGCCGTCGAGGATGAAGCCGTGCGTGAGACAGGCGCGGTAGGGCGCATCGCCGCGCGTCGCGACCGCGGTGAGCAGCGAGGTGTGGAACCAGCCGCGGTGCTGGTCGGAGCCCTCGAGATAGAGGTCAGCGGGTGCGCGCAGCCCGGCGCGCCGCTCGAGCACCGCGGCGTGGCTCACGCCGGAGTCGAACCAGACGTCGAGGATGTCGCGCTCCTTGCGGAACGACGTGCCGCCGCAGCCGCAGCGGAAGCCCGCCGGCAGCAGCTCGGCGACCGGCCGCGCGAACCATGCGTCGGAACCCTCGCGCTCGACGATCGCCGCCACGTGGTCGGCGATCTCCGGCGTCAGATGGGCCTCGCCGCAGTCCTCGCAGAAGACGGCGACGATCGGCACGCCCCACAACCGCTGGCGCGAGATACACCAGTCGGGCCGGGTCGCGATCATGCCGCGGATGCGCTCGCGGCCCCAGGGCGGCACCCACTGCACGCGGTCGATCGCCTCGAGCGCGCGCTCCCGCAGGCCGGTGTCCTCCATCGATACGAACCACTGCTCGGTGCCGCGGAAGAGAAGCGGCTTCTTGCAACGCCAGCAGTGCGGGTAACTGTGGCGGATCGGCGCCTCGGCGACGAGCGCACCGGCGGCCTCGAGGATCTCGACGACGCGCCCGTCGGCGTCGAACACGCGCTGGCCCGCGAGTTCGGGCACCTCCCCGGTGAAGCGTCCGCGGCCGTCCACCGGCGAGTAGACGTCGAGCCCGTAGCGGAGCCCGACCAGGTAGTCGTCCTGCCCATGGCCCGGGGCCGTGTGGACGACGCCGGTGCCGCTCTCGAGCGTCACATGGTCGCCGAGTACGACCGGTACATCGCGGTCGATCCAGGGGTGGCGGAAAGCCTTCCGCTCGAGCCGCTTCGGGTCGATCTGCAGGCGCGGCGCGCCGGGTTCCTCGCTCCGCCCGGTCGCGGCAAGGAACGCCTCGGCGAGTCCCTCGGCGACGACGACGGTCTCGCCGCCGTCGAGGCGCAGCCCCACGTAGGGCAATTCGGGGTGGAGCGAGAGCGCGAGATTCGCGGGCAGCGTCCAGGGCGTCGTCGTCCAGGCGACGAGGGACAGGCTTCCCGGCGGGGGAGCGCCGCCGACGAGTGCGTCGCCCAAGGCAGCCGCACCACCGGGCAGCGGAAAGCGGACGTAGACGCTGCGCGACTTCTTGTCCTCGTACTCTACCTCGGCCTCCGCGAGCGCGGTCTCGCAGGAGGCGCACCAGTAGACCGGCTTCTTGCGCCGGTAGAGCGCGCCGGTGGCGGCGATCCGGCCGAGTTCGCGGATCTCCTGCGCCTCGTAGCCCGGCGCGAGCGTCAGGTAGGGGTCGGCCCAGTCGCCGAGCACGCCGAGCCGGCGCACCTCGTCGCGCTGGAGCCCGACGAACTTCCGCGCGAAGGCGTCGCAGCGACGACGCACCTCGACCGCGTCCATCGCGGCCTTCTTGTCGCGACCGATCTCCTGCTCGACCTGAAGTTCGATCGGCAGCCCGTGACAGTCCCAACCCGGCACGTAGGGCGTGCGATGGCCGACCAGGTGCTTGTACTTGACGACGATGTCCTTCAGCACCCGGTTCAGCACGTGGCCCAAGTGCATGTGCCCGTTGGCGTAGGGCGGGCCGTCGTGCAGGACGAAGATCGGCGCTTCCTCGCGCAACGCGAGCATGCGCGCATAGAGGCCGTCCTCGTCCCAGCGCGCGAGCATCTCCGGTTCCCGCTTCGCCGCGTTGGCCCGCATCGGGAAGTCGGTCGACGGCAGGTTCAGCGTCGCGCGGTAATCCATCTTAGCCGGCTACCAACCGCGGCCGGGGCTTTCAATTCGCGGCGGAATCGCGCCCCCGAACCGGCGCCTCGAGATCGACGACGACCGCGTTGGAGCGGGTATAGCCGCCGAAGAGCCGCGCGGCGCGCGCGAGCAGGTAGCGCTCGACGAAACGGTCGCGGATCGCGTCGGCGGCCGCGGAATCGTCCACCAGCCGCGCCCGACCCCGGCGGGTCTCACCGCCGACCTCGATCTCGACCGCCGCGTCGCGACGCAGGTTGCGGCACCACTGCGGTTCGTCGGCCCCCCCCGCGAGCAGCACCCGCGCGCCGTCGGGCACCCACCACAACGTCACCGTGCGCGGGCGACCGGTCCTGCGCCCGATCGTCGTCAGCCGGCAGTTCCAGCGCCGCGCGGCGCCGGGTGAGAAACCGAGACCACCACCGCCGTCCCGCTCAGAACCCACTGCCGCCTCCGGGCGCCACGTCGATGCGCCCGTCGCGCACGACCACCGGCACGATGCGCCGCCCGCCGGTCACCTTGAGGAACTCGGCGGTCGCCTGCGGTTCACGGCTCAGGTTCACCTCGATCACCCGGTCCGGACCGGCGGCGAGCTCCGCGCGCAGGCGCTCGCAGTGCGTGCAGCCGTCGCGGGTGTAGAGCACGATCCTCATGCGCCCGTCCGGCGCCGCTGCGCGTCGGCGAGAACTGATGCGCGCGAACGCGGGCCGCGCAGTCGACGCCGGGCGACGCGCAGTGCGAGCCGGGCGCTCGTCACCGGGGTAACGAACGCGGCCGACGCCACGCGGCGGAGCGCCCAGCCGACCAGGGCACCACCCCCGCGCCCGTCGCCGCCGAAGTGCTGCGCGATCGTCGCGACGCGGTGCACGTTCACCGGGAAGGAATCGAGGTTCTGGTTGAAGGCCATCATCGAGCGTGCGCGCAGGAGGAAGGCGAGCCGTCCGAGTTCGCCCATCGGCTCATCGCCGAGTTGTACGACGACCAGGTCGAAGCGCTTGGCTCGCAAGCGTCGCAGCAATTCCCAGCGGTGGCCCGGGCGGGCGACCTCGACCGCGAGTCCGGGGACGGCGACGAGTCCGGTCGTGTCCTCGTCGAGGATCGCCTGGATCGAGGCGGCGGGGAACTCCGCCCGCAGGCTTGCCGCGATGTCGAGAACCTGGCGCGCGGACCCGGTCTGCACGAGCGCCACGTCGTGCACCCCGGCCCAGTCGACGTGGCGCAGGAAGGCGAGCGGGGTCATCGCGCCCCTCCCGCGCGCCGCCGGACCGGATCCACGGGCCCCGGGAGCGTCGCCGACGCGGACGCCGACGGGTGTCCGTCGGCACCGCCGTCCTCGCCCGGAACCGACACCCCGGCCTCGGCATAGGCCTGAAACAGCCGCTCGCCGACCGCGCGCCAGTCGAAGCGCTGCTCGACGAAGACCCGCGCGCGCTGCGCCAGGCCTGCACGCGCCGGCGCGTCGCGCAGCAACCCGATCACCTCGTCGGCGAAGTCCCGCGCCCGGTCGGCGATGCGGATCTCCCCGGCGCCGGCGCCGAGCCCTTCGGCGCCGATCGTCGTCGACACGACCGGGCTGCCGCTCGCCATCGCCTCGAGGATCTTGAGCCGCGTCCCCGAGCCGCGCAGGATCGGCGCGACGAAGACGGTCGCGCGCCGATAGTGCGGCGCGGTCGCCGGCACGAGCCCGGTCACTTCCATGCCGGGCGTGGTTACCGCCAGGTCGAGCAGTTCCGCAGGCGGATAGGCCCCGACCACGCGGAACACGACCTCGGGCACCGCCTCGCGCACCAGTGGGAGCACCTCGCGGGCGAACCACTCGACCGCCTCGACGTTCGGGTCGTGGCGGAAGAATCCGACGAAGAGCACCGTCGCCGGCTCCGACTCGCCCGGGGCGCGTAGCGGGAAGTCGGCGCACGAGACACCGTTGGGCACGACGGCGACGTGCGACGGGTCGACCCAGCGCGCGAGTTCCGCGCGATCGTCGTCGCTCATCGCGAGCACGAGGTCGGCCGCCTCGACGTGCCCCAGCTCGTAGTCGAGCATGCGGAGTTCGTCGCGGCGGAGTCGACGGCGGCGCAACCCCAAGCTCTCCGCCTGGTGCGCACGCAGAGCGGCGACGAATGCGACGTCGTGCTCGACCAGGACGCGCAGCAGCCCTGCGCAGGGCGGCGGCAGGTAGTGCGCCATGTGCGTGTACTCGACCTGGACCACATCGAAGGGCCGGCGATCGAGCTGGAACTCGACCTCGTCGAACATCGCCTGCGACCAGAAGCCCTCGGTCGCCTTGGGGAGGGGGCCCTTGCCGCGTCCGTGCAGGTCGCGCGGGACGAGAACTACCTCGCTGCACAGCGACCGCAGCCGCACCCGGCTCTCCGGCGCGGCCTCGGCCTCGGTGTCATAGTAGGTGACGAGCGTCACCTCGCAGCGGTCGCGCATCGCGCACAGCAGGTTCATCATGCGGGTGGCACCACCGTGCACGTTGGGGACCGGGCTATAAGGGGAGACGAGCAGCACCCGGACCTTCGCCCCCGGCACGCGGGCGTCCGCCGCGTGGTAGCGGGCGCGGTAGGCGTGCCGGTGGCGCGAGAGCGCGAAGATCTCCTCGTCGGAGAGTGCTCGCGGCACGCGCGACTCGGCGAAGCGCGCGCGCATCGTCGGCGGGATCTGCTTCAGCAGGCCGATCCAGGTGAACAGCGCTGCGCGCCCGCCCTGGTCGTGCAGCACCCGGAAAGGCGTCACGGCGAGGCCGGCCAGGTGCCGGCGCAGGATCGAACGGGAGTCGACGTTCTTCCAGAGCAGTGCTGCGAGGTTCTTCACGAAGAAGCTGTGGATCCGCCCCTCGCTCCAGATGCGCCGCGTCGTACCGCGGTGCTTGTGGTGGACGAAGGAGCGCGGCGCCATGAGCGACGGCCAGCCGCGCTTCCAGGCGCGGTAGCCGAGATCGACGTCCTCGATGTAGACCGGTGAGAACACCGCCTCGTCGAAGCCGCCGAGTTCCATGAACTTGGCGCGGTCGTAGGCCGAGGCGCCGCCGCCGGCGAAGAACACCGGGTAGAGCGCGTCCGCGTCGAAGCGGTCGAGGTGGAACAGGCGCACGCTGCCCTGCTCGAGCCGCGCATGCACCTTGCCGGTCTCCCAGCGCTCCTTCTTCGGGTCGATGAAGTCGATCTGACAGGAGATCCCGAAGGCACCCGGCTCCTCGACGAAGGCGTCGAGCAGCGGCTGCAAGAAGTCCGGCTCGACGACCATGTCGTTGTTGAGCAGCACAAGGACTGGGTTGCGCGACTCGGCGACCCCGCGATTGGTCGCCCCGGCGAAGCCGTGGTTGCGGTCGAGGCGGACGACCCGCAGTTGCGGGTGACCCATCGCTTCGAGGACCGCGATCGTGTCGTCCTCGCTGCCGTTGTCGACGACGATCACCTCGTCGTCGGGACGGCCGTGGACGCGCAGCGCCTCGAAGAGCGGCGGCAGGCTCATCTGCAGGAGTTCCGCGCCATTCCAGGTCGGGATGACCACCGAGACCGGCGCGTCGGCCGGGATCGCGGACACCGGCGGTGCGTCGCCGAGGCCGCGCGGGCGACGGCTCGCACCGCCGATCCGCGCGAGCAGGTCGGTCGTCGCGATGGCGGCGGCGACCAGCAGCGCGAGCGGAAGCGAGAGAACGGCGAGGGTCGCGACGAAGGCCCGGGTCGCGAGCCAGCCGGCCGCCCGCGCAGCACGCCGCGCGGTCCGCACCGCGCGGCGCAGCAGAAGTCCCAGGATCGAGGTGTTGCGGATCTGCTCGACCGCCTCGCGGCGTGCCGACTCGACCTGCTCCTCGCGCGCCTTCTCCTCACGCTCGAGATCGCGGCGCAGGGACTCGTCCGCCTCCCGGCTTGCGACTTCTGCCCGCTCGACCTCGGTCCGAACCTGTCCGAGGACCTTCCACTCGTAAGAGCGCTGGATCTCCTCGCGCGCCCCGCGAACGACGCTCTCGATCACGCGCTCGTCGACGTGCGCGTCGAGGCGCTCGCGCACCATGCGCTCGACCCGCGCATCGACCTGCTCGTTCACCTGCAGGATCAGCCGCTCCAGGTCGGCGCTGCGCTGCTGCGAGCCCGCCGCCTGCACGGCGACGAGGGCCAATTCGGCACGCAGCCGCGCCACATCGACGACCACCCGGGCGGCCTCCGCGCTTTCGAGCGCGACAACCGGGAAGCCGGGGTCGAGCGCACCGGCCACCGGCACCGTAGTGTCGTGCAGGAAGAGGAACGACTCCTCCGGGACGGGCACCTCGGACACGACACCGTCGAGCAGGTAGCGGGCGATGAAGGCGACGCCGCCCTGCGGCAGCTCCGGGGTCGGGCCGCACTTCCAGAGGCAGACGCGGCCCCCCGCGAAGGGGCTCGTCGGCCGAAGATGCTCCTCCCCCACCACCGGCGAAGCGACGAGCGAGAAGCGCAATTCCCACTCCCGCCCGCGCGAGTGCTCGATCGGCCGGAACTCGAAGCGCTGCCAGCCGTCGCGCGGAAGCACCGGCGCGGGGACGATCACGCGTGCAGCGGCCGCACCGCCGCTGCCGGCCTCGCGCAATTCGAGCACCAGGTTCGCGCCCTCGACCGGCGGTTCCGTCCAGACCAGGGCGTCGATCCGGCAGAGCCGGTCGAAGGAGGCGCGGAAGCGCCGCATCGGTGCATGGTCCCCGCCCAGCCGCGGCGAGACCGAGCGCGTGCCGTCGACGAATTCCTCGGCGAGGAGCGCCGACTCCTTGCCGGGCATCTCCTCGCGCCGCGCGTCGGCGGCGACCCACGCATGGCCTCCATGGTCGGCCGCGTGACGCGGCGCGCGACAGAAGCGCCACAGCGGCTCGACCGCGCGCTCCCACGAAAAAGACGCGCGCGCGGCCTCGAGGCGTGCGGTGCGCGCCGCGGGATCGGGGTCGTCGAGCACCGCCTCGATCGCCGCCGCGACCGCCACCGGATCGTCGGGGGCGACGACGCGACCGAGCCGCTCGCGCTCGACGAGTGCCGCCAGGTCGTCGCCGGCGGTCACGACCATCGGGCGCAGCGCCCAGATGTAGTCGAGCGTGCGGGTGCGAAAGGCGAACTCGGACTCGACGCCGCGGCGGTGCAGGCTCACGCCGACGTCGCACTCGAGCAGCCAGCGCTGCCGCTCCTCGTAGGGTACCCAGTCGACGAACGACGCACCACGACCCTCGATGCCGAGTTCGCGCGCGAGCGCGATCGCATCGCGCGCGATCGCCATCTCGCCGATCTCCGGGTTGGGATGGCGGGTGCCCAGAAAGAGCGTCTTCACCTCGGGGCGCCGCGTGCGCAGCAAGGCAGTCGCGCGCACCAGCGTGAGCGGATCGACCCAGTTCCACATGCCACCCGCCCAGAGCACGACGCGATCGTCGACCCCGATGCCCGGCACGACGCCGCGGACGAGCGGTGCGCCCGCGACCGGCGGCGTCTCGGAGATCCCGAAGGGCACGAGGTCGACGAGCGAGCGCAGCTCCGGGTCGCGCTCGTAGTTCGCGCGGTTCACCCGCCCGGCGGCGGCGAGCATGCCGAGCCAGAACGCGCGCTGCGACTCGCTCGCGCACAGAAAGAAGTCGCCGTGCTCTAGGTGGTGCTGGAGCCAGCGCAACGCGAGCAGCGGGCGACCGCCGGCGCGCGCAAATCCGTCGCCGTACAGGTCGAGATTGGACAGCACAAAGGGATCGTAGAGGTCGACGATGCAGGGCTTCTTCGGCGCGGAGACGAGTTCCATGCGGCCCGGCAGCACGACCGCCGAGCATGCATCGACAAGCGTGCCGAGCGCGCCGCCACCCGCCAACGGCGCGAGGCGGAGTCCCGCGACCTCGCGCGGCAGCTCGCTGCCGTCGGGCGCGCCCAGCACGACGTCCTCGCCGCGGCGCGCCAGGGCCGCCGCCATCTCGAAGGCCCGCGCGGCCGAACCCGCCATGCGGGCGCCCAACCGGTCCCAGCTCACCACGAGAATGCTCACGCGCCCTCCCCGAAACTCCGGAACGCGAGTGCGCGGCCCGCGACCACCTCGCCGCCGACGCGCAACTCCCCCGCGTGCGAGGGCCCGTGCCAGAGCAGCACCTCGTTGCCCGGCCCCGCCCCGGGCGCCTCGGCGCGCAGGCGCAACTTCGAGCCGGCGCCGCCCGACGACGGGCGATCGAACTCGACCGAGACGTGCGTGCGATCGACGAGACGGCCCGCCTCCACCTCGCGCCGCCCCAATTCACGACCGCTCTCGTCGAAGACCGACAGTTCGAGCAGGTGGTCGTTGCGACGCCAGAAGGTCCCGACCAGGACGTCGACGCGGCACACGCCGGGGCCGTGCACCGGGATGTCCTGCTCCACCGCCCGAGCTGGCCCGACGGTCGCGCCGGCGTCGGCGGAGAACTGCCAGGCGTCGTAGGGCGAGTCCGCCGGTTCGAGCGCGACGACAGAACCATCGCCCCCGTCGAGCTCGATCGGCGCCGGGAGTTCGGTCGAGCGCGCACGCGGGCCCCGCTCGACGATGTCGAGAAGACCGTCCACCAGGGGATCCGACTGCACGTGCGGACCATAACGGAAAACGACGTCACGCCGCGCGCGGCGCGCCATCCCGCGCCGGCGCTCCGGGTCGCCGGCCAGGTCGAGCAGGGCCGCCTCCCAGGCGGCCGCGTCGGCCGCGAGCAGGCCGGTCTCGCCGTCCCGGATCGCCGTGCGGAAGGCGAGCGTCGGGCTCGCCACGACCGCTACCCCGGCGAGCGCGGCTTCGAGGAATTTGACCTCGCTCTTCGCCTCGTTGAACCGGTTGGGCCGCTCGAGCGGCACCACGCAGACGTCGAGCCCGGCCAGGTGGCGCGGGAACTCGCTCCAGGGCAGCAGCGGCAGGCGCTCGATGCGCTCGCGCGACTCCGCGAGTTGCGCCGGTAGGGTCGCCGGCCCGGCGACGACGAGGCGCGCGTCGGGCAGGCGGTGCAACACGCCCTGCAGGGGGGCGGCAATCGACGCGAGGTCGCGATCGTGGGTGTCGGTGCCGGTGAGAAACCCGATGCGCAACCCCTCGGCGCCGCGCCGCGCGGGGTCGTCGTCGCGCACGACGCGAGCGTGCCGGGCCGCGTCGAGTCGTTCGAGCAGCGCGCGCCCGAGCCCGTTGCGCACCAGCAGTCCGGGTACGCCGAGCGAGCGGGCAGTGTCGACGAGTTCCTCCGTCGACCCCAGGAAGGCGTCGCTCGCCGCGAGGCTTCGACCGTAGGCGTCGAGTGTCCAGCGGAACCCGCGGGCGATCTCCTCGCGCGGGTCCGAGAGGGCCGCCGCATCGCAGTCCGCCTCCGAGAAGACCAGGTCGTCGGCAGAGAACACCACCGGCACGCCGCGGCGCCGGGCGTTGGCGACGACCGCGGCCACGGTCGCAGCGAAGGGCGCGCGGGCGAGCACGATGCAGTCGGCGACCTCGGCCGCGGCGCGGGCGCGGGCGTCGGAGTGGTGGAGCACCTCGGAACGGACGCCGCGCAGCGCCAATCGTTCCACCAGGTGCCAGACGCGGTAGCGGAGGGGGGCGCCGTCGACCCCGGCCAGGAAGAGGACCGAGCGCAACCGCGCGCGGGGCAGGCTCCGCGGGGGCGCCGTCGACGCGGAGGCGCTGGCCGGAGCGGGGACCGGGGCCGAACCGGCCGAACCACCCGAGGCGATCGGGCCGACGGCCGGGCGGACGGGCGCCGGCCGGGCGCGCTCCGCCTCGCGCAGCACCTCGCGGTAGAGCGCCTCGGCGGCGCGCGCCTGGCCCGCAGGCGTGACCAGTGCCGGGGGCGGCGACGCGGCGAGACGATCGAGCAAGCCGCGGTCGCCGGCGAGACGATCGAGCGCCGCGGCGAGGCCGGTGACGCTTCCGGTGTCGAAGACGAGCCCGTTCACGCCGTCCCGTAAGACCTCCTCCGGGCCGCCGCAGTCGCTCGTCACCACCGGGATGCCACGGACGAGCGCCTCCCGCGTCACGAGCGAGCAGGACTCCCGCATGAGCGAAGGCACGACGACCACGTCGGCCTCCGCCAGCGCGTCGTCGAGGCCGCCGGGGGAAAAGCCGGGCAGGAACTCGACCCGGGCGGGGCCGCGCCACGGCGAAGGCTCGGCTGCGTCGACCGCGTACAGCCGCAGCAGGACGTCCGCACTGCGCAGGCGTGCAGCCGCTTCGCGCAGGACTTCGAGTCCCTTTTCGCGGTTGCCCGCACCGCCGACGAAGACCACGTGCAGCGCGTCGCGATGCACGCGGGCCGCGCGCCGCGCGGCGAAGCCGGGCGCGGGCGGCTCGATGCCGTTCTCCTGGACCTGCACCAAGTCGGCGGCGAGGCCGTTCGCGATCAGGCTGTCGCGCAGGAAGGCGGTCGGGGTGAGCACGCGGGCGACCTGGCGCAGGGCGCGGGCGAGTGCTGCCCGGCGGTCGGCAAAGCCGACCTCCGCGTGCCCGAAGCAGCGCTCCGGATCGGGGATCGGCGAGCATGGGCCGCCGCCCGGGGCGAGGCGGAAGAGACAGGGGCAAAGCCACCACCAGTCGTGCATCGTCCACACCACCGGGATCGACGCGGCGGCCGCGGCGTCGATCACCCCGACGCCGAGCGCCTGCAAGCCGTGGAGGTGCACGATGTCCGGGCGGCGCTCGGCGAGGAAGCGGGCGAAGGACGCTTGTGCCGGCGGGTCGTCCCATCCCTCGCGCGACCACGGGTGGAAGGCACCGCCCAAGTTCACCCGCCAGGTCGCGATCCCGTCGACCGGGTCGGTGCGGATCGCGCCGATCGGCTCGGCCGCCGTGGTGCGTCCGGCGAAGACGTCGAGCACGTGGCCGCGGTCGGCGAGCGCGCGCGAGAGACGTCGGCAGACGAGCGTCGCGCCACCCTGAAAGTCCGGCGCGTAGAGGGCGATCGCCTGCGCGATCCTCACGCGACCCGCCCCGGGGAGGGCCGACCCGCGACTTCCGCGACAGCGAAAGCGTCACGACCGAGTGCAGCCGGCCAGGCCGCGAAGGCCCGCAGGACGAGACGACCATCGAGCGGTGCACCGTCGAGCCGGGCGGGCTCCTCGCCCGGCTCGAGGTCGCCGAGTCCGAAACTCACCGCGTCGCGCGGTGGGCCGCGCAGCGCCAGCACGAGCGTGAACCGGGCCCCGGCCGAATCCGGCTGCTCCGGCACGTCGAGCGCGAACCAGGCGCGATCGGGAAGCTCGTCGACCGCCACCCGCGCGCGCGCGATCGGCGCGCCGGATCCACGCCGGAGTGCGACCTCGAGCTCGCCTCCCGAGTGCAGGCCGTAGGTGACCGTGTGCACGTCGACGCGACAGAGTCCGTCGAGCCGCGCGACGAAGTGCTGCTCGATCGCGTGGCCGCCGCAGAGCGGCGGCGACTCGCGCAGCGCCGCGACGGCCTGCAGCGCCCCGGGATGCGCGTCCGCCTCGAGCGCGGTGCGCGCCGCCGGTACACACCACGGCGAGTCGCCGGTGCGCGTGGGCGGCGCCGTCGCTCCGCGCGCGAGGTCGCGCCGCAGGTCCTCGAGCAGGACCGCGAGTTCCCGGGCGCGCGGGGCCGGGGCGAAACGCACCTCCACATCCGCCCGGGCGGCTTCGCCCAGGCGCCGTCGCACCGGCCGATCCGCGACGATCTCGCGCAGGGCGCGTTGCCAGCCGTCGCCGTCCGCGGCGAGCATCCCGTTGTCGCGGTGGCGGATCGCCGCCCGCATGGCGCGCGAGGGCGTCGCCACCGTCGGCACACCGGCGACCGCGGCGTCGAGGTACTTGATCGCGCCCTTCGCGGCGGCGAAGCGCCGGTCGATCTCGAGCGGCGCGATCGCGGCGTCGCAGGCGGCGATCCACACGGGCAGGTCGGTCCAGGGAACGAGCGGACGCCGCGCCACCCGCAGGCCGTACGCCCGCAGGGCGGCGCCGGGATCGACCGGCCCGAGCAGGAGCAGGCGCGCTCCGGGGAACTCGGCGAGCACCCCGGCGAGCGCTCCGGCCGCGAGCGCGAAATCCCGGTCGTGGCTCGGCGTGCCGCTGAAATAGCCCAGCACCACCGCGTCGTCGGCCGCGTCCGGGAAGCACTCGCGCCGCAGCCCACACGCGGCATCGGCTCGCGCCGCGGCCGCATCGCCGAGCGCGAGTTCGGCGCGGCTCACCGAGTTGGGGTGCAGGACGGCCGGCAGCCCGGCCGCGCGCGCCTCGTCGAGCAGCGCCGCGGTCGGGACGATGACTCGATCGCAGCGCTCGAGGGTCGCCCGGTAGCGGCGCAGGCCTTCGAACCAGAGCGCGCGCTCGGCCTCGGGGCGCGACGTCCACTCCGGGAAGAGCGTCGGATCGTCGACGAAGACCAGGTCGTCGATCGCGCCCACCACCGCGACGCCCGCCGCACGCGCCTCGTCGATCGCGAGTGCGACCGCCGAGGTCTCCGGCACGCGGTAGAGAAAGATCAGGTCGTGGCGGGCGGCCTCGGCGCGGAGGCGCGGGTCGGTGAAGGAAACGACCGTCGCTTCTCCTCCGACCAGGCGGAGTTGCTCGGCGCGATGCAGGACCTCGTACCGGTGGCAGAAGCCGTCGATGCCGCTCGCGAAGAGGACCCGCATCGACTGATCGCCTAGCAGGAGCCGACGGCGTCGGAAACGCCGCGCGACGCCTCAGGAATCGGTGCCGGCTCCCGGCCGGGACGGCAGTTCCGCTTCCGCGTTTGCGTGCACCGGCCGGACGCGCTGGCCGAACCAGCGCATCGCAAGGTCGAGCGGACCCGCGGCGCCGGGTCGGCAATCGGGATGCGCCTCGCCGGGATCCTGCAGCAGGTCGAAGGCACAGGCGATCGAGGTGTCGCCGTCCTCGAGGGCGACGACCTTCGCGTGAAGGCCGTCGTAACCGGCGCGCATGCGCCGGCCATCGCGACCGACGTCCTCGACCCACACCGGGTGGAGTTCGTCGAGGTTGCGGGACTGGACGGCGGTCGGCACCGCGATGCCGACCGCTCCGAGCACGGTCGCGAACACGCCGAGCGTCGAGACGCGCCGCTCTACCCACTCGCCCGCGCGCCGTCCCCCGGGGGTCTTTACCAGGAGGGGCACCCGCACCTCCGGCTCGTAGGGCGGACGGCCGTGGCCGTTCAAGCCGTGCTCGCCGAGCATCTCGCCATGGTCGCCGACCACCACGACGAGGGAGCGGTCCCAGCGGCCCGCGGCGCGCAGTGCGGCGACGAGTCGTCCGAGCGCCCGATCGGCCGCGGCGACGCGCGTGTCGTGGAGCGCGGAGCCGCGTGCGTTCGCCTCGCGCGTCGGGTGCTGCGACGGCCCGCCCGCGGGCAGGTCGGAGGCACCGGTCGCGGGCGGTGCGAAGCGCGACGCGAGATCAGCGGGCGGGTCGGACGCATCTCCCCCGTCGGCGAGGCTCGCAAATACGAAGGAGTGCTCAGAGTGGCGCGCGAGCCAGTCCGCGACCCGCTCGGCGAGCACCTCGCCCTGCACCAGGTCGGGGGCAGCATCGAAGTGCGAGAAGCCGCGGGCGAAGCCCAGGCCCGGCCGCAACTCGTCCCCGTTGCCGACGAAGGCCGCCGTGCGGAAGCCGTCGCGGGCGAGGAGCTCCGCCATCGTGGTCGCGTCGTCGGCGATCGCCCGCGCCCGCCCGACCTCGCCGGCCCCGGCGCGCTCCGCGCCGTGGAAAGACGGCCAGAGGCCGGTCGAGAGTGAGGCGACGGCGGGCACGCACCAGGTGGCCGGGCTCACGGCGCGTGCGTAGGTGATCGACTCCCGGGCGAGCGCCTCGATCTCCGGCGAACTCGGCTCGGGGTACCCGAACAGCGAAAGGTGGTCGGCGCGCACCCCGTCGAGGGCGACCAGCACCACGTCGTAGGGGGGCGGGGCCGCAGCGACAGGCCGCCGCTGGCAGGCGGAGGCGGACACGGCCAGCAGGAGAAGAGCCACGAGACCCGGCGGGCCGCAGCGTTGCGGCGCCCGGCGCTGCACTCGCGTCCCGGCGGACTGGGGGAGGGAGGACGTCGGAAAAACGGGAAACATGCGGGGGCGATCCGGACTCGCGGGCCGGACCTATCGGATACCGACGCCGGATTCGATCCCTTCCGTCGCGGCGGTTGCGAATCCGAAGCGCCGGACTCCTGCCGGCCCGGCCTTGCACCCCGCGGGCGCGTGGCGGAGGATCGGCCGTGGCCTTCGAGAACCCGGGCGACACGGTGATCCGCGACCTCCTCTCGGAACCACGGACGTTCGCCGTCGTCGGCTGCTCGCCGGATCCGGGGCGCGACAGCCACGAGATCGCGCGCCTGCTGCTCGAACGCGGGCACCGCGTGGTCCCGGTGCGGCCCGGCGGCGGCGAGATCCTCGGGCAGCGCTGCTGGCCCGACCTGCGCTCGATCCCCGGTCCGGTCGACGTCGTCGACGTCTTTCGGCGGCCGGAGCACGTCGCGGCGATCGCCCTGGACTCGATCGCGATCGGCGCGCGCGTCCTCTGGCTACAGTTGGGCGTCGTCGACGCGCAGGCGGCCGTGCGGGCTCGCGACGCGGGACTGATCGTCGTCATGGACCGCTGCCCGGCCATCGAGTACCGACGACTTTTCTGAGCGGGAGGCGACCCTTGGCGAAGCGCGGCGGCATACGTCCCTGGCAGCGGCTCGAATCGGAGACCGTCTACACCTGCCGGGTGTTCTCGCTGCGGCGCGACCGCAGTCGCTCGCCGCGCACCGGCCGCGACCACGACTTCTTCGTGCTCGACGCCGGCGATTGGGTGAACATCGTGCCGATCACGCCGGACGACCGCGTCGTCCTCGTCCGCCAGTACCGCCACGGGGTCGGCGACTTCACGCTCGAGATCCCGGGCGGCATGGTCGACCCCGAGGACGAGTCGCCGCTCCACGCCGCGCGCCGGGAGATGCTGGAGGAGACCGGCTACGACTGCGCCGACGTGGTGCCGCTCGGCCACATTCACCCGAATCCGGCGATCCAGGGGAACCGCTGCCACAGCTTCCTCGCCCGCGGCGCGACGAGAGTCTCGCAACCGAACTTCGACGGTACCGAGGAGGCCGAGGTCGAACTCGTGCACGTCGACGACCTGCCGCGACTCGTCGCCGAGGGTGTGATCTCGCACGCGCTCGTCGTCGTCGCCTTCTACTGGCACGACCTGCTGCGGCGCGGCCCGGGTGCGGACGGAGGGGAGCGCGGCCCGGCCGGCGGCGGGCCGCAGCAGGCGTGACCGACACCGAGCGCCGGGCACTCGCCCGTCTCGTCGAGGATCGCGAGGTAAGCGTCGTCGTGCTGCGCTATGTGCGCGCCGTCGACCGCCGCAACCTCGACCTCGTCCGCGCCTGCTACGAGTCCGGCGTCGAGCCCGCTTGTGCCCGCGTGCGCCACGGGGCTAGGACTCGGCCATGTCGCTCGATCGCCTCGCGGTCCGCCTGCGTTCGATCGTCGGTGAGGACGGCGTCGCCGACGATGCCGGCACGCTCCTCGCCTACGAGTGCGACGGCTACACGCTGGAACGCGCCGCCCCCGAGTTGGTCGTCCTCCCGCGGACACCGGCCGAGACCGCCGCCGTGCTGCGCGTGCTCGCCGAGCAGAAGATCCCGTTCGTGCCGCGCGGCGCCGGCACGGGCCTCGCCGGGGGCACGCTGCCGGTGGGCGCCCCGGTCATGGTCTGCACGAGTCGGCTGCGCGCCATCGAGTCGATCGACCTGCGCAACCGGCGACTGGTCGCGCAGGCCGGCGTCGTGAACCTGTGGATCAGCCGCGCGGTGCAGGACGCCGGGCTCTTCTACGCGCCCGACCCGTCGAGCCAGGGCGCCTGCACGCTGGGCGGCAACGTCGCCGAGAACTCGGGCGGGCCGCACACGCTCAAGTACGGGGTCACCGTGAACCACGTGCTTGGCGTCGAACTCGTCCTGCCCTCGGGCGAGATCGTCGCGCTCGGCGGGGCCGCCGAGGACCGGCCGGGACTCGACCTGGTCGGGCTCGTCGTCGGCTCCGAAGGCACGCTTGGCGTGACGACCCGCGCGACACTGCGACTCACCCGCTCGCCCGAAGCCTGTCGCACGCTGCTCGCGGTCTTCGACTCCGTGGACGCAGCGAGCGAGGCGGTCTCAGGCATCATCTCTGCGGGCATCGTGCCGGCCGCGCTCGAGATGATGGACCGCCTCATCCTGCAGGCGGTCGAGGCGGCCTTCCACGCCGGACTGCCGGTCGACGCCGGGGCGGTGCTCATCATCGAGATCGACGGGCCCGCCGCGGGCCTCGAACCGCAGGCCGACTCCGCCGCCGCGGTCTGCCGGCGCCACGGCGCGCGCGAGGTCCGCGTCGCCCGCGACGAGGCCGAGCGCGCGCTGCTGTGGAAGGCGCGCAAGCGCGCCTTCGGCGCGGTCGGGAGGCTCGCGCCGAACTACTGCACGCAGGACGGGGTCGTACCGCGCAGCCGACTGCCGGAGATCGTGCGCGAGATCGCCGCGGTCGCCGAGCGCCACCACCTGCGCATCGGTAACGTCTTCCACGCCGGCGACGGCAACATTCACCCGGTCGTGCTCTTCGACGAGCGCGATGCCGAGGAAGTCCGGCACGTGATCGAGGCCGGTCACGAGATCCTCGCCGCCTGCGTCGCACTCGGTGGCAGCTTGAGCGGCGAACATGGCATCGGCGTCGAGAAGATGTCGCAGATGCCATTGCTGTTCTCGCCGGACGACCTGCGCGCGATGACCCGCCTGCGTGCGGTCTTCGATCCCGAGGAGCGGGCGAACCCGCACAAGCTCTTCCCCGACGCGAAGGTCTGCGTCGAGGTGCGCACGCCACGTCGCCGGGCGGCGCTGTGATCGGCGCCGGCCCGACGGCTGCGCTCGCGACGGCGCTCGGCGCGAACACTCTGTCTCCGGCCGGGGCGGAGGATCACGTCGACGGCATCCGGGCGGAGCTCGTCGTCCGCCCGCGAAGCCCGGAGGCCGTGCGACAGGCGGTCGAGGTCGCCGCCGCACACGGCCTCCTGCTGGTCGCGAGCGGGCGCGGCCGCCATCTCGACATGGGCGCACCTCCGGCGCGTTGCGACCTGCTGCTGCGACTCGATCTGCTGGACCGCGTCCTCGAGCACCGGGCCGAGGACCTGACGGTCACCGTCGAAGCCGGCTGCACGCTCGCCGACCTCGACCGACGGCTCGCGGCCGCCGGACAGTGGCTGCCGATCGACCCGCCTTCCCCGGGCGAAACGACCGTCGGCGGCGCGATCGCGGCCCATCTCGCGGGGCCGCTGCGCGCCTCCCAGGGGACGGTCCGCGACCTGCTGCTCGGGATCGAAACGGTCTCGGGCGAGGGCCGGATCGTGCGCGGCGGCGGCAAGGTCGTGAAAAACGTCGCCGGCTACGACCTGCCGCGCCTGCACGTCGGTGCGCTCGGGTCGCTCGGCGTGATCCTCTCGGCCACGCTCAAGACCCGGCCGCGGCCGCCGGTCGAGCGCGCGATCGAGACGTGGTGCACCACGCCGCGCGCGGCCTGCGATCTCGCGCTCGACATCCGCGACGCAGCCGAGCCGTTCTGGCTCGAACTCGTGTCCGGGGACGGCGGACCTGCGACCGCGGTCCTCGCAGCCTGGGCCGGCATCGCCGAGGAGGCCGGCGACGGCGTGGCGCGCGGCCTGCGGGCGGTCGCGAGGGCCGGTCGCGACGGACGCGAAGTGCCCGACGCGGCCGGCCGACGTGCCGAGCTCGCCGGGTTCGCGTTGCAACCGGCGGCGGCGATCCTTCGCGTGTCCACCTTGCCCGACCGCACCGGCGCGGCACTCGAGGCGATCGCCGCGGCCGCGCACGCGGCCGGTGCAGGCGTCTTGCTGGCGGCGCACGCGGCGAGCGGCATCGCGCGTGCGGCGGTCTTCGACGAGGGCTGCGTGCCGACCATCCTATGCGCGCTGCGGCGGCGCGACGACGACCCGGACGCCTCGCACATCGTCGAGCGCGCGACGCCCGCGGCCAAGCGCCGGCTCACCGGCGAAGCCGATCCCTGGGGTGACCCCGGCGCTGCCGCAGCGCTCGCGCGCGGCGTGAAGCACGCTCTCGACCCGGCGGGCATACTCGCGACCGGACGCCTCGCGGGCGGTCTCTGAGTTGCGCGGGATGCGGCGCGAGGCAGCATGAACATGGACGGAAAACCGATTCCGACAGAACCTCGCGGTGCATCTCCGGCCCCCGGTGCTGCGGCCGCCCCGGCCCGCGGCAGGCGCTTCGTCGACATCGATCACCTGCTCGCCTGCGTCCATTGCGGCCTCTGCCTGGACGCCTGCCCGACCTACGTCGAGACGGGAAACGAGGCGGAGTCGCCGCGTGGCCGCATCCTGCTGCTGCGCGCCCTCGAGGAAGGGCGCCTCGAACCGACGCCGCCGGTCGTGCGCCATCTCGATACCTGCCTGGGCTGTCTCGCCTGCGAGACCGCCTGCCCCTCGGGCGTACCCTACGGATCGATCGTCGGCGCGGCCCGCCCGTGGCTGGAGGACCGCCGGGGGCCGGGCGCACGCGCGGCTCGGCGGACCCTCGGCGCGCTGCTCACCCATCCCTTCGCGCGCCGGCTCGCCTTCGCCCCGCTACGCGCCGTCGGCGGATCGCGTGCGCTGGCGCGCCTGGCGCACCGCCTGCGCCGGACCCGGCTCGGGAACTGGGCCGCGTTTGCGGCCGCGGTGCCGCCGGCGCGCGCGGCCGCGCCACTGCCCTCGATCGTCGAGCCGCGCGGACCGGTGCGCGCCACCGCCGTCTTCCTGCCGGGCTGCGTCGCGGAGACGCTGTTTTCCGCAACTGCGCGTGCGACCGTCGAGTTGCTCGCACTCGCCGGAGTCCGCGTCCGGGTGGCGCACGGATCGGGCTGCTGCGGCGCGCTCCCATTCCACCTCGGCGACGCGGACGCGGCACGCGACCGGCTGCGCGACATGCTGCGCGACGTGCCCTTCGAGGACGCCGACTGGATCGTGCCGAGCGCCGCAGGATGCGGTGCTCACCTGCGCGAGGCCGGCCACCTGCTCGAGGAGGACCCACGCGCGACCCGCCTCGCCGGGCGCATCCTCGACCCGCTCGTGCTGCTGGCACGGACGGGGCTGCCCGCACCGCGCCGCCGCATCGGCGAGACGGTCGCCGTGCACGACCCCTGCCACCTCGCTCACGGCCAGGGCGTGCGCGACGAGCCGCGGGCCCTCCTGCGCGCGATCTGCGAACGACCGCTCGTCGCGCTCGCCGAGTCCGAGCTCTGCTGCGGCAGCGCCGGCACCTACAACCTGACCGAGCCGGCGATGGCGCAGCGGCTCGCGGAGCGCAAGCTCGACAACGTCGCCGCGAGCGGGGCGGCGATCGTCGCGGCTGCGAATCCGGGCTGCCTGCTGCAGATGCGCGCAGGTGCGATCGCCCGCGGTCTCGACGTCCGGATCGAGCACCCGATCGACCTGCTCGCCCGGGCGCACCTCGGCTGAACCGGGCACGCCCCGCCCGGCCGGGCGGCCCGACCGCTTGCCACGCCCGGCGGGAGAGGCTTTCGTGCGCCAACTTCCACCGGTCGGCGCCCGGCGCCGGCGAGGAGCACACCCCATGTCCCAGGAAATCGCCGCGCTCGACGCGACCGCCCAGGCCGAACTCGTCCGACGTCGCGAGGTCGCGCCGCACGAACTGGTGGAGGGCGCAATCGAGCGCCTCGAACGGCTCGACCCGAAGATCAACGCGGTGGTCCACCGCGCCCTCGACGAGGCGCGCGAGCGGGTGCGTCGGCCCGAAATGCCCGACGGCCCTTTCCGCGGCGTGCCGTTCCTCCTGAAGGACCTCGGCGGGGCTCAGGCCGGGCAGCCCTACGGCGTCGGCATGCGCGCACTGCGCGAGGCGGGCTTCCGCGAGACGTCGGATGCATGGATCACCGCGCGCTTCGCGCGCGCCGGCCTAGTCGCGCTCGGGCGCACGAACACGCCCGAGCTCGGGCTGCTGCCCACGACGGAGCCGGAGGCCTGCGGACCAACACGCAACCCGTGGAGCCTCGCGCACAGCGCCGGGGGGTCGAGCGGCGGATCCGCCGCGGCGGTCGCCGCGGGCATCGTGCCGTTGGCCCACGCGAGCGACGGCGGCGGCTCGATCCGCATCCCGGCGTCGGCCTGCGGGCTGGTCGGACTCAAGACGACGCGCGGACGCTGTTCGTTCGGACCGGCGTTGGGCGAGCGCTGGAGCAGCTTCTCGGTCGAGTTCGCGGTGACGCGCTCGGTGCGTGACGCGGCGGCGCTGCTCGACGAGGTCGCCGGACCGCAGACCGGCGACCCCTACTTCGCGCCGCCGCCGGCCCGGCCGTGGCGCGAGACGACCTCGCAGGGCACGCCGCGCTTGCGCGTCGGGCTGATGCGCCGCGCCCCGGCGAACCGCGGTCTCGACCTCCACCCCGAGTGCCTCGCCGCCGCCGACCGCGCGGCGGCCCTGCTGCGCGATCTCGGACACGAGGTCGTCGAGGCGCACCCCGAGGCACTCGACGACCCCTCGGCCGTGATGACGTTCGTGGGCGTCGTCGGCGCCAACGTCGCACAGGCCCTCGAAGGCTGGGGGCGCAGGCTGGGACGGCCGCTCGTCGAAGGCGACGTCGAACCGCTCACCTGGCAGATCGCGGCGCGCGCACGGGAGATGACGGCGGTGCAGTTGCTCGACTGCATCGACGAGGTCCACGCTTACGGACGTCGGCTCGCCGCCTGGTGGGCCGACGGTTTCGACCTGCTGCTCACCCCGACGACCGCGCAGCCCACGCCGGAGATCGGCTGGATGACGTCGACGACCGAAGAGCCGCTGCGCGCCTACGTCCGGGCCGCCGCCTACGGGGCCTTCACCTCGCCGTTCAACCTCTCGGGCCAGCCCGCGATCTCGCTGCCGCTCCACGGGACCGGCGGCGGACTGCCGGTCGGCGCGCAACTCGTCGGGGCCTACGGCCGCGAGGACCTGCTGCTCGCCGTCGCCGCGCGCCTAGAGGAGGCGGCGCCGTGGGCGGGCCGGCGCCCGGCGGTCTTCGGTTGAGACCGCGGCTCTCGATGCCTGACGCGTCCGCGTCGTCGCGATCATAAGAGGGGCCATCGACTGCGGCCGCAACGCCTGAGCCCGGCCCGGTCCCCGGCGACGGGCCGGGTCGCGCGGGTCGGCCGGGTCGGGCGGCCGCACCGGCGGAACCGCAGCCCGGCGGCCGCCTTTGCAAGCCCGGGCAGGCGGTCGTAACCTGACGCGCGATGTTCCCGCAGGAACTGCTGTCCGGCCCGCTCGGCACGCTCGGATTCGGCGGCCTGCTCGGCGCTTCGGTGGGCTACGCGGCGAAGAAGGTCTCCCGGCTTCTTCTCCTCTTTGTCGGACTCGGCGTCCTGCTCGTGCAACTGCTCGCCTGGTACGGCTGGGTCGAGGTGCACTGGTCGGCGATCGAGTCGGCAGCGCGCGCGCACTGGCAGGGCCCCGACGGCACGACGCTGCTCGACCGTATCTGGCGAATCGTCACTGCGAACCTTCCCTTCGGCGGCGGCTTCGCGGCGGGCTTCGTGCTCGGCTTCCGCCTCGGCTGAACCCTCGGCGCGCGGGCCGCGGCGAATTGCGACACCGGGGGGGCCGGGTTAGATCGCCGTCATGAGCGAGCAGCACACGAATCCCTCCCCGTTCGACTCCCTGCAGACCTTCACCCACGGGCGCGGCACGAGCCGCTTCCAATCGCTGCCGCAGCTCGAGAAGGCCGGGCTCGGCGCGATCTCGCGCCTCCCGGTCAGCATCCGGATCGTGCTCGAGTCCGTGCTGCGCAACTGCGACGGCCGCAAGATCGCCGAGAAGGACGTTCGCACGCTGGCCGCGTGGCAGCCGCGCGCGGAACGGACCGAGGAAATCCCCTTCGTCGTCGCCCGCATCCTGCTCCAGGACTTCACCGGCGTGCCGCTGCTCGTCGACCTGGCCGCGATGCGCTCGACGGTTTCGAAGCTCGGCAAGAACCCGAAGATCGTCGAGCCGCTCGTGCCGGTCGACCTCGTCGTCGACCACTCGGTGCAGGTCGACGTCGCCGGTCGCGCCGACGCGCTCCAGCGCAACATGGAACTCGAATTCGAGCGCAACCGCGAGCGCTACGAGTTCCTCAAGTGGGGCATGCAGGCCTTCGACACCTTCCGCGTCGTCCCCCCTGGCATCGGCATCTGCCACCAGGTGAACCTCGAGTACCTCGCCAGCGGCGTCCTGGAGCGCGACGGGGTCGCCTTCCCCGACACGCTCGTCGGCACGGATTCGCACACCACGATGATCAACGGTCTCGGCATCGTCGGCTGGGGCGTCGGCGGCATCGAAGCCGAGGCCGGCATGCTCGGGCAACCGGTCTACTTCCTCACCCCCGATGTGGTCGGCGTCCGCCTCGAGGGCGCGCTGCGCGAGGGCGTCACCGCGACCGACCTCGTCCTGCGCGTGACCGAACTGCTCCGGCGCGCCAAGGTCGTCGGCAAGTTCGTCGAGTTCCACGGCGAGGGGGCACGGACGCTCGCGGCCACCGACCGCGCGACCATCGCCAACATGGCGCCGGAGTATGGCGCGACGATGGGCTTCTTCCCGGTCGACGAGGAGACCTGCCGCTACCTGCTCGCCACCGGGCGCAGCGCGGAGCAGGTCGACCTGGTGCGTTCCTACTACATGGCGCAGGGGATGTTCGGCATCCCCGCGGCCGGCGCCTGCGACTACAGCGAGGTGATCGAGCTCGATCTCGACAGCATCGTGCCCAGCGTCGCCGGCCCCAAGCGGCCGCAGGACCGGATCGACCTGCCCGACCTGAAGAAGGAGTTCGACGGACTGCTCACCCGCCCGGTCGCGGAAAACGGCTACGGCAAGAGTGCCGAGGCGGCCCACCGGCGGTTCCCGGTCACGGTGGGCGAAGGCGACGGCACCGCGACCACCCTCGGCGACGGCGACGTGGTCATCGCCGCGATCACCTCCTGCACGAACACCTCGAACCCGAGCGTCATGCTCGCCGCCGGCCTGCTGGCGAAGAAGGCCGTCGCACGCGGCCTGGCGGTCCCGCCGACGGTCAAGGCCTCGCTCGCCCCGGGCTCGCGCGTCGTGAGCGACTACCTCGCGCGCACCGGGCTCCAGTCTTCGCTCGATGCGCTCGGCTTCGACACGGTCGGCTACGGCTGCACGACCTGCATCGGGAACTCCGGCCCGCTCGACCCGCGCCTAGAGGAGGCGATCGGCAAGAACGACGTCGTCACCGCGAGCGTGCTCTCCGGCAACCGCAACTTCGAGGCACGGGTGCACCAGAGCGTGCGCGCCAACTTCCTCATGAGCCCGCCGCTCGTCGTCGCCTTCGCGCTCGCCGGCCGGGTCGACGTCGACCTCTCGCGCGACCCGATCGGCCGCGGCAAGGACGGCACGGAGGTATT
This sequence comes from Klebsiella pneumoniae, assembly GCA_945872365.1. GTDB lineage: Bacteria > Desulfobacterota > Binatia > UBA12015 > UBA12015 > REEB422. The sequence continues at coordinate 100,495 of CAMBZJ010000005.1, forward strand.
CCTGCGCGACCTGTGGCCGACGACCGCCGAGATCCGCGACTGCCTCCAGGCCGCGACCGACGCCGCCACCTTCCGCCGCCTCTACTCCGACTTCGCCGGACAGAATCCGCTGTGGAACGCGATCCCGTCGACGCCGGGGCTCGTCTATTCATGGAACGGATCGTCCACCTACATCCAGGAACCACCCTTCTTCCAGGACTTCTCGCTCGAGGCCGGGCGCTTCGCCGACGTCCGCGGTGCGCGCGCGCTCGCGATCTTCGGCGACTCGGTGACGACCGACCACATCAGCCCGGCCGGGGCGATCAAGCCGACCTCGCCCGCGGGACGCTACCTGCAGGAGCAGGGCGTCGCACCGGCCGACTTCAACTCCTACGGCGCGCGGCGCGGCAACGACCGCGTGATGACGCGCGGCACCTTCGCGAACGTCCGGATCAAGAACCTGATGGTGCCCGGCGTCGAGGGGGGCGTCACCGCCTTCCAGCCCTCGGGCGAGCAGCTCAGCATCTACGACGCGGCCATGCGCTACCGCGAGGCGGGCGTGCCGCTCGTGGTCCTCGCCGGCCAGGAATACGGCACCGGCAGTTCGCGCGACTGGGCGGCCAAGGGCACGCGGCTCCTCGGCGTGCGCGTGGTCGTCGCGCAGAGCTTCGAGCGCATCCACCGCAGCAACCTGGTCGGCATGGGCGTGCTCCCCTGCCAGTTCGAGGAGGGGACGAACGCGGCGTCGCTCGGGCTCGACGGGAGCGAGACCTACTCGGTGAGCGGGCTCGAGGCGCCTGGCTTCAAGCCCCAGCAGATGCTCACGCTCGGCATCGAGCGCGCGAGCGGTGAGCGGTTCGAGGTCCCGGTGCGCGTGCGCATCGACACGCCGATCGAGGTCGAGTACTACCTGCACGGCGGCATCCTGCCGTTCGTGCTGCGCCAGCTCGTCGCGGGAGCCTGAGCGGGGGCCGCGACGCGTTTCCGCCGCGCTCGACCGGGCCCGCCACGCGCCCCGGATGCCGCGGGCGGGGCCGGGAAAGCCTAGGCGGGCCCCGCATCCGCGGACGCATCGTCGCGCGCGGCGCCGTCGCTCGCCTCGCAGACCAGGATTGCGGGCGTCCCGCCGGTCTCGCGGCGGAAGGCGGAGGCGATGCGGTGACGGAAGCCGTCGACCGCGGCGTGCTCGACGAGATTCACCGTGCATCCGCCGAAGCCGCCGCCGGTCATGCGGGCGCCGTGAACGCCGGGCAGATCGGTCGCGGCCGCGACCAGCAGGTCGAGTTCCGGGCAACTCACCTCGAAGTCGTCGCGTAGGCTCGCGTGCGAGCGCGCCATGAGGTCGGCGACGCGGTCGAGGTCGAGCGCTTCGAGGGCGACGACGCACTCGAGGACGCGGCGATTCTCGTCGACGACATGGCAGCAGCGCCGCCAGGCGACCGGGTCGAGGCGATCGCGCGCCGCGGCGAGTTCCCCGGGGCTGACGTCGCGCAGGGAGGCCGGGCCAGGGCGATCGCGTGCGAGCGCCGCCACGCCCTGCTCGCACTCCCGGCGACGCCGATTGTACTCGCCGTCCGCGAGGCGATGGCGCACGCCGCTGTCGACCACGACGAGGCTCAGCCCCGGGGGCAGGCGCACGGCGCGGTGGCCCAGCGAGCGGCAATCGAGAAGCAGGGCGCAGCCGCGTTCGCAGAGCAGCGAGGCCATCGGGTCCATGACGCCGCTGCGCGTACCGACGAAGCGGTTCTCGGCGTCCCGGCAAAGCAGGGCGAGTTCGACCGGATCGAGGGCTGCGCCGGCGAGCGCCAGGAGTGCCCGGCCGACGGCGACGAGCAGTGCTGCCGAGGAACTCAACCCGGCGCCGATCGGGACCTCGCTCGCGACCCGCAGGTTCGCCCCGCGCAGCGGCAGTCCGGCGGCGAGCAGCGCACGCGCGATACCCTGCGGATGGTCGCTCCAGTCGCCGCGCGGCGCCGGGTCGACCTCGTCGAGATCCAGTGCGACCGTCTCGACGAGGTCCTCGGATTGCACGACGAGCTTGCGGTCGCTGCGGGGCACGGCCGCGACCCAGGTGGCGCGGTCGAGCGCCACCGGGAGGACGAAACCCTCGTTGTAGTCGGTGTGCTCGCCGATCAGATTCACCCGGCCCGGGGCACGCACCGCGAGCGCCCCCGGCCCGGCGCGGTCGAGCAGGCGCCGCGCCAGGGGCGGAAGTCGAACATCCACGCGCGGAGACTCGTCCCCTGCCGACCGCGGGTCAAGCAAGCTCTTCTCCATGCGGGAGGGGTGGACGAGGCGCGCCCGCGGGGCTATCGCGGGGCCGTCATGTCGATGTCCCTCGCGAAAGCGACCGACGCCTCGGGAGTCTCGGTGCGGGTGCCACGCGAGCCGCGGGCCGTCGTGTCGCTCGTGCCGAGCGTCACCGAAACGCTCTGTGCACTCGGTCTCGGCGATCGCCTGGTCGGCGTGACCGACTGGTGCATCCACCCGGCCAACGCGCTGGCCCGGCTGCCGCGGGTGCGGGGCACCAAGAACCCCGACCTCGACGCGATCGCAGCACTCCGCCCCGACCTCGTCCTGGCAAACCTGGAAGAGAACCGCGCCGCCGACGTGAGCCGCCTGCGCGAGCGCGGCATCCGGGTCTGGGTGGACTTCCCGCGCGGGGTCGCGGAGGCCGTGGCGCAGATCCGCTGGCTCGCCGATCTCGGCGCCACGCCCGACGCGACCGCGGCAATCCTCGACCCGATCGACCGCGCTCGCGAAGCCGCCGAGGCCGAAAGCGCGCGCGCCGACCGGCCGCTGCGCGGCTTCGTCGCGGTCTGGAAGGATCCCTGGATGACCGCTTCGGCGGACACCTACGTCCACGACCTGCTGGCGCAAGCGGGCATCGCGAACCTTTTTGGCGAGGCCGCCGGGCGCTACCCGCGCCTGGAACTCGGGGACCTCGCGGCGCGCGATCCGGAGGTCGTGCTGCTCCCCGACGAGCCCTACCGGTTCGGCGAGGCGGACGTGCGGACCCTGCGCGAAGGGCCGCTCGCCGCGACCACCGCCGCCCGGGCCGGGGGGATCCGGACGATCGACGGCACCCTGCCCTTCTGGCATGGCCCCCGGTTGGCCCGGGCACTCGAAGCGCTGACGGGGCTGGCCCGCGAGGTGCGCACCGCGACCGGTCGCCCGGCCTAGCTACGGCCGCCGCCGGCTGCATTTTCTCGATTGTCGGGGCTCGGGAGCCCGTGATAGTCTCGCAGGGCTGCGACCGGTGCTCCCGAGCGGAGCCCCTCGGACGCGCGGCGGAGAAGTGCAAACCATGAAAATTCGAAGGCTTCGGTCGATCCCGGCGTTACTGGTGCTGGCGGCCCTCATTCCAGCCAACCCGGCGGCCGCGTCCGAGGCAGGCGACCAAGGTGCCTGCGTGAAGCGTATCAGCGAGGCCATCCAGGGCTTCACCGCCACCTATGTCGCCGCGGTCGGTCGCTGCAAGGGGGGCAACCTCTCGCTCGCGACGAAGATCGACTGCGCAGACGACCGCGACACCGTGGATCAGGTCAAGGCCGCGGCCGACAAGCTGGTCACCCAGTTCAACAAGTGCACCACGAGCGCGTTCGTGCAGGTCTGTGCGCTCTCGAAAGTCGTCCCGCTCGATCTTTACGCAGCCCTGACCACGGGCGACACTTCGCTCATGACCACGCTCGCGAATCTGGTGAATGGGCTGTGGGTCAAGCCCACCCCGGGCCACCCGCGACCCGTCCTCCCAATCTCCAAGGACGCCGAGTCCTGCGTTCGCTCGATCAACACCCAGTTCTCCCGCATCACGAGCCAGATCCAGCAGTGCGTCTCAAAATGCGAGGTCTCTCTGACGAAGAGCGGCGGCGAAGTCTGCATCGCGCCCGACACCGGCGACGTGATGAAGGAGAAGACCCTCGACTGCGTCGTCCGGGCACGCCAGCGCCTCTCCGAGACCCTAGCCGCCCGCTGCACGCCGACGGCGCTCGAAGAGGTCGGGTGGCCGCTCGGCACCGCGACGGTCGACGACCTGCTCGCGGCATTCCAACCCTACCTCGACAAGGTGACGGAACAACTCGACGTGCAGGTCTACAACTCCTCCTGCCGCTACCGCATCGCGATCAACCCCGTCCCGACGACCGCGATCGTCGAGCTGAACCCGAGCGGCACCCTGAAGGAGATCCGCTGCGGCGACGAACTCGACGCGGCCTTCTTCGGCGACGACGACGACCTCGAGTTGCAGAGCGACCTGAACTGCCAGGACGCCGGCAAGGTGAACGGGATCGTGATCAGCGCCTCGAACGTTTCGGTGAACCTCGGCAAGAGCTTCCGCGTGAGCGGCCCCGCCAAGGTGGCCGATCGCACGGGCACCGGCATCCTGCTGAAGAGCGGAGCAAGGGGCGTGTCGGTCGAGCGCGGCCTCGTGCAGCGCTTCCTGACGGGCGTCGCAGACCAGGGAGCGGGCACCGGCAACACATTCGAGCAATTGAGCGTCCGCTCCAACCAAGGCGACGGCTTTCGGCTGAGCGCCAACGGCTTCAGCATCAACAACGTCTCGGTGAAGAGCAACGGTGGCTACGGCATCCGGCTCCTCGGCAACGGCGGAGAAATCCTGGGCTCGAGCATCGAGTTGAGCGGTCTCGACGGACTCCGCATCGACGGCGCCGACACTCGGGTGGACGGGATCCAGAGCGGAGCCCTCAAGGAAAGCGGCAATTCAGGCTACGGCTTCGTCGTGAACGGTAGCGGCACGTCCGTCTACCAGTGCACGGCCGAAGCCAACGCCGGCGGCGGCTTCCTCGTGAACAACGCCACGATCAAGTTCAAGGCCAATTCCGCGACCTCGAACCTCGGGACCGGCTTCCGGTTCACACTGGGCGGTTCCGGGCTCGATACGAATCGGTCTGAAATGAATGGCGGGGTCGCGTTCGACATCGCCCCCGGCAACCTCGACGAGACCGGCAACCGGGCGAACGGCTCCACGATCGTCTTCGGGCCCGAAGGCGGCACGTTCAACTGAACCCGGCGAAGAACGCGAGTAGAGTCTCCTAGCGACCGGCCTGTCTCAGGTCGGCCCCCGGTCGTCGCTGCGCCGGAATTCCGGGGCGGGCTGCCCGTCTATCGCCCCGCTGTCAACCGAAGCGGACCGCACGGCGGTGCGCGGGCTCGTCGCTACTTCCGCCGGTCCCTCGACCTCCACCGGTCCCTCGCCGCGCCGACGCAGCAGGGCCAGTTGCGAGAGGAACTCGCGCAGCATGCGGCGACCAGACGGGAAGGTGGCCCAGAGGCCGAGGTAGACCAGTCCGTAGAGCAGCGCGTGCAGCACCAGGTTCAGCGTGAGCGGCCGGACGGCGGGGAGACCCAACCGGACGAGGCCGTGGAGAATCAGGCCGGCCGCGATCGACAGTACGCCGGGGAGGATCATCTGCTCGACGACGTCGCGGGGCCGCACCGGCGCCGTGCGACAGCAATAGACGATCCCCGGATACCAGCTGAGACAGGACACGATGCTGTGGGCCAGCGCGACGCCGAGGGCGCCCCAGCGCACGCCGATCGCGTAGCCGAGCAGCATCGCCGGGAATACCATCGCGACCCAGCGCAGGTGGCGGTCGGAGCGGCCCGTCGAGGTGTAGATCCAGCCGGCGACGAAGCCGGTGCGGCCGATGAACGCGGCCGGGGCGAGCGCCCGGTACAGCGGCACCATGCCGGCCCAGCGCGCCCCCAGGATCGCGATGATCGCGGCCTTCGCGTCGACGAACAGGAAGACGACGAGCGGCATGCTGAAGGCGAAGACGAGGCGCGTCCAGGCGCGGTAGAAGTCCCGGTAGCGCTGCGAATCTCCCTGGAGGCGACTCAAGGCCGGCACCGCGACGGAGCCGAGCGGGCCGGTCAGCAACTGGAACGGCAGGGTGAGCAGGCGGAACGCGCGATCGTAGAGTCCGGCAGGCCCGACTCCGGTGAAGCGCCCGACGAACACGGTATCGAGGTTGTTCGTCAGGTGGGTGACGATGCGCACCGCGCTCACGTTGAGGCCGAAGCGCACCATTCGACCGATGCCGGCCGCACGCGAGGGCCGACCGGGGCGCCAGCCGCAGAGTATCCACAGAAGCAGCGTGCCGACGACCGCCCCCGCGATCTCCTGGCCGACGAGCGCCCAGTAGCCGCCGCCCCGCCAGGCAATCGTCACGGCGGTGGCGAAGGCGGCGAGCATCGAGGCGGCGTCGATCGCCGAGAGCAGGGGAAACTCCATGCGTCGGCTCAAGATCGCCATATGCTGCATGCCGAGTCCGTCGATGAACGGCACGGCGGCCAGGGCCAGCACGACGGTCACCACGCGCGGATCGCCGTAGAACCAGCCCAGCAACGGGGCGAGTCCGGCGATCAGCAGGCTCACCACCGCCGACAGACCGGCGCTGGCCCAGAAGAGCGTGCTCACCTGGCGATGGTCGATCGCCGCCTGCTGCACGGTCGCCGAGGCGAAGCCCGCGTCCTTGATGAGGCCGAAGACCCCGATGCTGGCGAAGGCTACCGCGAGAAGCCCGAAGTCTCGGGCGTCGAGCAACCGGGCGAGGACCATGGTCGAGGCGACGCTGAGGAGGAACCGTACGACCTGCGTCGCGACCGAGACGGCGCTGCCGCGGGCCGAATGACGCGCCAAGTCGGCCTCGACGTGATCGGCGTTGAGATAGTCGGCTGGGGAACCTTCGGACATGGCGGGGTGCGGCCCCGGGCACCCGTGCGCCCGTCGGCTGGCGACTCCGCTACCACGCGACGACCGGACACGCCTCGGACGACCACGACGGACTAGTCGCTCACCTCGCGAGGGTGCTCCCCGCCATTGCTTCCCTCACCGGGCCGGCCTAACCTCGGGGCCGACGCGGGCGCCCCGCCGGGCCGTCCGGGAGGGGAAGCGACATGGGAATCACCCGAATCCTTCGGCCTTCGGCCGTCCTGCATGGCGCGGCACTCGTCGCGGCACTCGCCTGCTCGCTCGCCTCGGCCGGCGAGGCCCTGGCGCAATCGCCCGGCATGGCGCCGCCGCCGGGCCTTGCCGCGGGTTCGGCCGCGGCGGGCGGGGCGGTCGAGCGGAGCGCACCGGCAACCCGCGACGAAGGGGAGCCCGACTTCCTCAGGCACATCCGCGAGGACCGCTGGCAGTTCACCGTGGCGCCCTATATCTGGCTCTCGACGGTCCAAGGGCGGACCAGCATCGGCGACCTGAGTGCGAATCTCGACGTCGGCTACGACAAGCTCTTCGATCTCCTCGGCCAGGGCGACCTATTCGCCGCCATGGGCTACTTCCAGGTCCAGAAGGGACCGCTCGGCGCATTCGTGGACTTCACCGGCTCGACCGTTCGGACCGAGGAGAAGTTCCGCGACGTCGGCCGCAATCCGATCAAGATTCGCAGCGACACGCTCACGCTCTACTTCGCTCTCTACTGGCAGTTGCTGGACCTCGGACCGCCGCAGGGTCCCGGCCATGTGACGGCGAACCTCGACGCGGGTTTCCGCTGGAACCAGGTCTACTCGAAGCTCTCGACCTACCTCGACAGGCCGGATCGCGGGGTATCGAGGGACACGCAGCAGAACTGGATCGACCCGGTCGTCGGCACCTCGTTCAACGTCGGGCTCACCGATCGAGTCTCAGCCTACTTCCGTGGGGACATCGGCGGCTTCGGCGCGGGTTCGCAACTCGCTTGGGAGCTCGTCGGCGTCTTCGACATCTACCTCGGCATGCTCGGCAGTGCGAGAACCGACCTACTGCTCGGCTACAAGGTCTACGACTTCGACTTCGAGACCTCCTCGAAGAACGCTCGAACCGTGCAGTTGCAGCAGACCCTGAGCGGGCCGATCGTCGGGATCGCGTGGAAGTTCTGATCGTTCCGCGGCGCGCGAGGAGAGGGGCCACCGCGCGACGAACCGCCCCGAGAGCATCGCGTGTTCCTCTCGTCGTCGCCGCGATCGCCGTCCTCATCGCCGTCGCCCCGGCGCATCGCGCCGCGGCTGAGTCGGGACAGGCCTCCGCCTATGCCGCGCGCTTCGATGGCCGCAGAACCGCGAGCGGCGAGCGCTACGATCCCGCCCGCCTCACCGCAGCGCACCGCACGCTTGCGTTCGGCACGAGGGTACGCGTGACGAATCTCGCCAACGGGCGCAGCGTACCGGTCCGCGTGAACGACCGCGGAAAACTCGCCCGGGGGCGGATCATCGACCTGAGCCCGGCCGCCGCACGCGCGATCGGCATGGATCCGCGCGGCGTGGCACGGGTGACGGTCGAACCGGCCTCCCGGCGGGAGGCGACGGCAGCCGTCGCGGCCGGAGCCGAGCCCTAGCACGAGTCCGCAGCGCACCGGGGCGCCGCGACGCTCAGTGCTCGAGCGGCTTCGCCCCGCACTCCGCGAGGCGCTTCTCGAGCAGGTCGCGCACGATCGGACGGCCGACGAAGGGGATCAGGTCGCCGGCCAGGATGAGCCGCCCGCTCTGCCGCTCGCGCTCGCAGACCAGGGGGCGCAACTCGTGTGGCAGGGCCTTTTCGCGCTCGAGCTGATCGACGCTCACCCAGGTGTGGCGGATCGGCTGGTAGCGCTCCGCCGCATCGAAGCGCGTGCGCCGGTAGTCGAGGACGTCGCGCACCAGGACGTCGTCCATGTGCGGGCGCAGTTCTTCGAGTTTGATCTCCTTGCGAGAGGGGAATTTCTCGTCGAGGAAGCTGCGGATGTGCGCCTCCGACCAGCCCGCCTCGCGCAGGTCCGCCGCCGCGATGGTGGTTCGGGCGAAGCCTGCGTAGGGCTTCCACGCCGCCTCCGCACGTCGCGTGGCCGCAACCGACGCGGCCTGCACCGCCTGGCGTTCCTCGATCGAGCGCCAGAAGGCCGTGACTCCGGCCGCCACCGCGGCGGCGAAAGTCGAGAGGAAGAAAAACGAGATCAGGTAGTCCGCCATGTCATCTCCAGGGATTCCGCGAGACTCCGCAATCCCGGCTGCCTAGCACAGTCGTGCGGCGGGGCCGAGGCGGCAAACGAAGAGGGGCACCGCCGGACGACCGGCGGTGCCCCTCGGGTGGAGCGGGGACGCCCCGACGGCGGCCGGAAAGGCCGCCGCCGGGCGCCGGATCACTTCGCCGTGACGACGAGTTCGGTGCGGCGGTTCTTCGCCTTGCCGTCCTCGCTGTCGTTCGAGGCGATCGGCTTCTCCTGGCCCCAGCCGCCGGTGGCGATGCGTGCCGCGTCGATGCCGGACGCGACCATGCGCGACTTCACGGCGTCTGCGCGCTGCTGCGAGAGCGTCTTGTTCGCACCGGCGTCACCGGTGCTGTCGGTGTGGCCGTCGAGCCGGAACTGGGCCGACGGGTACGCCTTCATGATCGCCACCAGATCACCCAGCGTGTTGACCGAATCGGGCGTCAGGTTCGTCGACGCCGAGTCGAAGTTCAGGTCGTCGAACACGAAGGTGCGCGGCACGACGGTATCGCCCGCGTTCGCGAGGTACTTCGCGAGGTTGAAGCGGAAGCCGCCCGGCTTGACCTTGATCGCCGCGCCACCCGGCAGGGCGATGCTGGCGAGTATGTCGTTGGCGACCGGGGCCGCCGCGACCGGGGCCGCCGGTACAGCTGCTGCGGGAGCCGCCGTGCGGACGGGAGCCGCCGGGGCCACCTTGGCGGGCTCCGGTCGACGCTCGGCCTCGCCGCAGCCGCGCGACGCGAACAAGCTGCCGAGGCCGAGCAGGCCGAGCAGCGGGATCAGCCAGCGCAGGGGCGAAGCCGGCTTCGGCGCGACGGGTGCACGCGCGGGCTCGACGCGCGTGGTGCGCACCGGGTCGCGCTCAGGCTGCTGAGGGGCCACGCTGCCGAGGATGCTCGCCAGACCGGCGGGCGCGAGACGGGTGATCGCGTCCTTCTGCCCGAGCAGCAGGCTCGCGAGGCTCGCCGCGTTCAGGCCGCGGCTCTTCTGCTCCTTGCCGAGGACCGAGAGAACGAGCGGAGCCGCGAGGCTCAGCAGGCTCGTCGCGGAACTGCCGCCGAGGCCCGTGGCCTTGGCGATCTGCTCGGCGACCGTCGGGGTCTTGTTGCCGAAGATCTTGGAGACCAGTTCGGCACCCGTGCCGAGCAGCGAGGTCGTGGACTGGCCACCGCCGAGCAGCGAGGGCAGGCTCGACAGCAGGCTGCCGCCGAGATTGCCGGACATGTAGCCGCTCAGAAGGTTCAGCAGGGTGGATGCACCGCTTGCCGTCGAACCCATGTTCATCAGGCCCGAGAGCACGGCCGGGATCGCACTGCTGAGCCCCTTCTCCGCGACCGCCGGGCTCTCGCCGACGATCGAGCCAATCTTCCCCATGAGGTCGGGCGTCAGGTACTCCCCGATCGTCCCAAGCAGGTCATTCGCCATTTTCTTCCCCCTATTCGCGTTCGATCCAGGTCTGCGGGGCAGGCGCCAACCGAGGCACTCTCACCCCCCGAACAGCCGGGGAGCATCCCGCCCTGAATCATCCGAAACGAGACTCTCGGTTGCTTTCACGTCCCGGGTAGACCCGGGAGCGCGACCCCAAGGTCTGCCATGAGCAACCGGGGTCTGCAAGCGAAACCGTAGCGGCGCCGGCGGCGACCTGTCCCCGGAATCGTGGCAAAACAAGCCCTGCGGCCCGCCTGCGGGCTCGTCCTGACCCGATTCCATATCCGAAGGAACGCAGGCCGATGGTGGGCGGCACGAACCGCAGCTGCCCCGGCATCGGGCCGGCCAGGCCCACGCTTCCACGGGTTCGCCGTCGGCTCCGGGACCGGACCGTCAGACCTCGGTCGAAAGGACCGCCGTCGCCGAGGCGGCGAGGATGCCTCCGGTACCGTGACAGACGGCGGTCTTCGCCCCCGGCACCTGGCGCGCACCGCATTGCCCGCGCAACTGGCGGACCGCCTCGACCAGCAGGAACATCCCGTACATGCCGGTGTGGGTGTAGGAGAGGCCGCCACCGTTGGTGTTCATCGGCAGGGCACCGCCCGGGGCCGTGCGGCCGTCGGCGACGAAGCCGCCGCCCTCCCCCGGCTTGCAGAAGCCGAGCGCCTCGAGGGCGAGGATCGGCACGATGGTGAAGGCGTCATAGAGCATCGCGAGGTCCACATCCGCAGGCCGCGCACCCGACATCTCCCAGGCGCGCTCGCCGGCCAGGATGGCCGCGTCCCAGGCGTGGAAGCGGGGCATCTGCGAGATGATCGAGTGGCAGGTCGCCTCGCCGGTGCCGAGCACGAAGACCGGCTTGCTGCGCAGGTCCTTCGCGCGCGCGGTCGAGGTGACCACGAGTGCGCCGCCGCCGTCGGTGACCAGGCAGCAGTCGAGCAGGTTCATCGGCCAGGCGATCGGCTTCGAGGCGAGCACGTCGGCGACCGTGATCGGGTCGCGCATCATCGCGCGCGGGTTGAGCGACGCCCACTTGCGCGTCGCGACCGCCACTTCCGCGATCTGCTCCCGGGTCGTGCCGAACTCGTGCATGTGGCGGGTCGCCGCGAGGGCGTAGCGCGTCGCGGGACCGCCGATGCCGTAGGGCATCTCGTACTGGCCGGGCGGCGTGTCGGGCGCGAAGCGGTCGCCGCCGCCCATGCCGACCCGGGACGCCCCGCTCTCGCCGTGGGTGATGAGCACGACCTCGGCGACCCCGGCCTCGATGACGCCGAGAGCATGCTGCAGGTGGGCGATGAACGAGCAGCCTCCCATCTGGGTGTTGTCGAGGTAGCGCGGCCGGATGCCGAGGTATTCCGGCACGTCGTTGGCCGTCTGGCGCCCGGTCGAGAGCACCGCGTCGACGTCCTTCACCGAGAGCCCGGCGTCGGCGAGCGCGTTGCGCGCCGCCTCGGCGTGCAGCATGAGCGCCGACTTGTCCGGCAGCTTGCCGACCTCGTCGGATTCCGCCGCACCGACGATCGCGATACGCCCGCGCTGGGCGTGAAGTCGTTCCCTGGCCATGGTCGTCCTTCCTGTCTTCCTGCGGGATCGGGGCGGCGCTCGAGGCCGGGCTCAGGCCGGCCGGAAGCGCGGCAGCGTCACCTCGGAGGTCACGTCCGCCCATTCGACGACCACCGGCATCTCGCAGCGCACCTGCTCGGGGTCGGCCTGGATGCCGACCAGATTCGTCATGAGCCGCGGCCCTTCCTCGAGTTCGACCACCGCGAGGACATAGGGCGTCGGCAGCGGCGTCACCTTCAGGCCCCGGTACACGATCGAGAAGGTGTGCAGTCGGCCGCGGCCGCTCGCCGTGAACCAGTCGAGGTCGCCCGAAAGGCACTCCGGGCAGACGTTGCGCGGGTAGAAGAAAGCCGTCGAGCAGGCTCGACAGCGCTGGATGCGCAACTCGTGGCGCCGCGCAGCCTCCCAGAACGGCTTCGAGTCGGGCGTCGGCTGGGGCAGCGGGGCCTTGTAGTCGTCGGGCATGGACGTGCGCTCCTGGTCCGGAATCCGCCCTTCGATACCCTCGCGGCGCGGCGCGCCGCAAACGCCGCGCGGCCCGGTGCGGTTTAGCCCGTCCACCGGGGCGCGGGTTCCCCCCGGCACCGGAATCGGCTACGACGGAGGGCCATGGATTGGATCTTCGACATCCCGACCTGGGAGTTCGCGGCGCTGACCTCGTCCGCGTTCATCCTCTTCAGCTGGTTCGGAGCGATCTTCCTGCGACCGATCCTGCGCCCGCTGCTCGGCGGCCGCGCGGGGCTGAACGACATCGTCGGCTACATACTCTCCCTGTTCGGAGTCTTCTACGGCCTGCTCCTCGGCCTGCTCGCGGTCGCCGCCTACCAGGGCTACGGAACGACTCAGGGCATCGTCGCCAAGGAGGCGTCCGCGCTGGCGGCGCTCAAGGAGGACATCGCCGCCTATCCCGAGCCGGAACGCCAGAACCTCATCTGGATTCTGCGCGACCACACCCGCTACCTGGTGAAGGAGGCCTGGCCCCAGCAGCGCAGGGGACTCATCCCCCGGGGCGGCGACGTCCGCATGACGGCCTTCCAGGAGAACCTGTTGCGCTTCCAGCCGAGCACGACCGGCGAGGAACTCATGCACGCCGAGACGCTGCGGCAGTTCAACGTCTACTACGAGGCGCGCCGGATGCGCCTGCAGGCGATCGGCACGAGCATTCCCTCGACGATGTGGTACGTGGTGCTCTTCGGCGCGGTGATCAACCTGGTCCTGATCTGGCTCTTCGACATGAGCCTGCTTTCCCACCTCTTCCTCGGCGGGATCCTCGCGGCGTTCGTGGGTGCCATGGTCTTCCTGATCGCCGACATGGACAACCCGTTCCGGGGCGCGGTCAGCATCTCCGCGGCCCCCTTCGAGCCGATCCTCGCCGAGTTGATGGAGGATTGACCATGGTCCGCTGGCTCCGACAGGAGGCGACGCCGGGCGCCCGCCGTTCCGGGGCGGCCGCCCTGTGCATCGCGATGGCGGTCGTGGTCGGGACCGCTGGCTGCGACGCACTCTCCCTTCCGCATCCCTTCGCCAAGACGCCGCAGGTCTCGCCGATCAAGGTCGGACTTCTGCACTCGCAAACCGGAACGATGGCGATGAGCGAGACCCCGCTGCGCGACGCGGAGCAACTGGCGCTCCTGGAGATCGAGGCCAAGGGCGGCATCGACGGCCACCCCGTCGAGGCCGTGATCGAGGACGGGCGCTCGCGCGCCGACGTCTTCCCGCGCCGCGCCCGCCAATTATTCGAGAAGGACGGCGTGGTGGCGCTCTTCGGCGGCTGGACGTCCGACAGCCGCAAGGCGATGGAACCCGTGATCGCCGCGGCCAAGGGACTGCTCTTCTACCCGGTGCAGTACGAGGGCAACGAGTGCTCGCCCGACATCGTCTACACCGGACCGACGCCAAACCAGCAGATCCTGCCGGCCCTCGACTGGTTCCTCTCGCCCGCGGGCGGCAGCAAGCGGCGCATCTACCTCCTCGGGTCGGACTACGTCTACCCCCGCACCGCGAACTTCATCGCGCGAAAGTATCTCGCCGCGAAGGGCGTGGAGGTCGTGGGCGAGAACTACGTGCCCCTCGGACACAAGGACTTCCGCCCGGTCGTCGAGACGCTGCGTGCCGCCTCGCCCGATCTGGTCCTGAGCACGATCAACGGCGGCTCGAACATCGACTTCTACAACGAACTCGCCCGCCAAGGCGTGCGGGCGGCGGAGACCCCGGTCGTCGCGACGAGCGTCGGCGAGAACGAATTGCGTGCTCTCCTGCCGTCGACGGTCGAGGGCCACTACGCGGCAGCCAGCTACTTCCAGTCGATCGATACCCCGGCGAACCACGAGTTCGTCGACGACTTCCAGCATGAGTTCGGCTTCGACCGGGTGACCGACGACCCGATGGAGGCGGCCTACGTCCAAGTGAAGTTGTGGGAGATCGGCGTCCGGAAGGCCGGAACCGCCGCCCCGGCGGCCGTCCTCGCGGCTCTCGCCGCGGGCACCGAGTTCGACGGACCGGGCGGCCGCACCAAGGTCGATCCCAAGACGCACCATCTCTTCAAGACCTTCCGGCTCGGGCGCATCGGTTCCGACCGCCAGTTCGCCGTGGTTTTCGAGTCCCCGGAGTGGATCGCTCCGGATCCCTACCCGGCCTTCGCCTTCCCCGGCTGGCGCTGCGACTGGACGCAGGGCGCCCCGGTCGCCGGGCCGGCGGTCGACATGGGTGCTCCCGCCCGCGCGGCCACCCATTGACCCGCGGGCCGGGCTTTCTTACCGATTGACCCGATGTTCACGGCGATCACAGAGGGAGTCCGCGTCACCGTCGAGTCGCGTTTTCTCCAAGAGCACTCGGCGGCGGACGAGGATCGCTACGCATTTGCCTATTTCATCACGATCGCCAACGAGGGGTCGACCCGGGTGCAGTTGAAGCGCCGGCACTGGATCATCACCGACGGCAACGGCAAGGTCGAGGAGGTGGAGGGACCGGGCGTCGTCGGGGAGCAGCCAGTCCTGGCTCCGGGCGAGTCGCACCGCTACACGAGTGGCTCCGTGCTTGCGACCCCTGTGGGCACGATGGAAGGCACCTACGAGATGCACGAAGCCGACGGGCGCATCTTCCAGGCCGAGATCCCGCGCTTCAGCCTGCAGATGCCGGGCGTGATGCAGTAGGCGGACCGGCCAAGCACCGCGCGCGTCATCGCGACGGGTTCGCGGAGAGGGCGCGCAGGCACTCGTCGACCGTGGCGAGGTCGGCGCGGGAGCGAAGCAGTCGCCACCGCGCCGCGAGTTCCGAAACGCCCGGCGTCGGCTCCGGTTCGCGGTTCGTCTCGGGGTCGCCGGCGAGTCGCAGCAGCCCGACGAGCCGCTTGCGCTCCGCCTCGACCCAGCCGCGCACGTCGAGACCGCGTTCGCGTCCGACGAGGATGCGCAGGAAGAACTCCTCGGAGAGCGGCTCGCCGCGCACGGCTCCGCCCTGCAACCAGGCTTCGAGTGCTGCGACACCGAGCGGGCTCGGCACGTAGACGCGTCGGGCGGGACGCCGCCCCTCTCGCCGCTCGTCGCCGACCACCACCCAGCCATTCGCTTCGAGAGCCCGGAGCACCTGATAGACGCGACCGTGATTGAAGTCGAAGAGATCACCGAAGCGATCCTCGAGCGCGCGGTTCGCGGCGTAGCCGTGCGTCGGGCGACTCGCGAGCAGGGCCATGACGGCGAAGTGGATCGACATCGGCTTGCTCCGAGCCCGTGTCAGCCGGTCGCCGGACGCAGCGACCGCACCACCGCTCGCCTCGGCTCGGCCATGACGTCGTGCACCACGCGGCCGTCGCACAGCACGACGGTGCGCTGACCGCGCGTCGCCACGGCCGCGGCGTGCGTAGCGAGGACGACGGTGAGTTCCCGCTCGGCGGCGAGCGCGGCCAGGAGATCGAGGATCTCGGTCGCGGACCGAGAGTCGAGACGACCGGTGGGTTCGTCGGCCAGCAGGAGCGACGGCCCGGCGACCAGCGCCCGGGCGATCGCCACGCGCTGACGCTCGCCACCGGAGAGCGCGGCGGGTTCGCGCTGCCGGACTCGTCGCGCGATGCCGACCCGTTCGAGCACGTGCTCGGCCATCAGGCGGGCCTCGGTCGAGCCGATACCGAGAAAGCCCAGCGGCAAGGCGACGTTCTCGCGGACGTCGATCCCGGGGAGCAGGGCGCACGACTGGAAGACCTGTCCGACGCGCCGCAAGCGATGGTCGCAGCACTCGGCTTCGGTGAGATCGCCGAGTTCCCGGCCGAAGAGGCGCACGCTGCCTGCGGTCGCCGCGTCCACGCCCGCGACCAGGCGCAGCAGCGTGCTCTTGCCGCTGCCGCTCGGACCGAGGACCGAGACGAACTGCCCACGCGGCACGGCGAGCGAGATCCGGTCGAGGGCCCGCACGATGCACGGCGCGCGGCCGTAGTCACGGGTCGCATCCTCGAGTCGGATCGCGAGGCATGCGCCCGCGGCTGACGCAGCGGCCACGGCGCTGGCGACCACCGCATCCTCGGCGCCCGTCGCGTTGCGCCGGGCGAGCCACGGGCGCGACGCGATCACGGCTGCGACCGGCGCGCGCGCGCCCGGCTGGGCGCAGCCGGCGTCGCCGCGGCGGGCGCGCGCTTGGGCGGCGCCGGCGAGGTCGGGTGCGCCACGGACGACTCGACCGCCGGCGCCGGGCCGGGTTCGGCGGCGGCCGGGGCCGGCGAACCCGACTCGCGAGCATCTCTCGCCGCGCACCACGCATCGTAGAGCGCCGCCGTGTCCGCGACGAATTCGAGGTCGACGGCCACGTACTTGATGCGCCGCGCGACCAGGAGCGAGCGGGCGGGGAACTCGTCGGTCGCCGCCAGGCTCGCCTCGGTGACGCGCTCGCGCTCGAGCATCTTCCCGGCGATCCAGAGTTGCTCCTGCCACTCGGAGAGAGCGGCCCGGACGCGCGCGCGTTCGGCTCGGGCGAGGAAGACCGCGCGGGAGCCGAGTTCGTCGTCGGCGCCCGCCTCCAGGTCGCCGAGCCGGGAGCAGATCCACCGATCGAAGACGCTGCGGCCCGCGTCGAGGATCGCGTACGGTGTTCGCCGATCGTCGACCCTGCGCCCGTCGGCGACCCGCAGCAGCCGATCGTCGACCAGACGCTGAAGTTCGCGGTAGAAGCTTCCCGAATTGATCTCGACGCCGGAGCGCGAGATGTACTCCCTCCTGATCGCGTAGCCGTGCTTCGGCTGGCCGTCGCGCAAGAGCCCCAACACCAGGTAGCGGAACATGGGGGGCGCCTATCAGGTCTGCGCGAAGCTGGTCAAATCTTTTTTTTGTTCTGCACGACGCGCCGCGATGCATGGCTGCACTGCATCCATGGAACGCATCGAGAGGCTGCATGTCTTGCGCGCGGCGCTGGCCCGCATGCGCGCACGGATGCGCTCCGTTGCGCAGACTAGCCCGCGAATAGTCGTCGCCGACTGACGCCGGGCACGCGATCCGTGATCGATGGGCGCCTCGACCGACCGCCGGGCCCGACCGCATGTCGCGGCCGGAGCGCTCCGGCGCCGCGGGCCGAGGAGGAGACGTCATGAAGCTCAGAAATCACCTGAACCGGGTCCTGCACGACCGCGGTCTCGCCGAGGGCGAGGTGGCCCTGGTGGCGAGGCTCGACCAAGGCCACCTGAACCGGATCAAGAACGGCCGGGTGAAGCCCACGCTGGTCACGGCGCTGCGCATCTCGCAGGCGCTCGGCATCCCGGTCCAGCAACTCTTCTGGCTCGAAGCGACGGCCGAGCCGAGCGCCGGCGGCCCGGCCGAACGGCGCACCGGCACGACGCAGGCCTGATGCGCACGCGCCGGCGCGAGCAAGGCCACGAGCGCCCCCCTCGTCTCCGGGTGCCCGAGCCTTCTCGGCGCCGGCGGAGCGTGCTAGCCCGGAACATGCCCGACTTCCGACCGTCGCGACGCCGCGCACGGTTCCCCGGCACCCGCCTCGCGCGGGTTGTTCTGGACCTCCCGAGGCACGATCGGGGCGCCGCATGAGGGCGGACCCTTGGTCGCTCATGCTGTTCGGCGGGCTCGCCGCACTCGCCGTCGCGGCGCTCTTGCTCCGCACGGCGGCCACGGCACGCTCCGCCGCATGGCGGCGCGCCGGACTCGCCTGTGCCGGCGCCGGGGTCACCGTGGCCGGCCTGCTGCTCTTCGCGGCCCTGCGCGGCGACCGCGGACCGACGGTCTTCTTCACGACCGACGGCAGCGCGCGGCGCATCCACCCCTGGGTGGTCGACCCCGACCTGGGCGCGATCTACGCCCCCGGCTTGCGGGTGCGCGCGGTCAAGCGGGTCGACGGCGCGCCCGTCTACGACGCGACCTACACGATCGACCGCTTCGGCAACCGCGTGGCGCCCGAGAATCCCGATCGCCCGGCCGTGGTGTTCTTCGGCTGCTCCTACACCTTCGGCGACGGCATCGACGACCAGCAGAGCCTGCCGTGGCAGTTTGCCGAAGCGAGCGGCCATCGGTTCGACGTCGTGAACGCCGGCCACTCCGGGCACGGCGCACACCAGATGTTGCGCATGCTCGAGACCGACCATCTTGCAGCGCGGCTGCCGCGCGGCGTCGCGCGGGCCTTCTACTCGGCGATGGACCACCATCCCGCCCGGGCCGCTGGCCTCGCGGCATGGGATCTCGAGGGACCACGTTACGAACTCGAGGGCGACGGCGTCGCCTGGCGCGGACCCTTTCTCGGTCACGGGCCGGCCCTGCTCGTGAAGGGAGCCCAATCGCTTTTCGGCAGCCGCTGGCTGCCGCCCTGGCGGGATCGGCCGGTCGATCCGCCGGTCGACGAGGAGCGCTGGGTGCGCATCTTGTCTCGCGCGGCGACGTTGGCCCGCGAGCGCTGGGGTGCGCCGCTCACGACGATCATGTGGGACGCGAACTCCGCCGGCGGCGAACGCATGGCCGCGTTGCTGAGCGAACGCGGACTCGACGTGTTGCCGGTCTCCTCGATCCTGCCGACCGGCAAGGGGCCGGCCGACCTGATTCCCGACGATTGGCACCCCACCCCGGCGACCAACGCGCACATCGCGCGCGCCCTCGCCGCACGCTTCTTCGCCGCCACGGACGAAGTCCGCGGCGGCAGCGCGAAAACCGGCGCCCCCGAGACGGCGCCGGGCGCGGACGGTGGCGCGCCGGGCGCCGGCGCCGGCAAGCCGGACTGACCGCAGCTTCGCCCCCGGACTACTCGACCGGCGAGAGCGGGGCGCCCCGTCCGTCGACCTGGAACAGGTGCTCCGCCATGCCGTGGCCGGAGCGACCGTCCATCTCGAAACGCGCAAGCGATTCGCAGATGAGCGTCTGGCGGCGGTTGCGCGCGCTGCGCATCGGTGCGGACGCGAGAACATCGACCTTTACCAGGTGCACGCCACCCTCGGCATCCTCGAGTTCGAGACGTGCCGACTGCGGCAGCATCGTCGCAGGGTCGAGGGCCGTCGAGACGCGCACCGCGCGCAGCGTCTCCAGGCGACCGTCGCGCAGGATCCACCCGCGTTGCAGCTCGACGCCGTCCTCGCCCTCGATGCGCACCGCGCTCACCGCGAGGTCCGGGCCGACGATGAACGAGAAGCGGCGTGCGAGACGTGCCGCCTGCCAGTCGCGCAGACCCCAACTCCTCTCGCGAACGCCGACGCCGTGCACCCGGTACTCGTCGCCCGACACCCAGACCGAACCGCTCCACGTGCCCGGCTGCTCGAAACCCTCGCGCGGCGACGGCACCCCGGCGCCGGTCTCCGCGAAGCCGATCGCCGCATGGCTCGCCTCGAAGTCCAGGTCGACGATGAGCCGCTCGACGCGGGAGCGGTGCCAGGCCTCGCGGTCGCCCGCCTCGGCCGCCGACGCGAGCGAGTGGGCCGGCCCGTCGTGCAGGACGTGCCAGCGGCGCAACGGCTCCACGATCTCGAGACGCGCGTCGCCGACCTCGAGACGCTCGGTGTTCCCCGACTGGGCCTTGACGTGGCGCGTGGCGACGAAGCCCCCGTCGGGAATCCAGAAGTGCAGGCCCGCGTCCATCATGCCCTCGTTGGGCCGCACGGCGACGCGCAGCGAGCCGGCGAGCGACGACGACGCGTCGTAGAGCCAGAACGAGCACGACTCGCTCCACTGCAGCTCGGGCCCGGGAGCATGCGGCGCCTCGTCCGCGGGCGCCGTCACTTCGCTTCCGGGAAGACGCGCGCGAAGGGCCGCACTTCGTAGCGGTCGAAGACTCCCTCCACGACGTAGGGATCGCGGGCGGCGAGTTCGCGGGCGGCGTCGAGGTCGGCCGCCTCGAAGACGACCAGGCTACCGCGCGGCGTCTTGCCGTCGTCGGCGTAAAGCGGGCCGGCGACGAGGATGCGGCCGGCGGCATCGAGCGGCCGCAGGTGCTCGAGGTGGCGGGGCCGAACGGCGGGCCGGCGCTCGACGCCGTGGGGTCCGTCGAATCCGAGGATGACGTAGAGCGGCATGATTCACTCCGTTCGGACGGCGACGCGCCGCCCCGATTCCGCCGAGCGATAGCATGCATCGGCCATGGCCACCGCCGCGGCCCCGTCGCGGGCGGTGATCGGCGAGGCGAGGCGGCCCTCGGCGACGGCGGGGAAGAGCCGCAGCAGGGCGAGCACCGTCGGAACGTCGGGCGACGCAGGCAGGATCTCGCGAGCGCGACCGCGCACCAAGGCGACGTCGCCGTGGACGTGGTCGGCGACGACCTGGGCGTTGGTTCCGACCACGCGGATGCCCCCGCTGCGACCGTCGGTGGCCCGGGAGCCGGCGACCGAGGCGAGGATCGCGGGGCCGCCACCACTGCGGCCGAGCCGGATCGCGGCGGAAAAGCTGTCCTCGGTGCGCCGGGTGACGACGCGCTCGACGAAGCAGGCGCAGTCGATCGCCTCACTACCGGTAAGGAAGCGCAACAGGTCGAACGAGTGGACGCCGGTATGCAGCAGGTTGCCGCCACCCGCGATCGCCGGGTCGTCGAGCCAGTCGAGATGGCTCGGCTCGAAGCTCTGCTGCAGCAGGATCTGGCCGATGGCACCGATGCGCGGCAGCAGTTCGCGCACGCGGTCGACCACGCCGTTGAGGCGCAGCGTCTGGCCGACGAGGCAGGGCAAGCCGGCCGCCTCGATCCGGTCGCGCAGGCGAAAGGCCAGGTCGGCGTTCGTCGCAAGCGGCTTCTCGATGAGCAGGGGCTTGCGCTCGCGCACGCAGGCCTCGACGACCGCGGGGTTCATCGAGGGCGGTGCGACCGCGACGACCGCCCGGACGCCCGGGTCCGCGACGAGGTCGTCGACGTCGGCGTGGAAGCGGGCTCCGGTCTCCGCGGCGAGCGCCCGGCCCGCGTCCGCGTCGCGCCGGCAGAGCGCCGCGACGCGCAGGCCCGGGACGTCGTGCAGCGCGTGCGCCAGATAGCGCGCCCCGTGCTTGCCCGCGCCGACGAGGCCGATCGGCAACGGGACCGCGACCTGCCCCCCCGCGCGTGGCGACCCGGTTCCGATCACCGCGCTCGGCGCACGACGACGCCCGGGACGATCCCGTCGCCCGGCGAGCCGAGCGTGCCATCGGTGGGTCGGCCCTCGCCGCGCGCGGCGATCAGCCCCGCCGAGAAAAAACGGCCGCTCCCGGTCACCACGAGCGCACGCACCGACTCGTCCTCGTCCGCAGCGACGGCCTCGGCATGGAGCGCCTCGAAGAAGGCGCCGTTGATCGCGTTCGCCGGAGGACGCTCGATCCGCAGCAGGCGGACGCCCCCGGGGTGCTCGGATCGATGGATCTGCATGACGCTCCCGCTAGCACTCCGGCCGGGGCGCTGCCCCTTCGGCGCGTGCCGGGGTTGCCCGGCGGCGCTGCCGCAGCCAAGCTCGAAACCATGCATCGACGGACCGTCCTCGACCTGCTCGACGCCTATTTGCAGCGTCACCCCGGCGACGCCACCGTGGTGGCGCGGACCCGCAGCCTCGTCCACGGCCGGTCTGACTGCTTTGAACGCACCTGCCTTCCGGGCCACGTCACCGGCTCCGCCTGGGTGGTTTCGGCCGACTTCGAGCAGGTGCTGCTCACCCATCACCGCAAGCTCGGGCGGTGGCTCCAACTGGGCGGCCATGCCGACGGCGATCCCGACCCGCTGCGGGTCGCCCTGCGCGAGGCGCGCGAAGAGTCCGGACTCGAGCGATTGCACCCGGCTCCCCCGGGCTCCGTCGGGATCCTCGACCTCGACGTCCACGCGATCCCGGCGCTTGGCGCGGAGCCCGCCCACGACCACCACGATCTGCGCTTTCTCTTCGTCGCCGAAGCGGGCCAGGATCTCCGGATCAGCGACGAGTCGAACGATCTGCGCTGGGTGCCGTTTTCCGCCCTGCGGGACTTCGCCGACGAGGAGAGCCTGCTCCGGATGGCGGACCGGGCCCGGGCCGTCCTGGCCATCCTCAACCCCCGCCCGCGGCCCTGAACGCGGCCGGCGACCGGTCGGACCGGGGAACATCCCCCGTCCGCGTGGCAAGCCGACGGTCTTGACCGGTATCCGCTCGATGCTAATCCGGAACTGACCGGTCAGTTCCGTTTTGGGGCGCGCCGGGGTGAATTGCGATGCCCGGACGCCAGAAGAGCGACGACAAGCGCGAGGCCATCCTCGCGGCCGCCTCGGTCGAGTTCGGGGAGCGCGACTTCCACCAGGTCCTCATGGACGACGTCTCGGCCCGGGCCGGCGTCGGCAAGGGGACGCTCTACCGCTACTTCCCGACGAAGGAGGAACTCTTCATCGCCACCGTGTTCCGAGGCATCGACGAGTTCCACGAGCAGTTCCTCCGGGTCTTCGCCGAGGAGGCCCCGATCGAGAAGATCCTCACCGACGCGGTGACGCGGGTGCTCGACTACTTCGCGGGGCGCGGCCAGGTACTGGCCCTCGTACAGCGCTACGAGCACCGGCTGCCGCAGGCCGACGCCGAGAGCTGGCAACAACGACGCGACGAGACGCGCCACGCGATCGCCGCCGTCCTCGAGCGCGAGGGCAAGCGCGGGCGCTTGCGCTGTGGCGATTCCCGCCTCGGCGCCGAATTACTGCTCGGCATGGTCCGCGCGGCGATCGGCGGGTCGCTGCCGCAGCGTGCGCCGGCGGACGTCGCCCGTGATCTCGTCGGCGTGTTCCTCGACGGCGTGCGCGGTGCGCGCTCCTCGCAGCGTCGCCCGGCGCTGCACGCCGTGGGCGCCTTGCGCGGGGGGCGGCCGTGATACGTGCCGCGTTGACCACGCTGCTGCTCGCGACACTCGTCGGCTGTGCCGGGCGCCACGACGAGGCTCCCGGGAAGGAGGCGGCGGCCAAGCCGACGCCGACGCCCGCGCCGGTCGCCGTGACCGCCAACGTCGTCGAGAAGAAGCGCGTCGAGCGCACGATCGACTTCGTCGGCACCCTGAACGCCTACGCCGAGGCCGAGGTCTCCGCCGAGATCGAGGGACGAATGACGGCAATCAACGCCGACCTCGGCGACCAGGTCGCCCGCGGGCAGACCCTCGCCGCTTTGGATTCGGCCGAGATCTCCGCCAAGCTGCGGGAAGCCGAGGCGAGCCTCGCGCGGCGCACGAACGACGCCAGGCGCGCCGACCAGCTGCGCGGCCGCGGCGTCATGTCGCAGCAGGAATTCGACGCGATCTCGAGCGACCTCGGCGTGGCGCGGGCGCGACGCGACGTGCTCGCGATCCAGGTCGACCACACCCGCATCAGGGCGCCCTTCGACGGGCGCATCGCCAAGCGCAAGGCAGAGGTCGGCGACTACGTCCGCACCGGCACCCCGCTCTTCGTCCTGGTCGCCGATGACCCGCTGCGCCTGCGCGGCGAGGTCCCGGAGCGCTACGCCTCCGACATCGCCGTCGGACAGGAGGTCCGAGCCACGGTCGAGGCCTTCCCCGGCGAGATCCTGCGCGGGAAACTCACCCGAATCAGCCCCGCCTCGAACACGACCAGTCGCGCGCTCACCGTCGAGGCGCTCGTCCCGAACCCGGGAGGTCGGCTCAAGACCGGGTTCTTCGCAAAGGCGGACATCCTCACGCGCAACGACACCGAGGCACTCGTCATCCCGGTCGAGGCGTTGGTCAACTTTGCCGGCGTGACGCGCGTCTTCGTCATCGGCGAGGACGGCACCGTGCGCGGCCAGCAGGTCACTCCCGGCCTGCGGCGCGGCACCGGGGTCGAAATCACCTCAGGGCTCTCGGCCGGCGACCGGGTGGCGACAAGCGGTCTCGGCCGCCTGTCCGACGGCGTGAGCGTCGTGGTCCGCGCCGACGTGCCCGGCGGTTCCGACCCCGGTGCCGGCGTCGGAACCGATGCGGGAGCGCCGGCTCCCGCGGCCGGCTCCGAGCGTGCCGCCGAGCCCGAGGCGGGGCGCGGCGGGACGAACGTGAAAGGGCGTCCCTCATGAAACTCGCCGAGGTCTGCATCCGCCGGCCGGTGTTCGCGACGATGCTGGTCATGCTCTTCGTCGTCCTCGGGACGCTGTCCTACCGGACCCTCGGCGTCGACCTGTTCCCCAACGTCGACTTCCCGATCACGACCATCACCGCGACGCTCAAGGGAGCGTCGGTGGAGGAGGTCGAGACCCGTGTCACCAAGCTGCTCGAGGAGGCCGTCAACCAGATCGAGGGCATCGACGAACTGAGTTCGACCACGAAGGAGGGCTTCTCACGGGTCCTCGTCCAGTTCGCGCTGGAACGCGACAACGCCCAGGCCGCGCAGGACGTGCGCGACAAGGTCGCGACGATCCTGACGAAGCTTCCGCAGGGCATGGACCCGCCGGTCGTCGCGAAGTTCGATCTCGACGCTTCCCCGGTCATGCGCATCGCGGTCTCGGGCCTCCGCGACCCGCGCGAACTCACCGAGATCGCCCGCAAGAAGATCAAGGAGGACATCGAGACGATCGGCGGCGTCGGCTCGGTCACGATCATCGGCAGCCGCGAGCGCGCCGTGCAGATCTACGTCGACACCGACAAGCTCGACGCCTACAACCTCTCGATCGCCCAGGTGCGGCGCGCCCTGCAGGGCCAGAACATCGAGGTTCCGGGCGGACGCATCGACCAGGGCTCGCGCGAACTCGTGCTGCGCACCATGGGCCGCATCGAGCGCGTCGAAGATTTTCCCGAACTCATCGTGGGACGCCTCGGCGACCGCGCAGTGACCCTGAGCGACATCGCCACGGTGGAGAACGGCACGGTCGAGCCGCGCTCTTTCTCGAGCCTGGACGACCAGACGGCGGTCACGCTCGAGGTCCGCAAGCAGTCGGGCTCCAACACGGTCGAGGTCATCGACCGGGTGAGGCAACGGCTCGGAGATCTCCGGCCGGTGATCCCCGCCGACATCCGCTACGAAGTGGTGAAGGACCAGAGCCGGTTCATCCGGAAGTCCATCGACGAAGCGACGTTCCACCTGATCCTCGGCGCACTGCTCGTCGCACTCTCGACCATGCTCTTCATGGGCGACATCCGCTCGACCCTCATCGCGGCCGTCGCGATCCCCACCTCGATCATCTCGACCTTCACCGCGATCAAGCTGCTCGGCTTCACGGTGAACAACCTGACGCTCCTCGCGCTCATCCTCTCGGTCGGCATCGTGATCGACGACGCCGTCGTCGTGCTCGAGAACATCTTCCGCCTGATGGAGGAAGAAGGCATGGGACCGGTCGAGGCGGCGATCCAGGGCACGCAGGAGATCGGGCTCGCGGTCATGGCCACCACGCTCTCGCTCGTGGTCATCTTCGTGCCGATCGCCTTCATGTCGGGCCGCACCGGGCGGTTCTTCAACGAGTTCGGCATCACGACCGCGGTCGCGATCCTGTTCTCCATGCTCGTCTCGTTCACCCTGACGCCGATGCTCTGTTCCCGCTTCCTGCGCGTCAAGAAGCCCGGCGACGGCTCCTCGGCAAAGGAGCGTGGCTTCTACAAGGCCATCGAGAAGGCCTACGGAAGCATGCTGCGCTGGTCGCTCGCCCATCGCTGGGTGATCGTCCTCGCGGCGATCGCGACCATCTGCTCCACGGGACCGATCTTCCGGGCCGTCGGCAAGGACTTCCTGCCGATGGACGACCAGAGCGAGTTGGAGGTCATCATCACGACCCCCGAGGGCTACACGCTCGACCGCAGCTCGCGGACCTTCCAGGAAATCGCCAACAGGCTGCGCGGGATGCGCGGCGTCAAGCACACGCTGGTCACGATCGGCGACACCTCGGGCTACGTGGCCTCGGGCGAGGGCGACGTGACCACCGGCGGCATCTACGTCCGCCTGAGCGAACTCGAGGAGCGGGATTTCTCCCAGTTCGAGGTGATGGGCGAGGCGCGCAAGATCATGGCCGACTATCCGGACTTGCGCGCCAGCGTGCAGAGCGTGAACGCATTCGCGGGAGGCGGCAACCGCATGACGGACTTCGAGTTCGACCTGATCGGACCGGAGCTCGACCAGCTCGCGGCGATCAGCGGAAAGATCATGGTCGGCATGGAGAAGGTGCCGGGGTTCGTCGATGTCGACTCGACCCTCGCGCTCCGCAAGCCCGAGATCCGGGTGCACATCGACCGCAAGAAGGCGGCCGACTTGGGGCTCCGGGTCGAGGACATCGCCGGGACGCTGCGGACGCTCGTCGGCGGCGAGCCGGTCTCGAAGTACAAGGAGGGTGACGAGCAGTACGACGTCTGGTTGCGGGCGAGCCGCGTCGACCGCGACGATCCGCACTCGATCTACAACCTCTCGGTGGCCCGCCCCAACGGCGAACTGGTCCGGCTGTCGAACATCGTCACCCTCGACGAGGAACGCGGCCCGGCCCAGATCGATCGCTTCTCCCGCCAGCGCAAGCTCACGGTGGTCGCCAATCTCGTGAACCTGCCGCTCGGCGACGCCGTCGCTGCCGTGACCCGGATCGTCTCCGGCATCGACATGCCGGCCGGCTACTCCCTGCGCTGGGCGAACCGCGCGAAGGGTCTCTCCGAGACCGGCCGTAACTTCGCGATCGCCTTCGGCCTGTCCTTCCTCTTCATCTACATGATCCTGGCCGCGCAGTTCGAGAGCTTCCTGCACCCGATCACGATCATGCTGGCGCTTCCGATCTCGATCCCCTTCGCGCTCCTCTCCCTGCTGCTTCTCAAGCAGACGCTCAACATCTACTCGGTCCTCGGATTGTTCATGCTCTTCGGGATCGTGAAGAAGAACGGCATCCTCCAGGTCGACTACACCAACACGCTGCGCGCCAAGGGCATGGACCGGGACCCGGCGATCCTGCTCGCGAACTACGTCCGTCTTCGCCCGATCCTCATGACGACGGTCATGCTCGTCGCGGGCATGATCCCGATCGCGATCGGCCAAGGCCCCGGTGCCGCGTCACGCGCCTCGATGGCCAAGGTCATCGTCGGAGGACAGACGCTCTGCCTCCTGCTCACGCTGCTCGTGACGCCGGTCGCCTACTCGCTGTTCGACGATCTCGGCCGGATGCTCTCCGGCTGGAAGCCGTTCGCGCGGCTGCGCGGGCTCGGCGAGACGCTGCGCGGCACGCTCGGACGCGGGGCCGTCGCGACGGCGGAGCCCGGCGGATCGGGCGGCGACCTCCCGCCGGGCCCTTCGCCCGCAGGCTGAGCCGGCCTCACCCCGGCGGCGGGTCGTGCCGGGTGACGTCGCCCGGCAGGCGACAGACCCACTCCGAGACGATCCAGGCCTCCATCGCGCCGATGAAGCGGGCGACGTCGGCCTCGATCTCGCGACGGCCCGCTTCCGAATCGTACATCCGCAGGCGCCGGTCCTCCTCGGTCGCGAAGTGGAGTTCGGCGATCCCGTCAAAGTCCGCTTCGCCGGGGGAAAGCCGGGAATCCACCACGTTGGTCACGTAGCGCAGCAGGCCGGGGTGCCGGGCGAGGGCGAGCGGGACGTGACGACCGAGCCAGTGTGCGACGAAGGCCGCGTGTTCCATGCCGGCGGGCCGGCGCAGCGCGGCAACCATCTTCACGCCGGGCGAGCGGCGGCCGAGCGGCCCGGGCCAGTCGCCGGCACGCTGCACGTGCTCGGTGCACTCGAGGGCCTCGGCCCCCGCGAGGAAACCCTGGACGTCGCGACCGACGACCTCGCGCCCCTCGTCCGAGTCGTAGAGGCGGTTGCGCCAATCCTCGAGCGAATCGAACGACAATTCCCCGATCGAGTCGATCGGCCGGGAGCCGGGCACCGCGTCCCGATCGACGACGTTCACGACGTAGCGCCGCATCGTCGGGTGATGGCGGAGCGCGATCGGTACATGCCCGCGCAGCAGGCGCTCCGCGTACTGCTCGTGGCTCAGGTCGGCCCGCCGCCGGCAGAGGAAGATCAGCTTGCGCACGGGGGCAACCCTGCGCGGCGACGCCCGCGTGGTCAAGGGCCGCAGGTGCACCGGCGTCCCGGATCCAGCGGCGGCCGGCGGGAAGCAGGCCGTGACGCATGGTCGGCGCCCGCCGCCGACCGTGCGTCGACCCGCCACCACGACGTGCTAGACTCGCGCCGTGGGCCGTGCTCGCTTCCGGATCGGCGCGATCCTCGCCGCCACCGCTCTGGTCGCCCTCGCAGCGTGGGCGTTCCGGCCGGCCCCCGAGCGTCGCGCGTGGGTCACTGCCGCGGTCGAACGCGGCCCCCTCGTGGCGACCGTGGCGGCGACCGGCACGGTGAACCCGGTCAAGTCGGTGATCGTCGGGACCTACGTCTCCGGCCCGATCGCCGCGATCGACGTCGACTTCAACTCGCCGGTCAAGCGCGGCCAGCGGATCGCCAAGATCGATCCGCGCAACTTCGTGGGCAAGGTCGACAGTGCCCGCGCCTCGCTCGCGGATGCCCAGGCGCAGGTCCGCAAGGCGCAGGCCGAACTCGCCTTGCGACGCTCGCAGCTAGGACGCCAGGAGCGCCTCGCGCAGAGCAAAGTACTCTCGGTGGAGGAGCTCGACGTCGCGCGCTCGAGCGCCAAGCAAGCCGATGCCGGGGTTGCGCTCGCAGACGCCGAGGTTGCCAAGGCCCGCGCGGCGCTCCGCGATGCCGAGGTGAACCTCGGATACACCGACATCGTCTCACCGGTCGACGGCATCGTGGTGTCGCGCAACGTCGACGTCGGACAGACGGTCGCCGCGAGCTTCCAGACGCCGACTCTCTTCGTCATCGCCGAGAGCCTCGCTCGCATGCAGGTGAACGCCTTCGTCGGGGAGGCCGACATCGGCCGCGTCCGCGAGGGTCAGGAGGCGACCTTCACCGTGGACGCCTTTCCCGGGCGTGCGCTGCCGGCGGTGGTCCGCCAGGTGCGCAACGCACCGACCACCATGCAGAACGTGGTCACCTACGACGTCGTCCTCGACTTCGACAATCGCGACGGATCGCTCAAGCCGGGGATGACCGCGAACGTGCGCGTCGTGACCGATCGCGTCGCGGAGGCGCTGCTCGTCCCGTCCGCGGCGCTGCGCTTCCGTCCCCCTTCGGGCGACGACGCTCCCCCCTCGCCGACGCCGCACAAGAGCGGTGAGGCACCCACCGGCGGCCCGCGGGCCGGGCGGGTCTACCGCCTCGAGGCGGGCGAGCCGGTGCCGGTCGCGGTGACCCTCGGCCTCGCCGACGACTCGACCACCGCCGTGGAGGCCGAAACCCTGTCGCCCGGCGACCGGGTCGTGCTCCGCCAGGCTGCCTCGGGTACCACCCCTCCCGCCGCGAACCCGATGCTCCCCGGGGTGGGCGGCGGCCGTCGCGGTCGATGAGCGTCGCCGTGGCCCCGCCTCTCCTGCGCACGGTCGACCTGGTCCGCACCTACGGCGCGGGCGACTTCGCGGTTCACGCGCTGCGCGGCGTCGATCTCTCGATCGACGGCGGCGAGTACGTCGCGATCATGGGCTCGTCGGGCTGCGGCAAGTCCTCGCTCATGAACGTGCTCGGCTGTCTCGACCGTCCGACGGGCGGCCGCTACGAGATCGACGGGCGCGACGTCGCGACGCTCGACGACGATGCGCTCGCCAATCTGCGCAATCGGACGATCGGCTTCGTCTTCCAGAGCTTCAACCTGCTGCCGCGTACCTCGGCCGTCGAGAACGTCGAGTTGCCGCTCCTCTACGGCGAGACGCCGCGCGCGGAGCAGCGCACTCGCGCGACCGAGGCCCTCGCCCGGGTCGGTCTCGCGGGGCGCGAGTGGAGCACTCCGTCCCAGCTCTCCGGCGGCCAGCAGCAGCGCGTTGCGATCGCCCGCGCCCTCGTCGTCCGGCCTTCACTCGTGCTCGCCGACGAGCCGACCGGCAACCTCGACAGTACGACCAGCGAGGACATCCTGTCGCTCTTCGACGAGATGCACCGCGCCGGCATCACCATCGTCATGGTGACGCACGAGCCCGACGTCGCCTGGCGCGCGGAGCGGATCGTGGTCATGCGCGACGGCCGCGTCTCCCAGGACCGGCCCGTCACCCGCCCCGAGGGTCCCGCCCGGTCCGATCGACCCGCCGAGGAGGCGGGGTCCGCGTGAAGCTGCTGCTCGATTCGCTGCGGGTCGCCCTGCGCTCCCTGCGCCGCAACCTGCTGCGCTCCGCGCTCACCTCGCTCGGCATCATCGTCGGGGTCGCAGCGGTCGTCGCGATGGTGGGCCTCGGCGAGGGAGCGAAGGCGGCGCTCCAGGCGCAGATCGCGAGCGCCGGCACGAACCTCGTGATGGTCTTTCCCGGTGCGAGCACGACCGCCGGGGCACGGACCGGCTGGGGCGAGGGCACCACACTGCTGATCGCGGATGCCAACGCGATCGCCCGGCAGGTCCCCGGCGTCCACGCCGTGAGCTGGTACAAGCGCGGCATCGCGCAGGTGCAGGCCGCCGGGCAGAACTGGGGCACGACCGTCTGGGGCGTACCCGCCTCCTATCTCGACGTGCGCGAGTGGCCGCTCACCTCGGGCGAGTTCGTGTCTCCGGTCCACGAAGACACGGCGGCGAAGGTCGCCGTTCTCGGCAAAACGGTCGCCGACATGCTCTTCGGCGCGGGCCAGGATCCCGTCGGCGCGGAGATCCGCATCAAGGACGTGCCGTTCCGCGTCATCGGCCTGCTCGAACCCAAGGGTCAGAACACCTACGGACGCGACCAGGACGACGCGGTCTTCATCCCGTTCAGCACGGCGGAGCGCAAGGTGCTCGGCACCACCCGGCTCGGCAGCGTGGACTCGGTCATGATTTCCGCGGCGACGCCGGAGGACGAAAACGCGGTCGTCGCCGAGACCACGGCCGTCCTGCGCCAGCGCCACCGCGTCATGGAGGGCGAGGACGACGACTTCGGCGTGCGCACGATGACGGAACTCGCGAAGACCGCCGAGAGCATGGCGCGGGTGATGTCGAACCTGCTGCTCGCAATCGCCTCGATCTCACTCGTCGTCGGCGGGATCGGCATCATGAACATCCTGCTCGTGTCGGTGGCCGAGCGAACGCGCGAGATCGGCGTCCGGATGGCCGTCGGGGCCAAGCGTCGGCACATCCTCGGGCAGTTTCTGGCCGAGGCGATCGCGCTCTCGACGCTCGGCGGCCTGATCGGGATCGCGCTCGGCATCGCCGTCACCCGCGCGATCGCGCGGTGGAGCGAGTGGCCGACCCGGCTGTCGCCGGGGGCGATCGTCGGGGCCTTCCTCTTCTCGGCGGCCGTGGGGGTCTTCTTCGGCTTCTACCCGGCCCGTCGGGCGGCGCGGATGAATCCGATCGAAGCGCTGCGCTACGATTGACCGGCCATGATCTCTCTCGACGGCGTGCACAAGGGTTTCGCCGGGAGGACGCTGCTGCAGGACGTCTCGCTCCGGCTCTCCGAGGGCGATCGCGTCGGCGTCGTCGGCCCGAACGGCGCCGGCAAGTCGACGCTGCTCGCCCTGCTGCACGGCGGTTCGGAGCCCGACCTCGGCACCGTCTCGCGCCTCCGCGGCACCTCGATCGGGCACCTCTCGCAGGAGATTCTGTCGGCTCCCGACGCGACGGTTCTCGAGACGGCGCTGCGTCCGAGCGGACGCCTCGCGGCCGTCGTCGACGAACTCCGGTCCCTGCCAGGTGCGATCGACGCGGCGACCGAGCCGGCGCACCAGGCCGCTCTCGCCGCGCGGCTCGCCGAGCTCCACGCGCAGCAGGCGGACCTCGGCGGCCACGATCGCGAGGCGCGGGCCAAGCGGATCCTCGCCGGGCTCGGCTTCGCGCCGGGCGCCGAGGAGCGGCTGCTGCGCACCTTCTCCGGTGGCTACGTCATGCGCGCGGAACTCGCGCGCCTGCTCACCGACCTGCCCGACCTGCTCCTGCTCGACGAACCGACGAACCATCTCGATCTGGAGTCCGTGCTCTGGTTGCAGGGCTTTCTCGCGCGCTGCCCCACGACCTTGATCGTCATCTCCCACGACCGAGCGTTCCTGTCGGCAATCGCCACCTCGATCGTCGAGGTCGAGGGCGGGCGCGCCCGTCGCTACGCGATGGGCTGGGACGCCTACCTGAAGCAACGGGCGCTCGAGCGCGAACAACTCGCGGCTCGTGCCCGGGAGCAGGGGCGCCGCCTGCGCGAAACCGAGCGCTTCATCGAGCGTTTCCGGTCGAAGGCCACCAAGGCCCGCCAGGTGCAGAGCCGGATCAAGGCGCTCGAGAAGGAGGAGCGGATCGAGGTCGTGCGCGAGGCCGCGAGCGTCCGGATCCGCTTTCCGCAGCCGCCGCGCACCTCGGACGTCGTGCTCGAACTCGAAGGGGCCGCGAAGTCCTGGGGCGACCACCGGGTGCATGAGTCGCTCGACTTCGTGCTGCGGCGCGGCGACAAGACCGTCCTCGTCGGTCCCAACGGCGCCGGCAAGTCCACGTTGCTCAAGATGCTCGGCGCCGCGACCCCGCTCGACGCCGGCGTGCGACGGGTCGGTCACGCGGTGACCGTCGGCTACTACACGCAGCACCGGGAGGAGATGCTCGATCCCCGGGCGACGGTGCTCGAGAACGCGCTCGCACGCGCGCGCGGCCAGGGCGAGACGGCGATCCGCGCCCTTCTCGGCGCCTTCCTCTTCCCCGGCGACGAGGCGTTGAAACCGGCATCGGTCCTGAGCGGCGGCGAGAAGAGCCGGCTCGCACTGGCGCTCATCCTGCTCGATCCGCCGAGCGTGCTGCTCATGGACGAGCCGACGATCCATCTCGACGTCCCCTCGGTCGATGCGCTCGTCACCGCCCTGGTGGACTTCGAGGGGGCCCTCGGCTTCGTGAGCCACGACGTCCACTTCATCCGCAGCGTCGCGCGGCGCGTGGTGCGCGTGTCGGGCGGACGGGTCGTCGAGTATCCCGGCGACTGGGAGTACTACCTGTGGCGACGCGCCCAGGACGAGGCGGCGGCCGGTGCGTCCGCCCCGGCCCCCTCCCGCGGCGCAACCGCGGACGCGGCCCCGGCGCCGGGCGAGCGCTCGGGGCGGGGGCTCAAGTGGGAGCGTCGGCAGGCCGCCGAGGCACGGGCTGTGCTCGCCCGGCGCCTGCGGCCACTGCGCGAGGAGGCAACGCGAATCGAGAATCTCGTCGACGAACTCGAGCGCGAGAAGTCGGGACTCGCAGCCGAACTCGCCGATCCCTACACCTACGCGGGTGCGAGCGGGGGCGATCTCGCCGCGCGCCAGCGGCGCTGGGCCGAGGTGGAACGCGAACTCGGCGCCGCGCTCGAAGGCTGGGAGGAGGTCCACGCCCGTATCGCGGCGGCCGAGGGGGAAGCCGAACTCGGGGCGTCCGACGACGGCGACTGAAGAAGTCCGCGACACCGGGCGACCGATGAAGTGGTTCCTCGTCGTTCAGCGGGCGTCGATACGAACAACCGCACCGGGCGCTTCCCGGGCAAAGACGGTCTCGTTGCCGATCGCCACCCCCTCCTCGTTCACGCCGTGTTCGTGTCGCAGCCCAGCCCGGGAGGGCGACGCGGGGGAACGACACCCCGCGTCGCCGGAGCACGGTCGTTCAGC
>CAMBZJ010000006.1 GCA_945872365.1 Klebsiella pneumoniae
CCCCACGGCCGGCGTCTGCGATCTAGCGGAATCCTGTACGGGATCGAGCAACGACTGCCCGGTCGACGCCTTCGCCCCAGGTGGCACGACGTGCCGCGCCGCCAACGGCGCCTGTGACATCGCCGAATCCTGCACCGGGAACTCCGCAAATTGCCCGAGCGACGCCGTCGCCACGGCCGGCACGACCTGCCGCGCCGCCGCCGGCCTCTGCGACGCGGTCGAGTCCTGCGACGGATCGGCCAAGACCTGCCCAACCGACGCGAAACTCGGCGCCGGAACGCAGTGCCGCCCCGCGGCGAGCCTCTGCGACATAGCCGAGACCTGTACCGGCTCCGGCAACGACTGCCCGGTCGACGCCTTCGCCCCAGGTGGCACGACGTGCCGCGCCGCCAACGGCGCCTGTGACATCGCCGAATCCTGCACAGGCTCCTCGGGAACCTGCCCGGTCGACGCCTTCGCGACCGCTGCCACCCAGTGCCGCGCCGCCAACGGCGCCTGCGACGTCGCCGAACGCTGCGACGGCAATTCCGGAGTCTGCCCGGTCGACACCGCCGCTGCGGACGGAACCGCATGCTCGGACGGCAGCGCATGCACCCAGGTGGACACCTGCTCGGCCGGAACCTGCGTCGGCTCGAATCCGGTGGTCTGCACGGCCAGCGACCCATGCCATGATGCAGGCCTCTGCGACCCGTCGAGCGGCACCTGCTCCGATCCCGCGAAGCCCGACCTCGCCACCTGCGACGACGGCGACGCCTGTACAGCGGCCGACGCCTGTCAGGCGGGCGTCTGCCGCGGGACCCCGGTCCTCGCGTGTACCGGTCTCGACGCGTTCACCTGCTACAAGGCGTCGTCGGCGCGCGTCTCGCCGCCGGTCGCCGCATTCGCCTCGCGGACCATCGCGGCGAACGACTTCTTCCGCGCGGCGCTCGCCACGTCGGACCTCGGCGTGCAATTGAGCAAGCCCGCCGCCCTCTGCAATCCGTCGGACGTCTATGGCGCCGCGACCGGTGCCACCGGTCATGCAGCGCACGGCGAAGCCTATGCCGCGCGCGCCCTCAAGGCGCCGTTCACCACGCTGACGCGGACCGTGAGCAACCGTCTCGGCGTCCTGAAACTCGCGGTGGGCAAGCTCTCCTGGATCTTCGCCCCGAGTTCGACAGCGCCCGGCACCGGGGGCGCAGACCCGCTTCTCGAGGGGAGTCTCACCCCGTTTTCCTGCTACGCGGTCTCGGTCGCACGACTCACCGGCAACGTCTTCGTTCGCACCCAGGCCACGGTGACCGATGTTCTAGGCGGCCCCCTCACGTACGATTTGCTGAAGCCGGTACGCCTCTGCGTCGCAGCCGACCTCGACGGAGGCACGCCCGTCGCACCGGTCGGAGCCGCCACGCTCGCCTGCTACCAGGCAAAACTCGCCCGCCTGAGCCCGGCCCAACCGCGCTTCCTGCGGCAGGATGTCTCCGCTCAGAACCTCTTCGGGAGCGAGGTTCTGAGCCTCATCGGGCCGCAGGAGATCTGCTTGCCGACCGAACTCCTCGACTGAGACACGAGGCAACACCCGGGAAATTGTCACGATCCGCACCAACCCCTCGCGCCCGCCCCCGGCGCGGGCCGTCGGCAGACCCAGTTGCGGGGGCGCCGGGCGCTTCCGTCGAACCGCTTCGCCCGCCTCGGCGGCTGGGTTATACCCCGACCTTGGAAAAGATCCTCGTCACGGGCATCGCGGGGGGCCAGGGGCGCCTTGTCGCGCGACTCGCCGCCGGAGCCGGGCACGATGTCTGCGGCGTCGACCGCGAGGACATGATCGCCTTCGACGACGGGGCTCGCGTCCGGGTGTACGTACTCGATCTGCTGAAGAAGAAGTACGAGGACGTGTTCCGCCATGAGCGCCCGGACACGGTCATCCATCTAGCCTTCGTGCGCCATTTCAAGATCGACCCGGAGCAGCGCCACGAGGTGAACCTGCTCGGCACGAAGCGCACACTCGAGTACTGCGCGGCTTACGGCGTCCGGCAGTTGATCGTCCTGTCGAGTGCCTACGCCTACGGAGCGCTGCCCGAAAACCCGAGCTACGTGGACGAGGACCACCCGCTCAACATCAGCCGCACCTATCCCGAGGTTCGCGACCTCGCCGAAGTCGACACGCTCTGCTCGACCTTCCTCTGGCAGCACCCCGAGGTTCGCACCGCGATTCTGCGCCCGGTGAATACGCTCGGCGACTCGGTCCACAGCGCGATCGGCCGCTACCTGCGGCTGCGCTGGGTGCCGATGCTGTTCGGCTACGACCCGATGCTCCAGTTCATTCACGAGGAAGATCTCGCGCGCGCGCTCCTCGCCGCACACGACAAGGGGCTCCGGGGCGTCTTCAACGTGGCGGGACCCGGCGCCGTGCCGCTGCACGTGGCGATCGAGCAGACCGGCGGTACCGCGCTCACGCTGCCCGAGTCGATCGCTCGCCCGGCCGTGCGCCGGATGTTCGACTTCGGCCTCTACCAGTTCCCTCCCGGAGCGATCGACTTCATCAAGTATCCATGCACCGTCAGCGACAGCCGCTTCCGCGCGGCCACGGGGTTCGAACCAAAGTGGAACCTGCACGACATCTTCGCCCAGCTGCACGACCAAAGGGAACGCGCAGCAGCGGCCGCCTGACCGTCGTTCGCGACCGCCGCGCGGACCGATCGCCGACGAGCGAGGGCCTCCTCGAGGACGCCCTCGACCTCGTCCTCGCGGGCGTGCGCATGGTCGCGCCCGAGCCACTGCGGCGGCTCGAGGAGGAGATCGCGGGCGGACTGGCACGCATCCCGACGGTCCTCAACGAGTACGGTTACGATGCCTGGGGCTTCAGTCCGGAGACGTCGCGGCGGGTGCTCACTCTGATGGGCCTCCTCTACCGCTATTGGTTCCGGGTCGAACTGCACGGCATCGAGAACCTCCCGGAGGGCCGCGCGCTGGTCATCGCGAACCACTCCGGGCAGATCCCGCTCGACGCCGCGATGATGATGGTAGGGAGCATCCTCGAGGGCGAGCCACCGCGGATGTTGCGGGGCATGGCCGAGTACTGGCTCCCGACGCTGCCGTTCATCGGAACCATGGGCCACCGCATCGGATCGGTGGTCGGGACGCCCAAGAACTGCATCGACCTGCTGCACCGAGAGGAGGCGGTCCTTGCCTTCCCCGAGGGCGTGCGTGGTCTGAACAAGCCCTTCTCCCGTCGCTACCGACTGCAGCGCTTCGGGCTCGGCTTCATGCGCCTGGCCCTCGAGACCGACGCCCCGATCGTTCCGGCGGTCGTGGTCGGCGCGGAGGAGCAGATCCCGACGGTCGGCAACGCCGATGCCCTCGGCCGCATGGTGGGCCTGCCGGCACTCCCGATCCCGGCACTCCTGCCGATCCTGGGACCGCTCTGCATGCTGCCGTTGCCGGTGAAGTACCACGTCTGGATCGGCGAGCCGATGAGCTTCTCGGGAAACCCGCACGACGAGGACGTCTTCATCGAGGGCCTGGTCGACAAGGTGCGCAGCCGGATGCGCGAGATGATCGAACGGGGACTGCGCGCTCGCCGCAGTTCATTCTACTAGGCCGCGCGGCCCCGCCGCTCGCGTCGTACCTGCCGATGGAACGCATCGTCTCCCGCATCCGGTGCAACGACCCGGAATTCCATGCGAACGCCGCGCATCACCGCGCGCTCGCCGAGTCCCTGCGCGCGGAACTGGAGCGCGCGCGCTCCGGGGGCTCGCCCGAATCGCGCCGACGCCACGTCGAGCGCGGCAAGTTACTGGTACGCGACCGCATCGACGCCCTGGTCGACCCCGGGAGTCCGTTCCTCGAGATCGCACCGCTCGCGGCGCACGGACTCCACGGCGGCGATGCGCCCTGTGCCGGGCTGGTCACCGGGATCGGCCGCATCCAGGGACGCGAGGCGATGATCGTCGCCAACGACGCCACGGTGAAGGGCGGCACCTACTACCCCATGACCGTGA
Source organism: Klebsiella pneumoniae (assembly GCA_945872365.1). Taxonomy (GTDB): domain Bacteria; phylum Desulfobacterota; class Binatia; order UBA12015; family UBA12015; genus REEB422. Next base: position 3,981 of record CAMBZJ010000006.1, read on the forward strand.
AGAAGCACCTGCGGGCCCAGGAAATCGCGCTCGAGAACCGGCTTCCCTGCGTGTACCTGGTCGATTCCGGCGGTGCCTTCCTTCCCCTCCAGGCGGAGGTCTTTCCCGATCGCGACCACTTCGGCCGGATTTTCTACCACCAGGCGCGAATGTCCGCGGCCGGCGTGCCGCAGGTCGCGGTGGTCATGGGTTCCTGCACCGCGGGAGGCGCCTACGTCCCCGCGATGTCGGACGAGGCGGTGATCGTCGCCGGCCAGGGGACGATCTTCCTGGGCGGGCCACCGCTCGTGCAAGCGGCCACCGGCGAGATCGTGAGTGCCGAGGAACTCGGTGGCGGCGACGTCCACACCCGGATCTCCGGCGTTGCCGACCACCTGGCCCAGGACGACCACCATGCACTCGCCATCACGCGAACGATCTTCGAGACGCTCGGGCCACGCGCACCCGGGAGTCTCGGGGCCCCGGCCCCGGTCGTCCCGCCCGCCTACGACCCCGAGGAGCTCTACGGCATTCTGCCACGCGACGCGCGCCAGTCCTACGACGTGCACGAGGTGATCGCACGACTTGTCGACGACTCGCGCTTCGCCGAGTTCAAGCCGCGTTTCGGCACCTCGATCGTGACCGGCTTTGCGCGCCTGCACGGGCACACGATCGGCATCCTCGCGAACAACGGCGTGCTGTTCTCTGAGTCCGCCCTCAAGGCCACCCACTTCATCGAACTCTGCACGGCACGACGGGTGCCCCTGCTCTTTCTGCAGAACATCACCGGTTTCATCGTCGGCAAGCAGTACGAGCACGGCGGGATCGCCAAGGACGGCGCGAAGATGGTCCACGCGGTCGCGACGGCCGCCGTACCGAAACTGACGCTCGTCATCGGCGCATCGCACGGTGCAGGCAACTACGCCATGTGCGGCCGGGCCTACCAGCCGCGATTCCTCTTCACCTGGCCGAACTCGCGCATCTCGGTCATGGGCGGCGAGCAGGCGGCGAACACGCTTTGGACGGTCAGGCAGCAGTCCTCGCGCGGCAAGCCGGCGACCGCCGAAGAGGAGGCCCTCTTCAAGGAGCCGATCCGTGCGCGCTTCGACGAGGAGAGCGCCGCCCTCTACTCGACCGCGCGCCTCTGGGACGACGGCATCCTCGACCCGGTCGACTCGCGGGCAGCACTCAGCGTGGCACTCGACGCGGTCGCAAACGCCCCGGTGCCGGAGACGACGACCGGGGTGCTGCGCATGTGATCACCCGGCCGTGATCTCCCGGCGGAGGGCCGCGGCGGAAGCACGCCGTCACGACCTCCGCCTCGCACGCCATGGCACCGGGGAGCGCTCGCATCGGTGCCGTGGCACGCCGGGGTCAGTCCGACTTCGCCTTGATCTGGGTCGACGTCTGCTTGCTTGCCACCGAGAACTTCGAGTCCCAGCAGCCCCCGTTCGCTGAGACCAACTGCACCCGGAGTGGCAGCGTCACGCTGGCAAGCGAGGGGATTCGCAGGTTCTCCGCCTTGCCGCTCACCTGAATCTTCGCTCGTCCGGCCGTTCCGGCGACCAACTGGATCTTGTCGATGCCGTCGGGCAGGCGGTATCTGTCGACGTAGACGAAGTTCTTGCCCTCGTTGCGCTTCCAGCAGGGCTTGCCACTGCAGAAACCACCCGCATCGGCGCCGCGCCCCATGACCAGCGTCGATCCGTTCGCGCCGTAGACGCACAGCTCGTAGTCGTCGGCGACGTCGGGGGCGCCGAAGTCGGAAAATGCCGTAGCCGCACCCTTGGTCCATTTCCAGAGGACCTTGTCGCCGCGGTCCGGAGTCGCGTCGATGATCAGGAGCTGGGCCTTGCCCGGGTCGACCGGCTGCTTGCAGGACACGGCAGGCGACGCCGTGCTCACGCAGGCGCCGGACGTGCACTGGTCGGTCGTGCAGCGGCTGGCATCGGTGCAGGCGCTGCCGTCGGGCAGATTTGCGCCGGCGCAGAGGCCGGCCGAACAGGCGTCACCGGATGTGCACTGGTTGCCGTCGTTGCAGGCGCTGCCGTCGGGTTCGACGGTGCAACTCGACGAGCAGCAGTCGCCGTCGGCATGGTTGCCGTCGTCGCACTCCTCGCCCTGATCGACGATACCGTTGCCGCACGGCGTGGTGACGCAGGCGCTACCCTCGGCGCCCTGGCGGATCACCTCGCTCACGGCCGGGCCGAACGTCAGGTTGATGTTCGACTCGCCACCGGGCAGCAGATCGCAGTAGCTCATGATCGTCCCGCCGCCGACCGGAACCGACTCGGGACCGGAGTAGCAACCTGCGCCCTCGCCCGAATAGCACTGGTCGAGCGGGGGAGCGTAGCAATGCGTGTGGACCGACCCGAAGTTGTGGCCGAGTTCATGGGCGACCACGACGGCGTCGTAGGTATCGTTCGGATCGAGCAGATTGAACGAACCATAGACAGTCGAGACGCCGTAGCCGTACGACCCGTCGCAAAGCGCGTTCACGTAGGCGATGCCGCCGTAGGCCAACGGGGAACGGCCGGACACCATGTGCACCGTGTCGCGGGAAACCGAAGACTCTTGGGCGATCCAGTAGTTCTGCAGCTGACCGAGGAGCGAGCCGACTTCGGTGGCCGTCCACGGATCCGTGATGCCCCAGAGCCGGATGGGGAGAAGCGGATCGTGACGCCCACGTCAGCGAGGTAGATCGCGGAAACCGCCGCCGCCAGATCGGAGAGGTAGGTCGTGGCGTCGGTCGTGTTTCCACCGAAGAGCGACAGGAGCTCCTGGTCGGTCTCGATCGCGACGTCGAGGGAGAGGAGCGGCGCATAGGCGGGAGCCGACGTTCCCGGCTCGCCATCTGCCGCGGACGGGACGGCCGAGGCGGCCTCGCGCGACGCCGAAGGCGAGGTCGGTCCGCCGACCCGTCGGACCGTCGAGTTCGGAGCGACGAGCGATGCGGCGATGGCCGGATCACCGTTGGCGCAGAACTCGCCCCGGTGCGGATGAAGCACGGGATCGGCGTCGCGCAGGTTCCAGACGCGGTGAACGCCGACGCGATCGCGTCCGAAACGATAGACCGTGCCGCCGGTCGCTACGAAGCCGCGCGCGGTGTCGGGGTCGGCGACGAGGAGCACGATCGAGTTCGGATCCCCCGCGACGCGCCCGCGGAAGTAGCGAGCGTCGGGAAGCGGGATCTCCTGCTCGCCCGACGCCGTCACGACCACGGCACGGGCGCCGGGGCGAAAGGGCTCGAAGCGGACGAGATCCATGCTCGCAGATGCGCCGGGCCCGAGCGGAAAGTCGGTGAGCGTCGCCGAAGCCCGACCACGAAGTGCCGCGAGTGCGTCGCGATCGAGCGTCAAGGCTTGGGAGACGACCGACGACGGAGCCGTCAGCCCCGGCCCGGCACTCGACCGCGAGAAGAGCAGAGCCTCCGCACTCGCCGCCTGCGCCGCCGCCGGCGCCGGCGCCGCGAGCGCGAGCATGGCCGCGGCGACTACCAGGGGAACCCACGCAACCGGGGACATCGACTTCATCCCCCGACGAACAAAGCGACCTTTTCCTTCCATACGATTTGCAGATTGGGCGAGGAGAGCCGGCAGGTCAATGGAGCATTCCGCCCTTCAGCCGAAAATCGGCAGCGCGAGCGAAAACAGGGCCCCGCCGCCCTCGGCGTCCGCGACCTCGAGCGAGCCACCCTGGGCACGGGCAAGCGAGCGCGCGACGAAGAGGCCGATACCGACGCCTCCCGTCCGGGTCGAGAAGAATGGGTCGAAGATCCGCCCCCGCTCCGGGACCGGCACGCCAGGCCCCCCGTCGGCCACTTCCAACAGCACCCGGGGGGACGCAGCATCGCTGGCACGTCGAGCGCTCAGCGCGATCGTCCCCCCGGGCGGGGAGAACGCCAGCGCATTGTCGACGAGCACGATGAGCGCCTGGCGGGCCGCCTCCCGTCCGCGGTGGAGCGCCGGCAGACCCTCGTCGACGCAGCAGTCCAAGCGCAACGCCTTCTCGCCGAGACTTGCCGTGAACCACCGTTCGACCTCGCGTACCAGGTCGCCGGCACTCCAGGGACTTTCGGTCTCGCCCTCGGATACCGCGACGGTGCGCATCATGCTCCCGACGAGCTCGCGGATCCGCTGCGACTCGCGAAGCACGAGATCGTAGTACTCCGTGCGGAACTCGCGGTCGTCGTCCCAGCGCTGCGGGAGAAGTTCGAGAAACGTACGGACCGTGGTGAGCGGATTGTTCAGGTTGTGGGCGATGCCGGCGGTAAGCTTGTGCAGTTCCGCGGCCTGCTCCGCCCGTTCGAGCCGACGTTCCAGTTCGGCCCGCTCGCGACGCAGTCGGCTTCTTTCGAGGACGTCGCGCACGACGAAGGGCACGATCGCCAGGTACCCCTCCTCCTTCACGACGTAGTCGGCCGCCCCGAGCTTCATCGCCTGCACCGCGGTCGATGCGGCGGCCGAGGTCGTGACGAAAACGATCGGCTCGTCCCGGCCCGCGGCACGAAACTCGCGGAGGATCTCCAGCCCGTCTCCGTCGGGAAGCCGGAAGTCCAGGATGACGAGATCGAAAGTACGCCCGGAGGCTGCATCGCGGGCGTCGGCGACGCAGCCTGCGTGCGTGACGATTGCGCCCGGGATCTCCAGCTCCAGTTCGTCGCAGAGCAGTTCCGCGTGGCGCGGGTGATCCTCCACGACCAGGATCTCGACCGCCGCGACGGGCGGTATCACGACCGCTCCCCCGGCACTGGCAGCGTCACCTCAAACGTCGAGCCATGCCCCGGACGGCTCTCGACCTCGATGCGGCCACCGTAGCGCCCGACGATGCGCTTCACGATCGCGAGACCGACACCGTGGCCCTTCTGCGCGATTCCCCCGACGTTCTGGTTCGGCGAGCGGTGGTAGAGCTGGAAGATCCGCGCGAGCTGTCGCTCGTCGATGCCGATCCCGTTGTCGCGCACCCGATATACCACCTCGCCACCCCGCCTCTCCCCGACGACCTCCACCCGCGCCGGGTGGGTCTCGCCCACGTACTTGCAGGCGTTGTCGATCAGGTTGTCGAAGACATGGCGCATCTTGGCCGGCTCCGCAAAGGCCGCCGGTAGCGGCCCGATCGAGACCTCGATGCCCCGGGTCTCGACCTCGTGGCGCAGGCGACGGAAGGCCTCCCGGACGACCGCGTCCACATCCACCCACTGCCGCACGTCACCCTCGCCTTCCGCAACCCGGAACAGGCTCAGGAGGTGTTCGAGCATGCGCGACATGCTGCGTGCATCGTCGAGCAGGTGTTCGGCGTAGCGACGGCCGCGCGGCGAAAGCGTATCGCTCTCGGCGGAGATCAGCTTGCGCGCGGTCTCGGTCGCGGCGACCGAGACGTTCTTCAGGTCGTGAGTCACGATGTGGACCAGGTCCTCGATCTCGCGGTGGGCCCGCTCGAGTTCCGCAGTCCGCTCGGCAACCCGCTTCTCGAGCGTCCGGTTCTGCTCCTCGATGCGCGAACCGACTTCCGTGAGGCTCGTGTTCGCAGATTTCAGGTGGTCGGCGAGCGTACCCGCGACCCATGCGACCGCGAAGAGGAAGACGAATGGTGCGACCATCGACACCGCGACCGCGGTGGAGGAGTAGTGGTGCGCCCAGATGCCATCGGCATGGCGGACGGTGCCCGTGCCCTCGAACAGGACGAGGACCACGTAGGCCGCGAGCGAGAGCCCTGCCAGGCGCAGAGCGACGCTACGCGATTCGTTCACCGCGGCAAACGTGACGAGTCCGGCATAGGCGAGCGCGCCGTAGGGCGCCTCGATTCCGCCGACGAAGTGGAGGAGCAGCGTGAGCATCGCGATGTCGACGGCCCAGTGGACGGCGAAGTGGCGCGTCGGAAATCCCGCACGCGAGCCCGCGAACCAATAGACTCCGTTGAGTAGCGCGAGCAGCCCGAGAATCGTCGCGCCGGTGATCGCGTAGTCGCGCGGGAAGAGTCCGACCGAGGCCAGCAGGAGGAACATCACGGCGAAGGCGATGCAGAGCGCGACGCGGAACCCGAGCCCCTCGGCGAAGAGACGGCGGCGCTCGGGCAGCGTGCGTCGCTCCCCGACCGTCATTGGGGCGACCCGGCCCCGCCCGGGATCCGTGCCTGCTGCGCCAAGGCCGCGCGACAGGCGACCCGGGTCGCCTCCAGCGCTGCCTGGAACGGTTCGGCCCCGGACCCCACCGCTGACGCCGGGAGCGGATCGCCAACCGCGATCGCGAGCGTGGCGCCACGACCCGGCACCACGAGGCTCGCCCTCGCCCAGATCCGGTGCGAGCGGTCGGCGACCACCGAGACCGGCAACGCGACGGCCCCGGCACTCTCGACCAGGCGGGGAAAGGCCTCCCCCACCCGCCCATAGGGTCCATGGCCGTCGACGGCGATGCCCATCGGCTCGATCGATCGCATGATGCGCTGCAGGTCGCGGATCCGCTCCGCCGGACGTTGGCGGCGCAGGAGCAGCGTGCGGCGGCCGAGCCGCGAGAGCAAGCTCTCCGCCACGCAACCGCCGAAGGTGTCGTCGCAGACGAAGCGAAACGCCTCCGTCTCGCCCCCGAGAACCTCGCGCGCGCGGATGTCCATCACCATCATCGGCAGGACGTCCTCGATCCAGTAGAAGAGGATCGTCTTGCGAGCGGGGTGCGCGCTGCTGGCCGCGTCGAGACACCCGCGAGCCGCCGCGGCGCCGAGAACCGTGGCACCCTCCGCGACCGCCCGAGCCCGCGCCGCGAGGAGGCGACCTACCACGGACGCCGCGGCTCTCGCAGGCGAATCCGCCAGCCGCAGCGGGCTGCTCGGCGCCGCGGTACGCTCCGCACGGCGCGGCGCTCCGGCGGACGACACGGGCTCGCTCATGCCCCGCCGCGGGCGAATGCACGCTCCACCGCGCCCACCACGTCCGCCAGCGAGTCGAGGCGTCCAAGCTCGTCGGGGTCGAGTTCGATTCCGTACTCCTCCTCGACCGCGAACAACAGGTTCGCCGCCGCGATCGAGTCCATGCCGAGATCCGAGCGGAACGAACGCACGCGGCGCACCCGCTCCTCGGAGGTCTTCATTTCGATCGCGACGAGTCGCGCCACGGTATCCGCCACCTCGGTCATCTCATGCGTCCTCTTCCGGCGCCCGCACGACGAGTGCCGCATTGCGGGAGCCGAAGCCGAAACTCGTCGAGAGCGCCGCGCGCAAGCGCACAGGGCGCGACCCATTTGCGACCCAGTCGAGATCGCAATCGGGATCGGGCGCGCGCAGGTTGATCGTCGGCGGTAGAAAACCACCGTGCAGTCCGGCGATCGTCGCCGCCAGTTCGACCGCACCGCAGGCGCCGAGGAGGTGTCCGACCATCGACTTCGTCGAGCTGACCGGGAGGTGCGCCGCGGCCGCGCCGAAGACCCGGCGCAGGATCCCCACCTCGAAGAAGTCGTTCTGCGGCGTCGCGGAGCCGTGTGCATTCACGTAGTCGATGGCTTCCGGTGCGATGCCTGCGGACTCGAGGGCGAGCCTGATCGCGCGCTCGGCGTCCACACCCGTCTCGTCCTGGCTGAAGTGCGATTTCGCATCACAGGTGGCTCCGTAGCCGGCGAGCGTGGCGAGAATGCGTGCACCCCGCTCACGCGCCCTCTCCGCGTTCTCCACGACGAGGATCGCGGCGCCCTCGCCGAGGACGAAGCCGTCCCGGTCGGCTGAAAACGGCCGCGACGCGGTCGCAGGTTCATCGTTGAACCGGCTCGACATCATCTCGAGCCGGTCGAAAGCCGCGAAGAGCAGCGGGAAGAGCGGCGCCTCGGCGCCGCCCGCGAGGACCACGTCGGCCTGTCCGGCGAGAATCAGCATGCGCGCGAGCCCCAGGGCGTCGGCACCGGAGGTGCACGCGCTCGATACCGTGAAGACGGGTCCGTGGACGTCGAGCTGGATCGCGCACTCGGACGCGATCACGCCGTAGTGCGCCTGCGCCGGAAAGGACGGCGGCATGCGCCGCACGCCGCGCTCGGTGTAGATCGCGTATTGCTCGAAGTGGTAGGCTGCGGGCCCCCCGGACGTGCCGACCACCACGGCGACCCGCGTCGGATCGGGCCACAAGGCGAGACCCGCATCTTCCAGCGCCATGCGCGCCGAGGCGATCGCGAATTGTACGACCCGGGGCGACGATCGCGCCTCGCGTGCCGGCATGAAGTGCTCCGGCCGGAAGCCATGAACCTCCGCGGCGACCCGGCTCCGGTAGGGCGCCGGGTCGATCGCGGTGAGCGGGCCGGTGCCGGAGACGCCCCGGCGCAACGCCTCGGAGAAGGCGGCCACCCCGAGACCAATCGGGGTCACGCACCCGATGCCGGTGACGACCGCGTCCGACACCCTCGAAGTGCTGCCAGAAGCTCCCGGAAAACACAAGTAATTCAAATGCTTCCGCGGTCCGAGGGCTACGGTGGGAGCCCGGGCGGGAGGGCCCTGCACGGGCCCGCGTATCCGGTGCGGGCCATCCCTGCTAGCCATGAGATCGTGACCTCCCTGTCCCGACTCGTCGTCACCGGTCTCGAAGGCCCTCGGCTCGACGCTCGAACACGTCGTCGACTCGAGCGGCTCGCGCCGGGCGGCGTGATTCTTTTCAAGCGCAACGTCGGCGACCCCGGGGACTTGCGGGAGATGACCCGGGATCTGCGCCGGATTCTCGGCCCCAAGGCGATTATCTCCCTCGACCAGGAGGGTGGTCGCGTGCAGCGCCTGCGGGCACCCTTCGGCGAATGGCCTCCGATGCGGCGCATCGGGGCGACCTGCGACGCATCGCTCGTGCGTGCGGTCGGCCAAGCGATTGGGCGCGATGTCGCGGCTGCCGGCTTCGACTGCGACTTCGCGCCGGTGCTCGACGTCGACAGCAATCCCGCCAACCCGGTGATCGGCGACCGGTCGTTTCACTCCGACCCGAGGACCGTGGCCCGCCTGTCGCTCGCCTTCGCAGGCGGCCTGTACGACGCCGGCGTGATCGCCTGCGGCAAGCACTTCCCCGGCCACGGCGACACCGAGGTCGACTCCCACCTCGCCCTACCGGTCGTGCGACGCGAGGCCCGGGAACTCGCCCGCCTCGAGCTGGCGCCGTTCCGCGCGGCGATCCGTGCCCGCCTTCCGATGCTCATGACCGCACATGTTGTCTACACGGCGCTCGATCCCGAGCGACCGGCGACGCTCTCGCCTGCCATCCTGCACGAACTGCTCCGCAAGCGGCTGCGCTTCGAGGGCGTCGTCGTGAGTGACGACCTGGCCATGCATGCACTCGATGCCTTCGGAAGTCCGGCCGAGCTCGGCGTCGCGGCGGTCCGGGCCGGTTGCGACTTGCTGCTCGCCTGCCGCTCGCTCGACGATGCCGAGGTCATCGCCTCCGGACTCGACGACGCGTTGCGAAGCGGGCGAATCGAACCGCGTCGGGCCGCCGACTCGCTGCGACGCCTCGCCGTGCTCCACCGCACGGGTCGACGCCGCGGGGTGCAACGCCCCGACCTGCAGGCCTTCCTGCGCCGCCGGGAATACGAACCACTGCTCGCCCGCCTCGCCGCCCTCGAAGCCCGGAGAGCAGCGTCGAACGGACCCGCTCGCCCGGGGAGGCGCCCGGATCGCACGGCCGCACGGCGCACCGGCTCCGCGCGGCGCGCCGTGGACCCCACCACATTCCGGGCCTGAGGCGAGGGCGGCGGTCGCACCGCCCGAGGCTCAGCCCCGGGTCGGCCGCTTGCGACGTCCGGTCGCCGGAGCCTCGCCCGTCGTGCCGCGCACCATCTTCGCTAGCGACTGCGTGTAGGGCGGCCGCGCGACGCCGTTTTCGGTCACGATCGCCGTCACCAGGTCGTGCGGTGTCACGTCGAAGGCCGGGTTCCAGACCTTCACGCCACTCGGGGTGATCGCCTTGCCGTTGATGTGCGTGACCTCGGAAGCCGCCCGTTCCTCGATCGGGATCTGCTCTCCGGTCTTGCAGGCTAGGTCGATCGAACTCACGGGGGCCGCGACGTAAAACGGCACGCCGTGGTGGGCGGCGAGCACCGCGACCGAGTAGGTGCCGATCTTGTTCGCCACGTCACCGTTCGCGGCGGTGCGGTCGGTCCCGACGATCACCGCGTCGACCTCTCCGCGGCGCATGAGCGCTCCGGCCATGTTGTCGGTGATCACCGTGACCGGGATCTTCGCGCGCTTCATCTCCCAGGCCGTGAGGCGCGCCCCCTGCAGGACCGGACGTGTCTCGTCCGCGTAGACCGAGATTTTCTTGCCGGCATCGTGTGCCGCACAGACGATTCCCAGCGCGGTACCGATGCCCGCCGTCGCGAGCCCCCCCGCGTTGCAATGCGTCAAGATATTGCACGTGCGGGGCAGCAGCGCCGCGCCGTACTCGCTGAGGCGCCGGTTGCCCTCGAGGTCCTCGTCCCGGATCGATTGTGCTTCCCGCTCGAGAAGTTTCACCCGTGTCTCGTGCGGACGATGGGCATTCTCGCGCACCACCTTGCGCATCCGTTCGATGGCCCAGAAGAGATTCACCGCCGTGGGACGAGTCGCGGCGAAAGCCCGGCATAGGCGCTCGAACTCGCGCGGAAATCGCTCGGCCGTGATCGATCGGGCGCCGAGAGCGATGCCCATCGCGGCGGCGACGCCGATCGCGGGCGCGCCGCGCACGACCATCTCGCGGATGCCCGCCATGACCTCGGCGGGGTCGTCGTAAATCCGGTAGACTTCCCGGTTGGGCAGGAGCCTCTGGTCCAGCATGACCACCCGGCCGGCTTTCCACTCGACGGTACGGACCTTCATGATCCGATGAGCCTAGCCCCCCTGGCTGTGACGGACAAGAACCCGGCGAACGCCGGCCGGCACGGGTCGGCCAAGCTGGTCGCGGCTTCTGCCTTGGGTTAGTGGACAACGCGAACTCGGATCTCCCTTCGGTGCGACGAGGAGTTCCCATGGCCCTCACGAGAAAGACCCACTCTGCCGAGATCGAGGCCGACCTCGAAGACTGCATCGCCGTCATCACCGACTTCGAAAGCCACCCTCGCTGGTCGACCCCGGTCCTCCGGGCGAGCATCCTCGCGTGCGACGAAAAGGGCCGGGGGCGCATCATCGCCTTCGAGCTCGACGCGAAGATCCGCCGGATCAACTACGTCCTCGAGCACTTCTACGACTTGCCACACCACATCAGTTGGAAACTGGTCGAGGGCGACGTCGCGGCGGTGTCCGGCAGCTATGCCTTCGAGCCGATCGGCCCGGGCCGCACCCGGGCCACCTGCACGCAGGTCATTGACGTCGGTTTCTGGATTCCCGGCCCGCTGCGCCGCCTTCTCGAGGACCAGGCGATCACCGACGCCGTCGGCGAGTTCAAGGCCGAAGCCGAGCGGCGTGCCTCCGCCCGGCGCACCGCAGCCGCCCTAACGCGGAGTTCCTGATCGGCGGCCCCGGGCCACGAGCGAAGCGTAGAGGTCCGAGATCACGCGAACGTTGTCGCGAATGTCGTAGCCCCGCTCGGCGATGCCGCGCTTGATGGCCGGGCCGTCCGAGCGCCTCGTTCCTCGGACGGCGGCGATGGCGGTGATCCAGGCGTCGCGCACGAGCGGTCGCCGGTGCACGAGTCCGAGACCCATGTCGACGTCGACCGGCAAGGCTTCGGAAACGACGCAAGGGAGCCCGGCCGCCTGCGCCTCTACCACGGCCAGGCCGAGCCCTTCGGACAGCGACGGGAAGAGGAACACGTCGAACACGTCGAGGATGTCCGGGACATCGGGGCGAGACCCGGCGAAGACGACTTCGTTCGACAAGCCCTCCGCCGCGACCTTTCGCTCCAACTCCGCCCGCCCGGGCCCCTCGCCCACCAGCAACAAGCGGATCGACTCGCCCCGCGCCACGAGCTGCGCCGCGAGGCCCACGAGGAAGGCCTGATTCTTCACGGGCGAGAGGGATCCGACGTGGCCCAGGACGAGCGCCCCCGGGGGAATCCCGAGCCGGGCCTTCGTCGCCGCCACCGCCGCGAGACTCGCGCGACCGAAGCGGTCGACGGCGATCGCGTTGCGCACCACCTGGAACCGCTCCGAGCCGAGCGTCCTCGCATCGAAGAGGAACTCCCCCGCCGGACGCGAACAGGCCCAGGCGTCCGTCGCGAAGATCGAGACGAGGAGGCGACTGAAAGCGAGGTTCAGTCGGTTCGCCGGCGTGTCGGGCTTCGACCAGGAAGACGCATGGGAGTGCACCACGACCGAGGGCACGCCCGCCATCCGCGCCGCGGCGGCGATCGCTCCCCCCTGCCAATCCAGGTGGGAGTGCACGACGTCGACTGGCTCTCGGGAGCGGAGATGCCGGCGAAGGGCCAGGATGTAGCGGCGGTAACCGAGCGTTCCGAGCGACGGGAGGTGATGGACCGGGACTCCGAGCGACGCCAGTTCCGAATCGAAGGCGCCCGCCGCCGCACCGTGCGCCAGGAATGCGAAATCGAACCTTTCCCGATCGACGTGACGCACGACCTCCATGAGCATCGACTCCGCACCACCCCGGTTCATGGTCCCGACGAGGTGAAGGACCCGAATCCGGCGGCCCTCGAAGGCCCCTGCGGCGACCTGTCCGGCCGGGTCGGATGCTTTCCCACAGGCGCGAGCCTCCGGCTGCGGAGAAGAGGGCGAGGGATCCGGCACCCCGGGACCATCGGCGATCCCGACGTCCGCCGTCAAGCCATCGCCTCGATCTTCCTGTCCGCACGAAGGCCCGGATCTCGATGACTGCGTGCTCCGCGATCGCACTCGCCCCCCGGGAGCCGGTCGTCCGACGCGACGCGATGCCGCGCCGGACGACCGTGGCCGAATTCCCGCGTCAGCGAGCGGCAGCGGCGCGGTTGGACTGCGCCGCCTGGGCCGCCTTGCGGGCCGCGCTCGCGGCCCCCGACGCACCCTGCTCCGTCTCCGCCGCGCGCGGCTTCGCCGCACCACCCCCCACCTGCGAGACCGTGATGTGCTCGCGCAGCTTCTCGAGCATCTTGTCGCCGATCCCCTTCACGTCGCGCAACTCGTCGACCGAGCGGAACGGGGTCGCGTCCCGGTACGCGACGATCGCACGTGCCTTCGACTCACCGATACCGGGCAGCGCCGCGAGATCCGCAACCGAAGCCGTGTTCAGGTCGACCGTGGAAGCGACGTCCGCGTGCGCCATTCCCGCCGACGCCCCGGCGAGCGCCACCGCCAGCACGCATCGCGCAGCGGCCGACTTCGCCCGACGCCATCCTCCCCTCCCCGCGCCCTTTCCCTTGCCGAGTTCCATATCCGTCCCCTTGCGCAGACCCGCGGCCTGCGCTTGGCTCCGGCGCACCCGCAGGCGGACGCCGGAGACGTCCTTTCCGTTCCGCCGGGGAGCGGTCGGATCGAGGTCCCGCGGCGATAGCGCGCGGGAAGAATGCGCGTCAATGGCCCGGCGCGAATCCATGCATCGGGGAGCGTTGCGAGCGAGACTGCGGTGACGACCGCGCCGCGGAAGCCGGCAACGACGTACGCGGGAGGCGAGAGGATGCGAGGCCCTTGAAAGGAGATCTCTGCATGTCGACCCCGATCCCGACCGAGGCCCGGGACGTCACCTTCCCCGGCGCGGATACGATGCTCCGGGGCGTCCTGGTCGAACCGGCGCGGGGCGCGCTGCCCGCGCGCGGCGGCATCGTGCTCTTTCCCGACGTGCGTGGCATCTCGGAGACCTACCGGCGCGCCGCCGCCCGGATCGCGGGTTTCGGGACGGCCGTCCTACTGCTCGATCCCTACAGTCGCGGGGGGGTTCCCGAACTCCCCGACATGGCGACGACGCTGCGCTGGATCGCCTCCCTGCCCGACGAGCGCGTACTCGGCGACGTCGAGGCCGCGGTCGCCCACCTCGGGACGTTGCCCGCCGTCGGCGGTGGGCGAACCGGCATCCTCGGATTCTGCCTGGGCGGGCAATACGCGATCCAGGCCGCCTGCCGGATCCCGTCGCTCGCGGCCTGCGTCAGCTTCTACGGAATGCTGCGCTACGCCGAGCGCAACGAACGCAAGCCGGCGAGCCCGCTCGATCTCGCCCCGGGCCTCGCCTGCCCGCTGCTCGGGCTGTACGGCGCCGACGACCCGCTCGTCCCGGTCGAGGACCGCGCCGCCCTCGAAGCAGTCCTGCGGCGCGGGAAGCAGCCATTCGGCCTGCACGTCTTCGGCGGGGCCGCACACGCCTTTGCCAACGACGCCCGGCCCGAGGCGTTCCGACCGGAATCCGCGGCGGTCGCCTGGCAACTGGTCGAGGCCTTCCTCGCCCGGCACCTCGCCTGATGGCGAATCATCCTAAGTTCCGATGATTTACGCCGATTCCGTGTATTTCGGGACATAACTTCACCTTGCATCCGCGAAGCAAGCCTGTACTTTGCAAGGCTTGGAACGCGGGTTTGCATCGGGCACCCGCACGTCGGCGAAACGCAGGCAGGAGAACTCAATGCGCAGGATGGCCCCTGGGGCAACGATCGCGGTCGCTTCGACCGACCGCTTCTCGACGGTCCGCCGCGAGGCACAAAAGGTACTAGCGATCATCCAGAAGGAGATCCGCCGTGCCGAGGACGATCTGCAGAAACTCCTCGAGCAGGCCCGGATCTGGGAACAGGCGATCGCGATGGGCACCTCAACCGGCAGCGCCGGGACGGGGAAAAAGCGCGGCCGCCCGGCCAAGGGCACGGTGGCCGAGGCGGCACCCCGCCCCGCCCGCAAGCCGCGCGCCGAGGGGCCCCGCGTGGACTGGGACGAGGTGCTGCGTTCGGTGCCGGAAGTCTTCGGGATGGAGGACGTCCTGAAACACCCCGGCGCGGCGGCCAAGGGCCGGGCGCAGATCTATCCGGCGATGAACCGCTGGGTACAGGCGCAGAAGATCGAGAAGGTCGACAAGGGGAGCTACCGGCGGATCTGAGCCTCACGCCGCCTGCTCCACGCGCTTCGCGAGAAGCCGACGGGGCGCTGGCGCCGCCCCCGGAGGGAGGGCGCCGGCGCCGCCTTCGCCTACTTCGCGTCCTTGTAGATCTTCATCACGGCCGCGAGGAACTTGAGCGCATCGGCCTTCGGGCGCTGGAAGGAATTGCGGCCGATGATCGACCCGAACGCGCCGCCCGCCGCGAGGCCGCGGATCTCCTCGAAGACCGCCTCGTCACCCTTCGCTTCGCCGCCCGAGAAGATGACGATGCGGCGCCCGGCGAACGAACTCTGCACGACGTGCTGCACGCGCTCGGCGAGGGTCCCGATGGGGATGTTCTGCGCCTCGTAGACCTTCTTTGCGGCTGCCTGTTCGAGGTGCGCGGTCGGCGGCTTCACCTTGATGACGTGGGCGCCGAGCTGGCAGGCGATCTGCGCCGCGTAGGCGACCACGTCGATCGCGGTCTCGCCGTCCTTCGAGATCCCCGAGCCGCGCGGGTAAGACCACACGACCACCGCGAGCCCCTTCGCCTTGGCCTCTTCTGTAAGTTCGCGCAGATCCTCCAACATCACGTTGCGCTCGGAGGAGGCCGGGTAGATCGTGTAGCCGATCGCGGCGCAGCCGAGCCGCAGCGCCTCGTCCACCGAGCCGGTGATCGCCGGGCAGGGGTCGCCGCCCGCCGTAAGCGAGTCGGAGTTGTTGAGCTTCAGGATGAGCGGCACCTCGCCCGCGAAGTCGACGGCGCCGGCCTCGATGAAGCCGAGCGGTGCGGCGTATGCGTTGCATCCCGCTTCGATCGCGAGTTCGAAATGGTAACGCGGATCGTAGCCGGCGGGGTTCTTCGCGAAGCTTCGCGCCGGGCCGTGCTCGAACCCCTGGTCGACGGGCAGGATGACCATCTTGCCCGTGCCGGCGAGGGCACCGTGGTTCATCATGCGGGCCAGGTTGGCGAGCACCCCGGGATTGCTGCCTGCATACCAACTCAGGATTTCGCGAACGCGCTTCGTCATCGGTCGACTCCTTGCCTGAAGGGAAAAGACGCGGTCCGCTGGGGCCCGCGGCGGAGAGTCTGTACGATTCGCACCGGCCGAAGCAACCCGCGCGGTCCGGCGAGCGACCACCCGGCGAGCCGAAGTCGTCGCGCGGCGCGTCAGGCGTCGGCGCCCGGCGGATCGACCGGGTGCGACTCCAGGTGCTTCGAGGCATCCCCGATATCGAACCCGTAGGCGTGCGCGAGGACCAGCACCGGGTGAAGCGCGACTACCCCCGCCCCCTGGCGGATCTGCAGGGCGGCGAGCGCACAATCCGAGCAGGCGGCCGAGCAGGCCTCGCCCGTCTCGCCCTTCATCCCCTCGAAGCACTTGCGCCCCCGGCGCAACGATTCCTCGAAGTGTTCCTTCTTCATGCTCCAGGTGCCGTCGTGGCCGCTGCACTCCTGGACCATCTCGACGCCCTCTGTCGCCACCCAGCGCAGCACGTCACGGCCGCGAAAGCCGATCTGCTGCTGCCGGATGTGACAGGGGACGTGGTAGCGGACGCGCCCGAGCTTGCGGACGAAGTCCTTGCGAACGCCCCCCGCGCGATTCAGCTTGAAAAGATAGTCGCAGAGGTCGAAGGTCGCGGCCGCCACCTTGCGTGCTGCCTCGCTCGGAACGATCTGCGGCACCTCCTCGCGCAGCATCAGGCTGCAACTCGGCGACGGTACGACCACCGCCCAGCCGCGCTCCACCCACGGGAGCAGCACCTCGACGTTCGAGCGAGACTGCGCGGCGGCGCGATCGAGCTCCCCGCCATCGAGCCGGGGCATGCCGCAGCACTGCTGCGCCTCCGGCCACGCGACCTCGATCCCGTTGTGCGAGAGCACATCGACCGCGGCCCGACCGGTCGCGGGGTCGTTGTAGTCGATGAGGCAGGTCGAGAAGAGCACGACCCGGCGCGGCACGTCGGGTGGCCGGATCTCGCCGCTCTCGGCCGGCTCGACCGCCGGGGTCGGCACCGGGATCGGCCCGGTCGGCGTCGCCGAGCGGGTGCGGTTCTTCCGCCACCAGCGCGGGAAGCTCTCGTCGTGGATCGGCGGCAGCGCCTTGTCGCGGTGCACTCCAAGCACCTTTTCCATCATCACGCGGCTCGCCCGGTTCGTGGTTCCGAAACGCGCAAGCGCCGGGAGAAGGCTCGATGCGCGCCCGACGAGCGAGGGGTCGTGCAGCAGCCGGTCGGGGAGCGAGGTGCCAACGCGCCGCGTTCGCTGCGCTTTCCACCGCAGGAGGAGACGCGGGAAATCGACCGCCCAATCGTGCGGCGGCACGTAGGGACAGTTCGGGTAGCAGAGCTTGCACTGGAAGCAGAGCTCGACCACGTCGTCGACCTCGCGGTTCGTCAGGTCGCGCGAGTGCGCCGAGAGTTCCGGCAGCTCGTCGCCGAAGGTCTCGGCCACCTCGATTCCCGCTTCGTGCTCGCGCGGTCCGGCGGCCGCCGACTCCTCCCGCAGTTGCAGGGCGAGGACGCTGATTTCGGGGTTCTCCTGCAGATGGCGTTCGCGGTTCGCCTCGGTGCGCCGGTCGATCAGATCGAACAAGAGCGGAAAGCTGCCGCAGAACTTGAAGCAGAGTCGGCAGGAGTGGCAGATGTCGAAGATCCGGTCTACCTCTCGACGCAGGTCGGCCGGATCCCAGAAAAGCGGATCATCGATCCGTAAACCCATCGATTCAGCCATCGCGTTCTCCGTCCGGCGCTCGCAGCTCAGCCCACGGGCTGCTCGTCGGTGTAGCTGGCCGACTGCCCGCGCGTCTCGGACACCGAGACCTCCATCCTCGACCAGCGCCTCGCCCCGTCGGCGAGCAATTCGTCGCGAATGCGGCCTGCGACGTAGCGGGCGAGTTCCTCCGCCGAGGAGTGGACGATCGGCAGCATCACGACGTCGCCCCGCGGGAGCAGGAAGCGCGAGCCGTCGTCGCGCCAGACGATCTCGACCGACTCCGCAGTCTCGCGAAAGATCAAGCAGTCGCTCTGGGCGGGCAGGATCGTGTACTCGTCGAGAGCGTCGCAGACCCGCTTGGTCGCGCGCTTCACGAGGCCGAAGTCGAGGACGTAGCCGTCGGGGCCGAGTTCACCCTCGACCCGCACGGTCACGCGGTAATTGTGACCGTGCAGGCGCTCCCGGAAGCCGGGGTAGGCGATGAAGTGCGCCGCGTTGAACTTCAGGTATTCCTTGCCGACGAAGATGTCGAAGCGCTGCGCGGACATGGCTGCGGACTAGCCCGGTCCGCTCCGTTGCGCAACGCGCTCCGGGGAAGGCTCAGTCCTGCACGATCTCCTCGAAGAGTCCGTCGCGAACGACGAGACGTCGCCTCGGCCCGGGTCGCTCCGGGTCGCCGCCGTCATAGGCGACGTCGCCCGGGTAGAGAAATGCCGTCGCGCCGTCGGGCCCGGTGAACCACCGTGGCAGCACGGTCACCACCTGCCGGGCGGCGGCCGCCCGGTGGGCTGTGCCCGTGTCGGAAAGTCGCGCGAGTTCCGAGAGCAGGACGAAGGTCGGCGGGACCAACTGCGCCTCGCCGCGGCGGTATCGTTCGAGGGCATCGGCCGGACGCATCCATTCGCCCGCGCTGGTTTCGCGTCCGTCGTGGCGGGCTTCCTGCCCAGCCGGAAGGGTCGCAAGGAAGAAGCGCGTGTCGAAGCGCGTCGGCGCCTGCTCCGGCGTGATCCAGTGCGCGAAGAACGAGAGCGCGCCCGGCGCCAGTTCGAGGCGATGCTCGCGTGCGAGCGCGAGCAGGTCGCTCGAACCCTCGTTCAGCGCGCGGCGCATCTCCGCGAGGTCCGATCCGCCGGGGACCGGCGCGAGCCAGTCGCCGTCACGGCGTGCGAGCAGCACGCCGGCCTCCTCGAAGAGTTCTCGCAGGCCGGCCACGTATTGCGCGAGCGCGCGACGCGGCGGCAGGACGAGGGCGAGCCGGCGGTGCGCTTCGTCGGGGTCGAGGTCGCAACAGCGTTCGTGCAGCGCCTCGTGCGCATCGCCGTCGTCGACCTGCCCGCCCGGGAAGACCAGCATGCCTGCGAAAGAACTGCTCCTGCGGTGGCGGACGACGACGAAGGTCTCAAGCCCGTCGGGGCCGTCGCGCAGCAGCAGGACGCTCGCCGACGGGATCAGATCCTTCGCCGGGGGCGCCGGCGGCGCATCCGCGGCCGTCACGACTCGGTCCCGACCGGCCTGCTCACGCGGCGCTCCGGGCGGAGGGCTCGGGCGAATCCGCACCCGGCGGCGAGGCCGGGGGCTCGCTCGCGACGAGGGGCCCGCCGCCCTCGAAGCGGTCGAGCACTTCGAGCAATTCGTCGCTGCGGCGGGTTCGCGAAACCGCCTCCCGGAGCGCGCCGCAACCCGGGAAGCCGCGCGCGATCCGGCAGGCCATGCCGCGCAGGCGCGCCGCGGTCACCTTCTCCGGGTAAGCCTCGTCGAGCAGTTCCCGATACCGGCGCAGTGCCGCCATGCGCCCGCCCACGGTCGGCGGCGTGCAGGGCTCGCCGCGCAGGTCCGCCGCGATCTCGGCGAACAGCCAGGGGTTCTCCATCGCACCACGCCCGATCGCGATGCCGTCGACTCCGCTGCGGGCGAGTCGCGACCGCGCCGTCGCGACGCTGACGACGTCGCCGCTGCCGACGACCGGGATCGAGACCGCGCGCTTGACCTCGGCGATACGTTCCCAGTCGGCAGCCCCGGTGTAGAGTTGCACCCGGGTGCGCCCGTGCACGGTCAGCATCGCGACCCCGGACGCCTCGGCCATCCGGGCCACGTCGACGCAGTTGATCGACGACTCGTCCCAGCCAGTGCGGAACTTGAGCGTGAGCGGCACCGAGAGTTCGCGGCGGACCGCCCGCAGCATCCGCTCGAGGTGCTCGGTGCGCCGTAGCAACTCGGCCCCGCCTCCGCGCTTCACGACCTTCGGGACCGGGCAGCCGCAGTTGATGTCGACCAGGTCGACCCCGGTCTCCTGCACCAGGAGCGCCGCCTCGGCCATCCGGTCGATGTCCGAGCCGAAGATCTGGATGCCGATCGGGTGCTCGCCCGGGTCGTAGCGCAGCATCCGCAGCGTCTTCAGGTCGTGGCGGGTCAGCCCCTCGATCGAGACGAACTCGCTCACGACCAGCCCAACGGCGCCGGGACTGCACTCGCGAACGAGCCGGCGGAACGCGGCGTCGGTGACGCCCGACATCGGCGCGAGCACGAGCCCGGGCACGACCGGAAGCGAGCCGACGCGAAATACGGCCAGATCCATAGCGAAAGACGATAACGCCGCGACCGGAAGTGCTGCAACGCCGGAGTCCCGGGGCCCGCCCTCGACTCGGCCCGCGCCCCGTGTTTGCCTTTCGCCGGGGCCGCCCGAGGCGCGACCCGGGAGTTCCCTCATGGAATCACATCGACTCGACGGCCGGATCGCCTTCGTCACCGGCGCAGGCTCCGGCCTCGGCCGGGAGATCGCCCTCGCCTTCGCCCGGGCGGGGGCGCGCGTCGCCGTGAACGACCTGCGCCCCGAGGCTGCGAAGAGCGTGCACGAGGAACTCCGTGGGCTCGGCGGCGCCCTGCCCTGCGGTCCGCTGATCGGCGACGTCTCGGAGTCCTCGGCCGTGGCCGGCTGGTTCGCGGTGCTGGCCGGGGCGACCGGCGGGCAGCTCGACGTGATGGTGAACAACGCCGGCTTCGCCGACACCGACCCCGAGACCGAGGAGCGCACCCGGGCGCAGGTCACCGAGATGATGCAGACCGGGCGCGTCACCACCTCGCTCGAGGCAACATCCCGGCTGTCCGACGAACGCTGGCAGCGGATGCTGCGGGTCCACCTCGACGGCGCCTTCCACGGCACGCGCGAGGCGCTCCGGCTCATGCAGCCCCGCCGCAGCGGCCGGGTCATCAACATCGCGAGCATCGCCGGGCTGACCGGCATCGGCCGCACTCCGCACTACTCGGCGGCGAAGGCCGGCATCATCGGCCTCACCCGTGCCGTCGCGCGCGACGTCGCACCGCTCGGGATCTTGGTGAACGCGATCGCACCCGGCTACGTCGACACGCCGCTCCTCGACGTGCTGGGCGACCAGCGCGCGATGCAGTCGGCGATCATCGCCGCCCAGACGCCGCTCGGACGGCTCGGCGAGCCGCGCGAGATCGCGTCGGTCGCGCTCTTCCTCGCCGGCGACGGTGCGAGCTTCTTCACCGGACAGGTGCTCTCGCCCAACGGCGGCATCGTGATCTAAGGCGCGAGGCGGCGGATCATGGCCGAGTTCAGCGAGCGATTCTTCCGCAGCGGCGCGCTGCGCATCCACTTCCGCGACTGGGGGGACTCGGCTGCACCGCCCCTCGTGCTCGTGCACGGGCTGCGCGACCACTCGCACTCTTTCGACGACCTCGCACGCGGCCTCGTCGACCGTTTTCGCGTACTTGCGCTCGATCTACGCGGGCATGGCGATAGCGAGACCACGCCCTACTACCACGTGGGGCAGTTCGTGCTGGATCTTCACAACCTGGTGCGGGCGCTGCGTCTCGAGCACCCGGTGGTCGTCGGGCACTCGATGGGCGGCGAGGTGGTCGCCAACTACTGCGGCAGCTTTCCCGACGCACCACGCGCCGCCGTCATCATCGAGGGACTCGGGCCTCCCCCGCCGGCCATGACCCAGGAGGTCGCCTGGGCGGTGGCGGGCTTCGAGCGGATCGACCTGGCGATCGCCGGACCACCGGGCCTCGCCGACCTCGACGCCGCCTACCGCCGCCTGCGCGAGCGCAACCCGCGCCTGCCCGAGAGCCGGGCCCGGGACCTGGCACTCCTCGGAACCCGGGCGCGCGAGGACGGCAAACTCGAGTGGAAGTTCGACCCGATGCTCGCGACGATGGCGGTCACCGGACCGTTCCACTTGGAGTACCAGATGGCCTTCTGGCGCCGGATCGCCGCGCCGACGCTGATCGTACACGGCGGGGAATCGGGCGAGTTCTGGCGCCACCGCCCGGGTGCCCCCTACCTCGACCCCGACGACCTCGCCCGGCGGATCAGCTGCTTCCGCGACGCCGAATTCGCCTCCATCGCGGGCGCGGGCCACATGGTGCACTTCGACAGGCCACGCGAGTTGCTCGCGACGCTGCGCGACTTCCTCGGACGCCGCGCGTCCTGAGACCAGTCGCAGGCCTGCCCCGCCCGAAGAGCAAAAGGGGCCCGCGTGCGATGCACGCGGGCCCCTGGTCCGCGCGGCTCGGGCCGCGCCGGAGCGTCGAATCGGTCAGTTCATGCTCGACTGGATGTCGGAGTCCACGCCGCTGCCGAAGCGGTCACCGAAGAGGATCCCTCGCTCGCGGTACTTGCTCTCGGTCCGCTCGGTGATGAGCCCGAGCCGGGCGAGGTTCGGCACCACCGTGTGCATGAACAGGTCGCTGTTGAGCTTCGCCCAGTCCGGAATCGAGAGCATCATCGCGACGACGTTTTCCGGGTCGAGATCGTACTTGGGGCCGAGGACGTGGAGCATGTCGAACTGCTGGTTCGCATTCAGCGTTTCGAGGATGTTGAACGCGAAGTCCTCCATCTCGTGCATCTCCTCCCGGCTGCAGTCGCGAACCGTGCGGCGCATCGTCAGGATCCCGAAGGCCGCGTGGCGCGCCTCGTCCTGCTTCACGCGTCGGATCACGTCGGAGAGCAGCGGATTCGAGCAGTTCTTCTGGATCATGTCGAAGATGCCGACGGCGACGCCCTCGAAGAGGGTCTGCATGCCGAGCGTCTTCGTCTTCCAGGTCGGCGCCTCGAGCAGCTTGTCGAGCAGCACCTTCAGCGTGCCGCCGATCGGGTAGATCGTGCCGATCTTGCGCTGCAGGAACTTCGCGATCACCTCGATGTGGCGGGCCTCATCGGCGACCTGGGAGGCCGCGTAGAACTTGGCGTCCATCGTCGGGCAGGCATTGGTGAGCTGCCCGCAGATCTGCAGCGCCGCCTGCTCGCCGTGGAGGAGCTGCGACATGGTGAAGGCGAACTCGTCGAGGGCCGCGTCGCGGCAGGTCTTCTCGTCCCGGCCCATCATGGTCAGGATCGTCGGCAGGAGGAGCAGGTTCTCGCGGGGCAGGAACCACTCGTCGTGGTCGAAGGGCGCCGACCAGTCGATGTCTTGCTCCGCGTTCCACTGGCCGCGCTTGCCGCGCTCGTAGAGGGCACGCAGCTCCTCGACCTCGCTCGCGTAGTTCCAGGTCCAATGCAGGTCCATCGGCACGTCGACGTCGATCTGCGCACGCAATTGCGCGACCTTGGCCTCGTCGATGTCCACGACCTCGAAGTTGCCGACTTGCCGCCGATACTCGGAAAGAATCTTCTCCATGTTCCGAACTCCCTCGATTCCTGGTTGTGTCTCTCGGACGTTGATGGTTTTGAAGACGAAGGCTCTGAGCGCGGGCCCGCCCGCGCTCACCGACCCAAAGGGGCGAGGAGCCCGTGGCGCAGGAGGTCGCGCAACTCGCGCTTGCGGCGCTTGACCTCGCCCGGCTCGAACGGGTCCTTGCCGAGGATGTCCGCGCCGAATTCGCGCGAGGCGAAGGGGAAGACGACCTGCCCGATGAGCGTCAGCAGGAGATGCGGCACGTGCACGGTGCGGAATTGCCCGGCGTCCATGCCTTCGCGCAACACGGCGGAGATCGACGACATGATGTTCGCGAGAGTGCCCTTCGACTCGATCTCCTCGGGCGTCTCTCCCGGCAGGTCGTCGTCCTCGAAGAGCGAGCGAAGCAGGAGCCGGGCATCGGCGGGTTGGGCCGCGAGCAGGTCGATCAGGTCGTCGACCAGGCGCTCAAGGCGCTGGACCGCCGAACCGCCTGCCGCGAGGCTCCGCTCGACGCAGCCATCGATCCGCTTGAGAATCCGCGCCGAGACCGCGGCATAGAGTTGGGGCTTGCTCTCGAAGTGATGGAAGAGCGAGGACTTCCCGAGCCCGACGACCTCGGCGAGTTCGCGCAGCCCCACGGCGGCGTAACCGCGCCTCGCGAACAGGCCCTCGGCGGCGTCGAGGATCTTGTCCCGGGAGCTTTGCTCGTGGGGATGCGCAGCGGTGGCGTTCATGACGTTCGGCGACCGACCGATCGGTCGCCTCACCAGGTAGCCGTTTCGGTGAGCGGGGTCAAGCCAGACGGGCGAGCTCCGCGCTCTGGCGGCACCCCGGGGATCACGTGATAGGAGCGCGGGGGCGGTTCAATCGGGCGGCCGACGGGCGGCCGATCGGAGCCGCGCGGGCGCGGCCGGGAAAGGGACACCGTGAAACTCGAAAACAACGTGACGATCATCACAGGGGGCGGCCAGGGCATCGGCGAGGCCTATGCCCGGCGCTTTGCCGCCGAGGGGGCGCGCGTCGCCGTCGCGGACATCAACCGGGAGAAGGGCGAAGCGGTCGCCGCGGCGATCCGCGGGACCGGCGCCGACGCGATCTTCGTGCCGGTCGACGTATCGGACGAGCAGAGCACCATCGAGATGGCCGGCACCGTCGTTCAGAAGTGGGGCCGTGTCGACACGCTCATCGCGAACGCGGCGATCTACTACGACATCGACAATGCGAACCACAGCTACGAGTACCTGAAGAAGATCTTCTCGGTGAACTACTTCGGCTCCTGGCTCTCCTGCCGGGCGGTCTGGCCGCACATGAAGAAGCAGAACAAGGGCTCGATCATCACGCAGAGCAGCGATGCCGCGTACACGACCTTCTACGTTCCGCATGGGGAGCAGATGCCGAGCTTCCACTACAGCGTGACGAAGGCGGCGATCAACGCGATGACGCACTTCATCGCGGCGACCGGCGGACCGCACGGGATCCGCTGCAACGCAATCTCGCCGGGTCCGACGATGACCGAGGCGACCAAGAAGAGCGTTCCTCAGGAGATGATCGACATCATCGTGAACATGATGATGGCCATCAAGCAGCCGCTCGAGGCGGAGGATATGTGCGGCGCCGCGGTCTTCCTCGCCTCCGAGGAGAGCAAGATGATCACCGGCCAGATCCTCTGCGTGGACGGCGGCATGATCATGCGCGGCTGAGCCGGAAACGAAAGCGGGTGGACCGTAGCGCGGTCCACCCGACGGACCGCGCGCGCGAGGCTCAATTCGTGCGCAGCAGGTAGCGCGATTCGTTCTGAACGAGTTCGATGCCCTGTGGGTGGATGCGCAGGACGCGCATCCCGCCGACCTCGTCGCCCTCGCGGACCTTCACCATATTGCTGCCGTCGACGCGTACGAAGGCGAAGCGACGATCCGCCGATGGCGACCACTGCACGATGTTGATCGTGACCTCGGGCAGTCCTTCGGGCAGGCGGCGCACCTCGACCGCCGGCGCCGCGGAACCCGGGCGAGCAGGCGCGGCGGCCTCGCCCGCGGACTCGCCGGGAAGGAGTTCGCCACCGTCGGGGCCGACGGGCGCGGACGGTAGACCCGGCGGCGCGGCATGGGCGCCGGTCGGCACATGGGGACGTCGCTCGTCATCGGACGCGATCGGCGGCAGGTCTTCGGCTCTCCGCACCACCGGCTTGGTAGGTGGCGGAGGGGGCGTCGCCACGGGCCGCGGATCGGCGCCCGCGACCGCCGGTCGCTCGATCGGGACCAGCCGGGCCTCCGGCCCGCCCGGACCGGACCGGGTCTCGAGGTAGGACGGCGGTCGACGTGTGCCCACGGGTTCGCCTCCCATCGGAAGTGCATCCGCGGGCCGAGCGACGCGCCGCTCGATCGGCGGACGAACCCGACCTTCGACCGCTCCGGCGGCCGCGGCCGAGCCGGCCCGCGGCACGCGCGGGACCGGCGTGCCGGCCGGGGGGTCGACCGAGACGGGCTCGATCGGGGCCGGCGCGACCAACGCGATCGCCACCGGTGCCGCGGCCGCCGATGGCTCCGGCAGCGGGGCGGCGGCAAGCGCCGCCGCGGGCTCCTCCGCGGGACCACTGGTCTTGCGGGTCCGCGGCACCCGCGCCCCCTCGGTCAGGAACAATCCGCCGATCACACCTACGGCCAGGACGAGACCCAGGGGGAGCAGCATCCAGCGGGGAAATCTCCGGCGGCTCGGCGCCTGGCCGAGGACGCTGCTCGGCACCATGTCGGGATCGATACGCTCCCGCCTCGGCTTTCCGCGTGCGTCTTCCTGTGCCTTGCGCAGCACGTCGAGGATGGTGCTCAATGCCCCACTCCAGCCGGATCGGCACGCACCTCGGGAGCCGGCGGCGGGACGCTGGCCTCGGCCGCCGGAGAGGACACCGCGAGCCGCGGCAGGGTCTCGTCGCCGAGGCCCTGGTAGAGGGCGATCATCGTCATCGGGCCCGCCTTGCCGTCGGCGACGATGCGCCTTGAGCGCTGGAATCGCGTGACTGCATCGGTGGTCTCCGCCGAAAAGACGGGCGCGTCGGGCCCCTCGTAGACGCCGGCCGAGCGCAGCAAAGCGTGCAGTCGTCGCACCCTCCGACCGTTCGAGCCTTCGCGTAGCGTACCCATGCCCTGCACGTCCTTCCAGTAGACGTGGGCCCTGCCCGACCACGACTCGGCCAGCACCAGCGGGGAGACGTCGACCACCGCCCGTCCTGCGAGCACGTGGGCGACCTCGTCGTCGAGCCGGGTGACGGTGACGAAGCGCGCCGTCGAACCGTCGTCACCCGCGATCTCGAGGAGGGCCGGCAAGTCGAGGGCGCGCAGCAGATTCAGGTTGCCGGCGATCGGCAGGTATTCGAGTCCACGGCTCCGCCCGATCGACCCGAGATCGAGTGTCGAGCGCGCTGCTTCGCGCGCGCTGAGCGACTTCGCGCCCCAGGCCCGCAACAGCGCCTCGGTTGCCTCGTAGCCACTGTTGCCCACCGTCGTCTGGCGCAGGGCTTCCGCGAACAGGAGCCGTTGGTCGGCGAGACTCTCCGGCCGCTCGGTCGGGCCTTCGGCGGCGGCCGGCTCGGCAAGCGCCTCCTGCTCGGCCACCGGCGCACCCGCGGGAGCCTGCTCCCGGCCCTGCACCGCCGGATCCGCGCCGACCGACTCGTATCGGGCCGCGCCGCGCGGCACCGCCGGCACCATGGCCTCGCCCTGGACAGCCGCCACCGGCGCCTGTGCTCCGCGATCGCCCAGCGCCAGCCGGTCATCCAGCGCACCTTGCGGCGCCACGGAGCGAGCGACCGCTGCCGCGACCGGCGAAACCGCGGAATCGCCCGCGGCGAGCGAACCGTCCTCCGCCGGCCTGGCTGCGGGCATCTCGCCGTCGGGGGGTGCCGCTGCGGTCGTCGTGGTCGGTCCGGCAGTCGACGCGACTCCCGCCTGCGCCGTCGCGACTTGCGACCCGGCCGCGGGGGCGGAGGCCCGGTCGGCGGGCGGTGCTGCCACCGCGGCGACCGTGGAAGGATCCGCGCCGACAGGCCCGGCTGCGGCATCCTGTCGGTGGCCGGTCGCCGCGCCGCGTTGCTGCCACGTCCATGTTCCGGCGAGCGCGAGCGCGGCGGCCGCGGCGACGGCCGCCGCGCCCCAGACCGCGGGATGCGTCCCGGCCCGTGTGTTCGGCGGCAGGTGGCGGCAGAGTTCGGCGATGGCGCGGCGCGCGAGGCCGCGCGTCACCTGCGCCGAGTTGGCGGCATAGGCGACCATGAGCGAGCGATGGGCGGCCACGTTGATCAGGCGCGGCGTGCCCCTCGAGTGATCGTGGATCGCGGCGATCGCGCCCCGGGTGAAAAGGCTGCGCGTCTGGCCGGCGGTGCGCACGCGGTGCGCCAGGTACTGGGCGGTCTCGGCGCGGTCCATGCGGCCGAGGTGCCAGCGCACCGTGATGCGCTGGTTCAACTGCTCCAGGTCGGGTCGCGACAGGACTTCGCGCAGTTCCGGTTGTCCCACGAGCACGATCTGCAGGAGCTTCGCAGACTCGGTTTCGAAGTTGGACAGGAGCCGGAGCTGCTCGAGGATCGTGCCGTCGAGCGATTGGGCCTCGTCGATCACCAGGACGACGCGGCGGCCGAGCGCACGCTGGTCGACGAGCACCTGGTTGAGCGCCGCCAGCAACTCGCGCCGCGTCCCCTTCGAGGGAGCGCCGAGTTCGTGGTTGATCTCCTCGAGGAGTTCGACTCCGGTGAGGACCGGGTTCAGGATGTACGCGTACTGGGTGGTGTCGTCGGCCTCGCGCAGAAGGGCGCGCAGCAATGTGGTCTTCCCCGCGCCGATCTCGCCGGTGATGCAGACGAAACCCGCCCCCTCGCGGATGCCGTAGACCAGGTGGCCGAGCGCCTCGCGGTGCTTGGACGACAGGAACAGGTAGCGCGGGTCGGGCGTGAGTTGGAAGGGCAGTTCGTCGATTCCGAAGAAGCGCTCGTACATGGTGGCGTCGATCCCCGGACCGGCCCTGCTGCGGCACCGACGCAGCGCAGCAAGGCCCCTGGTCCCGGACCTCCTTTAAAGGGATGCCCGGACCGGGCTGTCAAATCGCCGCGGGCGCCGCCCCGGCGGGATCGGCGACCGCCTCCGAGCGGCTCAGTTCTGGCCGGCCTTCGTCACCGCCTCCATGACGCGGTCGAGATTGAAGCTGCCGGGCTTCTGGCGCGGCGGAAACTCGCGGAAACTCTGCAGCCACTGGCCCACGTAGCTCGCCGCCGGCGCGACCATGAACATGTGCTCGAGGTACCAGCGCTGGTAGCCCATGCCCTCCTCGGCCGCGCGCTCGAAGGGGTCCATCCGCAGGTTGGTCACCTTGGGCGCACGGAGTTCCGTGAACGGCTCCTGCCAGACGTGCAGCCCCTCGGCCTTCTGCTCCAGGAAGGTCGCCTTCCAGTTCTGGTAGCGGAGCGCGGCGACGCTGCCGTCGTCTGTCCAGTAGATGAACTCCTTGCGCGGCCACGGCGCCTCGCCGCGCAGCGCAGGGCCGAGGTCGTAGCCGTCGAGGTGGACCTTGTAGCTGCGCTTGCCGAGGGAGCGGCCCTTCAGCAGGTCGGCGACCACCGTCTTGTCGCCCGCGGCCGCGGCGAGAGTCGGCAGCATGTCCTCGTGCGCCGCGATGTCGTTCACGACCGTGCCGGGCTTGATGACGCCAGGCCAGCGGATCATCGTCGGAACGCGGTAGCCGCCCTCCCACTGGGTGTTCTTCTCGCCCCGGAACATCGTCGTGCCGCCGTCGGGCCAGGTGAACGCCTCCGCGCCGTTGTCGGTCGAGTACATGACGATCGTGTTCTCATCGAAACCGAGTTCCTTGAGCTTCGCGAGGATCTGGCCGACCTGGCCGTCGTGCTCGACCATGCCGTCGGCGTAGATGCCGAGCCCGGTCTTGCCGTCGGACTCGGGCTTGAGGTGCGTGAAGATGTGCATCCGGGTCGAGTTCCACCAAAGGAAGAATGGCTTGTCGGCCTTCTTGGCGCGCTCCATGAAGTCGATCGCCTTGGCCGTGACCTCCTCGTCGATCGTCTCCATGCGCTTGCGGGTGAGCGGTCCGGTGTCGGTAATGCGACCGTCGGCGAAGCTCTCGATGACGCCGCGAGGGCCGAACCTCTTCTTGAACTCCTCGCCCTTCGGGTAGTCGGGATGCTCCGGCTCCTCCTCGGCGTTGAGGTGGTAGAGGTTGCCGAAGAACTCGTCGAAACCGTGCGCGGTCGGCAGCATCTCGTCGCGGTCGCCGAGGTGGTTCTTGCCGAACTGGCCGGTCATGTAGCCCTGCGCCTTGAGCACCGTCGCGATCGTCGGATCCTCGGGCCTCATGCCCTCGGGGGCGCCGGGAAGTCCGACCTTGGTCAGGCCGGAGCGGATCGGTGCCTGCCCGGTGATGAACGCGGCGCGTCCCGCCGTGCAGCTCTGCTGACCGTACCAATCGGTGAAGGTCGCGCCGTCGCGGCCGATCGAGTCGATGTTGGGCGTGCGGTAGCCCATCATGCCCATGTTGTAGGCGCTCAGGTTGAATCCGCCGATGTCGTCGCCCCAGACCACCAGGATGTTCGGCTTGCGCGCCGCGGCGGCCGGGGCCGCACCCGTCGCCGCAGCCACCCCGGAAGCAGCCGCCGCGCCCTTGGTTTCCGCCTCGGCAACCGCCGGGGACTGCGTGAGACTGGTCACCGCCGACAGGGCGGCAAAGACCACGCCCCCCCACATGACGACCGTGAGGGCCCAGAGACCGAGCGACTGCTTCTTCATGGTGAAACTCCTCGATGTGGGTGCCCCGGGCGAGCAGATTCGCACCACCCGTAGACAGCCGTGCTTAGGGATACCCACGCCATGTGTCCAATGCATGGCCTTCATGCTATCCATACTCTGGGCGCATGGGGGTTGATCTCAACCAATTGCGATACCTGCTGGCGGTCGCCGAGCACGGCTCGTTCGTTCGCGCGGCGACCGCACTCCACCTGAGTCAACCCGCCCTGTCGCGCAGCATCCAGGCGCTCGAACGTCACCTCGGTGCGGCGATGTTCGAGCGGACCGGCAGCGGGACCGTGCCGACCGACGTCGGTCGCCTGACCGTCGAGCGGGCGCGCGACCTCGTCCGCATGGCCGACGAACTCGACCGCAGCGCCCACGGCCGTCGGGCGATCGAGACCGGTCACGTCGCGGCGGGCGGCGGCCCCTACCCGATGGAGACCGTCCTCGCGCGCGCGGCCGCCGCCTTCTCCGCGCGCCATCCCCACGTGAGCCTGCACCTTCCCGTCCGCAACTGGGACGATTTGCTGCGGCAGTTGCGCAGCCGCGACCTCGACTTCTTTCTGGGCGAAATGAGCACGCTCGCCGGGGAGCCGGAACTCGAGATCGAGCCGATGCCGACGCCGCATCCGCTCTTCTTCTTCCTGCGCGCCGGCCATCCGCTCGCCCGACGGTCGGAGGTCGCGTTGTCCCGGATCCTCGAGTGGCCGGTGCTGTCACCGAGCCGGATTCCGCCGCGCATCCTCCAGCCGATGCTCGCTTCTTGGCAGGAGGCCGCAGGCGCGCTCGCGACGCCGCACCCCTTTCCGGCGATGGAGTGCGGCTCGGTTTCGGCGATCAAGCGGCTCGTCGAGACCTCGGACGCGATCTCCGCCGCCCCGATCGAGGTCGTCGCACCCGACCTCGAGAGCGGGCGCTTCGTGCTGGTCCGCAGCGAGCCCTGGTTCTTCCTGCACTACGGCCTGGTCCGGCTGTCCGACCGCACGCTCACCCAGGCGGCGCAGCGGTTCCGCGAGGACGTGCTGGAGGCCGAACGAGAGGCGACCGCCGAGGAGGATCGACTCGTAGAGCGTTGGCAGCGCCCGGCGCGGCGCCGGCGCGACCCCACCGCGCGAAAAAGCGGGCCGGGAGCCGACGCGGGCGCCTGACGTTGCCCGCGGCAACCGGCCATGCCATGAGCGGAACGAGGATGGCGGGCGAGTGGTGGCGGCGGCTTCCGGCCGCGGAACGCGCCGAGTACGAGCGCAGCGTCGCCACGCCGCGCGTGAACCTCGCCGCGGGTCCCGAACTGCGCGACGCCGTGCTCGCGATCCAGCGCCACCTCGAGGCCGACGACTGCAACGCGACCGAATCCGCGTCGCGGCGCTTGGTCGCCCTGGTCTGCCGGAAGCTCGGCCTGCCGCCGGTCGCCGTGCGAGTCGCCGGCGTACGCCCGCACGACCGGCACGGCGAGTTGCACGGCCTCTACACCCCCGACGGCGGCCCCGGGCGCGATCTCATCACCGTGTGGATGCGTACCGCGCAGCGTCGCGACGTCGTCGCGGCGAAGACCTTCTTGCGCACCCTGCTCCACGAGGTCTGCCATCACCTCGACTTCTTCGGCCTCGATCTGCCCCACTCCTTCCACACCCAGGGATTCTACAGGCGCGAGGCGAGTCTCTACCGCGCGCTCACCCGGGGCACGCCGCTCGCCGTCGCACCGCGCGGGAACCGAGCGACGGGTAAGGCGCCGGTGGCCGCGCGCGCCGAGCGCGAGGCGGCCGAGGTGCGCGAGGTCTCGGCCGAGGTCGAGCGGGCCGCGCGCAAGCTCGGCGTCGCACCGCGTCGCCGCGACGCGGCGGGACGAGAGGAGCCGATCAGCGGCATCGAACTACTGACCGCCGTCGCGGCGGCCATCACCGCGCGCAAGCGCGGCGACCAGGACGAGCCAGGCGGCGACGGTCAGTAGCGGCTCCCACGCCCCGAGCGAACCGGCGGGCCTCAGGCGCATGGCGCCTTCGCCGGCGAGCACCACGGTCGCCGCGGCGGCGATGCCGGCGAGCGCTTCGCCCGCGATCATGCCGGAGGCCACGAGCGTCGCACCGGCCTGCGGGTCGGCCGGGGACTCCGGCGCCTCGAACTCGAGCGTCGCCGTCCGGTCCGCGTCGCGACGGTCGAGCCACCAGCGGACCAGCCCGCCGAGCAGCAGCGGAGCCGTCGTCGTCACCGGCAGGTAAAGGCCGATCGCGAAGGCGAGCGGCGAGAGCCCGAGGAGCCAGGCCGCCCCGGACAGTCCCATCCCGAGCGACATCGTCTCCCAGGGCAACTCGCCGCGCGAGACGCCCTCGACGAGCGTCGCCATGAGGCGCGCCTGCGGGGCCGGGAGGAGGTCCGAGCCGAGACCGTAGGCGCGGTGCAGGAGGAGCAGAACCCAGCCGGCGCGCAGCGCTGCGGCGAGCGTGCCGATCACCTGGGCGACCTGCACGCGCCAGGGGGTCGCACCGACGAGGGCCGCGGTCTTGAGATCCTGCGAGAGATCCCCCGCGAGCGCGATCGAGATCGCGACGACTGCACCGACGACGATGCTCGCCGACATGGCATCGGGCCCGCGATGGCCGAGCAATCGCAACAGGAACGCCGTTGCGAGCAGTGCCGTGATCGTCATGCCCGACACCGGTTGCGAGGTCGTGCCGACCAGGCCCACGATCCGTGCCGAGACGACGACGAAGAAGATGCTGAAGACCGTCGCGAGAAGTGCCTCGGGGAATCCCAGGCCGAATACCGGCACGAGCCAGAGGGCGAGAAAGCAGCCGACCACGCCGAGTGGAGGCAGCCAGGCCGGGAGGTCGCGATCGGTGCGCTCGGCGGCCGGTGCCGTGCCGACATCCTCCCCGAGGCTCGCGCGTGCGGCACGCGCCGCTTCCCGCAGCGAGCGGACGATGGTGGGGAAGACCCCGAGCAACGAGATCAGCCCACCCATCGCGACGGCACCCGCACCGACGAAACGTACGTGCGCTTTCCAGATGCCCGTCGCGTCGAGCGCGGCCACCGCGGCCGGAATGCCGAGCGCGAGCCCGGCGGGCGTCCCCGCAAACGCGTCCGCGAGGGGCACCAGCACCATCCAGGCGAGGACCCCGCCGGCCGCCATGATCCCGGCCACGCGAGCGCCGATCAGGTAGCCGGCCCCGAGAAAGATCGGCGTCAGGTCGAAGCCGATCGTCGCCTTGTGGAGTGCGGGAAAGCTCCAGATCACGCGATCCTGCCAAAGTCCGAAGACCTGCGAACCGACGAGGAAAGCGACGCCGAGCAGGAGGCCGCGGGCGACCGGCAGTGCACTCGCCCCGCCGCGATCCCCGGCGATGAGCACCTGCGCGCAGGCCGTGCCCTCGGGATAGGGCAGGCTCGCGTGTTCGGTCAACGTCAACTCGCGCCGCATCGGGATCATCGCGAGGATGCCGAGCAGGCCCGCCGTCGTCCCGAGCAGGAAGATCATCTCGTTGGTCGGCTCGAGCCCGAGGAAGATGAGCGCGGGCAGCGTGAACACGACGCCCCCGGCGAGGGATTCCCCCGAGGAGCCGAGCGCATGGACGATGTTGTTCTCGAGAATCGTGCCACGGCGCAGGACGCCGCGCAGCACGCCCATCGAGATGACGGCCGAGGGGATCGATGCCGAGACGGTGAGCCCGACCCGGAGTCCGAGGTAGGCGTTCACCATGCCGAAGACCACCGAGAGCAGCGCGCCGAGCAGGACGGCTCGCAGGGTCAACTCGGGCGGCGCATCCTGCGCGGAAACGTAGGGGACGAATCCGCGACCGGGAGCCGCGGGGGCGATCGCGCCGGACCCGCCCCGCGCGCTTGCTGTAGGGCCCGTATGCTCCCGGCCCCCGGTTGTGCTCACGGGGTCGCTTCCTCCTCCTCGACCAGCGTCACCGGCTCGAGGAGCCCGTGAGGAACCGCGTCGAGCAAGCGCGACGGTCGCGCGGGGACGGTGCCGAAGTTGCGGTCCCAGAGCGTCGCCGGATAGCTCAGGACAAGGTTCTCGCGGGCGCGGGTGCAGGCGACGTAGAGAAGCCGTCGCTCCTCCTCGATGTCGTCCTCGTCCACCGACCAGTTCGAGGGAAAGCGACCGTCGGCGAGCCCGATGACGAAGACGCTGTGCCACTCGAGCCCCTTGGCCGAGTGGATCGTCGAGAGGGTGAGCAACTCGCCCTCGGGCGCGTCGAGCGCCAGCGTGTCGCCGATCGCGTCGACCGGCGGTTCGAGGGCCATGTCGGCGAGGAAGCGCGAAAGACTCCGGTAGCGCTCGGCGAGAACCGCGAACTGGTCGAGGTCGCGCAGGCGCTTGGGGGCGTCGTCACGGTGCACGCGTTCGAGGGTCGGCCGGTACTCGTCGATCACGCGCTGCACGAGCGCCGGCGGGCGCACCGCGGACGGGTCGAGCCCCGACAGCAGCACCCCGAGCCGCGCGACCGCCTTCGACGCCGCGCCGCGCAGACCCGGCACCGCCCCGGGACGCGCCAACTCGCGCAGCGATCCCTCGGGTCCGGCGAGCCAGTCGGTCACCGCGTCGGCGGCGCGCGGACCGACGCCCTCGAGCAGCATCAGGATGCGGTGCCAGGAGATCGCGTCGCGCGGGTTCTCGAGCACCCGCAGGTGCGCGAGCACGTCCTTCACGTGCGCCGTCTCGACGAAGCGGAACCCGCCCCGCTTCAGGAACGGAACGCCGGCCCGCGCCAGTTCGAGTTCCAGGTCGAAGGAGTGGAACGACGAGCGGAAGAGGACCGCGATCTCCGAGAGCGGCACGCCCTCCTCGGCGATCTCGCGGATCCGCTGGGTGACGAAGAGGCTCTGCAGCCGGTCGTCGGGGGCCGGTACGAGTTGCGGGCGCTCGCCGACGGCACGCCGCGTAAAGAGGGTCTTGGTGTAACGCTCGCGCGCCGCGGCGATGACCGCGTTGCCCACGTCGAGCACCGCCTGGGTCGAGCGGTAGTTCTCTTCGAGCGTGACGATGCGCGTGCCGGGGAAGCGGTCGGGAAAGCCCATGATGTTGCGGAAGTCGGCACCGCGGAAGCCGTAGATCGACTGCGCGTCGTCGCCCACCGCCATCACGTTGCCGCGCGGCCCGGCGAGGAGCTGGGTGATGTCGGCCTGAAGGTGGTTCGTGTCCTGGTACTCGTCCACCATCAGGTAGCGGAACACCCCGCGCAGGCGCTCGGCGAACTCCGGCAACTCGCGCAGCCGGTCGCGGAAGTCGAGCAGCAGGTCGTCGTAGTCGAGCAGGCTGCGCTGGCGCTTGTACTCGACGTAGGCATCGCGACAGCGCTCGACGTCGGAGACGTCCTCGACCAGGTTCGGGTAGTCGCTCTCGATGACGTCGGCGAGGGTGAGCCCGCGATTCACCGCCGCACTGCAGATCGAAGCCAGCGTCTGCTTGCGGGGGAAACGCCGCTCGCGGCGGTCGAGACCGAGTCGGGTGCGGACGAGCTGGATTGCGTCCTCCGCGTCCGACCGATCGAGGATCGTGAAGACCTCGGGCCATCCGAAGAAGCGCGCGTAGCGCCGCAGCATGGTGTTCGCGAAGGAGTGGAAGGTGCCGCCGACGACCTCCTCGGCGCCGCCGCCGACCAGCGTACCGGCGCGGCGGAGCATCTCCTGGGCCGCCCTGCGGGTGAACGTGAGCAGCACGATCGAGCGCGCCGGAATGCCGGTCTCGACCATGCGCGCGACCCGGTAGGTCAGCGTGCGAGTCTTCCCGCTGCCGGCGCCGGCGACCACGAGCACCGGGCCTTCGAGGGCGGTCGCCGCCTCGTACTGCGCCGGATTGAGTTCGCCGCGGTAGTCGATGCGGTATTCCCGCGCCTCGCCGCCCGGCCGTCGGATCGTGAAGGTCGCCATCGTCGCACCGAAGCCTACCACATGCTCCACGGGGAACGCGCCGCCGTGTGACAGGCGCCCCTCGCCGTGGCATGGTTCGCGCATGGCGAACGACAAGGCCGTCCCCGGGCTCTCGATCCAGGCCGACCCCGAGGCCGCCGTGGGCGCATACTCGAACCTGGTCATGATCTCCCATCGGCGCGAGGAGTTCGTCCTCGACTTCCTCTTCGTGCAGCCGCAGACCGGCCCCGACGGGGAGGCGGTCGCCGCTCTGCGGTCGCGGATCATCTCGTCCCCCGCACACATGAAGCGGGTGCTGCGCGCCCTCGAGGAGAACGTGCGCCGCTTCGAGGCGTCCTTCGGGGAGATCGACGAGGCGAGCGATGCTCCCTCGGTGCTGCAATGAGCGGACCCGACCTGCTCGGACCGCGCACGGCGCGCGGCCGATCCGGGGCGGTGGCGCCGGGCGATGTGGAGCGGGCCGGTCCGCTGCCGGGGAAAGCGGTCGAGAGCCTCGACCTAGTCGGCGTGAAGTGCCCTCTCAACTGGGCCCGCGCCAAGGTTCGCCTCGAGGACATGGCACCGGGCGAGCGACTCGCCCTCGTCGTCGACGACCCGCGGGCGCTGCGCGACCTTCCGCGCGCGGCGGAGGCACACGGCTACTCCGTGGTGGAAGTCACGACGGAGGGCACGTGCTGGCGGATCGAGATTGAGCGCTGAGCGATCGAACCCGGGTGCGGGACGATCCCGCGTCGCCGTACGCCGGTTCACCACCCGGGAACTGGCGCGGCTCGCCCGCCTGACGCCGCGCAAGGTTCGCGGCTGGGTGGAGGCCGGGGTTCTCCGGCCCTCGCGCGGCTCGCGCCGCCGCTACGAGTTCGCGCTGCGCGACCTGCTCGTCCTGCGCGCGGCCCGCGATCTTCTCGCCTCGGGGCTCGGTCCCGCCCGGATCGCCCGGATCCTGCGGCAGATCGCGGCGCAACTGCCCGAGGGGCGGGACCTCTCCAGCGTCAAACTGCGCGTCGTCGACGACGGGATCCTCGCGAGCGACGGCCGGAGATCCTGGAACGCGGTTTCCGGGCAGATGCTCTTCGGCTTCGAATCACGCGGACCGGGTGGCGAGTTGGTCCGCCTCGACGAGCCTCCCGCCGACCCCGACGAGGGCGTCGAGGACGCCGACGCCGCAGCCTACCGCGCCTTCGCGCGCGGGCAGTCGCTCGAGCGCCGCTCGCCGAGCGATGCGAAGGAAGCCTACCGCGAAGTCCTCCGACTCGACGAGCGAGCGGTCCCGGCACTGGTCAACTTGGGGCGCCTGGAACACGAGTCCGGGAACCTCGACGAGGCGGAGCGGCTGTACCGCGAGGCCCTTTCGCTCGATCCCACCGAGGTCAACGCGGCCTTCAACCTCGCGGTGATCGCCGAGGACCGGGGCGCCTCCCGGCTCGCGATCCGGCGCTACGAGCATCTCCTGCGGATCGCGCCGGGCAGCACCGACGCGCATCGCTGCCTCGCCCGGCTCCATGGCGCGCGCGGCGACCGGGAAGCCGCCCGGCGACACACGATGCTCTACCGACGCCTGCTGCGTCGCCCCTGAATCGCCGCGCCCGATCGGCCCCTGCCGGTCGCGTGACGCCGGTGCACACGCGCCGCTCGCCCCGGGGAATCGGGGACCACCGCATGGCGCATCGACCGGGCCCCGGCGAACGAGGGAGAAATGCCGAACATGCCGTTGCCGTCGGCCTGTAGGCGGCGCCCCTGGCCGGCGAAGAACCGGCATGCCGGCTTGCTCCCACGGGTCCCGCCGATGACCGCCCGGGCGCTCTCCTGCGTCCTCGCCGGCATCGTCGCCCGCCCGATCGAGGTGGAGGTCGACGTCGCCGGCGGCCTGCCCCACTTCACAATCGTCGGGCTGCCCGGCGGGGCCGTGCGCGAGAGCAAAGACCGGGTGCGCGCCGCGCTGCGCAACGCCGGGCACCCCGCACCCGAGCGCCGCATCACCGTGAACCTGGCCCCGGCCCACCTGCGCAAGGAGGGCGCCGCGTTCGACCTCGCGATCGCGGCGGCGCTGCTCGTCGCCGACGCCCGGTTGCCCGAGCGTTGCCTCGACGGCGCCCTCGTCGTCGGCGAACTCTCCCTCGACGGCGGACTGAAGCCGCTCCACGGCGTCCTGCCGATGGCCGTCGCGGCCCGACGCGCCGGCGCCGCGCGCCTCCTCCTGCCCGCGGCGAACGCTTCCGAAGCGGCCCTGGTCGAGGGCCTCGAGGTCCTCGGGCTCGATTCGCTCGGACACGCGATCGACGTACTGGCGGGTCGTGCCGCCGCGGTACCGACCCGGCTCGATCCGCGCACGCTGCTGCACGAGCCGCGCCCGGGTGACGTCGACTTCGCGGACGTGCGCGGGCAGGCTGTTGCGCGGCGGGCGCTGGAGATCGCCGCCGCGGGCGGACACAACGTGCTGCTCCTCGGGCCACCCGGTTCGGGGAAGACCATGCTCGCGCGTCGCCTGCCGACGATCCTGCCCGAGATGTCGCTCGACGAGGCGCTCGAGGCGACCGCCGTACACAGCGTCGCGGGCCTCCTCGGCGACGCGCCGCTCTTGGCCACTCGACCTTTCCGCGCACCGCACCACACCGCCTCGGAAGCCGCACTCGTCGGCGGCGGCCGGCTCGTGCGGCCGGGCGAGGTCTCGCTCGCGCACCGCGGCGTCCTCTTCCTCGACGAACTCCCGGAATTCCCGGTCGCGACGCTCGAAGCGCTGCGCCAGCCGCTCGAAGAGCGACGCATCGCCGTGTCCCGTGCGAGCGGCTGCCACGTATTCCCGGCCGACGCGCTGGTCGTCGCCGCGATGAACCCGTGCCCCTGCGGCTACCTTGGCGATCCGACGCACCTCTGCAGCTGCCCCCCGGGCACCGCCGCCCGCTATCGACAACGCATCTCCGGGCCCCTGCTCGACCGCCTCGACCTCCACGTCGAGGTCCCCGCCCTGCCCTGGGCCGACCTCGTCGGCACCAGCCGGGGGGAGGGCTCGGGCGTGATCCGCGCACGCGTCTGTGCGGCCCGGCGCCGGCAGGCGGAGCGCCTGTCGCGACCCGGCACGCACTGCAACGCGCACATGAACGGTCGCGAGATCGACCGGTACTGCGTCCTCGACCCCGCCTGCGAACGGCTGCTCGAGACGGCTGTCGAGCGACTCGGACTCTCGGCCCGTGCGTTTTCGCGAGTGCGCAAGGTCGCGCGGACGATCGCCGATCTCGCCGGCCGCGAGCGGCTCGATGCGGGCGACGTCGCCGAGGCGCTGCAGTACCGCGCCCTCGACCGCCGCCCGACCTGAGGGAGGATGCGCATGGCGCCGCACCACGCCGACGCCTAGGCTCACCGCCCACGATGTTCCGTCGCGACGCCCCACCCAGGATCACCGCCGACGAGGCCGCTGCCCTCGTGCGCTCCGGCGACTCGGTGGACTACGGCTTCGGGCTCGGCCAGCCCGACCTCTTCGACCGGGCGCTCGCCGTCCGACGCGGCGAGTTGCACGACGTCCGCATCCGGGCGGCGCTCTCGATGCGCCCGCGCGCCGTGCTGGAGGAGGACCCTCGCGGCGAGACCTTCGAGTGGCTCAGTTGGCACTTCAGCGGCTACGACCGCCGCCAGCACGACGCGGGGCGTGCCAGCTACATCCCGATGAACTTCGGCGAGGCCCCCGACGACTACCGCCGCTTCATCGACCCGGTGGACGTCGTGTGTGTCAAGACCTGCCCGATGGACGCCCACGGCTGGTTCAATTTCGGCCCGGCGGTCACCTACCACGCGGCACTCGTCGAACGCGCAAGGAAGGTCGTGGTCGAGACGAGCGAGGCCATGCCCTGCGTGCACGGCAACCAGAACGCGGTGCACGCAAGCCGCGTCCACGCCTTCGTCGAGGGCGACGCGGCCCCGCTCGCGGAGCTTTCGAACCCCCCGCCGAACGCGACCGACCGGGCCGTGGCCGCGCTCATCGCGGCCGAGGTCGAGGACGGAGCCTGCCTGCAGATCGGCATCGGTGCCATGCCCAATGCCGTGTGCGCACTGCTCCGCGAGGCCGGAGTGCGCGACATCGGCGTGCACACGGAGATGCTCGTCGACGGCATGATCGACCTGGTCGAGGCCGGTCTCGTCACCGGGGCGCGCAAGCAGATCGACCCGGGGGCGATCGTGTTCACGTTCGCGGCCGGCTCGAAGCGCCAGTACGACTTCATCGACCGGAACCCCGGGGTTTCCGCGCAGCCGGTGGACTATACGAACCTGCCGCACGTCATCATGCGCAACGACCGGGTGGTCTCGATCAACAACACGACCGAGATCGACCTGCAGGGGCAATCGGCCTCGGAGAGCGCTGGCCACCGCCATTTGACCGGTACCGGCGGGCAATTGCAATTCGTCCGCGGCGCCTATGCGTCGCGCGGCGGCAAGTCGTTCATGTGCCTTTCCTCGACCTACGAGCGCGACGGCGTGCGAAAGAGCCGGATCGTCCCGGAACTCGTACCGGGCAACATCGTCACCACCCCGCGCACCGACGTCATGTACGTCGTGACCGAGTTCGGGATCGTGAACCTCAAGGGGAAGTCGGTCCCTGAGCGCGCCCGGGCGCTGATCTCGATCGCTCACCCCGACTTCCGCGAGGGCCTCGAACGCACCGCCCGTGGGCGATGTCTGCTGCCCCGGCCGGCCTGAAACTCCGCTCGGCGCGGACCATGGCGGCGCGCCTGAACGGGCAGACGGGATGCCGACGGCTCCGCGGACCCGGGAGCCGGGGAGTCCGGGAATTCCCCGACGCCCCCTCCCCGACCCCGATGCGAGTCGCTCCCCATTTTTCCGCCTAGGCAAGCGACGACGAGCGGGGTATTCTCACCCGAGCCGGGGCCGTGCAGGATCAGCTCCCTGTTTTCACCGAGGATACCCCCATGCGCACGTCAGCCCCCCTGCTCGCAGCCCTCCTCCTCTCGACCGGCCTGTTTGCCGCCGGCCCCGCCGAGGCGCACCGGCCCTACTACCGCGCCTATCTCACGTGCGAGGCCGACAACTGCGCCTACCTCGAGTTGAAGCCCACCGCCGAGGGCCGGGTGAAGATCCAGTTGAGCGAGCCGCTGCCCCTCGGCGGAACCGGTACGCTGGTCATCGACGCCCTACTGAACCGCGTCCCGCTCTCGCCCCTGACTTACTCCCTCACCGCGATGAAGCAGAGCTGGTCGCTCGGGCTTCCGACGAGGAATCAGGACAAGCTCGAAATCCTGGGCGCCAGAATCCTCGACGAAACCGGGAAGGAGTGGGCACGCCTCGGTGCCGTCGCCCCGCCCGCCAACACGAGCCTGCTCGGCAAGTACCTCTTCGTGTCGGCGCTCATCTACGTCATGGATACTGCGAGCAACGTCTGCTACACGCGCGGCGGCGACACAACGCTACTCCCGCCGGGCTTCTGGACGATCGGCTTCGACGCTCTCCGTGCCTGCGACACCGGTGCTCACCTCAACTCGCAGGGCCTTTACGGCGAGATCGAGTTCACCCGCAACGGCGGACCTCCCGAGACGCATTCGGTCACCTTCGAAGTGAAGAGCGGCAAGTCGCAGCCTGCGGGCCGCCCGAGTCTCCACCTCGGCTTCTCGCCCGGGGACCTGATCATCGTGAAACGGGTCGAGATCTTCGATAGCCTCGGCAACATGTTCGCCAAGGTCGGCATCCGGATGGGCGACCAGGGCGACTACGTCCAGCGGCATGCCCTGGACACCTCGATCTCGATCGGCACCGGTCGCGACGAATCCATCCCGCACCGGCACTGACCCGGCCGACCGCCGATATCGGGACCGAAGGGCGACCGGCCAGTGCCGCGCGCCACCTCCCCGCCCCCCCCGTCCCCGGTGCAGCGTCAGCCGGACCGGGGCACGCCCTCGGCCGGTACGCTCGCCTCACTCGGGGTCGACCGGCCCGGGACGAGAAAGTTTCCCATGATCGACTGGTAGGCTTCGCAGGGCGTCCAGCACTGCGGGCAGTCGTAGTTCCAGATCTCGCGCTGCGTGCGGACCGCGAGCGGCTCGGCCCAGATCCGGCGCAGGTCGTAGTCCACGTCGCGCAGGCTGCCGAGCTTGCGGTCGTAGATCGTGCACGGAAACACGTTCCCCCATGAGTCGACGAAGCAGGACGCCGAGAGCGCGTGGCAGCGCATCGGCGTGCGCCCGGTCATGAGATAGCGCTCGACCTGGGCGAGGTAGGCGCGTTCGAGGTAGCCGACCGGGCCGAGCGGCACCCCGCGCAGGCGCGCCACCTCCCGGACCGCATCGAGCATCGCCCTGGGGGGGACGTGGCGGCGGAGTTCGAGATTCGTGTTGCCGAGATAGTGCGGCGACTCGTGCACGATGTTCACGTGGAAGTCGCGGTAGGTGAGCCCGGGGATCACCCGCTCCGCCGCGGCGAAGGCCTCGGGGAAGTGGTCGACGTTGAGCTTCGAGAGGGTCATGCCGAGCACGACCTCGACGCCCGGGATCTCGCGCAGCCGGCGGAAGGTCTCGACCTGGCGCTCCCATCCGCCCTCGATGCCGCGGATCTCGTCGTTGGTCGCCTCGTCGCCGTCGGTCGAGACGGTGATGATGAGTTTCTCGGGGCGGCGCTCCATGATGGCGCGCGTGTTCTCGACGATCTTGTCGCTCAGGTAGCCGTTGGTCGGAAAGTGCAGCAGGAGCAGATTCGGGTTGTGGTCGATGACCGCGTGCGCGACCTCGACGAAGTCCTTGCGCAGCGTCACCTCGCCACCGGTGAGATCCACCCACAGGAAGTCGCGCGAGCGGCGCATGAACTCCTGGATCTCCTCCAGCTTGAGCTCGTCGCGCGGCTTCATCTGCCAGATGTTGCAGGTCTGGCACTTGTAATTGCACCAGTAGGTGATGCAGAAGGTGAGCTTGAAGGGGTGATCGAGCCGCCGGAAGTTCGACTCGAAGGCCTTTCGCGCGAGTGCCAGGTAGGTGCGCGCCTTCACGTGATCGCCTCGAGCAGCCGCAGGGCCGGATTCGGCTTGGGCGCAACCGACTGCCAGTTGCGGCAGTACCAGTCGTAGGCCTCGCAGGTGATGGCGACGTTGTCGCCCGACGGCTCCCATCCCAGCTTCTCCCTCGCGCGCGAGATGTCGAGCACGAAGTCGGCGTCGGCGAGCAGGTAATGCTCCGGCACGATCGGAGAGAGCCCGAAGACGTTGAGTACGCGGGCCGCGTTGCGCAGCAGAGCAGCCGGGATCGGCACGACGGTCGACCTGCTGCCGGCGTGGCGGATGAGTGCTTCTACCTGGGAGCGCACCGAGGGTACGCCGGCGGGGTCGGAGCCGACGTTCACGACCAGCCCGCGCGTGTCGGGTGCATTCGCGGCGGCGATCGCGGCCCGCGCCACGTCGTCGGCGGCGACCATCTGTACCCGGTTCCGCCCGTCGCCGAGCAGGAAGACCTTGCGCCCGCGACGCACCCAGTCGAAGAGGAGGACAAAGACGCCGGTCATGCCGTCACCGAAGAGGCTCATCGGCCGCAGCCACGTCACGTCGAGCCCGTCCTGCACCGCGCGCTCGCAGAGATGCTCGGCCTGGAGCTTCGACTCGCCGTAGGCGCCGATCGGCTTCTTGGGATGCTCCTCCTCGCCCACCGGGACCGCCTGCGGGACGCCGTAGACCGCCGAACTGGAGATGAACACGACCTTGCGTACCCGCTGGTCTTGGGCCGCGCGGAGCACGTTGCGCACGCCGCCGAGATTCATCGCGAAGATCTCTTCCTCGGAGAACGATGCGAACTGCGGTTTCATGCGCTGGCCAGCGGCGAGATGGTAGACGACCTCGACGCCGTCGCAGGCCCGCGCCAGCGACTGTGGGTCGCGCATGTCGCCCTCGAGGCCGGCCCAGGTACCACCCGCGGCCGTGACCGCGCGCCCCAGCGCCTCGGGCGTCTTCACGACGTCGAACAGTCGCAGACGGTCGCCACGCGCGGCGAGCCGCGGCACCAGGCTCTGTCCGAGCACTCCCGAGGATCCGGTCACCAGCACGTCCATGGAACCCGTCTCCGCACCGCGGGCCATCAGGCCCCGGCGCCACTGCCGACCGCCGCTCCCCGGGGGAGCGGAAAGCGCTCATCGATCGCCGAGGCGACCTCTTCGACGGTGATCTCGCGCATGCACACCGGATCGACGCAACGGCTCATCTTGAGGTTGTAGTTCGAGAGGCAGGGGCTGCAGAAGAGGCCCTTGTAGAAGACCAGGTCGCCCGGACCACGGGGCCCGTAGATGCGTGGCTCGGTCGGGCCGAAGAAGGCCACCACCGGGGCGCCGACGAGTCCGGCGAGGTGCATGACCGAGGTGTCGTTCGACACCACGAACGACGCCTGGTCGAGGAGCCCGAGAAGTTCGCCGACGTCGAGGGCGTCGCAGAGCGAGATCGCCCGGTCGGCCAGGCGCATGCCGGCCATCGCGTCCCGGACGAGTTCGGCTTCCTCCGCCCCCTGCCCGGTGAATACGACCCGAGCGCCGCGGCGCTCGATGAGCCTGTCGGCGAGCGCCCCGAAGCGCTGCGCGTCCCAGCGCTTGAGCGCGATCTTGTTGTAGTTGGGCCCGGTGCCCATATGCATCGCGACCACCGGCTGGCCCGGCGCGGCGCCGATACGCTCAGTCGCGCGCCGCGCAGCTTCCGGGTCGACCGGGACCCGCACCCGGGGAGCCGGGACGAGAGCGCGTCCCACCGGTTTGGCCGTGCGCATGAAGATGTCCGCCATGTGATCGGTGTCGGCGTAGGCGATGCGGTGCGTGTAGAGCCAGCCGCGCGCCTGCCCCTCGGTGTTGAAGCCGATGCGAGTCGGCGCGCCGGTCAGGAACCCGAAGACCCCCGAGAGCTTCATGAACTGCTCGAAGTCGAGCACCACGTCGTAGCAGCCAGAGCGCAGGACCCCGAGCAATTCCACGATCGAGCGCAGAAAGGCCGGGTAGCTCCGCACGTCGACCGAGAGGGTTCGCGTGACGAGACCACTCTGGCGCAGCAACGGGACGTTGCCGGGCAACGTCAGGAAGTCGATCTCGCACTCGGGTCCGGCGACCTGCCGTCGCATCGCCTGCAGCG
Organism: Klebsiella pneumoniae; assembly: GCA_945872365.1. GTDB lineage: Bacteria > Desulfobacterota > Binatia > UBA12015 > UBA12015 > REEB422. The sequence goes on from CAMBZJ010000006.1 coordinate 48,969, forward strand.
TGGGCAGGATCATCGCGATGTTGCCGAGGCCGTAGAACTTGATGGCGAGGACCCGGCGCGGAGCGGCAACCGGCTCGGGTTCTTGCGGCGTCGTCGCGAGCAGCGGCGGCACGATCCGCCGCCCCTGCAGGAGACCGACCACGCGGCCGCCGAACCAGAGCAGCCAGGCCAGCCCCAGCCCGCCCCAGCGGTCGAGGTAGCGCGCGAGGTGCAGATTCATCGCTTCACCGCGAGCAACTCGGCGCGGGCCTCCAGACCCGTCCAGCGGCCTGCCTCGACCAGCGCGCGCACGCCCAGCTTGACCAGCGGGGAGAAGTCGTAGCGTCCGACGTAGGGCGAGGCGCCCCGGACCCAGACGGGTTCGAACCCGCACTCGCGCGCGATCCGCGCGAGCGCGTCCCGGGTGAAGTAGGTGTAGTGATTGATTGCGAAGAAGCGCCCTGCGAGCGCGCCGACACGAGGCACCCGCGAGAGCATCTCGGCTCCCCGGAAGAGTGTCGAGCGGCAGCAGGGCACCGCGACGAAGAGGGCACCGCCCGGGCGCAGGATGGCCGCGGCGTGCGCCAGAAAGCGGCGCGGGTCGGCCACGTGCTCCAGGACGTCGGACATCGCGACCGCGTCCACCGGCCCGACCGGCTCGAAGGACTCGAAATCGCCGACATGGACTTCGACGCCGAACTCCGCCCGGGCGCGAGCCGCGCAGGCCGGCGAGATCTCGACGCCGAGCGGCGCGAAGCCGACCTCCCGGGCGAGGTGCAGGAAGAGGCCGGTCCCGATGCCGACGTCGACCAGGCGGCCGCCACCGGTGACGCGGCGGATCTCCTCGACCGACTCGCGAAAGCCGCGGACGACCGGGTCGTCGGGGTAGTCGCGGTAGTAGGCGGTGAACATCTCGGTCGTCTCTTCGCGCAGACCGCCCTCGAAGGCCTCGATCTCCTGCTCGGCGATGACCGAGGGCCACGGCAGGGGGTCCATGTAGACGACGCCGCAGGGGCAGCCGCGCAGCACCACCTCGCCGGTGCGCCGCGCCCGCCCGCTCCGCGCGCCGCAGACCGGACAGGGGCGCGCCTCGCCAGACGCGAACGCGCCGCCGAGCGCGTCGCTCTCCGGGCCGGCATCCAGTCGCGCGACCCCTGCGCCCCCTGCCGTACTCACCCCGTCGGATCTACCTGACCGGCCCGCGGGCCGCGAGAACCCCCCGGGACGGGGGAATCGCCTCGACCTTCGGCGACCGCGGTCCCCAACGCCCGGTGCGGGCGACGGCCACGGTTAGGCCATCAGCAGGCGCATCGCGGCCGGTGTCACCTCCTCGACATCCCCGGGCCTGGATCCTTCGTCCATGCCGCCCGCACCGGACGCGAATCCCTTCCCACATTCGCTTTGAGCCCGTCGCCCGCATCGCGTAGCGTCCCGGAATGCCCGCCGTCGCCCCGCGGAGGGGCGGGCCGCCCGCACTGGGGTCCCGCCACCGCACGATCGATCGCTTGCGCGACCTCCAGCTAGCCGAGGGGGCCGTGCCGCTCGGCCTCGCCACCGGGGCACTCGTGCTCGCCCACTGGTCGCCCGCCGGGGCCCCTGCCGCACCGAGCAACGTCGGCTGGACGCTCTGGCTCGTCGCCATGATCCTCGCCTGTGCGTTCCGGGCGATGTCGCACGCCGACACGCTCGCAGAGCACTTCGGCGAACCCCTCGGCACACTGCTGCTCACGGTCTCGGCGATCACGATCGAGGTCGCGGCGGTCTGCGCAGTCATGCTCGGGTCGGAGGGCGACAGCGCGGTCGCCCGGGACACGATGTTCTCGGTCCTGATGCTGATCCTGAACCTGCTCCTCGGCTCGGTGATGCTGGTCGGGGGGCTGCGGCGCCCGGAGCAGGAGTTCAACGCGCAGTCGACCGGCATGTACCTGCCGCTCGTGATCGCACTCGGGACGATCACGCTCATCCTGCCGCGCTTCACGACGAGCGAGCGCGGCGGCTGGATGAGCGACCCGATGGAGGTCTTCGTCGCCGTCGCATCATTCGTGATTTACGGGATGTTCGTGGCGATGCAGACCACGCGTCACCGCGACTTCTTCGCCTACCACGGGACGTCGGAACGCTCGGCCGATGCCGAGGCCCTGGCGGAGCACGCCCAGGCCGAAGCCGGGACGGCTCGGAGTCTCGCGACCTCGATCGCGCTCCTCGTGCTGAGTCTGGTCGCGGTCGTCTGCATCGCCGAGGGGCTCGCCGGGCGCGTGAAGTCCCTGCTGCACGCGACGGGCGCACCGGGTGTCGTCGGCGGCATCTTCATCGCCGGGCTGGTACTGGCGCCCGAGGCTCTCGCGGCCCTGCGCGCCGCCGGCCGCGACGACATGCAACGCAGCGTCAACATCCTGCTCGGCAGCGCCGTCTCGACGATCGGGCTCACCGTGCCCGCGGTCATCGGGATCCGCTTCCTGACCCACGCAACCCCGGAATTCGGACTCGACCCGCCCTACATCGTGCTGCTGGCCGCGACCTTCCTCATCACGGCGGTGAACCTGGGCCGCGGGCGCGTCAACGCGATGCAAGGCGTGGTCCACCTGCTGCTCTTCTTCGCGTGGCTCGCGACGGTGCTCGACGAGGTAGCGGCGAAGGCCTTGCAGGTATTGCCGACCAACCTCGGCGGGTGATAGCCGGGCCACCATGGCGCAGGTGCCCATCCACCCCGGACTCTTCACGCTCCCCGGCGACCCGCGCGGCCCGCGCCTGCTCGCCGCGCGCTGCGCGGCCTGCGCCGGCCTGCACTTCCCGGCCGGCGAGACCTGTCCCTGGTGTGGCGCCGAGGGTTGCTCGGCAGAAGCAATCGGCGCCGAAGGCACACTCTCCCTCTGGACGACGGTCCGCAACGCGCCGCCGGGCTACCGCGGTCCGATTCCCTACGGGTTCGGCGTGGTCGAACTCCCCGAAGGACTTCGCGTGGTCGCGCGCCTCACCGAGAGCCGCGACGAGAATCTCCGGGCCGGCCTTCCCCTCGTCCTCGAAGTGGCGCCGCTCTTCGTCGACGACGCCGGCGACGAGGTCCTCGGCTTCGCCTACGCGCCGCGCGCGGAGCGATGATGAGCACGGGGCGGCCGGTCCACGTCGCCGGCATCGGCATCCACCCGTTCGGCCGTTTCCCCGACAAGGACGTCACACGCCTCGGACAGCATGCCGTGCGGGCCGCACTCGCCGAGGCGGGACTCGGACGCGGCGGTTTCGACGCAGCCTTCTGCGGCACCGTCTACACGGGTGTCGCCGCGGGCCACAAGGTGCTTTCAGGCCTCGGGCTCTCCGGCGCTCCGATCGTGAACGTCGAGGCCGGCTGCGCGAGCGGTGGCGCCGCCCTCTCGCTCGGCGCCGCCGCGATCGCTTCCGGGCAGCGCGAGCGGGTGCTCGTCTTCGGCATGGAGAAGATGCCGCGCGGCATCATCCGCTCGAGCTTCTTCCCGCCCTGGTGCGAGCAGGCCGGCCTCTCGCCCGCGCCCGCCTACTTCGCACTGCGCGCGCGACGCCTGATGATCGAGTCGGGCGTCACCCGCGAGCACCTCGCCCGGGTCTCCGTGAAGAACCACGCCAACGGCGTCCACAACCCCTTTGCGATGTTCCGAAAGCCCTTCACTCTGGAACAGGTCCTGGGCTCGCAGGTCGTCTGCGACCCGCTCACGCTCTACATGCTCTGCTCGCCCAACGAGGGTGCGGCCGCGGTCGTGCTGAGTTCCAGCCCGGGCCCGGTCGGTCCACCGGTGCGCGTCCTCGCCTCGGTGCTGCGCTCGCACACCCCCGGCAGCGTGCTCGGCGAGCACACGCCGATGTCGGGTCTTCCCGGGGCCGAGCCGCCGACACCGACCGAGACGGCGGCGCGCGAGGCCTGGGAAAGATCGGGCGTCGACCCTCGCGACCTCGACGTCGTCGAAGTGCAGGACACCGACTCCGGCCGCGAGATCCTCTCGATCGAGGAACTCGGGCTCTGCGAACGCGGCAGCGGCGGTCGCTTCATCGCGGACGGCGTCGGCGAGATGACCGGGCGGCTACCGGTGAACCCGAGTGGCGGCCTGCTCTCGAAGGGCGAACCCCTCGGTGCCTCCGCGCTCGGGCAGGTCGTGGAACTGGTGCTACAACTGCGCGGGTGCGCCGAGCGGCGGCAGGTCGAGGGTGCGAAGATCGCGGTCGGCCACACGGTCGGTCGCGGAGCCAACGCCTCGATCGTCGTCCTAGCGCGCTGAGGCGCGTATCGGTCCGGCTCGGCCGGCTACTGGTACATCTCGAGCAGTTCGAGCGCGCCGAGCGAGCGCATCGCGTCGAAGATCGCGCTCTTGATGTCACCCACCCGGTAGAGTCCGAGGACGTGACGCGCGAGGCCCGAGGCCGCCTCGTAGGACACCGATCGGATCAGCTTCTTGATGACCGGGATAAAGAAGGGCTCCATGCTGAGTTCGTCGAGCCCGAGGCCGAGCAGCACCAGTGTACACATCGGGTCGGCGGCCATCTCGCCGCACATGGAGATCGGCTTGCCGGCCTCGCGCGCGGCTCGGGCGCACTGGTCGATCGACGACAGCACCGCCGGGTGCAGCGGCTGGTAGAGCGGCGCCACCTTGCGGTTGTTGCGGTCGACGGCGAGCAGGTACTGGATCAGATCGTTTGTCCCGATCGACAGGAAGTCGCAGGCGGCGGCCAGTTGCGGCGCGAGCTGTACGGCGGAGGGCACCTCGATCATCACGCCGAGCGGCAGGTCCGGCACGTGGGCCACCCCCTCGCGCTTGAGGTCGCGACGCGTGGCGGCGATGATCTCCTTGGCCTGCTCCAGTTCCTCGAGCGAGGAGATCATCGGCAGGAGCAGGCGCGTCGGGCCGGCGAGCGCCGCCTGGTGGATGGCGCGGAGCTGGACCGCAAAGAGGTCGGGCATCTCGAGCGAGACCCGGATCGAGCGCCAGCCGAGAAACGGATTCTGCTCCTGCGGTACGCGCAAGTAGGCGGGGTACTTGTCGGCGCCCAGGTCGAGCGTGCGCGCGGTGACCGGACGGCCCTCCATCCCGGAGATGACCTTGCGGTAGATGTCGAGCTGTTCCTGCTCGGTCGGGAACTCCCGAAACGAGATGAAGGGGAACTCCGTTCGGTAGAGGCCCACGCCCTCCGCCCCGTGGCGCTTGGCGAGCAGGACGTCGCCGACCAGGCCGACGTTCGCGTGCAGGAGGACGCGGCGGCCGTCGGTCGTCGTCGCCGGGAGATCGTGTAGCGACCCGAGCTGCTCGTTGAAGGCGCGGTAGTCGCCCTCCATGCGCTCGTACTCGCGCACGACCTCCGGCCCGGGTTCACGATAGACGACGCCCGCGTTCCCATCGACGATCACCTCGTCGTGCTCGCCGACGACCGAGAGCAGTTCGTCGATGCCGACGACGGTGGGAATCTCGAAGGACTTCGCGAGGATGGTAGCGTGCGAGGTGACGCCCCCCGTCGCGAGCGCGATGCCGCAGAGATTCTTGGGGTCGATCTCGGCGAAGTCGGTCAGCGTGAGTTCGCTCGCCACGAGCACGCTGCCCTCGCCGGGGGCCGCCTGCGACTGCCCGAGGCCGAGCAGCAACCGGACGAGCCTCAGGCCGATGTCCTTGATGTCGAGCGCCCGCTCCTGAAGGTAGGGGTCCTGAATATTGGCGAACGCGGCCAGGTACTCCTCGACCACCCGCCGCACCGCGTACTCGGCGCACGCGCCCTCCTGGATCACGTCGCGCACGCGCTGGTCGACCGAGCCGTCGTTCAGCATCATCAGATAGGCGTCAAAGATCTTGCCGGTCCCCTCCGGCAGGATCTCGTACATCTGGTCGCGCTGGCGCTGCAGATCCGCCGCGGCTTCGGCGACCGCCCGCTCGAAACGCTCGGTCTCGAGGGCGGGATCGTCGACCGGGCGGTCCTCGATGTCCGAGAAGAGGATCTGGGGGTGGAGGACGTGGGCGCGCCCGATGCCGAAGCCGGGCGAGGCCGCGATACCCGTGAGGCGCTCGCCGGGGTCCCGGGCCTGACGCCCGTCGGAGGGGCGTTCGGCCTGCCGCTCGAAGGCCTGCAGCCGGCGAACCGTTTCGAGCATCCGGCGGCGGAAGTCGTCCTGCTCCTGCTCCTTTACCTTCAGGCTGTCGAGCAGACGGGCCTGGACGAGCACGCCGGAGAGTTGCCCCGCGATCGTGCGCAGGAGCCTGATCTCGTCCTCGGTGAACTGGCGGCGACGCAGCGTCTGCACGACCAGCACCCCGAGGGGTGCGCGGCGCTCGAGGACCGGCACGCCGAGGAAGGAGTGGAAGCGCTCCTCGCGCGTCTCCGGGAAGAACTTGAAGCGAGGGTGCACGGGTGCGTCGGGCACGGCGACCGGCGCCATCGTCTCGATGACCAGGCCGGTGAGTCCCTCGTCCGTGCGCATGCGGACGCGGCCGACTGCACCGCGTTCCAGGCCGGTCGTCGCCCAGAGCGTGAGCGTCGTCGAGCCGGGGTCGAGGAGATAGACCGAGCAGGCCTCGGTTCGCATGCGCTCGGCGACCACGTCGACGATCGAGTCGAGCGTCTCCTGCAGGTTGTCGGACTGCCCAATGAGCGAACTCACGTCCTCGAGCAGGCGCAGCCCGAGGCGCGACCGGATCGGCCCCTGGCCCGAGCGAGCATCTCCGGGCCGGGAAATCGAACGGGATCCGGAGGTCGGCATGACGGGGCCTTAGCACGTCCCGGACACCGGCCGCCCGTGCCCCGGCGGTTGGCCCCTCCGGGCCGGAACCTGTACCACCGGGAGCGGTGGCGGAGGCAGCGAGGCGGCGGGGGCGCGGGCCGGCGCGGCGGCCGTTCAAGACGTTCGTCTTCGGCTTCGTGCTCCTCGGGCTGGCGACGCTCGGCAGCGGCGCGGCGCTTCTCTACCGGGAGTTCACCACCAGCCTGCCGCCGGTCGAGAAGCTCCTCGACTACCGCCCGCCGGTCGCCACCCGGGTCTACGCGGCCGACGGCACGCTGATCGGGGAGTTCTTCGTCGAGAAGCGCTACCTGACGCCGATCCACAAGATCCCGCGCGGCGTCCAACTCGCGTTCGTTGCCGCCGAGGACTCGAAGTTCTTCGAGCACACCGGGGTCGATCCGGCCGGCATCCTGCGCGCCGCCCTGAAGAACTGGCGCGCGGGCGGGACCAGGCAGGGAGGCAGCACGATCACCCAGCAGGTGGTCAAGACGCTGCTGCTCTCGCCCGAGCGCAGCTACGAGCGGAAGCTGAAGGAGCTCGTGCTCGCCTACCGGCTCGAGAAGCAGTTCACGAAGGACGAGATCCTCTACGTCTACCTGAACCAGATCTACCTCGGCGACGGCGCCTACGGCGTCCAGGCGGCCGCTCGCGAGTACTACGACAGGGACCTGGAGCAGCTCACGCTGGGCGAGGCGGCGCTTCTCGCCGGACTCCCGCAGGCGCCGAGCCGCTATGCCCCGCGCCAGCACTTCCGCTTCGCGAAGGCCCGTCAACGCTACGTTCTCGAGCGCATGGTCGAGGAGGGCTTCGTCACGCGGGCCGAAGCCGAGCGCGCCGCCGCCGAGACGATCGTCATCGCGCCGCCCCGTGCGGCGCTCGCCGGCATCGCCCCCTACTTCCTGCAGTACGTTCGCCACCTGCTCGAGGAGCGCTACGGGGCCGCCGGTCCCGAGCAACTCGGCCTGCAGGTCTGGACGACTCTCGACCTCGCCACCCAGCGGGCCGCCGAGAAGGCGGTCGTCGACGGCGTCGCCGAACTCGACAAGCGACAGGGCTTCCGCGGTCCGCTGCGTCGGCTCGTGGGCGAGGAACTCGCCGAGGTCGAGCGCGCCGCGGCGGCGGCCGCCCCGTCGCAGGCAGCCCTGCCCCCTTTGGGCAGTACGCTCGAAGTGGTCGTCGTATCGCCGCGCGCGGGCGCCCGGCGCGACACCTCGACCCCGGTGCGCTGGGCCGGCGGCAATGCCGCGCTCTCGCCGCGGGGCCTCGAGTGGGCGACGCGCACCGGCTGGACGCCGAAGGTCGGCGATGTCCTCGACGTGCGCGTCGTCGCCGGCCCCGCTGGCCGCCCGGACCTGGTGCTCTCCGGCAGCAACGGCACCCAGTCGGCACTGATCGCGATGGTCCCGTCGAGCGGCGACGTGCGTGCGCTCGTCGGCGGCGTCGACTTCGGCCAGAGCCAGTTCAATCGCGCGACCCAGGCGATGCGCCAGCCCGGGTCGTCGTTCAAACCTCTCATCTACGCCGCCGCGCTCGACAACGGCTACACACCCGCTTCGATCATCAACGACGCACCGGTCTCCTACCCCTCGGGCGCGGGGGAGCGCTGGTCGCCCCACAACTTCGACCACCGGTTCCATGGACCGACGACCCTGCGGGACGCGCTCACCTTCTCCCGCAACGTCGTCTCCGTGAAGCTCGTCGACGCGATCGGCATCGAGCGTGTCGTGGACTACCTGCCGCGCTTCGGCTTCGACCGCCGCTTTCCGCGCAACCTCTCGATCGGGCTCGGTTCCTCCGAGGTCACGCTGCTCGAGATGGTCCGCGCCTACGGCGTCTTCGCGAACCTAGGCACCCGGGTCGAGCCGCGCTTCGTCACCCGCATCGTCGACGCGCGCGGGCGCGTCGTCGACGATGGCGCCGTGCGCGGGCAGCGCGTGATCCCGCAGGACACGGCCTACCTCATGGAGAGCATGATGCGCAGCGTGGTCGAGCAGGGCACCGGCAAGCGGGCGGCCGACCTCGGTCGCCCGGTCGCCGGGAAGACCGGCACCACCAACGACGGCCGCGACGCCTGGTTCATCGGTTTCACGCCCGATCTTCTCGCGGGCGTCTGGGTCGGCTACGATCAAGACAAGACGCTCGGCGAGCACGAGACCGGCGGACAGGTCGCGGCACCGATCTGGGAGAACTTCATGATGACCGCCACCGAAGGCACCCCGGTGAACGACTTCCCGGTACCGCGCGACATCGTCCTCATGAACGTCGACCGGCGCACCGGGCTGCGCGCCGACGAGGACACTGCCAACCCGCGGCTCGAAGCGTTCAAGCGCGGCACCGAGCCGTTGATCTTCGCGTCCCCGAGCAAGCCGAAACGGCCGACACCCGCGGTGGACGAACTCGGCCTGCCCATCGAGGACGATATCGACGCCCGGCGGTTGCGCGGCCTGCGCGACGAAGACCGAGCCGGCTACTGAGGCTGCGCCGTGCATTCCGCCGTGCTGATCGACCCGCGCTACCGGGATCACGACCCCGGACCGCACCACCCGGAGCGGCCCGAGCGCATCGCCGCGCTCGAAGCGATGCTGCACGACTGGCGAGGCCCCTCGATCGAGAGAGTCGTCCCGAGGATCGCCACCGACGAGGAGATCCTCGCCGTGCACGGCGCCTCGCTCCTCGCCGCGGTGCGTGCGACCGAGGGACGGGCGCACAGCGCGATCGACCCCGACACCCATACCTCGGCACGTTCGTTCGAGACCGCCCTGCTCGCCGTGGGCGGCGTGCTCGAACTGACGGATGTCGTCGCGAAACGCGACGTCGCCAATGGCTTCGCCTTCGTGCGGCCGCCCGGACACCATGCGACCCGCGCGCAGGCGATGGGCTTCTGCTTCTTCAACAACGTCGCGGCGGCGGCCGAGCACCTGCGCCGCGCACACGGCCTTTCCCGGATCGCGATCGTCGACTGGGACCTGCATCACGGCAACGGCACCGAGGCGATCTTCTACGACGACCCCGGCGTCCTCTACGTTTCGCTGCACCAGTACCCGTTCTACCCGGGAACCGGGGCGGCCACCGATCTGGGGCGCGGAGCCGGTCTGGGCTTCAACGTGAACGTGCCCTTCTCGGCCGGGGTCGGGGACCTCGGCTATGCTCTCGCCTTCCAGGAAGTCGTCGAACCCGTCTTGCGCCAGTTCGCACCCGAGTTCGTGCTGGTGTCGGCCGGCTTCGACTGCCACCACCGCGACCCGCTCGGCGGCATGGAGGTGACCGAGGAGGGTTTCCGCGCGATGACCCGGAGCCTGCTCGCGGTGGCCCGCGACTGTGCCGGCGGCCGCCTGCTGGTGGTCCTCGAGGGCGGCTACGACCTCGACGCGATCCGCGCCTCGGCCCGGGCAGTCCTCGAGGAACTCAGCCGCGGCGAGCCGGCGCAGGTGGGGATGCTCGGCCCGGCCCATCTCTTCGAGCGCCTGAAGGGGATCCTCGCACCGCACTGGCGGCTCTGAGCGGCCCGGGAACGAGAGGACGACCCGAGTTCCCGGAGCCGCAGGTACGTTGGCCGATTGCCGGGCCCCGGGCCATCGGGTAGTTTCCGCGCCATGTTCGGTATCGGCATGCCCGAAATGGTGGTGATCCTCGTCGTCGCCCTCATCGTGCTCGGACCGCAGCGGCTTCCCGAGGTCGCCCGCGCCCTCGGCAAAGGACTCGCCGAGTTCCGCAAGGTGACCGGCGACGTCAACAAGGAGCTCGACGCCGCGCGAGCGATGATCGAGGTCGAGGCACGCCAGCACGAGGCGGACCGGCGCCGCGAGGCTCGCGAGAAGGCCCTTGCCGCAGCCGCAGAAAACTCGGTTGCTGCCGCTGGGCCCAGTGGTGAACCTGCTGCCGCTCACGCCGCCGAGACGATAACCGTACCGCCGGCGACGGCCCCCGAGACGGCGAGCGCCGGCAAGCCCGACGGCGAAGCCCAGGCTTGAGCCCCGACGGAGCGACCGATGCGCCGGGGAGCGCCCACGGCGCGTCCGAGATGCCGCTCACCGCGCATCTCGAAGAGTTGCGCTGGCGCTTGGTGAAGGCGCTGCTCGCGGTCGCGCTCGGTGCCAGCATCGCCTACTGGTTCGCCGATGGCCTCTTCGCGATCCTGGTCCGCCCGCTACACGAGGCAGCCGCCGGCCACGACGTCCGCCTGATCGGCACCGGGCTCGCGGAGGCCTTCTTCACCAAGCTGAAGGTCGCGGCGATCGCGGGCCTCATCCTCGCCCTGCCGGTGGTGCTCTTTCAGCTGTGGCGGTTCATCGCGCCGGGCCTCCACCAGCACGAACGGATCTACGTGGTCCCCTTCGTCGTCTTCGGCACGCTCTTCTTCCTCGCCGGCGCGCTTTTTTGCTACCGCTACGTGTTCCAGGTCGGCTTCGGCTTCTTCATCGACCAGTACGCGTCGATCGGCATCGAGCCGGCGATCCGGATCAGTGAGTACCTGTCCTTCAGTTCGCGCCTGATCCTGGCCTTCGGTGTGACCTTCGAGATGCCGGTACTGGCATTCTTCCTCGCGCGCACGGGCGCGATCGACCACAACAGCCTGATCCGGCCGTGGCGTTACGCGCTCATCGTGATCGCGATCGTGGCGGCGGTGCTCACGCCGGGGCCGGACGTCGCCTCGCAGATGCTGCTCGCCGCGCCGCTCACCCTGCTCTACATCGTGAGCATCGGCGTCGCCTGGGCCTTTGGGCGCGGCAAGCGCCCCAGCGAAGCCGAGTAAGCCCCGTGCCGCCGCGGGATCACGTCCTCGGCGGCAAAGGCAAAAGTGCGCTTACGCGGCGCATGTGCTCAGCATAGCCGGGACGTCGCTCGGCGCTGCGTTCGTCGAGCATCGGGATGCTGGCGAAGAGGAACATCGCGGTCATCGCGAGCGGGCCGACGATCGTCCACCACCAGCCGGGCGCGGCGGCGATACCGAAGAGCCAGAGCCCCCACCAGAAGCCGAGTTCGCCGAAGTAGTTCGGGTGGCGCGACCAGGCCCAGAGCCCGCGGTCCATGATCGCGCCCCGCTCCTTGCTGCGCGCGAAGGCCCGCATCTGCTCGTCCGCGACGAGTTCGACCAGGATGGCGCCGGCCGTGATGACGAGCGCCAACACGTCGAGCCGGCCGAACGGTCGCGTGCCGCGTGCGAGGGCCGGCACGAGTGCAAGCGAGCCGAGGAATACCTGGATCGTCGGAAAGACGTGCACGCCGAGCAGGCTCGAGGCCCACTTCGGCATCGGTGCACGCTCGTAGAGCAGGGGATAGCGCCAGTCCTCGTGGTGCAGCCCCGGCCAGCCGCGCGCCCAATTCCAGGTGAGCCGCAGCGCCCAGGCGAGTACCAGGATCGCGACCGCCGCCTGACGGGTCGGGGACGTTCCGTGGGACGCCTCGGCGATCCACCACGCGACGAAGAACGGCGGGGCGACGCTCCAGAACGCGTCGTAGAAGCTGCCATTGTCGAAGGCCATGCTGAAGGCCCAGATTGCGACAGTCGCGGCGACGTCGGCGAGGAACAGGGTGAGCAGCGGCCGCTCGCTCCCGAAGCAGAGGCCCATCCAGAGGCCGACGGCCGCAGCCACCAGGTAGGCCGCACCGACGATGGCAAACGAGTCGATGCGGCTGTACCCGAGTGGCTGCGGATCTTCGGACATGGCTCCAGTGGGCACGAGCAACGGAGGATTTGCAAGCGCGATCAGCGGGGTCTCACTCCGCGCGGCCCCAAGTGGCAAGGAACCAGTCCTCGCGACACACCGCCGGGAGAGTCTCGACCTCGAAGTCGGGTGCGCTGCCTTCCGCGAGCGACGCGAGGATCGCGTCCGCCTCCGGGGCCATGTCGGGCGTCGCCAACAGGGCGATGATCGCACGTTCGTCGCCCAGTTTCGCAACCGTGCGCAGGATCGCGACTCCCTCGTAGGACTCGAAGAGGTGCTTCCAGAAAGCGATGTCGCGCCGCCAGACGCGGAACGCCCGGGCATCGACCCCCGCCGTTTCTAGCCGGGTCCACGCCGGGTCACGTGGCGCCGGAAGCCTCAACGCGCGGGCGCCGTGCCGGAACCGGCGGCGGACTTCCCGGCGCGGCTCCCGAGCAGGCTCTTCACCCAATCGCCGAGCCCAGCACTGCCCGATCCACCAACCGCGCGCGAGGCGAGCCGCGCCGCGAAGTCGGAAGCGGGCGCACCGCTCAGGTGCGGATAGGTGCCGCGCACGACGATCGGGATCGTCACCAGGCCGTCGTCGCCGGCGAGCAGCGAGACCAGCCCGGCGTCGGCGACGAGGGCGCGCGAGGTCTCCCCCGATAGCGCGAGTCTCCCCTGGATGTCGGTGCCACCGTCGAAGCCGATCTTGCCACGCGCATCGAACGCGTAGTCCGGGTTCGCGAGGCGCAGGTGATCGAACAGCAGGGCGCCGGCATCGACCCGGCCCGAGGCCGCGAGCGTTCCGATCGAACTCGTCTCGGCGACCAGTTGCGGCGCACGGGAGCGGGCGACCCGCAGGACGGCGTCGCGCAGTCCCGGCACCGACCGCAACCCGGAGAGCGTGGTCCCCGCGAGGTTCAACCCCCCGATCTCGCCGTCGTGCAGGCGGACTTCGAAATCGCCCGCGAGATTGCGGAGCGCCTCGTCGAGGTCGCTTCCGCTGGTCGAGAGGTGCGCCGCACCGGCGAGCGTCCCCCGGCCGGTCGTGGTCGAGCCGATCACCGAGAGGAGGCCCGCGAGATCCACCGCATCGAGGGTCGGATCGACGACGGCGTCCCAGCGTCCGCCCGCCTCGTGTGCGATCCGGCCCTTCGCGAGGACGGTGCCGCCGAGGGCGTCGGCGTGCGCGGCCCGGACCTCGATGCCGCCGTCCACGACGGTCGCTTCGAGGCCGATGCGGCGCAGCGGCAGTTCGCGCAGGCCGCCTTCCCGTGCGGCGAGGACAACCGTCAGCCCGTCCGGACGAGTCTCGATACGACCTTCTACGCCGTCCATGCGCGCCGAGACGCCGTCGACTCGGGTGATCGCCAGCGACCCGGCGACACCGTCGCCGTCCTCGTTCAAATCGAGCCGCACCTCTCCGCCGCCGATGTCGACCGGCAGGCCCCCCGGGGCCACGCGCAGCGCATCGCCACGGATCGCGACGAGACCGGTGACCGGACGGCCCGGCTCGATCCTGCCTTCGAACGCGAGTCCCCCGGAAGGTTCGATGCTGGCAAGGGCGGGGATCCAGCGGGCGAGCGCGCGCGCGTCGAGCTTGTCGGAGGAGAAGACGAGCGGGACCTGTGCCTCGCCGGCGGGGCCGGCCGCAGGCCGGATCCGCAGCGTACCGCCATCGAGCCGGATGTCTGCGGAGGCCACGCCGAGCCCGGCCGTGCCGGTCCGCAGGTCGAGATCGGCGTCGAGGCGCGATCCCGCGGGCTTGCCGATCCATCCACCGGCGGTGCGCAGCGTCGCGTCGTCGGCGCGCACGGAGAGTGCGATGTCCGCGGCGACCGGCGGCCAGACGCTCGGCAGGGTCGCCCGCGCGCGGAGGTCCACGTCGCCGTCGACGGCGGCCCCGAACGGCAGGCGGCCGCGCAGCAAGGACACGAGTTCCGCGAGGCGGGCGCCGTCGACCTTGCGGGCGTCGAATTCAACGGAAGCGTCCGCCGCGGGGCCGTCGAGCGGAGGGATCCGCACCGAGCCCGAGAGGTTTCCAGCCGGTCCACCGAGAGCGCGCCCCTCGAAGACCAGGTCAAGCGCGGAGCCGATGCGGCGCAGTCGCAGGTCGAGATCCCGCAGCTCGTATTCGCCGATCCCGGCGACGCCCCGGTCGCGCAAACTCAGTCGGCCGTCCCGCACGCGGATCGATTGCACCGAGACGCCCGGCCCGGCGGGCGACCCGCGCAATTCCAAGCCGGGCGACGTCGTGCCCGGCCGTCGCCTGCGGAGATTCCAGCCACCATCGGCGCCCCGCACCGCGCGCAGCACCGGCGCCTGCAGGCGGACGTCGTCGACCACGATTCGGCCCCGCAGGAGTTCGCCGAGCGAGAGCTCGAAGCGGGCCTCCTCCGCGTAGGCGAGCGTCCCGGGGCCGTAGGGCGACTCGTCGGGCACGCTCACGTCCCGCGCGACGAGCGCGGGCGGAAACCACGCCACGTCGATCGAGCCTGCCTCGATCGGCCAGCCGACGAGTCGGGAGACCGAGGCGAGGAACTCGCCGCGCTGGGCGGTGAGCGTCGCCGCGGTGCGCCACGCCGCGGCGGACGCCGCGAGCGCGGCCAGCGCCAGGAGCGCCACCGCCGCGACGGCTCTCCGGGCGCGCCCGGTCAATCGATCTCCTGGAAGTTGGCGACGCGCCAGGCGCCCCCCTCCTCCCGCATCGTCACCAGGCTGCGGCGCGCGAGGGTCTCACCGCCGTCGAGGTGGATCGAGAGTTCGAAGAGAAAGCCGCGACGTTCGTGTTGCGCCTCGTCCTGCGACTGGAGGAGCTTGTAGTGGATCGTCGGGCGCGCCCCGGAATCCGGCGGACCCTGACCGGCGAGGAGCTTGATTTGGTCCTCGATCTTCGACCGGGCGAGACCGACCGCCTCGTCGCGGGCCCGCGGGAGGTTCACCTCGACATAGTAGGCGTCGACGAAGTGTTCGGCACCGCTCCGCACCGGGTCGCCGCGCGAGCATCCCTGGGCCACGAGCAGAACCGACGCCAGGGAGAGCAGGATGCGACCGGGAAGGCGACGCCGCAGCGCCATCGGGCGGCTTCCGCACCCGATCGCTTCCAGATCGCCCTCGGGGCCTCGATTCACCCCCGGGCGCCAACCGCTTCCGCCGCGAGCCCCTGCCACGCCGACCTGAAAAGCACACCGAACCCTGCGACGCACCCCTCGAGTGGCGGCGGGCGCCCCCCTCGCAGGGGGGGCACCCGCCCGGGCGACTCCCCTGGCAACGCCCCCGGTGCTAAGCTCCGCGTCGGAATGCGGGGGCCTCGGTCCCGCGACGCCGGACGAGGAGATGCCCGGTGGGGGGAGGTGAGCGGTGGCGGAGTCGCGCGACGCAGACGCGCCGGTGGACGATTCGGAGATCGAGGCCTACCTCGGGCACCTCCGCGTGGAGCGCCGCGCCTCGGCCCACACCCTGCGGGCCTACGACGCCGAGCTGCGACGGCTGCGGGAGTTCCTCGAAGCAACCGCATGGGCGGACGTCGCCCCCGACGACCTGCGGCGCTTTCTCGCTTGCCGGGCCGAGCAGGTGGATCGGCGCAGCG
This sequence comes from Klebsiella pneumoniae, assembly GCA_945872365.1. Taxonomy (GTDB): domain Bacteria; phylum Desulfobacterota; class Binatia; order UBA12015; family UBA12015; genus REEB422. Next base: position 64,912 of record CAMBZJ010000006.1, read on the forward strand.
TCGGCCGAACGGTCGCGGTATTGCGGGGCTTCTTCGGCTTCGCCAAGCGGCGCGGTCGCCTGGCGACGAACCCCGCCGCCGGCATCGGCAGCCCGCGCTTCACGCGTTCGCTTCCGCGCTGGGTGCCCGAGAGCGATCTCGCCCGCCTCTTCCGCTCGCTGCCGCCGCCCTCCGACGAGTTTGCCGCGCGCGACGCGGCCATGCTCGAAGTGCTCTACGGCAGCGGGCTTCGCGCGAGCGAAACCGTGGCGCTCGACTGGGGCGACCTGTCGCTCGACGAGGGCCGCGCGCACGTCCGGCAGGGCAAGGGAGCCAAGGACCGCATCGTCCCGCTCGGCGGCGCCGCCACCGACGCCCTGCGCACGCTAGCGGCGCTCGCCGTCGGCGACCGCGGTGGGCGCGCGAGCGGCCCGGTCTTCCGCAACCGCAGCCGCCGGCGCCTCGACGTGCGCAGCGTCGGCCGGATCGTCGCCCGGACCCTGCGCGCCGCCGGCCTCCCCGAGGTGAATCCGCACGCTCTTCGCCACAGCTGCGCGACCCACCTGCTCGACGCGGGGGCCGACCTGCGTTCGATCCAGGAACTGCTCGGCCATGCGAGCCTCGCGACGACCCAGCGCTACACACACGTGAGCCTTGCGCGGCTGCGGGCCGCCTATTCACGTTTTCACCCGCGCGCCTGACAGGGCGAGGCCGCCTGTCCGCCCGCCCTCGTCCCTTCTCGACATTCCCCCGCAGCGACCTTAGAAGCGTGAACGTGGGAAGAGAGGAACGACCCGTGATCCGCTCGACGACGATCCTCGCGGTGCGTCGTGACGGCCGCACCTGCGTCGCCGGCGACGGCCAGGTGAGCATCGGCGCCACCGTGATGAAGCACACCGCACGCAAGGTCCGCAGGCTCCACCGCGACCAGGTCGTGGTCGGGTTCGCCGGCGCCTCGGCGGATGCCTTCACCCTGTTCGAGCGCTTCGAGCAGAAGCTCGAGGAGTTCCGCGGGCAACTCCGGCGTGCAGCCGTCGAACTGGCGAAGGACTGGCGCACCGACCGGGCCCTGCGCCGGCTCGAGGCTCTGCTCATCGCCGCCGACTCGGAAAGCCTGCTCGTGGTCTCGGGCACCGGGGACGTGATCGAACCCGACGCCGGCCCGGGCGGCGATGCGGCGATCGCCATCGGATCGGGCGGCAACTACGCGCTCGCCGCCGCGCGCGCGCTCCTCGCCCACGGCGACCTCGACGCGCGCGCGATCGCCGAGGCCGCGATGGGGATCGCCGCCGACATCTGCGTCTACACGAACCGCGAGATCGCCCTCGAGGAAATCCCGCCGCGCGGTCCGATCCCGTGAACGGCGACGCCGACGACCGACCGGACGAACGGCGCGGCGCGGCCGCCACGGCGACCGCGGTCGCCATGACACCCCGAGAGGTGGTTTCCGAACTCGACCGCTACGTCGTCGGGCAGCGCGCGGCCAAGCGCGCGGTGGCCATCGCCCTGCGCAACCGCTGGCGTCGCCAGCAGGTCACGAGCGACCTGCGCGACGAGATCGTCCCGAAGAACATCCTGATGATCGGCCCGACCGGCGTCGGCAAGACGGAGATCTCGCGCCGCCTCGCGCGGCTCACCGACGCGCCCTTCGTCAAGGTCGAGGCGTCGAAGTTCACCGAGGTCGGCTTCGTCGGCCGGGACGTCGAGTCGATCGTGCGCGACCTGGTCGAGAGCGCGATCGCGATGGTCGGGCGGGAGGCCCGCGAACGGGTCGAGACGTCGGCGCGCGAGGCAGCCGAGGAGCGGGTGCTCGACCTGCTCCTGCCGCCGCACCCGGCCGAGGTCGCCGCCCAAGCGGGCGAAGGCGCCGGTACCACTCGCGACAAGCTCCGACGCATGCTCCGCGAGGGTGCGCTCGACGACCGCCCGGTCGAGGTCGACCTGCCCGAGAACGTCTCGCCTACCATCGAGGTGATGACGCCCCAGGGAACCGAGGAGGTCGGGTTCAACCTGAAGGAGATGTTCTCCCAGTTCCTGCCGCGGCGCACGCGTCAGCGCCGGGTGAACGTGGCCGAGGCGATGCGGTTGCTTACGCAGGAGGAGGCCGGGCGACTCGTCGACACCGAGGCCGTCGCGCGCGAGGCGATCGCCCGCGCCGAGAACTCCGGCATCGTCTTCATCGACGAGATCGACAAGATCGCCGGACGCTCGCAGGGCGCCGGGCCCGACGTCTCGCGCGAGGGGGTGCAGCGCGATCTCCTGCCGATCGTCGAAGGCTGCACCGTGAACACCAAGCACGGCCAGGTCCGGACCGACCACGTGCTGTTCATCGCCTCGGGCGCGTTCCACGTCTCGAAGCCCTCGGACCTAATCCCGGAATTCCAGGGCCGCTTCCCGATCCGGGTCGAACTCGAGCCGTTGACCGACGAGGATTTCGTCCGCATCTTGACGGAGCCGCGCAACGCGCTCGTACGGCAGTATGCCGCCCTGCTCGCGACCGAGTCGGTGCAACTCGAGTTCGCACCCGACGCGATCCGGGAGATCGCGCGGATCGCGGCCCTGGTGAACGAGCGAACCGAGAACATCGGCGCCCGCCGGCTCCATACCGTGCTCGAGCGACTGCTCGACCCGATCCTGTTCGAGGCCTCCGACATGGCCGGCCGTCACGTCGTCGTCGACGCCGCACGCGTGCACCGGGAACTCGATCCGATCCTGGCGAGCGAGGATCTGGCGCGCTTCATCCTCTGAGCCCGGACGCGCCCCGGCGCGAGCGGAGACCCGCGCGGGGCGCGGAGAAAGCTTGCGTCGCCGGGGCGGGTTCCGTATCGCCTGCCCGTGGCCGACCCCACGCTCATCGAACGCGCCGAGATCCTCCTCGAAGCGCTTCCCTACATCCGCCGCTTCGCGGGCAAGACCATCGTCATCAAGTACGGCGGCCACGCGATGACCGACGACCTGCTCAAGCGCGCCTTCGCCGAGGACGTGGTGCTGCTCAAGGCCGTCGGCATCAACCCCGTTGTCGTCCACGGTGGCGGGCCGCAGATCGACCGAATGCTCTCGGATCTCCGGATTCCCTCGGAGTTCCGGCGCGGCCTCCGCGTGACCGATGCCGCCACGATGCGGGTGGTGGAGATGGTTCTCGCGGGCCAGATCAACGGCGAGATCGTCACCATGATCAACCAGGTCGGCGGGCGCGCGGTGGGCATCTCCGGCAAGGACGGCAACCTGATCGTCGCCCGGCGCGTCGCCGAGCCGGGGACCGAGGGCGACATCGGCCAGGTCGGCGAGATCCTGGGGATCGACCCGGAACTCGTCGCGTCTCTCGAACAACGCGACTTCATCCCGGTGATCGCGCCGGTGGGCGCGTCCGCCGCGGGCGAGAGCCTGAACATCAACGCGGACACCGCCGCGGGTCGACTCGCCGAGGCGCTGCGCGCCGAGAAACTCCTGCTGCTCACCGACGTCGCCGGGATCAAGGACGACAAGGGCGAACTCATCGCGACGCTCACCGTCTCGGAGGCTGAGGGCCTGATCGCAAGCGGGGTCGTGACCGCGGGAATGATCCCCAAGGTCGAATGCTGCCTGCAGGCCCTGCACGGCGGCGTGCGGAAGGTCCACGTCATCGACGGGCGGGTACGCCACGCGGTGCTGCTCGAGTTGTTCACCGACCAGGGCGTCGGCACCGAGCTCACGCGCGACGCCGTGCGACCGGCACGGCGCACCGCCAAGCCGGGCGGCCGGGCAAGGAGCGGGGGTTGAGCGCCATCGTCCACGAGCCCCCCGGCCCCAGGAGCGCCGCGATCATCGAGCGCAACCGGCGCTACCTCCTGCCGACCTACGCGCGCGCCGACTTGGTCGTCGCCCGGGGGCGCGGCGCCGAGATCTGGGACGCCGACGGACGTCGATGCCTCGACTTCTTTTCTAGTATCCTCTGCACGAACCTCGGCCACTGCCATCCGGTGGTGACCGCGGCGATCCAGCGCCAGGCCGAGACCATCGTGCACGTCTCGAACATCCAGCACAGCGAGCCGCAATCGCGCCTCGCCGAACTCCTCGTCGAGCACTCGTTCGGCGACTCGGTCTTCCTCTGCAACAGCGGCGCCGAGGCGAACGAGGCCGCGATCAAGGCCGCCCGCCGTTACGGGCACGCCCGCGGCGGGCGCTACGAGATCCTGACGGCGCTCGGCTCCTTCCACGGCCGCACCTTCGCGGCGATCGCGGCGACCGGCCAGGAGAAGGTCCGCCGTGGCTTCGAGCCCTCGCTGCCGGGATTCCGCTACCTGCCCTTCGGGGACGCCGCGGCGGCCGAGGCGGCGATCGGCGAACACACGGTCGCGATCCTCGTCGAGCCGGTTCAGGGCGAGGGGGGCGTCGTCGTCCCGCCTTCGGGCTACCTGCGCAAGCTGCGCGAGATCTGCGACCGGCACGACCTGCTGCTGCTGCTCGACGAGGTCCAGACCGGCTGCGGCCGCACGGGCACGTTGTGGGCCCACGAGCAGATGGACGCCGCACCCGACGCGATGAGCCTCGCGAAGTCGCTCGGCAACGGCGTGCCGGTCGGCGCGATGGTTTGCAACCAGCGTGCCGCGTCCGGCCTCGACCTGGGCTCGCACGGCTCCACCTTCGGCGGGAACTGCGTGACGAATGCCGCCGCGGTCGCGACGATCGAGACGCTGCTGGATGGTCGCACGCTGCCGCGCGCCCGGGAGGCCGCGGCGCGGCTGCGAGCCGGACTCGCAGCTCTCGGCCGTGTCCATTCCGACCAGATCCGCGAGGTCCGGGGGCTCGGCCTGCTGCTCGGGGTCGAGATGGTCGATACCCGGCGCGCGAAGGACGTCGCGGCAAACGCGCTCGACCTCGGCCTCCTGCTGAACGTCACCGCCGAGCGCGTCCTGCGCATCGCGCCTCCGATCGTCGTCACCGACCCGCAAATCGACGAGGGTCTCGATATCCTCGGAAAGGCGCTCGCAGCATGAAGCGCGACCTCCTATCGCTCGCCGAACTCGACCGCGAGGAGATCCTCGCGATCTGCGACGACGCGGCCCGCCTCAAGGTGGAACTGCGCGCCGGTCGCGGTCCGCGATCACTCGTAGGCAAGACCCTCGCCATGATCTTCGAGAAGCCGAGCCTGCGCACCCGGGTCACCTTCGAAACCGGGGTGAAACAGCTCGGCGGCGCCTCAGTCTACCTCACGCACGAGGACATCCGGCTCGGCGAACGCGAGACCGTCGCCGACATTGCGCGCAACCTGTCGCGCTGGGTGGACCTGATCGTCGCGCGGACCTTCTCGCACACGACGCTCGTCGAACTCGCGCGCCACGCGACGATCCCGGTCATCAACGGACTGACCGACCTGAGCCACCCCTGCCAGGTGCTCGCCGACCTGCAGACGCTGCGCGAGCACCGCGGCCACGACCTCCGCCACCTCGAGGTCGCCTTCATCGGCGACGGCAACAACGTGGTGAACTCCTGGCTCGAGGCGGCGGGACGGGTCGGCTTCGGCTTCCGGCTCGGCTGCCCACGCGGCTACGAGCCCGACCCCGCGATCCTCGCCGAGGCGCGGCGTGCGAATCCCGGACGCGTTCAGGTGCTCCACGACCCGGCCGATGCCGTGCGCGGCGCCGACGCCGTCTACACGGACGTCTGGACGAGCATGGGCCAGGAGGCCGAGACGGTGGCGCGCAAGCTCGCATTCGCCGGCTACCAGGTGAATGCCGCGCTCATGGCGCACGCGAAGCCCGATGCGCTCGTGATGCACTGCCTGCCCGCGCACCGCGGCGAGGAAATCACCGCCGACGTGCTCGACGGCCCCCGCTCGGTCGTGTTCGACCAGGCGGAGAACCGCCTGCACGCCCAGAAGGCGGTCATGGTCCGCCTCCACGAGAGATCCCATCCGGGCGACGCCCGCTAGGAGACCCTGCCGTGTCGAAGCCCCGCGTAAAGAAGATCGTCCTTGCCTACTCAGGGGGTCTCGATACCTCCGTCATCCTCGGCTGGCTTCGCGAGGAGTACGGGGCCGAGGTGATCGCCTACTGCGCCGACGTCGGCCAGGGCGAGGAACTGGCACCCGTCGAGGGCAAGGCCAAGGCGAGCGGGGCCTCGCACGTCGTCATCGAGGACCTGCGCGAGGTCTTCGCGCGCGACTACGTCTTCCCGATCCTACGCGCGAACGCGCTCTACGAGGGGACGTACATGCTCGGAACCTCGATCGCGCGACCGCTCATCGCACGCCGCCAGGTCGAGCTCGCGCTCGAGCATGGCGCCGATGCGGTCGCCCACGGCGCCACCGGCAAGGGAAACGACCAGGTGCGCTTCGAGTTGACCTTCGCGGCACTCGCCCCGCAGCTCAAGATCATCGCCCCCTGGCGCGACTGGGACTTCCAGGGGCGCGCCGACCTGATCGCCTACGCCGAGAGGCATTCGATCCCGATCCCCGTCACGCGCGAGAAGCCCTACTCTTCGGACCGCAACCTGCTGCACATGAGCTTCGAGGGTGGCATCCTGGAAGACCCCTGGCGGGAGCCCCACGACGACATGTTCATGCTCACGACGGCCCCCGAGAAGGCGCCCGACCAGCCGCAATACGTCGAGATCGACTACCTCGCCGGCGACCCGGTCGCCGTCGACGGAGACGCTCTCTCGCCGGCGGCCCTCCTCGCCCGCCTGAACGAGATCGGCGGACGCCACGGCATCGGGCGCATGGACATCGTGGAGAACCGCTACGTCGGCATGAAGTCGCGCGGAGTCTACGAGACGCCCGGTGGCACGATCCTCCACGTCGCGCACCGCGCCGTCGAGTCGCTCACTCTCGACCGCGAGGTCGTGCACCTGCGCGACGGCCTGATCCCGCGCTACGCCGAGATGGTCTACTACGGGACCTGGTTCGCGCCCGAGCGCGAGATGCTGCAGGCGGCGATCGACGAGGCCCAGAAGCCGGTCACCGGGACGGCGCGGATCAAGCTCTACAAGGGCAACGCGACGGTCGCGGGACGCCGTGCCGACAAGTCGCTCTTCGACCCGGGCATCGCGAGCTTCGAGGAGGCAGGCGGCTACCGTCAGAGCGACGCGACCGGTTTCATCTCGCTCAATGGCCTGCGCCTGCGCCTGCGCAAGCTGAAGCAGGGCTGAGCCGCACCGGGAAAACCGGGACGGACCGTGGCCCGGGTGCGCCTTGGAGCCCCCGCGTGCGCCGTGGTACGCGAGCGCGATGGCACGCACCGCTCGCCCCGCACCTCCACGCCGCCCCGCGGCGAAGCGCAGCACCACCCCCGAGAAGGCCTGGGCAGGACGTTTCCGCGAGCCGACCGACCCATCCGTCGAGGCGTTCAGCACCTCGATCGAGACCGACCTCGCGATGGCGGAACAGGACATCCGCGGCTCGATCGCCCACGTGCACGGATTGCGGCGCGCGCGCCTCCTCTCCGCGCGGGAGGCAACGACCATCGAGCGTGGACTCGGCCGGGTGGCGCGCGAGCTCGCGACCGGCACCTTCACGGTGCGACCGTCGGACGAGGACGTCCACATGGCGGTGGAGCGGCGCCTGACCGAGATCGTCGGACCCGTGGGCGGGAAGGTTCACACCGGCCGCAGCCGCAACGACCAGGTGGCGACCGACCTGCGACTCTGGCTGCGCGACGAGATCGACGCGACGATCGCCGACGTCCGTCGCCTCGCGGGTGCGCTCGTGGGTCGCGCCCGCACCGATCTCGGGATCGTCGTGCCCGGCTACACCCACCTCCAGCGCGCCCAGCCTGTCCTGCTCTCGCACCACTGGCTGGCCCACGTCGAGATGCTGCTGCGGGACGCCGAGCGCCTCGGCGACGCACGTCGGCGAACGAACGTGATGCCGCTCGGTTCGGGAGCACTCGCCGGGGCAGGCTTTGCAATCGACCGCGAGAAGGTCGCGCGCGAACTCGGGTTCGAAGCCGTGAGTCGCAACTCCCTCGACGCGGTTTCCGATCGCGACTTCGTCGCCGAGTTCCTCGCCGCCTGCTCCATCCTCGCCATGCACCTCTCGCGGCTCGGCGAGGAGATCGTACTCTGGTCCTCCCAGGAGTTCGGCTTCCTCGGGCTGCCCGACGCCTTCGCGACCGGCAGTTCCATGATGCCGCAGAAGAAGAATCCCGACGTCGCCGAACTCGTGCGCGGCAAGACCGGGCGGGTCTACGGTGCGCTGGTCTCGATCCTGACGACCCTGAAAGGTCTGCCGCTCGCCTACAACCGCGATCTCCAGGAGGACAAGCCACCCCTGTTCGAGGCTTCCCGCCAGGTCCGCGCCTGCCTGCACGTGCTCGCGCGCATGATGCCGCGGGTCGAGCCCCGGGCGGCGACGATGCGCGCGGCGGCCGGTGGACTCTCGCTCGCGACCGAACTCGCCGACTTCCTCGTCGAGCGCGGCCTGCCCTTCCGGCAGGCCCACGAAGTGGTCGGCCGGATCGTGCGCGACTGCGTCGACCGCGGGCGCGACATGGAGGCGATGACGGCCGGCGAACTAGCCGCCTTCTCGCCGCTCCTCGATCGTCACGCCCTGGCCCGCCTCACGGTCGAGAGCGCATTGCGACGCCGCAGCTCCACGGGTGGCACCTCGCCCGCCGGCGTCGAGGGCCAGCTCCGGGAACTGGAGTCGCTCCTCGGCGTCGGTCGCGCCGCGGGCCGTGCACGCCGGTGAGACACCGCGCGCCCCGGGCCGGTCGCGCGCCGGCGAGGGACCGGGAGCGACGCACCTTGCGCCTGCTGGTCGCCGCTCTCGCCTGCGCCGCGTTCGCCGCTTGCGGGCGCAAGGCCCTGCCCCGCCCGCCGCAGTGGGTGGTTCCCGAGATGCCGGCCCCGCTCGAGGTGACCGCGGTCGAGGGCGGCACGAAACTCTCGTGGCGGCGTCCGACGAAGTACGTCGACGGCGCGACGCTCGACGATCTCGGCCGTTTCGACCTCGAGCGCTCCTGCGCGGATCTGCCCTGGGAGAAGATCGCCGAACTTGCGGTGAGCGACCGGGAGCGCTTCCGGCGCAACCGCAACTTCGCCTGGGTCGACCGCACGGCGCGAACGCCCGAGACCTGCCACTACCGCGTCACGGCGATCACGCTCGACGGCTACGCGAGCGCTCCCGCAGAAAGCTGGCTCGGTGCCCCCGCGCCGACGCCCAGGCCCTCGCCGACGCCCGGGCGCAGCGACACCTCCCGGAGCGCCTCGCCCACCGAGCCCTCGCCGACGCCCGTCCTTCCGGCGGCGTTCGCCTCGCCGGGACCCCTCTCACCTGCCGACGCGGATCCGGACGCGCCACGACCGCCGATCCAGAGATGAGCAACGACCGAGCGTATCGCCTGTGCCGCAACGCGAAGCAGCAACTCCCCAAGAAGCGACCGCGTCGGCGCGTTGCAAACGCTTGCGCTCAAGAGCGACAACGGCCCGGACTTTCTGTCGTGGGCGATCCTTCGCTGCGTTGACTCGCCGGCACCGGGTCGATTGCGCGCTGAGTGGCCCGCGCAAGCCGTGGCAAAAAGGCTGCGCCGAGAGCTTCCACTGCAAGTTCTGGCGGCTTGAGTTGCCCCGAAGAAGTCCTTCGGAGCAACCGCAATACCCGGAGGCGACGCTCTTTATCGATCTCCTAACCCAAACCTACTTACGGGATATGTCATGACAATCGGCAACGGGCCCAGCCGTCTTGTTCGAAGGATCAGACGTAGTGGTCATGAAACATACAGCAAGTTTATTCGGATTGAGAACTTTAAAGGTATAAGTTCCATCCTTATCGGCCATTGCGCCACTTGCCAAGTCGCTTGAAAATGAGCCTACGATCGGCACGATATTCTTTTCAATCGTAACTGTTCCAGAAAATACACTATCTGATTGCTTATCGAACTTATAGGCGATGGTTTCCTTCATGAAGCGGATTTCATTTGGTTTTCCATTGGGATAGTGTTTCCCAGTGCCGATGACGGCGTCATTGGTTTCACCAACCCAAGTGCCAATGACATTGGGAACTTGCTGAGCCATTGCCGACGCTGAAAACCCGAGTCCTAACAATATTGCCATCACTATTTTATTCATATCAATCTCCCCTATTGTTCATGAGTGCCAAAATGGCCCCCATGATCCGATGCCCATTGATCAGCCGTCCGAGCCCCTCCCCTGCGCCGCAATCGAGCGCGCGAGAGCCGCAGGGGAGCTAACGGCTAGGGTGGTCGGACGCTAGCACCCACGTCCCCGAAGAGCGAGGCAGATCGCCACCCAAGCCGACCGATGCGGCGAGGACGAGTCGATCTGCAAAACTAATGACTTCGCGGCAAGGCGGTGATGGCCTCGCGGCATGCCGACGTTCACCACGTGTACCCCGAAGGACAGGTCTACCAGCCCGTCACCCTCGATACCCCCGAATGCTTCCTGAAGGCCACCGCCCATGAGCTGCTGCACCGCAGGGAAGGTGCCTATCCGGGGGCCCCAATCAACACCCGGGCCATCGGGCATCGCACCTCAGGTCGGCCAGGCCTTGCAGCGCGCGTTCCAGCGCGGACTGGAGATCCGAGCGGCGGACATCCATGACATGCAGGAACGCAAGGACGGCATCCACGTCCAGCTGACGCGTCGCGAGACGGATGATGGCGTCAACGACCTGGTGCGCTTCGACCGGATCTACTCCGGACTTGGGATGGCCAACGATTTCAAGTTCATCCAGGACCACTCACCGCTCTGGGGGAACATCATCGAGAAGAACGGCTTCACCAGCTCGCATCGCTTCGGCGGCGTCATGGCCGATCCCAACGGAAGGCTGCCTGTCGGGGGACGCGAGCGCCGCTGCCGAGTACTGGTGCACCGACCTCCTGCGCGACGACCGCGTTCCCCGCCTACCGGGAAAGGGACCCGCGCAAACAGCTCCGTCATCCCAACCTTTCTTTTCGACTTTCCGATTCCGACGATGTTCCCGGATCAAGCGGCTGTCCCGTGCAAGCGATCGAAACGTCGCTTCCGCCCCGGATGCAACGTCCGTGCAAGCCGCTCGCGAGGGGCCCCGCGCAGTCGGTCAGCACGCTCGCGACCATGCGCGAGATCGAGGCGATCTTCGAGACCCTCGCTCAGAGGGGAAGTGCCTCTTCGCACTCCGCGGCGACGATGTCGGCGAGCGTCTCGCGGCGCGACATGAGGACGGCCCGGCCCTCGTCCCACCAGACCTGCGGGACCCGCCCCAGCGAGTTGTAGTTGGAACTCATCGAGGCACCGTAGGCGCCAGCATCGTGCAGCAGGACGAAGTCGCCGACGTTGGGCCGGGGGAGTTCGCGCGGCTCGATCAGTTCGTCGGCGTGTCGCGTGAATACGTCTCCGGATTCGCACAGCGGCCCCGCCACCGCGAAGCGGCCGGTCGGCCCCGGCTTCTCTGCGACCACGCTGATGCGATGGAACGACCCGTACATCGCCGGTCGCACCAGGTCGCAGAACCCGGCATCGACCATAATGAAGTCGTGGCCCGGCCCCTTGTCGTTCTCCCGCGTCGCCTTCACGTCGGCAACCCGGGCGACGAGCGTCGCCGCGGGGGCGACGAAGAAGCGACCCGGTTCGATCTCGACGCGGATCGCGCGTCCGGCGACCTCGCAGAAGCGCGCCCGCGACTCGACGAGGATCCGCCCGAGGTGGCGCAGGTCCGGCTGCCAAGACGGATCGCGGTAGGAGTGCGGAATGCCGCCGCCCAGGTTCACCGCGCGACAGTCGGGGAAACTGGCCAGCAGCTCGGCGAAGCGCCCGGCGAGCTTCGTTAGATTGCGTTCGAGTTCGGCGATCTCGGGTCCGCTGCCGACGTGCGCATGCAGCAGTTCGACCCGCAGTCCCACGGCTCGGGCCGCTTCGCCGACCACTGCCGCGTCGTCGATCCAGATCCCGTGCTTGGAACTCGGTCCGCCGGTGTCGCAGGCCTGGACGTGGCCGTGACCGAAGCCCGGGTTGAGCCGCAGGCCCACCGGGCCGCGGTAACCGGCGGCGGCGAGCGCGTGCACCTGCCCGGGAGAGCCGAGGTTCGGCAGCACGCCCTCGTGCAGGACGACGTCGAGTGCGTTGTCGCGAAAGACGTCGGCTGTCAGGAGGACCACCGGGGGCTCGTGCCCGACCGGAAAACCCGCCGCCTTCGCGCGCAGGACCTCGTTGCCCGAGACCGCGTCGATCCAGGTGCCGGCGCGCTTCACCTCGCGCAACACGAGATGCGCGGAACAGGCCTTCATCGCGTAGCGCGCCTGGAGGCCTTCGGCGGAAGTCAGTCCGCGGATCGCGTCGATGCGCCGCCGCACGGTCGCCGCGTCGTAGAGATAGAAGGGCGTGCCGACGGCCGCGGCGAGGCGGGCTAGGGAGGCATGGTCGGTTGGGGGGCTCACAAGCATGTCGCTTGGGTGCCACCCGCAGGGCGGGCGTTCAAGTCGAGTGGTCCCGGCCGCCGGCGGGTGCGGCATCCCGGGGCTCGACCCGGGCGCCCCGCGCACGACCGGCCACCGACGCGCTCGGCCGATGCGGCCCGCGGACGTGGCGTCGGGCGCGGCGTGCATGGTAGGCCCGCCGTATGCGGCTGCGCTTCACGAAGATGCACGGGATCGGCAACGACTACGTCTACGTCGACGCCTTCGCCCAGCCGCTCGCCGACCCGGCGGCGGTCGCTCGCCGGGTCGCCCCGCGCCGCACGGCGATCGGCTCGGACGGGCTCATCCTGATCGCCCCGTCGGAGACCGCCGACGTGCGCATGGAGATGTACAACGCCGACGGCAGCCGGGGCGCGATGTGCGGCAACGGCGTCCGCTGCGTCGCCAAGTACGCCTGGGATCACGGGCTCGCGCGGCGCAACCCGATGCGAGTCGAGACCGATTCCGGAGTGAAGACCGTCGACCTGCGGCTCGAGCGCGACCTGGTCGCGTCGGTCGCCGTCGACATGGGACCGCCGATCCTCGATCCCGGACAGGTGCCGATCGCCGCACCAGCGCGGATGATCGACGCCTCGTTCGCCATCGACGGCCGGGATCTCCGCATCACCTGCATTTCGATGGGCAACCCGCACTGCGTGATCTTCGTCGATTCGACCGAGGACGCGCCGGTGACGACTCTCGGTCCGCGCATCGAGGTCCACCCGCTCTTCCCGCAGCGGGTGAACGTCGAGTTCGTGCAACTGCTCGGGACCGCCCCCGCCGACCGCCTGCGCATGCGAGTCTGGGAGCGCGGCTCGGGCGAGACCGCTGCCTGCGGTACCGGCGCCTGCGCCGTCGCGGTCGCGGCGGCGCTCACCGGCCGCGGCCGTCGCTCGGTCGAGATCGAACTCATCGGTGGAAACCTGCAGATCGACTGGCGCGAGGCCGACGACCACGTGATCATGAGCGGCGGCGCGACCGAGGTCTTCACCGGGGAGATCGACCTATGAGTGCTTCGCCCTGTCCCTTCTCCGGCTCGATCGTCGCGCTGGTCACCCCCTTCCGCGACGGCAAGGTCGACTGGGCAGCGCTCGAAGCGCTCATCGAGGCGCAGATCGCCGGCGGTCAGAGCGGCCTCGTGCCCTGTGGTTCGACCGGCGAGTCGGCGACGCTCAGCCACGAGGAGCACACCGAGGTCGTTGCCTTCACGGTGAAGCGCGCGGCCGGCCGGGTACCGGTGATCGCCGGGACGGGCTCGAACGCGACCGCGGAGGCGGTGCGCCTCACCCGCGAGGCCGAGCGAGCGGGGGCCGCGGGGGCCCTCCTGATCTCCCCCTACTACAACAAGCCGACCCAGGCCGGGATCGTCGAGCACTACCGGGTCGTGGCGGCGGCGACCGCCCTGCCGCTGATCGTCTACAACATCCCTGGTCGCACCTCGTCCACGATCGAGCCGGACACGCTCGCGCGCCTCGGCGAGATCCCGAACGTGGTCGCCGTGAAGGATTCCACCGGCTCGCTCGACCGGATCATGGACACGATCGCCGCCTGTGGCGCGTCCCTCGCCGTGATCTCGGGGGACGATTCGCTGACGCTCCCGATCGTCGGCCTCGGCGGCGTGGGCGCGATCTCGGCGCTCGCCAACGTCGTCCCGCGGGAGATGGCGGATCTGGCGCGGGCCGCGCTCGAGGGCCGCTGGGACGAAGCGCGGCGGCTGCACTTCCGGCTGCTGCCGCTCATGCGCGCCGCGTTCCTCGAAACGAATCCGATCCCGGTCAAGGCGGCGCTCGCGATGCTCGGTCGATGCGCCGACGAACTGCGCCTGCCGCTCCTCCCCATGACCGCGGCACCGCGCGAGCGATTGCGGCGCGCCCTCGCCGATCTCGGCCTGCCGCTGGTCGGGGACCGGGCGTGAGCCCCGCCGCGAAGCCGCCCGTCGGCATCGTCATCGCCGGGGCCGCCGGCCGGATGGGCCGGATGCTCGTCGGACTCGCAAGCTCGAACCCGTCGCTGCGCGTACTCGCCGCACTCGAAGCACCCGAGCACCCGCAGCTCGGGGTCGATGCCGGGCGGATCGCCGGTGGTGCGGAACTCGGGGTGCCGCTCGCCGCGAGCGTCTCCGGGGTGCCTGCGGGCTCCGTGTTGATCGACTTCACCGCGCCCGAGCCGACGCTCGAGCACGTCCGTGTCGCCGCGGCGCACGGCTGGGGGGCGATCGTCGGGACGACCGGTTTCCGGCCGGAGCAGGAGCGCGAGATCGACCTGCTCGGGGAGCGGATCCCCCTGCTGCGCGCGGCCAACATGAGCGTCGGGGTGACGGTGCTGCTCGACGTCGCGAAAGAGCTTGCGCACCGGCTCGGCGGTTCGTTCGACATCGAGATCGCCGAGACCCACCACCGATTGAAGAAGGACGCCCCCTCGGGCACCGCCCTCGCCCTCGGGCGCGCGGTCGCCGCCGGACGCGGCGTCGTGCTGCAGGAACACGCGGTCTACGGTCGTGACGGCCTCGTCGGCGAACGTCCCGACGGCGAGATCGGCGTCATGGCGCTGCGCGGCGGGGACGTGGTCGGCGACCACACCGTCTTCTTCTTCGGGACCGGGGAGCGCATCGAACTCACCCACCGGGCGCAGAGCCGCGAGGCCTTCGCGGCAGGTGCCCTGCGGGCCGCGGCGTGGATCGCCGGTCGGCCACCGGGACTCTACGAGATGCGCGACGTACTGTCGGCGGCCTGAGCGCGACCGCCGCCCCTCGGCGGCCGAAGACATCTCGAGGAAACCGAAACCGCGCGACTGGCCGGACTCGCGATCGGTGATCACGCGTGCCGACACCACCGTACCAGCCTCCGAGAAGGCCCGCTGAAGGTCGTCGTTGCCGACGCTGTAGGGAAGATTCCCGACGAAAAGCCTCACCTGACCGCTCCTGTCTGGCGACGCAGCCGCCGCCGACCGCTCCGCCCGCCGGCTCGGCGGGCGGGAAAACGACCGCGCTTCTATGCCTGACGTCACGGTCAGGCAAGCGGCGCCGGTTGTCGCCTGCAGGAGCGTCGGCTAAAGGGTGGCGTGCTGCGGGCCGGGAGGCCGCGCGGCGTGGGCCGGCCGCCCCAGGCGCGGCGCCCACGGGATAAGGGAGGAAGCCGTAAAACCATGCCGCACCGGGCTTTCATCGGCGTCGGATCCAACCTCGGAGATCGCAAGGCCAACGTAGCCGAGGCAATCGTCCTGGTGGGCAAGATCCCCGATTCCCGCCTCGCCCGGACCTCCTCCCTCTACGAGAGCGAGCCGCACGGCCCGGCGAAGACCCTCTTCGTCAACATGGTCATCGAACTCGAGACCGAGTTGGCGGCCCTCGACCTCCTCAAGCACCTCAACGACATCGAGGAGCAGATGGGTCGCAAGCGCGCGAAGCCGAAGGCGGCGGCCGCAGCGAAGGCCAAGCCGGCAAAGGCCGCACCCAAGCCGGACGTCTCTCGGGTGATCGATCTCGACATCCTGTTCTTCAATACCGAGATCGTGAAGACGTCCAAGCTCAAGATCCCGCATCCCGAGATTCAGCGCCGCCGCTTCGTCCTCATGCCGCTTGCCGAAGTGGCGCCGCAGCTGATCCACCCCGAACTCGGCCAGACGGTCTCGAAGATGCTCGCGACCACCGAGGATCGCAAGCGCGTCACGCTGATGCCGCCGCGCTAAGCGCGCGTCCGGATCCCCTTCAGCGTTCGGCGTCGATCTCGTGGCGCGTCGCGGCAGCAGCTTCTTCGAGTGTCGCGCGGCCGCGCGCGATCTCCGCGACGGCATCCGCGCGGACGAGGATCGCGGGGTCCGCGACCAGCGCTGCATAGGCTGCGACGGCACGGTCGAAGGCCGCGAGCGATCGACGGCCGGGGTAGCGGCTCGCGACGATGCGAGCAAAGTCGCGGGCGCGCTCCAGCGGGTAGGTGAATTCACCCCAGCGCTCGGCCGGAACCGTCACGCGGTCCTCCGCAAACCCCTGCAATTTCGCGGCGTAATCGACCATGAGCCCGAGGTGCGTCTCCACGAGCCGGGGGTAGCGCTGCCAGTAGCAGCCGGGCGCAAGTGCTAGGACCAGCCACGCCAGCACCCACCCGAGAGCCGGTACGACCTTCGCCGTACGACGCCCCGCAACCTTGACCCCTTCCATTCCGGCTCCTACCATCCAATGGTTCTGCTCGATTTCCATGTCCGCCCTGCCGCCGATCTCTTTCGAACGCCTGCTCGAGGACTCGCCGGACATCGTGGTAGCGGTCGATCGGCAGGGTGACGTCGTCTTCTATAACGACGGAGCCCGCACGGCGCTCGGCTAGGCCTCGGAGGAAGTCGGGGGGGGCACGAGATCGCCGTGGGCGTCGCCCACGAGCTGAACAACCCGCTCGCCCCCATCCTGAACAACGTCGCCCTCGTCGGCCACGACCTGCGGGCGCGCGACGACGACGATTTCGACGTCCAGAGCGAGCGTCTCAAATCGATCGAGGGAAGCATCGACAACATCCGGGCGATCGTGAACCGGCTCGCCGAAATCGCCGGCGAGGGTGGATACGACACCCGCGAGTACCTTCCCGGCACGCGCATGGCCGGCCTGCGCGGTTCCTCGCCGGCGGCGGGTGGTCCCAGGACCCAGAGGTGTCTGGTCACCACCGCCGCGTCGGGCCGCGCAGCCGCCCGGATCCTCGAGCAGCGGCGCTTCGACTTCGTCCTGAGCGATGTTGTCATGCCCGACGGCGACGGGTAGGACCTGTACATGACGGTCCGGGACCGATACCCCGGGACGCCGGTGGTGCTGATGACGGCGTTCCTCCACGACCGAAACCATGTCATCAAGCGTGCGAAGATCGAGGGCTTGCAGGGCGTGCTGTTCAAGAAGCCGGTCGACCCGGCCCGACTCGTGGAAGTCCTCCACGAGCGCTGCGGACGCTGAGCGCGCGGAGCTCGGAAGGACCAGCCGATGGCGATCCGGATCAATCGGGTCTACACCCGCACCGGCGACAAGGGCACGACGCACCTCGTGGGCGGGGCCGAGGTCCGCAAGGACTCGCCGCGCGTCGAGGCCTACGGGACCGTCGACGAGCTGAATTCCGTGCTCGGCCTCGCCCGGGTCTTCAACGAGGAACTGCTGGCCAGGGATGCTGCGGCGCCGGACCGCGGCGGCGCAGCGTCGGCTGCGCGCGAACTCGAAGACCTCCTCATGCGCCTCCAGAACGAACTCTTCGATCTCGGCAGCGAACTTGCGACCCCACCCGGGGGTGAGTACCCGGGTATGTTCCGGATCGGCGACGAGCAGGTGACCGCGCTCGAACACCTGATCGACCGTTGCCAGGAGGAGCTCGAGCCGCTCAAGTCCTTCGTGCTGCCCGGCGGGGGCCGCGTCGGCGCGGTCCTGCACCAGGCCCGGACCGTCTGCCGCCGCGCCGAGCGTGAGACCCTGCGCCTGGCAACGGTCGAGGAGGTCGGCGCGGGGCCGATCAAGTACCTGAACAGGCTCTCGGACCTGCTCTTCGTGCTGTCGCGCTGGATCGCCCGGCGCACCGGCACGCCGGAGTACCTCTGGGAGCGCGGGCTGCACCTGGCCGCCACGCCCGACGAGGTCGCCGCGGACGGGAGCCCCGGGGAGGCGTCGCGTGGCAAGTGAACCCAGGCTCTACCTGCGCCAGGTCGAGGTCGGGCCGATGCAGAACTTCGCCTACCTGATCGGCGATCGCGAGAAGCGCGAGGCCACGATCGTCGACGCCGCATGGGACGTCGAGGGACTCGTCGAACTCGCCGAGCGCGACGACATGAAGATCACCTCGGCGCTCGTCACCCACTTCCACCCCGACCACCTCGGCGGCTCGATGATGGGTCAGCAGATCACCGGCGCCGCGGAACTCGTCGGTCGCCTCCCGCTGAAGGTCTACATGCACAAGACCGAGGTGCCGTTCGCGAACCGCGTCTCCGGCCTCTCGGCCTCGGACATCGTGCCGACCGAGGGCGGCGACGAGTTGCGCGTCGGCGACCTGACGATCAAGTTCCTGCACACCCCCGGGCACACCCCGGGATCGCAGTGCTTCCTCGTGGACGGAAACCTCGTGTCGGGCGACACGCTGTTCATCGGGGCCTGCGGACGCGCGGATCTGCCGGGCAGCAACGCCGAGGACCTCTGGCGCAGCCTGAACGAGACGTTGAAGGTGCTGCCCGAGCAGACCGTCCTCTTCCCCGGCCACAACTACTCGGACCGCCCCACTTCCACGATCGGCGCCGAGAGCCGGACCAATCCCTACCTGCGGATCCGGCTCGACCAGTTCCTCAGCATGATGGGCCACTAACCGCGACGCGGCCGAGCCCGACCAGGAGTCGAGACAGATGAGCGAGCCCAGCGTTTACGAGATCGGAACCCAGCCCCCGCTCGGCACCGTGCCGAAGGAGATGTTCGCGCAAATGATCCGCCAGGATCGCTTCGGCGAACCCCACCGGGCCTTCGCGGTCGAGAAGATCGCGGTCCCCTCGATCAAGCCCGACGAGGTGCTCGTGTGGGTCATGGCGGCCGGGATCAACTACAACAACGTCTGGGCCGGACTCGGCACACCCGTCGACGTCATCAAGGCCCGCCAGAAGGAGGGCTCCGACACCTCCGACTTCCACATCGGCGGCAGCGACGCCTCGGGCATCGTCTACGCGGTGGGTTCCGAGGTAAAGCACCTGAAGGTCGGGGACGAGGTCGTCGTCCACTGCGGTACCTGGAGCGCGAAGTGCCCGAGCGTGCTCGCCGGCAAGGACCCGATGTACAGCCCGACCTTCCGCATCTGGGGCTACGAGACGAACTGGGGCAGTTTCGCACAGATCACCCGCGTCCAGGCGCACCAGTGCCTGCCCAAGCCCAAGCACCTCTCCTGGGAAGAGGCGGCCGCCTACATGCTCGTCGGCGCCACCGCCTACCGCATGCTGATGGGCTGGGCGCCGAACCAGGTCCACGCGGGGGATGCCGTGCTCATCTGGGGCGGCGCAGGCGGCCTGGGCTGTCAGGCGATCCAGATCGTGCGGGCCAAGGGCGGCGCGCCGGTCGCGGTCATCTCCGGCCAGGAGAAGCACGACTTCTGCGTGAAACTCGGCGCCAAGGGCACGATCAATCGCAAGAACTTCAAGCACTGGGGCATGATGCCGCACTGGAAGGACGACGCCGCCTACGCCGAGTGGGTCAAGGGCGCGCGCGCCTTCGGTGCCGCGATCTGGGACGTCCTCGGCGAGCGCAAGAGCCCGCAGATCGTGTTCGAGCACCCCGGAGAGGACACCGTGCCGACGTCGATCTTCATCTGCGACACGGGCGGAATGGTGGTCATCTGTGCCGGCACGACCGGCTACAACGCCGTCGCCGACCTGCGCTACCTGTGGATGAGACAGAAGCGCTTCCAAGGCTCGCACTTCGCCAACGACGAGCAGTGCAAGGCGCTCAACGACATGGTCCTCGCCCGCGAGGTCGATCCCTGCCTCTCGCAGACCGGCAGCTTCACCGAGATCCCGGCGTTCCACCAGACCATGTACGAGAACCGCCATCCGCACGGCAACATGGCCTGCCTAGTCGGCGCCCCGCGCCCGGGGATGGGACGCAGCTGAGTTCGACGGTCGAGCGGGTCGCCTTCGGCGATCCGCAGGCCGGACACGATCGGCTGCTCGGCATCGACCGGCGGTACCCCGGCCCGCCTCTCAGTTCCCGGTTCCGAGGTTCAGGCGGACGTCGACGTCGTTGATGTCGGGCATCTCGCTCACCAGAAAGTCGCGCAGGCGCCGCTTGATGCGTTCCTCGATCTGGCGCACGCGCTCGCGGCTGATGCCGTACTTCTCGCCGATGTCCTGAAGGGTGAGCGGATCCTCGGCGATCATGCGCTGGTCGAAGATGAGCTTCTCCTTGTCGTGGAGCGTCTCGCCGAACTCGCGGATCTTCTGCGCCACCAGGTCGCGCACCTGCGCCTCGCCGAAACGCGCCTCGGGTTCATCGCGGCGATCGGGTAGGAAGTCGAGCATCGAGGCGTCGCCGTCGGGCCCGATCGGCGCGTCGACCGAGACGTCGCGCCCGCCCATGCGCTGCTCCATGTCGACGACCTCGGAGGGCTTAACCGACAGGCGCTCGGCGATCAGGGCGGGGTCAGGACGAAAGCCCTGCCGCTCGAGCCGCTCCTTTTCCCGCTGCAGGTTGAAGAAGAGCTTGCGCTGGGCCTGGGTCGTGCCGAGTTTCACCAGACGCCAGTTGTTCATCACGAAGCGAATGATGTACGCGCGGATCCACCAGGCCGCGTAGGAGGGAAAGCGAACGCCGCGGTAGGGATCGAAGTTCTTCACCGCCTCGAGCAGCCCGATGTTGCCCTCCTGTACGAGGTCGATCAGGTTCTTGAAGGCCTTCTGGTACTGCCGCGCGATCATGACGACGAGCCGCAGGTTCGCGGTCGCGAGCCGGGTCGCCGCCGCGCGATCGCCCTCCTCCCGCCAGCGCACGGCGAGGCGGTGCTCCTCCTCGGGATCGAGCAGCGGGTAGCGTCGGATCTCGCCCAGGTAGCGCTGCAGGCTGTCCATCGGGACGAGTGCCGCCGAGACCTCGGGACCGTCGACCGGTTCGAGTTCCAAGACGCTGGTCGGCTCCGTCTCGCCATCGGACTCCGGCCCGACCTCGCCGAGTTCAAGGACGTCGGTCTCGTCGCTCTCTTGGCGCTCCTCGTCCTCCTCCCCGGCCGCTTCGATCTCCGGCACGAGGGCGGTCGAATTCTCGGTACCCGTCGCGACCGCCTTGGCATCGGAGCGTCGACGCCCTGGTCTCGACGCCCCGTCGCGCGGCGATCCCGCCCGCTTCACAGGCGGAGGTCCTTGCGCACGTCCGACTTGTAGGCTGCTTCGAGCGAACCGAGCGCGGCGCGAACCCGATCGTCGTCCTCCGGAACCTGCACCATGATCCGCACGTAGAGGTCGCCCCGCTCGCCGCCGTGCAGCGCCGGCACGCCCTTGCCACGCAGGCGCAGGCGGCGTCCGCTCTGCGTCCCGGCGGGGATGCGCAGGGCCACATCCCCCTCGGGCGTGGGGACCGTGACCGTCGCGCCGCGCACCGCCTCGGGAATGGTCACTGGCACCTCGAGCGTCAGGTCGTTGCCCTCGCGCTGGAGCAGTGGGTGCGGCTTCACCTCGACGAGGATGAAGAGATCGCCCGACGGTCCGCCGTCGATGCCAGCCCCGCCCTTGCCCGCGACACGGACCCGCGAGCCGGTCTCAACCCCCGGCGGGATCTTCACGTTCAACCGGACCGATTCCTCCGTGCTGCCGGCACCACCACACTTGCCACAGGCGCCGCGGGCCGTCTCGCCGATTCCCTGGCAGGACCCGCAGGGCTGCGGGCGGCGCACCGAGATGGAGCGGGACGCGCCGCGGACGGCTTCGAGGAAGTCGACCGGGACCGCGACCTCGACGTCGGCCCCTCGCTCGGACACCGCGCCGCGCGAAAACATGCCGCCGAAGAGATCCTCGAAACCGCCGAAGCCGCGTTCGCCGGCGCTCGACGAGGCGCGGCCGCGCCGGGGTCGCGCCCCCGCACCCGTACCCGCTCCGCCGCGCGTCGCTCGCTGCCAGTCGCGGAGTTGGCGTGCCCGATCGGCGTCGAAGCCCGACTGCAGAGCCTCGGTACCGAACTCGTCGTAGAGCGCGCGCCGCTTTTCATCGGAAAGCGCGTCATGCGCCCGCGAGATCTGCTTGAAGCGCTCCTCGGCGGACTTGTCGCCCGGGTTTACGTCCGGGTGGCACTTGCGCGCGAGCTTGCGGTAAGCCTTGCGAATCTCGTCGTTCGTGGCGGTGCGCGCAACGCCGAGGACCGCGTAGAGATCCTCCCCCGCGGCACCGCCGGCGCTCGGGGCGTCGTGTCGGGTCGGCATCAGTCGTCGGCAAGCGGTGCCCCGCCGCGCGCTGCGGCCGGGCCCTCCCACCTACTCCTTGTAGACCGGCTGGACCTTGTCCTCCGCGATCTCGCGCAGGGCGGTCACGACTTCCTTGTTGTGCGACTCGACCAAGGGTCGAGCCCCCTTGATCAGCTGCTTGGCGCGACGCGCCGCGAGAAGCACGAGTTCGAAACGACTCGGCACCCTCTCCAGGCAATCTTCGACGGTCACTCGGGCCATGCTCACTCCTTCGAACGCGTGCGGGCCCGGTTTGCGGCCGGGCCGATCGCAGCGCCGAAGCGCGAGCCTAGCGGACCCGACGGGGGAAACAAGCAGGAGCGCCGCCACCGGGGTTCCGTGCCGGGACCAAGCAGCGGTCGGTCGCCGGAAGGCCTCTCGTCCAGCCTAGTCGAGCGCGTGGGGATCGGAACGCGCGACCAGGTCGTTCAACTCGTCGCGATGGCGGGTGGCCGCGTCGAGCACCGACCGGACCACGGCCGCATCCTCGGTCGACTCATCGTCCCATCGCACCCAGAGCTGGGAGAGGCGGCGCAGGAGCGCCCGGTAGTCGTCGGTGTCCTGGATCAGGCGCTCCCACGAGTTGCGGCCCGTGCGGATGGCCCCGGAGGGGGCGATCGAAGGCTGCCGGCCGAGCGCCATCAGCCGGTCGCCGATCAGGCGGGCACTGCGTTCCTCGTCGCCGCTGATCTTCTTCAGGCGCTCCGCCATGAAGGGGTACGGTGCTAGGTCGGCGTGGAACTCGATCTGCCGAGCCAGCCGCAGGATGTCGTCGTGTACGGCTTCGAGGCCGTCGGCGACGCGCTCCGATTCCTTCTTGAACCAGGACACCGCGCCGTGGCTACCGACGGGGACCCTACCTGTCAACCCGCACCCGCCGGCCCATCGCCCCGAAGCCCGCCCGCCGAGGCCTGCGCCAGGTGGACCAGGAGTTCGACGTTGCCCTTCTTCGCGCCGCGGATGGGCGATTCGCCATTCGCCCGCAGTTCCAGCCCGAGGGCGCGAGCGGCCTCCACGACCGACGCCACGGCTTCGGTTCGCCACTGCGGCTCCCGCACCACGCCGCCGGGCCCCACCCGCTCCCGGCCGACCTCGAACTGCGGCTTCACCAGCGCCACGATCTCGGCCGGCTCGATGAGTTGCGCGAGCGTCGCCGGCAGGAGGAGCCGCAGCGAGATGAACGACGCATCGATCACCGCGAGCGAGGGGGCGGGGTCCAGCGAGCGCGGCGCCAGGGTGCGCGCATTGGTCCGCTCGTGCACGACCACGCGCGGGTCGGTGCGCAGCTTCCAGGCGAGTTGCCCGTAGCCGACGTCGATCGCATGGACCTTCGCCGCCCCCCGCTGCAGCAGGCAGTCCGTGAAGCCCCCGGTCGAGGCACCGACGTCGGCACAGATCCGGCCCTCGACCGGGATGCCGAACTCGGCGAGGGCATGTGCGAGTTTCACGCCGCCGCGCGAGACGAACTCGTGGTCGGGGCCCGCGACGCGGATCTCGGACCCCGCGCGCACGCGGTCGCCGGCGTGGGCGGCTCGCTGCCCGTCGACGAAGACGAGGCCCGCGAGAATCAGACGCCGGGCGCGCTCGCGGCTCGGCGCGAGGCCCCGGGCTGCAAGCGCGACGTCAAGACGCTCGAGCGACGACACGGTCGACCAGCGCGCGCAGCACCGCCGCGCGGGCGCCGAAGGGGAGGACGGCCTGGTGCGCCTGCGCCGCCGCGCGGGACATCGCCGAGCGGGCTCCCGGGATCCCGAGCGCCGCGGGATAAGTCGCCTTGCCGCGCTCCGCATCACCGCCGCGGCGCTTGCCGGTAACGTCGGTCGTCCCGGTCTCGTCGAGCACGTCGTCGGCGATCTGGAAGGCGAGTCCGAGCGACTCCCCGTAGTCTGTGAGCCGTGCGAGATCGCGCGCGCGCGCGCCGGCGCAGATCGCACCAACCCGGACCGCGGCGCGGATCAGCGCTCCGGTCTTGCGTCGGTGGATGCCGGCAACGAGGGCGAGTCCGAAACGCGCTCGCCCCTCGCTCTCCAGATCGAGCGCCTGGCCACCGACCATCCCGGCGGCGCCGGCCGCACGCGCGATTTCGCCGACGACCCGGAGGCGCCCGTCGGCGGCCGGGCCGGCCGACCCTTCCTCGACGAGTGCGAACGCCTCGGTGAGCAGCGCGTCTCCGGCGAGGATCGCGGTCGCCTCGTCGAAACGGACGTGGGTCGTGGGGCGACCGCGGCGCAGGCGGTCGTCGTCCATCGCCGGCAGGTCGTCGTGGACGAGCGAGTAGGCGTGGATCATCTCGACGGCGCAGGCCGCGTCGAGCGCACGGGCGCGCCCGCGCGCGCCATCGAGCAGGTGCGCGGTCTCCAACGCGAGGATCGGCCGGATGCGCTTGCCCGGACCGAGCAGGGAGTAGCGCATCGCCGCGCGCAACCGCGGGGGCCAGGCACTTCCGCGGACGATCACGGCGCGCAGCGCCGCTTCGGTCTCGCGCTTGCGGGCCGCGAGGCGTCGATCGAGGGCCGACGGCGTCACTTGTCCGCGTCGCCCACGGCGCGTACGCGCAGCACGCCTGCCGCGTCGCGCACCAGAACCTCGACGCGCTTCTCCACCTCGTCGAGGCGGCCGTGCAGCACGCGCAGCAGGGCCACGCCCTTCTCGAAGGCACCGAGCGACTCGTCGAGCGTGGCACCGCCCTGTTCGAGGCGTCCGACGATCGCCTCGAGTTCGCGCATGGCGTCCTCGAAGCTCAAGCCCGCGATGTCCGTCGTCCGATCGCTCAACCCCGACTCCTGCGCGGCGTCCCCGCCGGGGGAGACTCCGCCGTCTGCGCCGGCGCCGCGACCGCGCTGCCGCCCGGCCCCGGCGTCGGGTCGATGCCTAGCACGGCCGCATGTGCCGCGCCCTCGGCGAGCAGGAGGCGAACCTCCTCTCCGACCGCGAGCGTCGCGGCGCGGCGCACGATCGCACCGTCGGCGCGGCGCACGACCGCGAATCCGCGTGTCAGCACCGCGAGCGGCGAGAGGGCGTCGAGGCGCGCCTGTTCGCGGGCGACCTCGCCGTGCGCCGCGGCGAGCCC
This sequence comes from Klebsiella pneumoniae, assembly GCA_945872365.1. Lineage (GTDB taxonomy): Bacteria > Desulfobacterota > Binatia > UBA12015 > UBA12015 > REEB422. The sequence goes on from CAMBZJ010000006.1 coordinate 90,246, forward strand.
GGCCCGCGTCGCCGCCTCCATGCGTTCACCGAGGCGCTCCGCACGGGTGCGCAGCGCCGCCGTCGCCGGGCGACCGCGGTCGAGCCGGCTCTCGAGTCCCCCGAGAGTCGAGTGGACGCGCTGCCTTGCCCGGGAAAGCGCCTCCCGGGCGCGCCCGACCAACTGATCGACGCGCAGGCGGGACTCGTCGATACGACGCCGAGGGTCGCCGAGCCTCGCCTCCTGCGTCGCCATCCTGTGCCGGGCCGTCTCGACCCTCCGCAAGGCGGCACCGCGCAGGCGCTCGCCGAGTTGGTTCAAGTCCCCGAGCAATTGCGCGTGCCTGGGCATGACCGCGGACGCGGCCGCGGTCGGCGTCGACACCCGCAGGTCGGCGACCTCGTCGGCGAGCGTCCAGTCCGACTCGTGCCCGACGGCCGAGACCACCGGGATGCGGGAGCGCGCGATCGCACGCACCACGGCCTCGTCGTTGAAGGCCCCGAGGTCCTCCGTGGAACCACCGCCCCGTGCGACCACGATCACGTCGACGCTGCCGTCGCGGTTCAGGTCGTCGAGCGCCGCGGCAACGTCCGCAGCCGCACCGGCACCCTGCACGAGACACGGACGAAGCAGCACCCGGCGGGCGGGGAACCTGCCGTCGAGGGTGCGCAGCAGATCCTGCAGAGCGGCGCTCGGCCGCGCGGTTGCGATCCCGACGGCCCGCGGCAGGACCGGCAGCCTGCGCTTGCGCTCGGGGGCGAACAGCCCTTCGGCGTGCAGCTTCCTGCGCAACTCCTCGCGCGCCTGGTGGAGAGCGCCCTGACCCTGCGGCTCTAGTCGCTCTACCTGCACCCGAAGCCGCCCCTGCGGTGCGTAGAAATCGACCTTGGAGAGCAGCGCCAGCACCTGCAGGCCGTCGGTCGGCGTGAAGCGCAGCACCGCGCGCCGGCTGCTCCAGAGAACGGCCTCGACCTGGGCATCGCCCTCCTTCAGGGTGAAGAAGGCGTGGCCGCTCGTGCGGTGAACCTTGTAGTTCGAGACCTCGCCCTCGACCCACAGACGGCCCGGGAAGTTCTCGACCAGTGCGAGCTGGATGCGGTCGACCAGGGCTCGGATGCCGATGCCGCGCGGACGGGCCTCCGACGCGGGCCCGGCCGCGGGAGTAGGTGGAACGGAGAGCGGCGGCATCGCCCGACTCGCCCCGCCGACTCAGCCCTTCTTCGCTTGCAGCGTCTTGAAGACCTGCCAGCTCTTGAGCAACTCGAGCGCCCGGTCGAGCTGCGGATCCTTCCCCGGCTCGCCCATCACGGTCAAGCCCGGATCGACCGGCTCGTCGTCTCCGTCCTCGGGTGCGGCGGCACCGGCCTTCGAGCGCGGCTTGCCGTCACCCTTGGCCGGCTCCGCGGTCGCCTTGGGTGCCGGCTCCGCGGATCCCCCGGTCGGGTTGTCGAGGTGCTTCGGCAGGTTCGCCTCGCGCAGGAACTGCGGATCGCCACGGCGCGTCTCGCCGGCCACCTGCACGACATTCTCCATCTCGATGTCGGGCTTGATGCCGGTCGCCTGGATCGAGCGTCCGTTGGGCGTGAAGTAGCGGGCCGTCGTCAGGCGCAGCGCCGACTGGTCGTCGAGCGGCAGGATCGTCTGCACCGAGCCCTTGCCGAAGGTCTGCGTGCCGAGGACGAGCGCGCGCTTGTGGTCCTGCAGGGCACCGGCCACGATCTCGGCCGCGCTCGCCGTACCGCCGTTCACGAGCACGATGACCGGGAAGTCGACGTGGCTGCCCTGCTTGCGCGCGAAGTACTTCTGCTTCTGGTTCTCGAGGCGGCCGTCGGTGTAGACGATCATGCCCGAGTCGAGGAAGGTGTCGGAAACCGCGACCGCCTGCGAGAGCAGCCCGCCCGGATCGTTGCGCATGTCGAGCACCAGTCCGCGCAGGTTGGCGTCATCGCCGCGGCTCAGTTTCTCGAGCGCCTCGTCGAGCGCCTCGCCGGTGTGCTCCTGGAACTGCGTGATCCGCACGTAGCCGTAGCCGTCGCCGAGGCTGCGCCACTTGACGCTCTGCACCTGGATGTTCTCGCGCACCAGCGTGAAGTCGAGCAGGCGCGCGACGCCCTCGCGCCGGATCGCCAGGTTCACCTTCGTGCCGAGGGGGCCGCGCATCTTCTTCACGGCGTCCACGAGCGACATGTCCTTGGTGAGATCGCCGTCGATCTTGATGATCTGGTCGCCGGGGTGGAGACCGGCGCGCGCCGCCGGCGTGTCCTCGATCGGCGAGACCACCGTGAGCACGCCACCCTTGTTGGTGATCTCGATGCCGAGGCCGCCGAAACTGCCCTTCGTGTCGACCTGGAGTTCCTTGTAGAGTTCGGGCGTGAGGTAGGCGCTGTGCGGGTCGAGCGAACCCAGCATGCCGTTGACGGCGCCCTCGAGGAGTTGCTTCGTCGTCACCTCGTCGACGTAGTTCTTCTGGACGATCGAGAGGATGTTCGTGAAGGTCTCGAGATCGTCGTAGGTCTCCTTGGGGACCGCCGCGACCCGCTCGACGGCGCGGCCGCCCGAAAAGAGGATCGCCATGCACGCGGCGAAAGCGAGCAGGGTAAGGATGGCGCGGCGACGACCGTCTCGGGGGGCCTTCATCGATCTCGTTCTCCCAGCAGGTCGCGGACTGCGCAACCCGTGGCTTACCCTAGCGGATTCGGCCGCGGCCCGCCCGCGGGATTCCAACCGACCCCGCCGGGCGCAACGCGCACCCGGCCCCGGCCCAACCGTCGGGTGTCGGCGTCAATGGGCCGACACGATCGGGTCTCGATCCGCTGCCGGGCCGGGCGCCCGTTGCGGCAGCGAGCGCAACCAGGCGACGATCGACCAGCGCTCCGCTTCGCCCAGGGAATGCTGGAAGGACGGCATCGCCGAGCCCCGCTTGCCTTTGGAGATGCGCCAGAACAGGTAGCCGTCGCTGTACCGGGGCACGACGTCCGGCCCGGCCAGGTTTGCGGGCGAAGGCGTGAGCCCGACCGAACCAGGACCATGCCCATCGGCCTCGACCCCGTGGCAGGGCGCGCAATTCTGGACGAACAGGCCGCGGCCCCGCCCGACCGCCGCCGGGTCCGCCGCGAGCGGGTTCACCCGGTTCACCTCGCCTGCGGTCGGATCCTGTGCCGCGGCCCGACGCGGACCCGGCACGCCCAGCCCCGCGAAGAGAAGTGCGGCCACCGCGAGCGTCCCGAGGACCCGAGGCGGGAGCACGATCGTCAGGCCGCTTGGCGCGCCGCCGCGGTTCCGACCGAGGGCACGTCGGGCCGGCGCGACCAGAACCAACCGACGACGAGCGCCAGCACGAGAAGTCCCTGCAGCGCCAGTGCGAGCGCGTCGGGGAAGACGCCGAGCCAGTCGCGCAGCCACGCGGCATCCGGCATCCATGCGACGGGGTGCTGGCCGAGCCAGCCCGCCTCCTGCAACTCGCGGATGCCGACGCCCGCGAACTTGATCGCGAGCAGGTAGAGCAGCCCTCCGGTGACCGCGAAGAACGGGCGCATCGGGACGCGGACGCCGAACCAGTGGATCGCGCCGTAGAGAAGTCCGAGCAGCAACAGTCCGACGACGAGGCCACCCGCCACCGCGGCCGTGCCGCCGGTCGTCCCGAGGGCCTCGACCGCCAGCGCCTGGTAGAAGAGCACCGTCTCGAAGCCTTCGCGGAAGACCACGAGGAAGGCGAGCATCGCAAGGCCGCCTAAGTGGTCGGAAGACGCCGCCCGCTTCACCGAGTCGCGGATGAACTCCTGCCAGCGCCGCCCTTCGACGCGGGAGATCAGCCAGTAGGAGGTGAAGAAGAGCACCACGACGGCGAGCAGACAGGTGAGTCCCTCGATCGCCTCGCGCCCCGCCCCGAAGCCACCCGCCCGGTGGGCGACTGCGGCGAGTCCTAGGCTCGCGGCGACCGCCGCGACCGCTCCTCCGTAAAAGGGCCGCAGCACCGCGGTGCGACCGCTCGCGCGCAGCGAGGTCGCCACCGCCGACAGGATCAGGATCGCCTCGAAGCCCTCGCGCAGGATGATCAGCAGCGAGTTCGCGAAGAGCGCCCCCCTACCACCGCTCGACGAGCCCGGCGACACCCCGTCGAGCCGACCGCGGATCGCCGCGTGCAGTCCGTCGATCTCCGTCTGGGGCGCGCCGGCGCGCATCCGCGAGACGAGTTTCATCCAGTCCGCCTCGAGCGCCTTGTACGCGGCCGGGTCGCGCACGGCGAGCTTACGATCGAGGCCCGAGGACTCGAACGCGAGAAAGGCGTCGCCGACGATCTCCCGCGCCCGAACGGCATCGCTCGCGTAGAGGGCCCGGGCCTGGTCGAGCCGCGCATCGAGCGAGGCCAGGGTCTCCTCGGCGGCACGAGACGGCCGCGCGTCGAACACGAGCCCCGAAAGGAGCAGGCCGAACAGGCCGAGGAGTGCCGCGCCGCGCCGCGCGGCGCAGCGGCGGAAGTCCGGGCTTCCGAACGCAGTTACGAGGATCATCCCTTGGTCTCCTCCGCGGGCTTTTCGACCCGCCAATCGAATGCGGTGGATGCGTTTCCGAGAAAACGCGGCTCGCCGAGCGTGCCGATCCGCGGGGGCGCCACGTCGATCTCCACCCGGTACTCGCCAGGCCGCACCTGCAGGGTCTCGCCGTAGTGCTGGAAGGCCGACAGCAGTCCGTGCAGCGGAACCTTCACCGGCACGCCACCCGACTTCGGGGTGAGAACGAGCGTGACCTCGGCCCCCGGCACGAGCAGCCCGGTGCTGCGATCCTGCAGCACCACCTCGAGGTGGTGCGTGTCCTGCGGTCGCACCGCCTTCAACTGCGGGCCGTCGGTCCAGATCCAGAACGGCTCGGGCGGCTCGACGACGAAGCCGATGCGGTAGCCGCCCGCTTGCGCCTCGTTGCGCGCCGCGGCGAAGCCCTCGAGGATGTCGTCGCCGATCGAGTAGTCGGCGTCGACGGGCGCGGGGGGCGCCGGCGGGAAGACCGGGTGCCCGCCCTCGATCGAGTAGTCGAAGACCACGTCGGCCGGTTTCGCCACGACCCCCAGCATGTCGCCGTGACGGTCGTGGTGCGGCGCTTCGACGTGAATGCGCAGCCGGCCCTTCGCCCCGGTCGGCGCGGGCAAGTTGGCGCCGTACTGCTGAAAATCCCCCCACAGGGGTGCGAGTTCGGCCTTGGCCACCACCTCGTCGCCGGCGCCGAGGAACTCCGCCGTGACCACCGAACCCGGCAGGAAGCGCTTGCTGCGTCGCTCGCGCAGGACCACGCCAAGGTAGGTCGTCGAGTCCGCCGGCGGCGCGACCTTCTCGGCCATGCCGCCGGCTACTCTCCGGAAAATCGGCTGCGTGGGCTCGGTGAGCACGCCGATCCGGTAGTCGCCGGCCACCTGCTCGGCCTCGATGGCGCGGTCCGCCTGCGCGGTCGCCGCGCGGAGGCCCGCCGTCGCGCTACTTTCGGCCGGACCAAGCGCGAGCAGCGTCGCGGTCGCGGCCCGCGACAGGGACGCCACCTCGGCCGGCGGCTTGCGCGCGCCGACCGCGCCGGTGAGCGCCGCGATCGCGTCACGACCGCGGCCGATCGCCGCCTCGTCCGCCCGGAGCCGCGGCGCGAGTTTCTCCAAACGCATTCGCGCCTGGTCGCAAAACAGCTCCGCCTCGCCGATCTCGACCTCGTCCTTCACCTTGCCCGTGTCGTCGACGGCAAGACCGTACTCCTGGGAGACGAGCTTGACGGCGGCGGTGAGTGTCGCGAGGTCGTCGGAGAGGGTCGCGTCGGGCGGCCCGGGCGAGGGCGCGCCTGGATTGGTACCCGACAGTCCGGTCGTCGCCGCCGCCGCTGGGGGCGCCGCGACCAGAGCGAAGCGCCCTTTCCAGCCGACGAACGGCAGGGCGAGGACGAAGAGGAAGAAGGCGCGGGTTCTCATGATTTCCCTGAAAACGACTTTCATTTTCAGTTTGCCATGGGGTCGCAGGGGCGTCAACTGCCCCGGCCGCCACCCGGTCCGGGGGGCCGGGCCGGCCGGTCTCAGTTCCCGTCGGGCCCGCGGACCCACTTCCCGGTGTCGATGAGCGTCTTCAGATCGCGTTCGATCGCCGGGTCCCGCCAGTCGCGCGGCCCGATGAAGCGGGCCAGTTGGCGGCCCTCCCGGTCGATGATGAAGGTCTCGGGGTAGCCGGTGATGCCGTAGCGACGCCCGATCTCGCCGGTCGAGTCGACGAGGACCGGAAAGGTGATCCTCATCTCGTCGACGAATCGGCGCACCGGTTCGCTGCCGTCGTCCTCGCTCACGGCGAGCATGACAAAGTCCTGGGCGCCGAGCTTCTCCGCGAGCGCCTCCATCGCCGGCATCTCGCTGCGACACGGCGGGCACCAGGTCGTCCAGAGGTTCAGGAAGACCACCTTGCCGCGCTGCGACGAGAGCCGTACCGCCTGACCCGCGAGGTCCTGGGCGACGAAGTCGGGGGCCGTGGGCGACCCCTTGCAGCCGCTCGCCACGCCGGCGAGCGTCAGGCCGAGCACGATGAGGGGAAGCCCGACGATCCTGCGCTGGTGTCGCTGCGCCCAGACCAAGCCGAGTCCACCGAGGAGCATGCTCGCGATCCCGAACCACTGCGCCTCGGTGAGCCCGAGCCACAGGCGCGGCTCGATGCGCACGATTTCGACGAGGAACCGCGCGAGCCCCGAGAGCACCAGGTAGGCGCAGAGCACCGAACCCGGTGCGTACCGGTCCTCGCCCTCGCGCCGCGAGAGCGCGAGCAGCCAGAGGAAGATCCCCGCATACAGCAGGCTTTCATAGACGGGTGCGGGGTGGACGCGAAAGCCGTCGGGATGCGACCAGCCGAAGATGGCGCGGGTGTAGGCCATCGCCCAGGGCAGCGTGGATGGCCCACCCCAATCGCCGTCGCCCGAGAGCTGGCAGCCGATGCGCCCGATGGCCTGTCCGAGCGCAAGTCCCGGTGCGATCGCGTCGACGACGACTGGCCATGGCAGGCCGCTGCGCACGACGTAGGCCGTCACTGCGACGAATCCGCCGACGAGTCCGCCATACCAGACGAAACCCGCGCCGGTGATGAGCCGGTCGAGCGGGGCCGAGAGGAAGCCCTGCCAGTCGTTCAAGAGGGCGAGGATGCGCGAGCCGAGGATGCCGCCGACGGCCGCCCAGGTGACGATCGAGGTCACGTGCCCCCGGTCGAGTCCGCGGCGTTCGAACCCCCGCTCGATCACCGCCCCGGCGCCGAGGAAGGCGAGCGCGAGCATGGCCCCGAAGCTGTAGAGCTTGAGCGGACCCAGCTGGAGCAGGACGGGGATCATCGGACGACTTCGGGTCTATCGCATCGCGTGGCAGGGTGCCATGCGCCGGTCGTCGCCCCGCCGGCCGACACGGACCGCGGCGCCAGCCGCTGCACGTCGAGCGTTGTCCGGGCGGCGGGGCACCTGATAGGACGCGGGCCAGAGGGACCGATGCGATCCGAAACCCACCACCGCTTGCGACCCCGCCAGGGCGACCTCCCACGCCGCCGGTGGCGATGTGCGCCGGGCATCGCCCTGCTCGCGCTGCTCGCCTCGGCCTGCTCCGATAGCGGACCCGCGCCCGGCGGCGACGGAGTGCCCGCCGTCGGACCCTGGAATTCCGGGGCGTACCTCGCGGCCGAGCCGCAGGAGGTGGGCGATCCGGAGGCCGGCCGCCACATGCTGCTCAACGGCGACTTCATGACCTGCGGCATTCCCTACTCGCTCTATTCGAATCCCGTCTGGGGCCCGGTCGTCTCCGGCGGCTTCGGAGCGACGACCGCCGACCGCATCCCGGGGCGCGAGGGCAAGAACGCCGACATGCCCTACTCGCTCAACGTCTTCACCGCGCCCGACGGCGCCGAGGTCGTGAACGCCAACTGCCTCATGTGCCACGGCGGCAAGTTCGACGGCGAGGTGATCGTCGGGCTGGGCAACGCGAACGCCGACTTCACCGGTCGGCTCGGCGGAAACGGCGCCGGGCCGCTCGCGCCGGAGATCCTCGACCTGCTCGGACTCACGCCGGCCGAGAAGGACAACCTGAACAAGATGCTGGGCCGCGCGGCGACCCTCGCGCCGGCCACGGTCATGCGAGCGGTCGGCAACAACCCGGCCGAACTCTACGCCGTCATCCTCATGGTCCACCATGATCGCGACACGCTCGCGTGGAGCGACGTGCCGGTCACGCAGATCCACCCGGTGGACGTCGACGGCAGCCCGATCGCCGACTACACGCTCACCTCGGATCCACCGCCGTGGTGGCGCGCGCACAAGAAGAACGCGCTGTTCTACAATGGCATGGCGCGCGGCGACCACCGCGGCACGATGGCGCTCGCGACCTCTGTCTGCATCGACGACGTCGACCGCGCCCGCGAGGTCGATGCGATGTTCCGCGACATCCAGGCCTACATCGCGAGCCTGCGTGCGCCGCTCTGGACCCGCCCGGTCGACCGCGCACTCGCGGCGGAGGGCAAATCCGTCTTCACGCGGAACTGTGCCGGCTGCCACGGCACCTACGCCGACGACCCCCTCGACGACGCGCACGACACCTACCCCAACCTGCTCATCCCGCTCGACGTGATCGGCACCGACCCGGTCGTCGCGAACCTCGGTGTCGTCCACTCGCCCGAACTGGTCGAGTGGTACAACGCCTCGTTCTACGGCGGCGTCACCCGCATGGTGCCGAACGACCCGTTTCCCGGCTACATGCCGCCGCCGCTCGACGGGATCTGGGCCACCGCCCCGTATCTCCACAACGCTTCGGTGCCGACGATCGAACTCGTGCTGAACGGCCCGGCGCGCCCCACGGCGTGGCGACGCGTCGACCAGGACAGCAGCCACTACGACGCGGAGGCGCTCGGCTGGCCGTGGGTCGAGGTGCCGGGCGGCCAGGACTCGGTACCCGAGCCGGAGCGCAAATACGTGTACGACACCTCGTGGTGGAGCCAGTCGAATGCGGGCCATCCCTTCGGCGACCATCTCTCCGAGGCCGAGCGACGCGCCGTCCTCGAATACCTGAAGACGATCTGAATCCGGCGGTGCGCGCGCCGCACCGCGCGCACCACCGTTGCCGCTCCCGCGGGCCGGCGGTATCCTCACGGCATGGCACGCGCGGGATTCTGGGCGATCGAGAACATGACCATCCGCTTCGGTCGCGACGGCCGCTGGTACTCCGACGACGAGCCGATCGAGAACCGGCGGATCGCCGACCTCTTCTCCCGCCACGTGACCCGGGACGGCGACGGCGGCTGGTGGCTCGTCATCGGCGACGAGCGCGCCCGCATCGTGGTCGACGACACTGCCTGGGTCGTCGTCCGGGTCGACGGCGACCCCGTGCGGGGCTTCACCATCGAGTTGAACGACGGCATCCGCGAGGAACTCTCCACCGGCTCGCTGCGCCTGGGCGACGGCCATGTGCTCTATTGCGACGTGAAGGGGGGCGCCTTTCCCGCCCGCTTCCTGCGCGGCGCGCAGGCCGAATTGCTCGGGCATGTCGAGGCCCGCGCCGAGCGCTTCGTGTTGCCGCTGCCGGGTGGCGCCCAACAGGAGATCCGCCCCGCCAAGGCGGACTGAGTCGCCGGTGGACGTCGTTCTGGTCGCGCCCGAGATCCCGCAGAACACCGGCTCGATCGCCCGCCTCTGCGCGGCCACCGTGAGCCGCCTGCACCTCGTCGGCAAGCTCGGCTTCTCGCTCGAGGACCGCTACCTGAAGCGCGCCGGCCTCGACTACTGGCCGCACGTCGACCTCGCGGTGCACGCGGACTGGGCGGGATTCCTCGCGGCGCGCCGCCCGGCGCGCCTGCACGCCTTCAGTTCGCACGGCGCCGATTCCTACACCCGGATCGCCTTCCGGGAGGACGACGCGCTCGTCTTCGGCGGCGAGAGCAAGGGACTTCCCGAAGATCTGCGGGTCGCCCTCACCCCGCTCTGGCGCATCCCGATGGAGGGCACGGCGGTGCGCAGCCTGAACCTCGCCAACGCAGTGTCGGTCGTCCTCTACGAGGGGCTGCGCCAACTCGGGCGAGCCTGAAGCGCCGCCCGCGGCGGCGGCCGGGGATCCGCCCTCAGAGGCGGCGATGCCGGGTCAGGATCTCGTCGATCGTTCGGGGCTTGGTCGAGCAACCACCGCTTGCACAACCCGTGGCGCAACCGGCGGCGAGCGGGTCGCGCAGATCGTAGCCGAGCCGCTCGAGATCGCCCTCGGAGAAGAAGTCGATGCCGGAGAGCGGGCCGTCGCAGTGGACGCAGAGCCAAGTCTCCTCGTCGTCCTCACCCGGGATCGCGTACGCGAGCACCTCGCGCTCGCACCGGGGACAAGGCCCCGCGGGCAGCGCCGCCGCAAACGGGTCGGAGCCGACGCTCGTCGGGTCGAAGGAAGCCGCGCCACTCATCCCGACACCCCCGCAGCCGATGCCCCCGTCGGGCGGCTCGGGGTCGTGCACCGGAACGAACCCGGCCCGGCGATCCCCAACCCCGTCAACTCCGCTTCGATGCGGTCGAACTGCGTGCCGCGCCAGGCGACCCGCCGACAGCGCGGGCAACGGGTGACGGCCGCCGCCGAGGCGGGCATCCGCGCCGACTGGGCCGCCCGCAGGTCGGCGACGGTGACCTCGCACGGCGCCTCGTTGCAGGCCGTGCAGCGCGCCAAGCGGCGCAGCGCGGGATCGAGCAGGCCGGCTTCGGCGAGTTCACGGAGTTGTCCGCGGAAGTCGGCCCCGGCGAGCACCCGCACCCGGGCGCGGCCCGGATCGCGCGCCAGGCGTGCATCGCGCGTCAGCACAAGGCGGTCTTCGCGTGCGGCGAGCACCAGCAGGTCGCGCCCGGTCATCTCGCGCCGCACGCTCGCGTCGCGGCCGAGCAGGCGCAGCCAGCGTGCGAGCCGTTCGAGCGGGCGATCAACGGCGAAACGCGTCTCCACGCAAGTCTCCACCCGGCCTCAGGCCGCCCGGGCGGCTTCCTCGGCTTGGGCATCCCGAGCGATCGCGTGGGCGCCGTGCGGCAGGTGCCGCTTGCCGGTGAGCGCGGTCCACGCCATGCGCAGCGTGCTGCGGATTCCTTCCATGCCAAGGAACGGGAAGGTGATCGGGATCAGCACGATGTAGAGCATGAGCGCGAGGCGCTTCATCCGGTTGCGGATGATCCAGCGGATCGCCGGCTTCAGGAATTCGGGACTGCGCGCGTAGACCGGCGTGATCTTGGCGAGCGTCTCGGCGAGTTCCTTGTGCGGGTGCAACAGGATCGACTCGTGGTGGTAGCCCGAGATGCCCTCGCGCACCTTCTCCTCGCCCCCGGCGTCGAGGTAGCCCATTTCGACCGACGCCGTGTACATCTTGGTCTTGGGAAACGGGTAGAAGATGTAGGCGGAACTTTGGGACGGCTTGATCCGGTCGACCATCTCGAGCGTCTTGAACATCTGCTCGGGCGTCTCGCCGGGGTTGCCGTAGATGCACGACACCTGGAGTCCGACGCCGGCCTCCTGGATGCAGCGCGCCGCCTTGTAGATGAGTTCGTCCTCCATCGGGCGCTCCATGAGGGAGCGGCGCAGCCCGGGATCGCCCGAGTCCACGCCCATGAAGACGGTGTGGCAGTTCGCCGACTTCATGGCCTTCATGAGACCGGGCTTGATCGTCGTCGGGTAACCGAAGCAGTACCAGGGCAGGTTGATCCGCTTGCGGTACTCCTCGCAGAACTCCTCGACCCAGCGCGGGTTGGTGGTGAAGTTGTCGTCGTGCACCGACACGAACTGGACGTCGTAGCGCGCGACGTTCTGCTCCAGTTCCTGCATCACGTTCTCGACCGAGCGCTTGCGCAGAAAGTCGCCCTTCCCGCGGAAGAGTTCGCGCTGGTAGTGGATGTTGCAGAACGTGCACTTGAACGGACAACCGCGGCCGGTGAAGACCTCCAGGTTGTCCTTGAAGCAGCCGTACTCCCACCAAAGATGCTTCTCGGGAAACGGGAGTTTGTCGAGGTCGTTCTCGAGCATCCCGAGTTCGTTGCGATGGATGATGCCGTCCTGCTTGGCCCAGATCGACGGAACCGTCGTGACGTCCTCGCCCCGTTCCATCCGGGAGACGAGTTCGAGCAGGGCGAGTTCCCCCTCGCCGGTGCAGACCATGTCGACGTTGGGGTTCGAGAGCACGAACTCCGGAAGGGCCTGCGCATGGTGTCCGCCAATCAGGATGGGCACGTCGAGCTTCTGCTTGAGCTTCTCGGCCATCACCTTGACGAACGGGTACAGGTTCGTCAGGCAGCCCATCGCGATCAGGTCGGGCTTGAAGGCGACCGCGCGTTCGAGCAGCGCCTCGTGGCGGTTCATCCACGCGAGGTGCGGCATCTTGATGAAAAGGTTGTCGTCGAGGCCGGGGTCGAAGATCAGGTCGATCTCGTGGCCGTGAGCCTTGAGCATCGACATGAGGTAACCGACGCCCAGGTTCTCGATGCCCCGGTAGTAGAACAGCACGCGCACGGGGAGAACCTCGTTGGGAACGGGCAAGTTGTCAACCTGCCCTTGTCGGAAACTGTTTTCCGGGCGGCACGGTCAGCCCGGGGTCGGGGCCGGCGACGGGGCAAGGGCCGGCGACGGGGTCGGCAGCCCAGCGAGTTCGCCCAGCGCCTCCCATGGGACCCCGGGCTGCGCCTCGCTCGCCCAACGGATCGCGTCGAAGGCGGCGCGCGCGTCCCCCCAGCGCCGCCCGACTTCGTCGAACCAGGCGAGCCGGTCGAGGTAGGCCATACGCGACAACAGGACCGCGTTGTTCACCTTGTCGGGGTCCCCGAGTTCCGCGAAGATCGCGCGCCGGTCGCGGAGCACGTCGGCTTCGGCCCGACCGTCGCTCCCGGCCTGCGCATAGAGCGCGCGCAGGCGCTCGAGCGCCGACCCGAGCCGGCCCGAGGACGCGACCTGGGCCTGCCAGTGCTTGCGCGCCTCGATCGTGGTCGCGGCCTCCGGGCCGTCGACCTCCTCGAAGTAGGCGATCGCCCCGCGGTGGCCGACGAAGTTCGCGTACGACTCGTTGAAGTCGGTCTGGCCCGCGAGATAGGTCGTTCGGTGGAGCAGCTCGTGCAGGACCAGTTCCGCGAGCTCGACCCGGCTCGACTGCATCCAGTTGGACAGCACCGGGTCGTCGAGCCACCCGAGCGTGCTGAAGGCGACCGAGCCGCGGACGTAGGTGTCGTAGCCCCGCCCCTCGAGGCGCTCCGCCTCGCGACGCGCCTCCTCCGGCGAGAAGTAGCCCTTGTAGGAGACCCGGCCGACGATCGGGAACCACCAAGTGACCGGCACGAGGCGGGAGCGCTCGGCCGCCGAGAGCACCTGGACGAGGGCGCCGTCGTCGACCTCGGCATAGCTCCGGTAGGCTCCGCCGACGTCGAGCCCGAGCCGATCGCCGCCGAACTCGCGGACCGAGAGCACGGTGGCGAGTTTCTCGCGCGTTGCCGGGTCGAGCGCGGGATCGGCGAGCAGGGTCTCGATCGGGCGGCGACGCCAGAGAATCCGCGCCTCCTCCCATCCGGCGCGGGCCAGGTAGCCGGCGGTCGAGCCGGCACAGCCGTCGACGAGGAGAGCTGCCGCCAGCATTGCGACGACCACCCCTGCCGGCGCTCCGCCCACGCCCCGTCTCAAGTCGCGCTCCCCGCCGCCTGGTCCGCGTCCGCGTACTGCAAGGCGTGCAGCCGGGCATAGATCCTGCCGAGGGCGATCAACTCCGCATGCGTGCCGACTTCGCGGATCTCGCCGTGGTGCATGACGACGATCCGATCCGCCCGCTCGATCGTCGAGAGACGGTGCGCGATCACGATCGCCGTGCGTTCGGCGAGCAGCCGGTCGAGCGCCTCCTGGATCATGTGCTCGCTCTCCGCATCCACGCTGGAGGTCGCCTCGTCGAGCACCAGGATGCGCGGGTCGTAGGCGAGCGCCCGCGCGATCGCGAGAAGCTGGCGCTGCCCCGACGAGAGATTCGAGCCGCGTTCCCCGACCCGCTCCTCGAGTCCGTGCGGCAGCGATGCCACCAGTCCTTCCACGTTCGCCGCCCGCAGGATCCGCTCGATCTCGTCTTGCGGCGGACGCCCTTCGGGAAACACGTTCTCGCCGATCGTGCCGGTGAACAGGAAGGAATCCTGCAACACCACACCGACCTCCCGGCGCAGCCCCCGCAGGTCCCAGTCGAGGACGTCGATGCCGGAGACACTCACCCGGCCGCGGGTCGCATCGAAACTCCGGTTCAGCAGCTTGGTGAGGGTCGTCTTGCCGGAGCCGGTGGCGCCGACGATCGCGATCTTCTCGCCCGCGCGCACCCGCAGGGTCACGTCCTTCAGGACGAAGTCGTCGCGTTTGTAGGCGAACCATACGCCCTCGATCTCGACCGAGCCACGCTCCGGGTCGCCCGGGTCAGGACGGCGCGCCCCTTCCGACGACTCGATCCCGACCGGTGTGTCGAGGAGTTGGAAGATCCTCTCGCCCGCGGTCATCGCCGACTGCAGGACCGCGTACTTGGCCGAGAAGTCGCGGATCGGGACGAAGAACCTCTGGATGTACTCGATGAAGGCGACAAGCGTGCCGAACGCGACCACGCCGCCGCGGATCTGCCCCGCCGCGTACCAGACGACGAGCGCCACCGAGATCGAGGCGGTCATCTCGACGATCGCGAAGAGCATGGCCTCGTAGACGTTCGAGAGGTGGTAGGCGTCGCGGTGGGCGCCGTTGTGTTCGAGGAACTCGGCGTAGGATGCCCCCTCGTGGGCGAAGAGCTGGATGACCGACATCCCGGAAATCGCCTCCTGGAGGAAGCTGTTGATCCGCGCGACGCGCTCCCGGATCAGGCGGTAGGTGACCCGCGCACGACGCCGGAAGAAGTCGATCGCGAGGAGCAGCGGCGGAACCGCCGAGAGCGTCACCAGCGCGAGGCGCCAGTCGATCCACAGCATCACGCCGACGATGCCCGCCAGGGTGAGCCCGTCCATGAAGATCGTCATCGACCCGGTTGCGAACATCTCGTTCAGGACGTCGACGTCGGTCGTCATGCGCGTGACCAGGCGCCCGACCGGATTGCGGTCGAAGAACGACTGCGGCAGGCGCTGGACGTGGCGAAAGAGCGCGAGACGGAGATCGGCGAGGCTGTTTTGCGCGACCACCATCGTGAGCCAGTACTGGACGTAGAGCGCGAGGAACTCACCGACGACGGCGAGGAGGAAGAGCGCCGCATTGCCCGTGAGCCCGGCGGCGTCCCCACGATCCGCGTAGCGGTCGATCGCGACCTTGAGCAGCCAGGGCTGAACCAGCATAAGCGCGGACGCGATCGGCAGCACGAACGCGCTCGCCCAGAAGGTCCGCCGGTAGGGATGGATGAACTCCCAGAGCCGGCGCACGATCTCCGAGTCATAGCCGCGCTCGAGCGCCTCCTCGGCGTGGATGCCATCGCGGGGCGCAGCCGGCCGCTCGTTTCCGGTGGTGCTCAGATCTCCTCCAGTTCCGCCGTGAGCTGCTGGCGGTGGAACAGGTCCGCGTAGAGCCCGTGCGCGCGCAGCAGGCTCGCGTGATCGCCCCGCTCGACGATCCGTCCCTCGTCGAGAACCACGATGAGGTCCGCGTCCTGCACGGTGGAGAGCCGGTGCGCGACCAGCAGGCAGGTGCGACCGCGGCGGCGCTCCTCGAGCGCGGCCAGGATCCGCGCCTCGGTGCGCGTATCGACGCTCGAGAGGGAGTCGTCGAGCACGAGAATCGGTGCATCGTCGACCAGGAGGGCGCGCGCCAGAGTCACGCGCTGCTTCTGGCCACCCGAGAGCGTGATCCCGCGCTCGCCGACCATCGTCTCGTAGCCGCGCGAGAAGTCCTCGATGTCGCCCGCGACCGCGGCCCGTTCCGCGGCGCGCCGCAGGTCCTCGAAACCCGCCTCGCCCTTGGCGAGGAGTTCCGGCCGGGCAAAGGCGAGGTTCTCGCGCAGCGAGGTCGAGAAGAGGAAGGGATCCTGCGGGACGAAGGCGATCGAGCGGCGCAACTCGGCGAGCGGGAACCGGCGAAGGTCCTCGCCGTCGATGCGGATCACGCCCGCCGTGGGATCGAAGAGCCTTGGGAGGAGCCGCAGCAGCGTCGACTTGCCCGCACCCGCCCGGCCGACCAGGGCCACCGTCGCACCGGCGGGCACCCGCAGGTCGACTTCGCGCAGGGCCGGACGGCGCCCGCCGGGATACGCGAAGGAGACGCCCGCGAATTCGATCGCGCCGCGCAAGGTACGCGGCCGCACCGGCGACGGCGGCGACACGGCGAGCGCACCGCCGCCGTTGCCGTTGCCGTTGCCGTCGCCGTTGCCAGCGGTGGCGCGGATCGCCGGGGTGTTCGCATGGGCCGAGGGCGCCACCGCCGCGACCTCAGCGGCCGGATCGGCGTCCACCGGGTCAGCGATCTCGGGCGACGTGTCGAGGATCTCGTCGAGCCGTCGCAGCGAGGCCCGGCCGCGCTGGACGATCGAGAGCATCCAGCCGAGCGCCATCGTCGGCCAGGCAAGGAGGTGCAGGTAGCCGATGAACGCGACCAGGTCGCCGATGCCGAGACGGCCGGCCGCCACGCGCGAGCCCCCGAGCCAGAGCACGACAAGGGTGCCGAGGGCGCTGACCGAGCGGAACACCGGGGCGAGTACCCCCCGCACCCGCCCGAGTTCCAGGCTCGACTTGCGGAACGAGGTGTTGAGCGCGGAAAACCGCTCGATCGACCGGTCTTCGAGCGCATACGCCTTGACCACCGCGATGCCGCTCGTGTTCTCCTGGATCGCGTTGCTCATCTCCGCGAGCCCCTCCTGCACGTGGAGGGTGCCCTCCATCAGGCGGCGGCTGTAGTGCTTCACGACGAGCAGCATGAACGGGTACGGCAGCAGTGCTGCGACCGTGAGCAGGGGGTCGATCGAGGCCATGATCGAGACCGCCCAGAGGTAGTAGATGGGCGTGTTGAGCAGGTTCAGGATCCCCGGGCCGAGCATCATGCGCACCGCCCCGATATCGTTCACGAGGCGCGACATCAGGTCCCCCGTCGGGTGGGCGAGGTAGTACGACGTCGGGAGTCGCTCCAGATGCGCGAAGACGTCGTTGCGCAGGTCGTACTCGACGTCGCGGCCGACGTTGAAGATCGTGAAGCGCGAGATACTGCGCGCGATCGCCTGGACGATCGCGATGCCGATCACGCCGAGCGCGTACCAGGCGACGGCGTGACCGCTCTCGTGCGGCCTCGACGGGTCGATCGAATCGACGGCGGCCTTGAGGAGCCGTGGAATCGCCATCGCGAGCGAGGCCGTGACGATCAGGCAGAGAACGCCGACGGCCGACCGGCGGCGGTAGCGCGCGAGATATCCGAGAAGCCGACGCACGACTCCTTCGTAGCGCACGGCGGGGCACCGCCAAACGCACCCGCTCCGCCCGCATGCACCCGCCCCGGCCGACGCCGCGCGCCGGGCGCGCCCCCATCGGGCCGGGTACGGCCTCAGGCGGTGCGCAGCAGCGGACCGAGTCGCGCGACTTCCTCGTAGACGCGCAAGGTCGCCCGGGCCGCGCCGGGCTCGTCCGCGAGCGCGGCGCGGCGACGTCCGCGCTCGCGCAGTTCGCCGGCCAGCGCCGGATTCCCGAGCAGCTCGAGGATCGCGTCGGCGAGATCCGCCGGGGAATCGACCGGCACCAGGCAAGCGGCGTCTCCGGCCACCTCCACGATGGCGGGGGCCGCGGTCGAGACGACCGGCACCCCGCTCGCGAACGCCTCGACGACCGGCAGGCCGAAGCCCTCGTGGCGCGTCGCGAGCACGACGGCCGCAGCCCCGCGGAACAGCGCCGGCATCTCGCCCGCCGCGAGCACGCCGAGCAACAGGATCCGGTCGCGCGACGGCGCGGACGCGATCGCGCGGAGAGCCGACGCCCCGCCCGGACCAGAAGCGACCGGCCCCGACAGGACGAGCGCTATCTCCCGGTCGAAGGCCGCCACCCGGTCGAAGGCCGCCACCAGATCGGGCAGCCGCTTGCGCTCGTCGGAGCCGCCGGGATGGAGCAGGTAGCGCGCGGGGACGCGCAGGCGTCGAAGCAATTCGCGGTCCCCGGGCCTCTCACCCGGTTGGAAGCGCGGGCTGGCCGCCTCCGGCACGACGGCGATGCGCGCGCGCGGCACGCCGAGCGTCGCCGCGAGTTCACCCGCAGTGACCTGCGACGGGACGATGATCCGCGCCGCGCGACCGATCGCACGCCTTTCGATCGCCCGGGCGATGGCGAAGCGCGCGGCGGCGGCGGGACCCGGCGCCTCCGGCCGCGCCCCGGGGCGATGCAGCTGAACATCGTGCACGGTCACGATCGAAGGCACCCGCACGCCCGGCGGGGCATCGGTCTGCGCGGCGAAGTGCACCGCGGCCGGCGACCGTCGGGCGATCCAGGCGGCGAGCACCAGCTGCTGGCGCACCTGGCTTGCCAGGCGCCCCCGACCCGTGGGCCAGGCAGGTGCCGCGAGCAGGCCGTCGGGGGTCGGCGACCCGGCGAGCCGGGCCCCGGCCTCGACGAAGAGCCGGACGCGGCCGGGTGCAGCCTCCCCGGGCAGCGCACCCGCAAGCCCCGCGACGTAGGTGCCGATTCCGCGACCGGCGTGCTCCTTGAAATCCGCCTGCAACCCGCGCGCGTCGAACCAGACGGACTGCGCAGCGGGCCGCTCCGCGGCAGGGTTCGGGTCGCGCGCGGATGCCATCGATCGGCGCCTTCCTACCTCGCCCCCTCGCGACCCGCCAAGCCCGGGCGCGCGCGGGCGGCAGCGACCCCGCCCGGTTCGGTCCCGGCCGGCCTGTGCTACACCCGTCGTGCCTTGGAAACTGCATCGGAGATCCATCGCCGCGAGGCCGCGCACGCCGCATCGGGCATGCAGCGCGGTTGCCTCGTCTGCGGCGGCAGAGCTTCGCGCCCGCTCTTCGAGAAGGGTGGCAAGCGCTTCCTGCGGTGCCCGGCCTGCGGCTTCGTCCGGCTCGAACCGCTGCCGACGGTCGAGGAACTCGCAGCCCACTACGCCTGGACCTATGCCGAGGGGCCCTACGCGGTGTTCGCCGCCGCCGACGCGATCCGCTCGTTCATCGCCCGCGACCGCCTCGCCTCTCTGGGTGGTGCCCTTCCCGTTGGTCCGTGGCTCGACGTCGGCGCCTCGACCGGAGCGTTCGTACGCGCAGCGCGCGAGGCGGGCCACGACGCGCGCGGCATCGAACTCTCCGAAGCCGCGGTACGCACCGCGCGCGCCGCCGGGCTCCCGGTCGAGCAGGCGCGCCTCGAGGAGTGGGAGCCCCCCGAGCCGCTCGCCGCGGTGACCGCGTTCGACACGATCGAGCACCTGCTCGACCCGACGACGCTTCCCGAGCGGGCGCACCGCTGGCTGCGACCCGGCGGCATGCTCGCGCTCACCCTGCCCGACATCGGCAGCCCGATCGCGCGCGTGCTCGGCAAGCACTGGTTCTTCTATGCGCCGCACGACCACTTCCACTACTTCGACCGCTCGACGATCGCGCGCTTTCTCGAAGCCCGCGGCTTCCGGGTGGAGCGCATCGCCACCGCCGCGAAGCCGCTCACGCCGGACTACGTCGCAGGCCAGGTCGAGGTCTTCTACCCGGCACTCGCCGCCGGGGCCGGCCTGCTCCGCCGTCTCCCGCGTTGCCTGCGCGAACGGACGATCCACGTCCCGGTCGGCGAGATGCTCGTGCTCGCGCGACGGAGCGACGCATGAGCGAGTCCGGAGGCCCGGCCCCCGGCAGTCCACCGGCGGTCCGGGGCCGGGACGGCGGCGATCGCGGCTTCCGCGCGCTGGTTCGCAATTTCCTGCGCACGCTCACCCCCCGCAAGGCGGCGACGGTGTGGGCCGAGGACTTCGTCGGCATGCTGGTCCGGCCGATCCCCGGCTTCCTCGGCTTCGGCCTGCGCTTCCTGCTGTACCGCGGCCTGTTCGCGCGCCTCGGCGGCTTCCCCTTCATCTACAAAGGCGTGTACTTCGAGCACTGCTACGGCATCGACGCCGGGTCGAACCTCCACGTGAGCGCCGGTGCGGTCCTCTATGGACGGGGCGGGCTCACGATCGGCAACGACGTCATGATCGGTCACTACGCGACGATCTACACCTCGCAACACCGCTGGGACCTCGGCCCGGAGATCCCGATGATCCGACAGGGCCACAAGCCCGAGCCGGTCGTGATCGGCGACGACGTCTGGATCGGCGCGCACGCGGTCGTGCTGCCGGGCGTGCGGATCGCGAGCGGCACGGTCGTCGGCGCCGGATCGGTCGTGAACCGCGACACGGCACCCTACACGATCGTCGCCGGGACGCCGGCGCGGGTCGTCGGCGAGCGGCCGCGCCCGGCGATCGACACGGGCCCCCTCCCCGTCGCGCTCTTCGACGAGGAGGTGTCGTGAGGATCCTCGTCGTCACCCCGACCTACAACGAACGCGAGAACCTCGAGCCGCTCTGCGCCGCCGTGCTCTCCTCCCCCGTGGGCGCGGACTTCCTGGTGGTGGACGACGCCTCCCCCGACGGCACCGGGCGGATCGCGGACGCGATCGCGGCGCGCGAGCCCCGCTTCCGGGTGCTGCACCGGGCGGGCAAGCTCGGGCTCGGAACCGCCTACGTCGAAGCCTTCGAGCAGGCTCTCGAAGGCGGCTACGACGCGGTCATCACGATGGACGGGGACTGGTCGCACGACCCGAAGTACCTGCCCGACCTGGTCGATGCGACGTCGCGAGCGGAGCTCGTCATCGGGTCCCGCTACCTCAAAGGCATCAGCGTGGTGAACTGGGACCTGAAGCGGCTCATCCTGTCGCAGTTCGCCAACAACTACGCGCGGGCGATCACCGGACTCTCCTTCCACGACTGCACGAGCGGCTTCCAGTGCCTCACGCGCCGTGCACTCGAGGGCGCGCAACTCGGACGGATCCGGAGCAGCGGCTACTCGTTCCTGATCGAACTCAAGTACCGCGTCGTCCACGCCGGGCTGCGCGGCGAGGAGGTGCCGATCGTGTTCACCGACCGGCGCCTCGGCAGCTCGAAGATCTCGAAGACCGAGGTTCTGCGGTCGATGGTGACACCGTGGCGGCTGCGCTTCGGCCGCTCCTGACCGGCCCCGCGGACGCGCCGTGATCTCCTGGACGTTCGCCCTCGGCACGCTCGCCCTGGCGCTGGCGACGACGGTCCTCCCCGCGGCCGCGCGTCCGGCCGCCGTCGCGGCGCTCTCGCTCGCCGGACTCGGGCTCCTCTGGCCGGTGCCGATCATGGCGCTGCTCGCCGCCTCGGTCGCCACCTGGGGCCTCGGGCGCGTCCTCCCGCGCCTCCCGGAGAAGGCCCGCGAGACCGCGGCATGGGGTGCCATCGCGGTCATCGTCGCAGCACTCGCGCTGCTGCGCTCGGGGCCCGGATCCCGCGAGAGCCTCGTGCCGACGACCGCCTGGATCGGGCTCTCGTACTTCGCGCTCAAATTCGCCCAACACCTGCTCGACGCCGCCGCGGGGCGCGCCGCCGCCGTGGACCTGCCGTCCTTTCTGGCCACCATCCTGTTCCTGCCGACCTATGCGGCCGGGCCGATCGAGCGCACCGGCGAGTTCACCGCCAAGCTCGCGGGTGCGCCCTTGCCCTGGCCCGAACGGGTGCTCGGCATCGAGCGGGTGCTCGTCGGACTCGGCAAGAAACTGCTCGTCGGCGATCGGCTGCTGGCGTTCGCGGAGCCGATCTTCGCCGATCCGGCCGCCGCATCGCGCACCTCGCTCTGGCTCGCGATGTACGCCTTCGCGATCGCGCTCTACCTCGACTTCGCCGGCTACTCCGACATCGCGATCGGTGCGGGCCGCATCGCCGGGCTCGGAATCCGCGAGAACTTCGACTCGCCTTACCTGCAACCGAACCTGACCCAGCTCTGGCAGCACTGGCACATGAGCCTCACGAGCTGGCTGCGCGACTACGTCTTCGTGCCGGTCGCGCGGCGGACGCTGAAGGCGACCCGGCGGCCGTTGCTGAGCCAGGGCGTCGCGCAGACCGTGACCATGGTCGCCTGCGGCCTGTGGCACGGCTTCGCCTGGAACTTCGTCGCCTGGGGATTGTGGCATGCGGCCCTGCTCACCGGGCTCGCTGCCTGGCGCACACGCTCGGGACCGGCCCGCCCGGCGAGCCCGGCGGCGGCCCGGCGCGACCGGATCCTCGGCGCGCTCGCGTCCTTCCACGCCTTCGCGTTCGGGCTCCTGCTCTTCGGCTGCTCGGTGCGCGGCGCGCTGCGCTTCGGCCTGCGCATGTTCGGCCTCGATGCGCCGTTCGCCCCCTGAGGCCGCAGCGGCGCGGCCTGCGCGCGCGCCGCGCGAGGCGCCTCGCGCGTCAGAAGCCCTGGTAGATGAAGCCGGCGCCGGCGCGCGCGAGGAGCAGGAGCGCCATGACCAGGGCGGCGTAGGCCGCCCCCAGGCCGAGCGCGCGCAGGAGGGAGGCCGGGCCGTCGGGCGGCCGGGGTTCCAGCGGTGGCGTCGCCGACGACGACGCCGGGCCGCGCGGCGGAATCGGCCGCGGCGGAATCGCCCGCGGCGCAGCGGGCCCCGGACCCGCGCTCAATTCGACCTCCTCTGCGGGTCGCGAACCGAACCCTCGAGATGTTTCTCGACGCTGCTCACCGCGATCAATCGCCCGTCGCTCGCACGGAAGATCCGGTGTTCGAAGAGCAGGTTTCCACCGGCCAGGCGATGCCCCGCCGTCTCGATCTCGAGCCGGTCGTGCGGCTGCGCGTTGCCGTAGTAGCCGATCCGCCGCCACACCGTCACCCGCCGGTCGATCTCGAAGCGGGAGAAGCGGTCGTCCGCGTGCAGGAGCCGGCGCTCCGCGAAATCGGTGAACACGACGAAGTTCGCGAAGTAGAGGAGACCGACGCCGTTCACGTCCCGGTCGGGGTTGATCTCGTAGTCGACGCGGCGCGCCCCCGCCCAGAGCGGCGTCGCGTCGGCGGGCGGATCGACGAAGCGGCCGGCCTGCCGCGCCAGCTTGACGACACGGTACGAGTCGGGCTCCGCGGGAAGTATCGGGAGACGCTCGATGTCGGCATTGGCCGGCGTCGCGATGCGCAGGTCGTCGGCCCCGCCCCCGAGCGCCACCAGCACGTTCGAGAGCCGA
Organism: Klebsiella pneumoniae; assembly: GCA_945872365.1. GTDB lineage: Bacteria > Desulfobacterota > Binatia > UBA12015 > UBA12015 > REEB422. The sequence goes on from CAMBZJ010000006.1 coordinate 113,371, forward strand.
AGGAACGGCCCCGACGGAGTGGGGTCCGGAAGCTCGCCCGCGGGATCGTCCCGAAGATGCAGGTAGTGGTGGCCGTCCATCATGCTGCGCCCGAAGCGGCCGACCTCGCTCACCAGTTCCAGCCGGTCGTCGGGGCCGAAGGCGGCGAGGCCGGCGGGCGGGAACCCGCCGATCTCGACATAGTAGAAGCTCGCGTAGACCGGGCGGCCGTCGGCGTCGTGCTGGCGGGACGCCGGCACGCCGGTCGCCGCCGCGAGCGACGCCCACTGCAGATCGCCGGCGTGCGCCAAGAGTGCAGCCTCGCCGAGCGAGTGGAATCGCGTGTGCGGCATGCCGAGCTGCAGCGAGGATCGCGAGCGTCGCATCGAACCGCCCGGACGCTAGTGTCGGGGCTCCGGGGACGCAAGCGCCCCGGCGATCCGCGCTCGGAGCCGCGGTGCGCAGGCCCCGCCGGAGGCCGCACGGGTGACGACGGGCCGCAGAGCGCCGCGGCACGCGCCGCGGTGCTCGACACCTCGCTGCGCGCTCTGCTAGCCCCGGCGGCATGGCCGAAGACCGGGGCGCGATCCTCCTCGACTACATCCGCTCGCAACTGCTCGTGGACCCCGAGCGCGCGCTCGACGCCGAGACTCCGCTCATCAGCGAGGGGCTCGTCGACTCGATGGGTCTCGTCATGCTCGCCGCGTTCGTCGAGGAGCGCTTCGGTGCGCGCATCGAGGACGCCGACCTGCGCGCCGGCTCGCTCGAAACGGTCCGCGACGTCGTCGCACTCATCGAAGCCCGCTGCTGAGAGGCGCATCGACCCGCCGCAGGCGGTGTAGCGTGAGCTCGGCGGCCCACGGCGCGACCTCGGCCGGGGCATGGTCCGAGGTCCGTTCGAGCATCCTGGTGCCGAAGGAGAAGCCCCGCACCGGCTCGATCGTCCAGCCCGCCGGGAGGATCCCGTCGAGCGACCCGGGTGGCACGGACGCCCCGGGTTCGACCATCGCACCGGAGAGCAGGAAGAGCGGCCGCCCGCGCTCCTCCTCGACCGCGAGGAGTCGGGCGGCGGCCGCCGGAAAGCCGACCCAGGTCCGCGCGACGAGTACGTCGCGGCGGCCCGACCGCCACAGGACCGGCGCCAGGTGGATCCAGTCGAGCGACGGCGCGACCAGCACGGCGGCCGCCGGCGGAAGCGCACCATCGAGTTCGCGGGCGAAGGCCGCGGAGCCGTGCTGCAGGCGGCGACCCAGGACCGGACGAATTGCGGCGAGGCCGAGGACGACGGCGGCCGCGACCAGGGCGAGTCCCACCCGTGCCGCAGTCGCCGAGCGCGGGCGGTCGCGGCGCGCGATCGCCCAGCCGGCGGCGAGCGCGACCAGCGGGAGCACGACCACGACCAGGCGGCGCGCCCCCCAGACCTGCTCCGGCGTCACCCGCGGACTGACCACCTGGTCGCAGGCCTCGATGAACAGCGCGAGCCCGAGCCCCGAGGGTCGGGCGAACGGAAGGACGCCGAGCGCAGCCGCGAGCCACGCGGGCCACGGCACGTACCACGAGAGCCAGTCGAGCGCGGGCAGTCCGCTCGGCGGGTTTCCGGCGACGATCGCGGCGAAGGCGAGCGCTCCGGCGATCCCGGCGGCGACCCGGGTCTCGAGCCCCCGGCTGCGATGGTGCAGCCATCGCCCGCCGACGAAGGCCGCGAGGCCGAGCGCGAGGGTCGCGAAGGCGACCCGCACCGGCGTGCCGCCGAGGAGCATCCAGGCTCGGGCGAGGGCACCGGTCGCGACCTCCGTCATGCGCTTCCCGTAGTCGGTGGGCACGATCGCGAGGTGCACCGCCGCGTGCACGGCGGCGAGGGCGAACCAGGGTACGGCGGCGCGCGGCAACAACGGCCGATCGCTGGGCAGGAGCGCCCGGGCGAGCAGGAGCGCCGGCGGGAGAATCGCGAGCTGTTCGAGCCGGGCGAAACAGGCCACCCCTAGGCAGGCGCCCGCGATCGCGGCCGCGGCATTCGGGCGGGCGCGCGACGGCGCGAGCGTCGCCGCCGCGACGCCGCCCCACACCAGGGCCTCGGCGAGCACCTCCGGCATGAGAAATCGTCCGAACCAGTGCTGCGGAAGCCAGGTCGCCAGCAGGGCGATCGTCGCCGCCGCACTCGCCAACCCGGCCTGCGCGAGCGCGACGAGACCGATCGCCCACCACGCGGTCGCCGCGAAGAGCGGGCCGAGCCAGCCGATCGCCGACTCGCCAAGGAGGCCGTCGACGATCGCGATCCACACCGCGAGCAGGTGGGCGAAACTCGGCACGACGAGCGAGGAGCGATCCGAGGGGATCACGAGCCCGCCCGGCAGTCGGGAACGAGAGACGTCGAGCAGGCCGGTCGCACCCCGTTCGAACAGGTCGCGTCGCTCCGACTCCGGGAGGCCGTCGAGAACCGGGTCGTGCACCGCAAGGGAACCCGAGCGGGCGAGTTCGATACCGGCCAAGCGGTGCAGGCTCGCGTCTTGGCTGAGCAGTGTCGTGTCGACAGGTGGCGCGAGCGAGAGTGCCGCGACCAGGGCGATGACCCCGACCGCGCTCGCGCCGGGGAGTACGATCGGCGACTTCTCGCGGCCGATCGCGCGCCAGACGAGGGCGGCGGCCACGAGGCCGGATGCGACCGGAATCGGCGCCGCGAATCGACCGACCTCGGCGAGCGCGATGCCGATCCAGGAGGCGGCCGCGAGAAAGGCCGCCCAAGCGAGGAAGAGCCGGGGCATGGCGCCCCCGCCCTAGCCGAATCGGGCGAGCAGGAACAGCGACGCGATCGCGAGGCCGATCCCGACAACCTCCCGACCCGAAGGGATCTCGTCGAAGTACGCGACGCCGATCGCGGTGAGCATGAGGATCATGCACACGGAATAGATGACGCCGATCGTCGCCAGTGCGAGGTGGCGCATGAGAAACACCCAGGCGAACGCGGTCGTCGCATAGAGCACGAGCCCGACCAAGAAGTGGGCGGAGACCAGCGGCGAGTCCTGCTCACTTGCGCGCTTGAGGAAATAGTCGCCCGCGATCCCGACCGCGCTCATCCCGATGGCCGCGAGCGTGGCGATGGTCTTCGCATCCATGTCCCGACCTCCCGTCCGGTCCCGTCGCGCGACTGCTCGCGTCCCACGGCCTCCTAGCACGGGCGTCGACCGCGCGACGCCGGGGTGCGCGGACGATCCGCGGGCGGCCTTTCCCTTGTCGTCGCCACGGCAGTCGTGCATCCTTCACGCGATGCGCGCGCGGCGACACCGGACGGCCTGCGCCTTCGGCGCGCTCCTCCTCGCCGCAGGACTCCTCCTCGATTCCGGCGAGGGCCGAGCGCGGACGATCGACGCGATCGGCGACAGCATCACCGCCGGCTACGTGCGTTCGGATGGCGGCAACGGCGGCGCGGAGATGGATCCCGGCGGCGGCTATCCCGGGCGACTCGGCGCGCTGCTCGCCGATGGCGTGGTCGTGCGAAATCGCGGCGCGGGCGGATCCACCGCCCGCCTGTGGGTCGATCCGGCGAGGAGCGGCCCGAGCGATCTCGCTGCTCTTCTCCACGGGCTCTGGCCCGATCTGCCCGCGGATGCGCCCCTGCCCCGGCCACAACAGGGCCCGTTGTCTTGGACGCTAGCGGTGGACCGTCCCGACGCCGTCCTCTTCCTGCTGGGCGTGAACGACCTCTGGCTCGACGCCTTGCGCACCGGGCCACCCGACCCGCGCGGTGCCGCCGATCGGGTCGTGCGCGCCGCCGCGATCGCGCGGGCCACGGGCGCGCGCGTGCTCGTCGCGACAGTCCTGCCCAACGAACGCGATTCCGCAGCCGTGCTCGAGGAGTTCAATCGCCGACTGTGCGAGCGCGAACCCGACTGCGTCTCTCTCGGCGCCCGGTTCCGCGCGGCCGGCGGCACGGCCCTGCTCGGCGACGAGATCCACCCCTCGCAGGCCGGCCATCAGGCAATCGCCGAGGTGATGGCGGACGCCCTGGTCGCCGCGGGACTCGCGCAGCGGCGGACGACCCGGCCCGGCGAGGCCACCGCGGGCGGTGCCATGCACTCCCCGGTGGTCGCCGATCCGCCGCGTTGACCGGATTCCCGCCGGCAGGCTAACCCACCGGGGTGTCCATGCCCGCGCTTTGCGTGATCGCTGCCGGCGGTCGCGGCACCCGACTGCACCCGCGCAGCGCTCACGTGCCGAAGGTCCTGATCGAGGTCGGCGGCAAGCCGTTGCTCTTCCGCCAGATCGAACTCGCGCGCGACCAACTCGGGATCTGCCGGATCCTGCTCGTCGTGGGGCATCTCGCGCAGCAGGTCCGCGCCGCCTGCGGGGACGGCAGCGCTTTCGGGGTCGAGATCTCCTACGTCGACAACCCCGACGTCGATGCCGGCCTCGGCTCGCTCCTGACCGCGATCGAGCCGCTCGTGCACGAGCGCTTCGCCTTGCTCCTCGGCGACGAACTCTACCTCGAGAGCGGACACGCAGGCCTCGCCGACGTGCCCGATGCGTTCGCCGTCTGCGGGCTGCTCCCCTGCGAGGACGCCGAGCCGATCCGCCGCAACTACGGGGTCGTCCTCGACGGCGAGCGCATCCGCACGCTGGTCGAGAAGCCGACCGAGCCGCCGAGCCCCTGGCTGGGCTGCGGCACCTGGATCCTCGGGCCCGAGATCTTCCGCTGGACGCGCGACACGCCGCGCTCGCCACGGACGGGCCGACTCGAACTCCTCGACGTACTCGACCGGGCCGCGCAGGCCGGCGAGCCGGTGCTGCCGTTCCGTCTCTCGGGCTCCTACGTGAATGTGAATACGATCGAGGACCTGAACCAAGCGAGCTTCCTGTGCCGCTCGCTCAGGTTCGACGAGCACCGGACGAGCGTGATCATCCCCGCCTGGAACGAAGAGGCCGCGATCGGGCGCGTGGTGCGCGACTTCCTCCCGCACGTGGACGAGGTCGTCGTCATGGAGAACCTGTCGAGCGACCACACCGCGGAGATCGCGCGCGCGGCGGGCGCCGTCGTCCACTCCCGCGCCTACCGCGGCTACGGCGACGCTCTTCGCCAGGGCATGGCGGCCGCGACCGGCGAGATCCTGGTGCTGGTCGAGGCCGACGCCACGTTCCGGGCCCGCGACCTCGGCAAGCTGCTGGAATACCTAAAGGACGCCGACATGGTGATCGGCACCCGCACGACGCGCCAGCTGATCGAGCAGGGCGCGAACATGGACGGCCTCCTGCGCTGGGGAAACGTCGTCGTCGGCAAGCTGATCGAGGTCCTCTGGTGGAACCAGGAACCGCGCTTCACCGACGTCGGCTGTACCTACCGCGCGATCTGGCGCGACGCCTGGAACAAGATCCGCGACCACGTCGGACGCGAAGATGCGGCGTTCTCGCCCGAGATGATGATCGAGATCCTGCGCGTCGAGGGACGCGTCATCGAGATCCCGGTGAGCTACCACGAGCGCCTCGGCGGCGCCTCGAAGCACTCGTCGAGTCGCTGGCACAGCATGCGCACCGGGCTCAAGATGCTGCGCCTGATCCTCGAGAAGCGCCTGAACGTGCACTGACGCACCTGCCGCGCTTCAGCGCGGCAAGGCGTCGAGCCAGAGCGCACCCGCCGCGGCGTATCCGCCGCGCGTCAGGTGCACGCCGAGCCCGTCCACGGGCAGGTGCACCACCTGGAAGTCCGGTCCACCCACGAGTCCGGCGGCGCGCAGCGCCTCGGCATAGACCGCGAGCCCGGCGCGCTTCGGCTGCGGACTCCAGAACGGGGTCGCGATGAGCACCCGGGCCGGAGCGAAGCCCGCAGCGATCGCACGCAGGTTCGCAACATAGGTCTCCGGCGCCACCCGGTTCATCACGTCGTTCGCCCCGAGCACGACCAAGACCAAGTCGGGTCGTTCACCGAGCAGGCGGCGTACCGCCGCGCCGAGGCCACCGCCGGTCTCGCAGGCCGCGGCGAGAGCGCGTGCCCCGAGATCGGCCGGGACCGGCGTAGCGACGGCCGCGTCCTTCGAGTTCGCGGCGGAAGCGCTGCCCACGCGGTCCCGGCCGCGTGCACCGGCCGCGGCGAGATAGCGGCAGACCTCCGGCTTCACCTCGATCCAGTCCGCGGTCGTCGACCCGCCCACGCCGGCCGAGACGGCGCGGAGATCGCGCCAACGCGACCCCTCGGGAAGTCGCGCACGCAACTGCTCGAGCGCCGTCGCCGGACTCGCCGCGGGTGACGGCGGGCACCCCTCGCACATCCCCGCCGTCGTCGAATCGCCGACGAAGAGAACGAGCGGACGCGGACCCGCGACGGCCGGCGACGACGCGCCGAGCAGGGCGAACGCCAGCAGGGTCGCGCGGCGCGCGAGCCCGGCCGACGGGCGAGCGCGCAAGCCGCGGAGCGCGTCACCCGCGACCCGGCTCGAAGCGATCCAGGCGAGCGCGCCCGCGAGCAGCAACACGGTGAGTGCGGACGCACCGAAAGCCGCGCGGAACGCATCGGTCCCGTAAAAGAGCGCAACGGCGTTGTGGGCGACCATCTGCCCGAGGTAGACGCCATAAGAGCGCACCCCGAGCCACTCGAGCGGGACCGCAACCAGCGGCATGCGCACGATCAGCGCGGATGCACCGAGCAGCAGGACCGTGACGGGCAGGTCGAGCAGTCGGTAGGCGGCCGCGCTGGCGCCCGAAGCACCGAGTCCGATGCCGTCGGGCACGAGTTGCCAAGGCGAATGGGGGCCGAGGATGGCCGGCAGCGCGAAGTAGAGCGAGCAGACCCCGGCCGCGGCGATCCAGTCACGCGCTCCCAGGCGAGAGACGACCGGCACCAGCGCCATCCCGAAGACCAGGTTCGCGAGCAGCCGGGGTGGAAAGGCGAACCAGCCGAACATGCCGAGTCGGGCGACGAGCGGAAAGCGCGCGAGGAAGCACGCGGCACTCGTGAGCACCGCGAGCAGGAGGGCGCGCCGCACACCGATCTTACGCACTGCGAGGACGAGCAGCGGCAGGAGGATCGCATACTCGATCGCGAGTGTGACGAACCAGCCGGTGCCCACGCCCTCGAGCCAACCCACGCCATTGCGCGCGAGCCGGCGCCACCCGAGATCGCCCCGGGCGGCCCGGGGTGCGAAGACCGCCATCAGCCAGAAGGCGGCGACCGCAGGCCACATCGGGGGGTAGAGTCGGCGGGCGCGGCCGGTCCACCAGGCGAGGACGTCGGCAGGGCCGCGACGCCGCCACCAGAGCCCCGCGTTCAACCCCATCAGTACGACGAAGATCGGCGCGGCACGATTGAACAGATAGACCATGAGAGGCTCTCCCTCCATGGCCCCGGCGTGGATCATCAGCACCCAGAGGGAGGCGACTCCCCGGGCGACGTCGATCGCCGCGAGCCGCGGCGAGGTCGCCGCGCCCTCTGCCGCGACTTCCCCCATCCGTTGGCGACGCTAGCCGATCGCCGCGGCGCCTGTCGAACGGGGTCGCTCGGCCGCGCCGGGTTCGCGCGCCCGGGGCCCCTCGGCTAGCCTCCGGGGGGCATGGATGTGCACACGCGACGACGCGGGCTGCTCGCGGCCGTGCTCCTCCTCGCCCTGCTCGAGTTCTCGCTGCGACGCTTCGACCTGCTCTCGGTCTTCTCCGACGACACCGTCCCGGCGACGTTCTTCGCCGCGATCAACTCGCAGGTGATCGACGCGGTGCGGACCCTGCGGGGGGGCCCCGCGGAGGCCGGTCGTCCGGTCGTCCTCATGGGCAACTCCCAGATGGACTTCGGAGCGCGTCCGCTGCCCATCCTGCGCGAAGAGTTGGTGGCCGCGGGCGCACCGCCCGACACCCGGGTCGTGCCGCTCTTCGTCTACGCGAGCACCGTCACCGACGCCGAGGTCCTGTCGCGTTCGCTCGGGCCGCTCCGCCCGTCGGTGGTCGTGCTCGGGATCAGCGCCCCGGACATGGGCACGACGCTGGAGGTCGCGCGGGGCACCCCGGTCCACCGCGTCCTCGACACGGGTTTCCGCGACGGCCCGGTCGCGCCCGGCGGGCTCGAAGCGCGGCTCGATCGCTGGATGGGTACGCTTTGGCGCACCTGGGCGCAGCGCTCGCTCTATGCGGATCTCCTCTTCCCGCCGCCCGGCAAGCGGGTGGTGCGGTCACTCGCGGATCGCGCGGACTCCGAGGAGGACTTCCTGCGCCGTTTCGCGCCCGATGGTAGCGCCGACAGGGTGATCGAACTCAGGCCACGCTTCGAGCGGGGCGACGACCCGCAGGCGATCGCCGAATACGTCGGCGCGCTGCAGGGGCCCGCCTATCTCGACGGCCTGCGCAACCGCTGGCGCGACCTCGCCCCCCAGCCGGTGCAGGGCGCGGCACTCGACACCTTCGCGCGCAACGTCCGCGCGGCCGGTGCGGTGCCGGTCTTCCTGCTCGTGCCGGAGAACCCGCTGCTCGACCACGACCCGGTGGTCGGCGCGGTCGTCCGGGAACGCTCGGAGGAGGCGGCGGAAGCCGTGCGTACGGCGGCCCGCGCCGAGGACGCGACCGTGATCGACCTGCGAAGCGGATTCGGCCCCGAACGCTTCCTCGACCTGAATCACCTATTCCGCCAGCAGGGGGGACTCGCCCCACGACTCGCGCGGGAGATGGCGAATCGCGGACTCCTGTCCCGGATCTCCTGAGCCGCGATGCGCTGCTTCTCCCTAAGCGCACACGTCCCCGGCGCGGTTCTCGGCGTGGCACTCGGCGTCCTACTCGGCCTAGTCGCCGGCAGTGCCGGGGCCGGCGAGACGCCTCCCGTCGCCGTGGTCGCCGGCGCAGGCGCCGCGGGAACGGACGCGGCGAGCCCGGCCCGCTCGCCGGTCGCTTCCGCGGAACCCGAACCGCATCCGGCGACGCGCCCGCCCGTCTGGGCCGCCTGGGACCTGATCGCCCTCGCCGAAGGGGAGCGGCAGCCCTCGTCCCGCCGGCGCATCACGACGCTTGCCAACTTCGGGGAACAGCGCCGCGTCCTCGCGCTTCCGATCCCCGATCGGCTGGAATTCCCCGCCGCGATTCCGCCCGACGCAGTGCTCGAGTTGGGCTTCGCGATCCAGGCCCGGCTCTTCAGCGTCGACTTCCTCGACAAGGCGGGTCCGACCCTGTTCCGGGTCGCGTTCACCGGGGAGGACGGGACCGAGACGGTTCTCCTGCGCCGGGTGATCAGTCCCCGCGACTCGATCTACCATCGGCGCTGGTTCGACGAACGCATCGACCTCGGCCGGCTCGCCGGGAAGCGCGGACGGCTCGCCTTCTCGGTGGCGCGCGCCGACGCACCGGACGAACCCGGCGCCGTCACCGCGCTCTTCTCCGCCGCGCGCATCGTCCCCGCAGCCGCCTCTGGCGACGCGAACCTGCTCTTCATCACGATCGACTGCCTGCGGGCCGACCATGTCGGCGCGTACGGCTACGGCCGACCGACGACACCGCGGATCGACGGGCTCGCGGCGGAGGGCATCCGCTTCGCCGAGGCCTATGCGAGCGCCCCGATGACGCTGCCCTCGCTGCCGCAGATCTTCACTTCGGCGGTCTTTCCCGAGCCCGGCTCGCCCACGTTCGCACACGCGATCGCGGCGGCCGGGATCCCGAGTGCCGCCATCGTGAACAACGTGTGGCTCGTCCTCTGGCTGGCCCGCAACGCGGTGCCCTTCGACATGATCGCCTCGGGGGACCTCACGGCCGACGAGATCACCGACCGCGCACTGGCCTGGGTACGGACGCACGGCGACCGTCGCTTCGCACTCTACCTCCACTACCTCGACGCGCACACGCCCTACCACGGCCCGCGCCACTATGCGCGGCTCTTCGCCGACCCCGCCTACCGGGGCCCGGTCGGCGACGGCTTCGACGACGTCGACGGTGCCAATGCGGGCCGGTTCGACCAGGCCGACCACGAGCGCATCGTGTCGCTCTACGACGGACAGGTGCGCTTCATCGACGACCAGGTCGGGCGCCTCCTCGACGAATTGCGCGAGCGCGGACTGCTCGACCGCACGATCGTCGTCGTGAGTGCCGATCACGGCGAGGAGTTCTGGGACCACGGGCACTTCTTTCACGGCCAGAGCCTGCACGACGAGTTGCTCCACGTCCCGCTCCTGGCCCGCCTGCCCGGAGGGCGGGCGGCGGGGACGGTCGTCAAACGCGCGGTGCGCTCGATCGACATCGCGCCGTCACTGCTCGACTGGCTCGCCGTGCCGCGTCCGCAGGGATTCGAGGGACGCCGGCTCGCCGAGGCGATGGGCTCCCCCGATGCGCCGCCCGACGACCTGATCGCGACGGCGACCATGGGGCAGTTCCCGACGCGCTACGGCATCCGCACACCCGCGGCGAAACTCGTCGACACGGTCGACGACGGGCAGCGCCGGCTCTGGGATCTGGCTGCCGATCCGGGCGAGCGACACGACATCCTCGCCGAGCGGCCGAAGGAGGCCGCAGAACTCGGGGGAAGACTCGCGGACGCCCGGCGCGCCATGGACCGCGACGGCGTCCAGCTTCACGTCGTCGGGCCGCGCCAGGGCAAGGCGCGCTTCTCCCTGGCCCTGCGAAGCCCCGCCGACACCGGCGTCTTCGAGACGCTCGACCGCACCGGCGGCCCCGTCGACGACACGCGCATCACGCTGTCGAGCGACGGCCGCGACCTCTACGTGCGCGGCACGACTGACGCGCGCGGGCGCGACTTCCGCTTCGACCGCCGACTCCTGCTGCTCGCCGCGGCCGGCGGGAAACCCGACCGCCTGCGTGCCCGGCTCCGGGTCGACGGGACGCGCGCCGCGCCCGGCTCGGTGCGGCTCGGCGACGATCGCGCGCTCTCCGACGACGGGATCCTCTCGTTCGCCGAGCCGGCGATGCGCGTCGCGCAGGTGCCCGCCTGCCCCGCTCCCGAGTCCGGTGTGCGGGCCTGCCTCTGGCGCTCGGCTGAGGTCCGCGCCGAGCCGGTACCGGTGCCGCTGCCGGTCGCGGACGATGCCGCGCGCGATCGCCTCCGGGCACTGGGCTACATCCAGTGATCCGGCAGGCCGCACGCGAATCGCTCATTGCCCTCGGTCTCGCGGCCGCCACGCTGGCGATCCACCTGCTCTACTGGAATCGCGGCTTCATCCTGCTCGACGAGGGTTTCGTCGCGACGGTCGCGTCGGTCATGGCGCACGGCGGCCGACTCTACCGGGACGCTGTGAGCTATGCGCTCCCCGGTGGCTACGCCCTGCTCGCGCTGGTCTTCAAGGTGTTCGGCGAGTCGTTGCAGGTCTCGCGCGGGCTCACGCTCGCACTGCTCGCGATCCTGGTTCCCGCCGCCTTCCGCGTGGCCCGGGCGGCGCTTTCGGTGCCGGCTGCGGCGCTCGCCGTCGCGCTCGTCGGCCTGCTCACCGTCTGGTCGTTCCCGCAATGGCAGGTTTACGGCTACCAGCAACCCGGTCTCGTCGCGGTGCTCCTCGCCGCCGCCCTGCTCGCACCGGAAGGTGCCGCGAGCGGACTCCTGCGACCGGCGCTCGCCGGGCTGCTCGTCGGCGCCGCGGTCTGCACCAAGCAGACCAACCTCGCCGCGGGAGCGACCCTCGGGCTCTTCCTGCTCGTCGACCGGCTGCTCGCGGGCCGCCGCGGCGATGCGCACCCCTGGCGCGCGGGACCGGTCGCGGCGCCGTTGCTCGCCTTCGCCGCGGGCGGCGCCCTGCCGGTACTGTGGACGTTCGGTTCGGCACTTCACGCGGGGACCCTCGGCGACCTCTGGGTGCAGAGTGTCCTGTCGCCCCTGCACGGCGCCGACTTCGACGGCTACGTCGGACTGCCCGACTTCCGGCGGCTCTTCGAGCGCGACGAGGATCTGCGCGGACGCCTCGTCCACTACCTGCCGCCGCTGCTCGACACGCGCCGCGAACTGCTGCTCACGAGCCGGCTCTGGCGCTGGACGAGCGTTCCCGACTTCCTGCTGAAGATGCTCTACCTGAAGCCGCTGCTCGTGGCCGGGCTCGGGCTGCCGGTCCTCGCCTGGCGGTTGCGCCACGGCTGGAGCGCCGTGCGCGGCGGCGCGTTGCTGTTCGCCCTCGATCTCGGGCTGCTGGCCGGAATGAACCGGCCCTTCGACTGGATGCACGAGTCCTTTGCATGGATCGGGACGCTTCTGCTCGGCACCTGGATCGTGGCACCCGGCGAGCAACCGCGACGCGGCATCCTGCGGGGCCTCGCGATCTTCACCGGCTGCGTGCTCGTCGTCACCCTGTTCTTCGTGCTCGACCTGCGGCGCGTGAACAGCGAGCCGGTCCACCTCGCACGCGCCGGCGTCTATGCACGCCCGGCCGACGCGCGGGCCATCGAGCGCATCGTCGGTGCCATCGAGGAGCACGCGGCACCGGGCGAAGCGATCCTCGTCGTTCCCTACCAGCCGCTTGTCGACTTCCTCGCCGCGCGGCCACCGGCTTCACGCTTCCTGCTCGTGTGGCCGGTCGAATACCAGTCGAGCCGCGACGCGGAGATGCTCGCCGAGATCGATCGCCGGGGCGTGCGCACGGTCATCCACGGCGCGACGGCGGCGCCCCAACTGGGAACCCTCGCGGGCAGCGCCCCGGTGCTGCTCGAGGGGCTCGCCGAGCGCTTCCGCGTCGCCGAGGTGATCGCCGAGGATCCGCGCGGCATCTCCTTTCTCCGCCTGGAACGTCGCGTGGCCGACCCGACGGGCACCTGGCGACTCGCTCTGCCCGCGGACACGCCGCTTGCGACCTGGCCGTTCGAGCGCGTGATCGCACCGACCCTGCGACCCGGTGAGGCCGCCGAGGTGCGGATCGCGATCCCCGCCGGGACGACGGGCGACCTCGTGCTGGGCTGGGGTGCGAACCCGGACCGCTGGATCGACGACAGGCCATTGCCGCTGGTGTTCGCGGCACGCTTCGAGAGCGCGGGCGACACGCGCACCTTGCTGCGCGACGAGCGCGAACCACGCCACCGGATCGCCGATCGCCCCTGGCAGGAGCGTCGCATCCCGCTCGACGGACGCGCCGGAGTGCTCGTGCTTTCGATCACGCCGGGTGGCGACGCTCCACCGGGCAACGACCTCGCGGGCTGGACGCTGCCGCGGATCGAGCCGGCGCGCTCGGGGGTCCCGACCGTCGCTCCGGCGACGCCCGTCCGGCCCGGCACGCCGCAGCGCCCTGCCGCCCCGAGCGGACCACCCGGGGCGCTGCCCGACCTCGCCCCGGCCACGGCCCCGCAGGAGCGACCGAACCGCGGCGACGGCCGCGCGTCGCCTTGCGGCACGCCCCTCGCACCGGGCGGGGAAAACGTGGCAGGTTGCGGCGCGATGGGCCGAAACTCTTCGAGGTGCTCGGCGAGGCCGGCGTGAGTCCGCGCCGGCATTCTCCGATCGCAGGCCGGGCCGTGCGCCTCCTGTTTTCCCTCGCCCTGTTTCTCGGCCTCGGCGAGGCCGCCGCGCGCCTGACCGGCTTCGTCGACCGGGTGAATCCGATGCCGCGCCGCCTCTACATGGCGACCGACGTGTCTGACCTGCCGTACCGGTTGCGCCCGGGCGTCGAGGTCGACGTCACGGGATCGCACATCTCGGTGAACGAACTCGGAATGCGCGATCGACCAGGCGTCTCGCAGCGGCCCACGCCCGGCGTGCGGCGGATCCTCGTGCTCGGAGACTCGGTCGCCTTCGGCTGGCTGCAGCAGGTCGAGCACGCCTTTCCCAGCCTCCTCGAGTCCGAGCTGCGCGGCGCTGGCGGCGCGTGGACGTCGGTCGAGGTCCTGAACGCAGGCGTCCCGGGCTACAACGCCGTGACCGAGAGCGCCTGGTTCAGGCAATTCGGCGAGGCCTTGCAGCCGGAAGTCGTCGTGGTCCTGGTCAACCTGAACGACTATGACGCGACACCCCATCTGAACGGACTTGGCGTGCTCTCCTACGACGACGACCGCGTATCGCGGTGGTCGCCATCGAACTGGTCGGAACTGTGGCTCGCGGCGCGCTGGTCCGTGCTGCTCCTGCGCGGCGACCCGCTCACCAAGGCGGCGGCCGCAACGGCAACGGCCACGCCCACGCCGGCCGCGAGCCCGGAAGGCGCAACGCGACCCGGGTGGGACCGCGTCGGCCTCTGGGTCTCGAGGCTGCGCAAGCGCTTCTACCACGCGCCAACCGAGCCGCAGTGGGGACATCTCGACCGGGCCTGGAGCGATCTCGCCGCACGCGGACGCAGTATCGGTGCACGGGTGGTCTTCGCCATCGTCCCCGACGGCGACCAGGTCGATGTGCCCGACCCCGACTTCGCGCCGCAGGAGCGACTGCTCGGCCTGTGCCGCGCGCGCGGATTCGAGTGCGTGGACCTGACCCCGGCCTTTCTCGCGGCGCCCGCCGGCACGATCCTCCATACCGACATCATGCACCCCAACGACGCGGGCCACGCGATCGCAGCGCACGCGATCGCGGCGCACCTGCGCGGTGATGCGCGCGCAGCTGCGACCGGAACGGACGGTGCCCCGTCCCCGGGCGCACCGTCGGCCGTCCTTCACTGCGCCGCCACGGCCGCGCCGCCCTGACCGCCTCGGTCAGCGGATCCCCGCGACGGCGCGGATCGCGTCGTCGAGCGATTGGCGGTGCTCGAAGAAGTCGGCCCAGGGATCCGGCTCCGCCAGGCGCGCCGCGAAATTGCCCAGGTTGAACGAGGTCGGGTCGAGGTCGGGCCGCACCTCCGACCAGTCGAGCGGGGTCGAGACCGGCGCCTTGGGGCGGGCGCGCACCGACCAGGGCGGGACGACGGTCTGCGCGAAGCCGTTGCGCATGCAGTCGAGGTAGAGGCGCTCGCCGCGGGCGGCAATCCGCGCCTCTACGGTGAGTTCGTCGCGGAAGGCGCGCGCGAGATGGCGCGAGAGCCCGAGTGCGAAGTCCTTCACCTGGTCGGCATCGGGTCCGATCTCGATCGGGACGAATACGTGCAGGCCCCGCCCACCGGAGGTCTTCGCATAGGAACGCAATTCGAGTGCGTCGAGGGCCGCCTTCACGTGCAGCCCGGCGCGCGCCGCCTCGGCGAACCCGCCGCGCGCGGGATCGAGGTCGAAACAGACCCAGTCGGGCTGCCGCGGGTGCGCCGCACGGCTGCCCCAGACGTGGATCGCGATGCAGCCGAGGCCGGCCAGCGCGAGCTGGGTTTCGAGCCTCCCCCCGACGACGTAGCGGATCACGCTCGACTCGTGCTCGATGCGCGTGGTGGGCGTGTCCTCCGGCAGTCCCGCCGGCTTCTCCTTCTGGTAGAAGCAGGGCCCGCCCGTCCCGTCGGGACACCTTTCGAGCGAGAGCAGGCGGTCGTGCACCCAGGGTTCGAGCCGCGGCCAGACGAGCGCGTAGTGGCGCAGCAGGTCGAGTTTCGTCCAGCCCTCCTCCCGCCAGTAGACGCGCTCGGGATGGGTGATCCCGAGGCGCACCGGCAGCAGGTCGGCGACGGTCGCGGGCGGAGCGCCGGCGCCTCGGCGCGGGCTCACCGGAACCGCTCCGGCAGAGGGCAGTCGCGCGCGTCCTTGTCGTCGCGCAGCCCGAGGAACGCCGGCTGGCGCAAACGACCGTCCGAAGTCCACTCGGCAAAGGCGACCTGGGCCACGAGGCGCGGCTCGAGCCAGGTGACCCCGGGCTCGCGCGGCGGGTCGACCAGGGGCGAGCGCGGCGAAAGGAGCGGCCGGAACCGCGCGGCGAGATCGGCGAGCGTCGATTCGTCGAAGCCGGTGCCGACCTTGCCGACGTAGTGCAGGCGCTCCCCCGCCCAGGCCCCGAGAAGCAGCGCACCGAAGTGCGCGCGCCCGCCCCGGCCGGGCGTAAAGCCGGCGATCACGAGTTCCGCGCCCTGCTTGATCTTGATCTTGAGCCAGGCGCGGGAGCGCCCGGGGCGATAGGGCGCCTCGGCGTCCTTCGCAACGACCCCCTCGAAGCCGCGCGACTGCGCATCCCGGTACGCGGTGAAGCCACCGTCGGCGAGGCGGCGGGCCGGGAAGAGCCGGTCGGAACCTTCGAGAATCTCCTCGAGCAAGGCGCGACGCTCGCGCAACGGCGCGTCGCGCAAGTCGCGCCCGTCGCACCACAGACAGTCGAAGACGGCCAGGAGGACCGGCGCCGAACTCTTCTGCAGCCGCTCGAAGCTGGAGACGAGATGCTCGTCGAAGGCGACGGCCTCGCCGTCGAGTGCGAGCGAGCGGACCGGGAGTCGCACGACCGAGGCGACCAAGTCAGCGAATCGCGCGCCACAGTCCCGCCCGTTGCGCGACAGGAGCGTCGCGTACGGGCCCTCCTTGTAGGCGAGTACGCGATAACCGTCGTACTTCTCCTCCCAGACCCAGCCCGGTCGATGAAACGCGGCATCGACCTCCGTCGCGAGCATGGGCTCGACGCGAAACGGCACGCGATCGGCGTCGGGCGATTCCTCCCCGGGTGCCATGGGCGATCGAAGGGTGCGCGATGCGCCCGCGCGCCCCTACTTCGCCCGCGAACGCGAGGAGGCGCCGAGCCCGCCCGAGCCGCCGGCGGCGCGCGTCGGGGGCTTGCGGACCACTGCGGTCGAGTCCGCCTCCTCGTCCGCGACGGCTTCGGGAGCGGCCTTGCGGGCCTTCTCCGGCTTGTCGCCGGACGCCGGCTTGTCGGCCGCCTCCGGCTCGCTCTTGCGCCTGGTTGCGCCGAGACTCGCGCGCAGCGCCTCCATGATGTCGACGACCTTGCCCTTCTGCTCGGGCGCGGCCGCGATCACGATCTCCTGGCCGGCGACCTTCTTCTCGACGAGCTGGCGGCCCGCTTCGAGATAGTCGTCGGTGAACTTCCCGGGCTGGTACGAGTCGACGGCGAGCGCCTCGATCAGCTTCATCGCCAGGTCGAGTTCCGCTTCCTTGGCCGGGCTGCCGTCGCCGTGCTCGATCTCGCCGCGCTCGCGGACCTCGTCAGCATAGAAGAGACCGTGCAGCACGATCACGCCATCGACCTGGCGCAGGACGACGAGTTGCTGGCGGCCGCGGTTCGCGAAGCGACCGATCGCGCAGCGGGCAGCCTTCGCCATCGCCTCGCAGAGCAGCTGGTAGGCGCGCCCGGCCCCCTTGTCGGCGCCGAGGTACTGCGTGGTCTCGAAGTAGATCGGGTCGATCGACGCGATCGGCACGAACTCCTCGATCGAGATGGTCCCGTCGGACTTGGTCTCGAGCGACTTCAGTTCCTCGTCGCTCAGCACGACGTACTGCCCCTTGGCGTGCTCGTAGCCCTTCACCATGTCGGACCGCTCGACGCTCTCGCCGCAGCCGCCGCAGATCCACTGTTGGCGGACACGCTGTTGGTCCTTCGAATGCAGCATCCGATAGGCGAGGTTCTTCGACTGGTTCGCCGAGAACAGGCGGACGGGGATGTTGACCAGCCCGAAGCTGATGCTGGCCGAGGCAGTGCTGTGCGGAGGCATGCGGACTCCTTGTCGTGCTGGCGAAACCGGGACGTTGCGGGAGAAGCCCCATGCCTACCATCGGCTCCGCGGCGCCAAAATCCTAGTCGGCCGGGCGAGGCGGGCCGCGACCCGGCGTGCCGCTGTGCGTCAGGCGGCGGGACCGGCGGCCGGTCCACCACCCCCCGGCGAGGGCGCACCCGGCGGGGATACCTCGACCGCCGCCTCCCACAAGGCGATCGGTGACTCCTGGCCCTGCTGGCGCAGCACCACCCGGAGGCGGGAGGCGGTACCCGGCCGCGGCGTCAGGACGAAGAACGGCTCGTCGATCGCCGTCCCCGCCGGCACGTCGCGGCCGAGGCGTCCGGGAACCCCGGTCGCGACCACCCGATCACCGTCGAGCCAGGCGTACTCGAGCATGACCAGGCCGGCACTCCCGGCGCCGAGCGCCGGCCAGTCGCACTCGCTGCGATTCTCGAGGTGGGCGGAGAGGCGCGCCTTGGCGAAGCGGTGGCGCACACCGGTTTCCGGAAGGTCGACGCGGAGCGCGCCAGTGCGGCAAGTCGGCGCAAGCGGACTTCGCGGCGTGCCATCGAGCGAAAGCGCGGCATCGGTCCGGGCCAACTCGGCGGGGCGGCGCTCCGGTCGCGGGCGCGCCACGGCGTAGAGCACGTCGTCGCGATCGCGCAGCACCTCGGTCAGACCGCTTCCCGTCGCACCGAAGGAATCCCGCTGCTCGGGGGCGAGGCGCGCCCCGTGCACCAGGACCCAGCGCAGGTCGACCAGAGCGAGCAGGCGATCGAGCGCGTCGGGCGCGGGAAGGCGTTGCGCGATCGCCGCGAGCACGTCGCGCGAGGGCGGCTCGTAGGCCGTGTAGCCGTTGAGCAACGGCTGCCAGTGGACGGTGCTCGCGAGCATGTACTGGGAGTCGAGCGTGAGCCCGGCGAGATCGTCCTCACCCGCCTTCGCCGGCAGTTCGAGCAGGGGCTCCCCGGGTGGACGACCGGCGAGAAAACGATAGGCCGGCGCGGCATCCGCACCGATCCCCGAGGACTCGGTCGGCACCGGGTGGCGCGCCGCGAGGAAAAGCGCGGCCCCGGCGAGCGCCGCCGCAAGCGGCCAGCGCGCAGCGCCGAGGAGCGAACGCGCCGCGGCGAGCGCGTAGCCCGCGAGCAGCGCGCACGCGAGCGAGAGCACGACCACGAAACGCCCCGCGCCGCGCATCGCGGAGAACCCCGGCACGAAGCGCCACAGGAGCGCGAACGGCAACGGCAGGCGCCCGCCGCCCGGGAGTTCCTGGTAGGGGCCCCAGGCCAG
>CAMBZJ010000007.1 GCA_945872365.1 Klebsiella pneumoniae
GTCTCGCCCGCCGCCAGTTCGCGCGTCGCGTCACCCAACCCGAACGCAGCCCCGTGCCGCGCCACGAACGCATCACTCGCCCGTGCTGCCGTCGCGCCCGCCGGCGCCGCGGGACCACGCCCCGGCGCAAACCGCATCGATCGCGCCGCACCGCTCGCCGGGTCCGACGTCATCTTCGCCCCCGTCTCCCGACGCAGCGCTTCCTGCGCCGCGCGCATCCCCGCGGGCACCGCGCGCGCCGATGCGGGCAGAGCGAGCGGGAGAAACAGGACGAGCGCAAACGCCCCCCGGGCGACCCGGGCGATCGTCCGCGGCGCGACCGTCGGGAATAGCAATTGCCTCCGGGTCGGCATGAATCGGAGACTGCCCCTGCCGCCCCGACCGGTCAACTCGGGGTTTTCCCGACGGTCGCCCCGAGGCGGCTCGCAACCGCGGCGGCACAGCGCAGGCCGTCGAGGGCGGCCGAGACGATGCCCCCGGCGAATCCCGCACCCTCCCCGCAAGGGAAGAGGCCGCGAAGGTCGGGGTGCTCTAGCGTGGCCGGGTCGCGCGGGATCCGCACCGGCGCGGAGGTGCGGCTCTCGACGGCGACCACCACCGCATCGTTGGTCGCGAAACCGCGCATGCGACGGCCGATGCGACGCAGTCCGTCGCGCAGCGCTGCGCCGATCGGCTCGGGAAGCACCGACGAGAGGTCCGCGGCGGCGAGGCCCGGGCGGTAGGAGGCGGCGGGCAGGTCGCGCGAGGGGCGACCTTCGCAGAAGTCGAGCAGGCGCTGGGCGGGTGCGACGAGCCCGCCACCCCCGGCCGCGAAGGCCGCATGCTCGACCGCCCCCTGGAAGGCGACGCCCGCGAGCGCACCCCGGTCGGCGAAGGGGAGCAGATCCTCGTCGCGGACCTCGACCACGATGCCCGAGTTCGCCCAGCGCGAGTTGCGGCTCGACGGCGACCAGCCGTTCACGACGACCTCGCCGGGCGCGGTCGCGGCCGGACACATGATGCCGCCGGGGCACATGCAGAAGGAGAACAGGCCGCGGCCGCCCGAGCGCTCGACGATCGAGTAGGAGGCCGCCGGGAGGCCCGGAGCCCGCACCGCCGCGTGGTACTGCATCGCGTCCACCAGCGCCTGCGGATGTTCGACGCGCACGCCGAGGGCGAAGGGCTTGCGTTCCAGTCGCACCGCCGAGCGGTCGAGGATCTCGTAGACGTCGCGGGCCGAGTGCCCGGTCGCGAGCACGACGGCCCTCGCTCGCAGGTTCTCGACAGCAGACGCCCCGGTAGTCGCGGTCGCTGCGCCGTCGGCCGACGGACGCACGACGACTCCGACGACGGTATCGCCGTCGCGCAGCAAGTCCGTCACGCGCGTGCCAAAGCGCACCTCGCCACCGCACTCCTCGATCGAGCGGCGCAGCGCCGAGACGACCGCGGGCAGGCGGTTCGTGCCGACGTGTGGGTGCGCATCGACCAGGACGTCGACGGGAGCCCCGTGCTGCACGAGCGTCTCGAGGACGCCGCGCACGTCGCCGCGCTTGGTCGAGCGCGTGTAGAGCTTGCCGTCGGAGAAGGTCCCCGCGCCGCCCTCGCCGAAGCCGTAGTTGCAATCGGGATCGACGACACCCTCGCGGCAGAGTCGGGCGACGTCGAGGCGCCGTCCGCGGACGTCCCGACCGCGCTCGACGACGATCGGGCGCAGGCCCGCCTCGACGAGGCCGAGCGCCGCGAACAGGCCGGCCGGACCGGACCCCACGACCAGCACCGGCTCCGCGGCGCGCACGTCGCGCGCGCAAAAACCCGCAAGCAGCTCGGTCGTCGGCGACTCGCCGACCCAGGCGCGCAGCCGGATCTCCCAGGACGGCTCGCCGTGCCGTGCATCGAGCGAGCGTCGGAGAACCGTCAAGCCGGAGATCTCCGACTCGCCCACGCCGAGGGCGAGCGCCGCCGCACGCTCGAGAGCACGCGGTTCGGCGAGTGCACGATGCGCGATGCGGATGCGCGTCTCGGCGACCATGGCGGACACCTAGCCGATGCCGCGGCGAGGCGCGCGGTCGCTTGCCGGGATCACTTCTTGCGGGCCGGGATCACTTCTTGCGGAACGAGTCCTTCATCGACAGCAGCGAGGCGAAGGGGTTGTTGAACGGCTCGGCCGGCTTGCGCGGGCCGCCGCCCTGCCGTGGCGGGCCACCCCGGTCGCGATCGCGGTCGCCGCGGTCGCGATCGCGGTCGCCGCGATCGCGCTCGAACGGCGGCGGCGCTCCCCGACCGCGATCGGCGCGCATCCCGCGCGGGGTCTGCGGTGCGCCGGGATCGGCCTGAGGCGCCCCGCTTCTCGGCCCGCGACCATCGCCTCCGGGGCCGCCGCGCCGACCGCGCGGGTCCCGGCGATCGCGGCCGGCGCGCTCCTCGGCGGTCGCGCGAGCGAGGCCGCCCGGCGCGCCCCCCGGCCCCGACGCGCTCCGTCCGTCGCGAGGCCGCTCGTCGGCGCGACCACCCCGACGCTCGCGCGGGCGCGCCTCGCCCTCGCCGCGCCCCGCCGGTGCACGGCGTCCTTCGCGTTCGGGCGACCGCATCGTGAAGGAGATCTGCCGCTTTGCGACGTCGACCTCGAGCACCCGGACACGGACGCGGTCGCCGGGGCTCACGATCTCCGCCGGATCGCCGACGAAGCGGTCGGTGAGGCGCGAGACGTGGACGAGACCGTCCTCGCGCACGCCGACGTCGACGAAGGCGCCGAAGGTCGTGACATTCGTGACGATCCCCGGACAGATCATGCCCGGCTTCAGGTCCTCGATCCCCGTGAGGTCCTCGCGGAAGGCGAAGGGCTCCCAGGCACCGCGCGGATCGGAAGCGGGACTCTCGATCTCGGCGGCGACATCGGCCGCGGTCTCCGCGCCCAACTCCCGGCGCAGCGACTCGCCGGCGTCGCCGCGCAAACGCTCCGCCGCGGCCGCGCCGCCGCCGAGCAGGACTTCGAGCGATGCGCCGTCGGCGGCCGCGAACGACTCCAGCGCCGCCTGCCGCTCGGGATGGATGCGCGTCGCGTCGAACGGCGAGTCGCCGCCGACCACCCGGACGAAGCCGGCGACCTGCTCCCATGCGCGCGCGTCGAGCCGCGCCGCCTCGACGAGCTGGCGTCGCGAGCGGAACGGACCGCTTCGCGCACGGAACTCGACGATCGCCTCGGCGAGAACCGGCCCGATCCCCGCGATGCGCGCCAGCAGCTCGGGCGAGCCCGCATTCAGGTCGACCCCGACGCGGTGCACGCAACTCTCGACGACTTCGTCGAGCTGCTTTTTCAGGCGATGGGGCGGTACGTCGTGATGGTACTGCCCCGCCCCCACGGCCTTCGGGTCGATCTTGACGATCTCGGCGAGCGGATCCTGCAGTCGTCGCGCGATCGAGACTGCGCCGCGCGCCCCGGCATCGAGGTTCGGCATCTCCGTACGCGCGGCCTCGCTGCCGGCCCAGGCACCGACGCCGGCCTCGTTCACCAGGACCACCGGCACGGGGCAACCGCGCTCGGCGAGCACCTTGCGCACGTGGGCCTCGACGTCGCGGCCACCCGGCCCGTTGCCGACCGCCATCGCGAGCACGCCGTGCTCGCGCACCGCCTGGGCCAGCGTCTCGGCGGAAGTGGCGATCTTCTCGTCGCCCTTGGTGTGGAGGGCGAAGTCGGCGAGAGGTCGTCCGTCGGCACCGACCACGACGGCCTTGCCACCGCGGCGCGGGTCCGGATCAATGCCGATCACCGGACGAGGACCGAAGGGCGGCGCGAAGAGGGCGCGCCAGACGTTCTCCGCGAAGACGTCGATCGCGACGTCGTCCGCGACCGAGCGCAGCGCCTTGTGGATCTCGGCCTCGACCACGGGGCGCACCTGCTCGCGCAAGGCGGCGACCGAGGCGCGGCGCAGGAGGTCGGCCCCGGGCGAATCGGGGACCGTGCAGGCATGGGCCTCGAAGGCGGCGATCAGCCGCGACTCGAACTCCGGGTCGTCCGCCGGACCCTCGATCGCGCCGGTCAGTTCCTCCTCGGCGATGCCGCGACGGATCGCCAGGTAGCGGTGCGCGTTCTCCCGGCGCAACAGCGAGGCGATCGGCTCGGCCCGCTCGAAGTACTTCGCGTAGCGGCTGTCCTCCTTGGGGCGCTTGCCGCGCCAGGTGAGGACGGTGCCCTTCTCGCGCAGCGCACGGCGCACGAGCGCCCGCAGGTCGGGGACCTCCGAGATGCGCTCGACGAGGATGTCGCCCGCGCCGCGGATCGCCGCCTCGGCATCGGCCACGCCCTTCTCCTCGTCGCGGAAGGTGAAGGCCCAGAGTTCGAGAGTCTGGCCCGGCTGCGGCGTCTCGGTCCCGTGGCCGCAGTTCCAGATCCAGTCGGCGAGCGGCCCGAGCCCCTGCTCGCGTCCGAGCGCCGCCTTGCTGCGACGCTTGCGCTTGAAGGGCAGGTAGAGATCCTCGAGCGCATCCCGGTCGAAGGTCGCGGCGATCCGGTCGCGAAGCTCCGGGTCGAGCCGCCCCTGGCGCTCGATCTCGTCGGCGATGAAGGACTGCCGGGCGAGCAGCGCATCCCAGTCCGACTTCGCCTCGAGCACCGCGCGCACGCCCGCCTCGTCGAGGTGACCGATGCGGTCCTTGCGGTAGCGCGCGATGAAGGGAACGGAGGCGCCCTCCTCGGCGAGCGAGAGTACGGCTCGCGCGGCGGAGCGGTCGATCCGCGGCAGGGCGGACGCCAGATGGGCTTCGAAATCCATGGGTCGCGATGGCTTCGGGTCGGGTGGCATCCGGATCACCTCGGCCACGGGAGTCGGTCCCTGGGCGCGAGGATCGTCGTCGGCTTCAACCGCTTGGCACGTTCGGCGGCGTTTTTCCAGAAGCAGGCCCCGGGTGCGCTCCGGCGCTCTCGTTGACACCCTTTCGCGCGGCGGCCTAGATCGGGGGCGGGATCGACACGGGTCCTGCGGACCGAGGAGGCCATCTTGCAAGACATCATCCTGCGCAACGCGAGCGTCTGCGACGGTACCGGGGCCGATGCACGCCCCGGCGACGTCGCGCTCCGTGGCGGTCGCATCGCCAGCATCGAACGTCCCGGCGCCGCGACGGCCGCCCGGGGCACGCGCGAGATCGACGCGACCGGACTCGTCGCGGCCCCGGGCTTCGTCGATGTCCACACCCACTACGACTGCCAGCTGCTCTGGGATCCGACCGCGAGCCCGTCGTCCTGGCACGGCGTGACGAGCATCGTCATGGGTAACTGCGGCTTTACGATCGCCCCCTGCCGCCCCGCCGACCGCGAGACGGTCATGCGCCTGCTGCTCTACGTCGAGGGCATGCCGATCGACACCCTGCGCGCCGGCATCCGCTGGAGCTGGGAGAGCTTCCCCGAATACCTCGACGCGCTCGAGCAACAGGGCGTCGGGCCCAACGTCGCGGCCTTCGTCGGGCTCTCCGCGGTGCGCTTCGCCGCGATGGAGGGCGCCGCCGTCGAGCGCGCGGCGCGCCCCGACGAAATAGCGCGCATGCAGGCGATCGTCCGCGAGGCGATCGCGGCCGGTGCGATCGGCTGGTCCACCTCGCTCTCGCCGACGCACTTCTTCGGCGACGGCACGCCGGCGCCGACCCGCTTCTCCGGGGAGGACGAGCTTCTGGCACTCGCCGAGGTCTCGCGCGAGTTTTCGCACGGCGTGATCGAGATCGCGCCGAAGAGCCTGCTCGGAACGCCCGAGGACAAGCTCGCCGAACTCGACCTCTTCACCCGGCTCGCCGAGGTCTCCGGCAAGCTCGTGAGCTTCGCCCCGCTGCACGACAACCCCTTCTTTCCCGGATCGGCGCAGACGATCCTCGCGGCAGCCCGCGAACGCCAGGCGCGCGGCGCGCGGGTCGTCCCGCAGGTCGGGTGCCGCCCGCTCGAACTGCGCTTCGACTTCCTCGGCCCCTGCTTCGGGCTCGAGAACAACTCGTTCTGGCGTCCGCTGCTCCACGAACCGATCGAGAAGCGGCGCGCGACCTTCGCCGCCGAGTCGTTCCGGGCGCGCCTGCGCGAGACCAGCGAGGGCTGGAAGGCGCTGCTCACGCCGAGCTGGGAGTGCATGTTCCTGCGCGTCCCCGCGATCGAGGAGCACCGGCGTTTCGCCGATACGAGCGTCGCCGGGATCGCGCGCGAACTCCGGCGCGACCCGGTGGACGCGTTTCTCGACCTGGTCCTCGCCGGCGGACTCGCCGACCAGTGGGGCGTCGAGGTGCTGAACGCCGACGAGCAGGCGGTCGGCGAACTGCTCTCCTCCGACGGCGCCCTGCTGGCGCTGTCGGACGCCGGCGCCCACGTCGACACGCTCTGCGACCAGGGCTACCCGAGCTACCTGCTCGGTCACTGGGTGCGCGAGCGCGGCGCGATTCGCCTGGAGGACGCCGTGCGCATGCTGTCGGCGCGGCCCGCCGAACTCTACGGACTACTCGACCGCGGCTTGCTCGCACCCGGCCTCGCCGCCGACGTCGTGCTTTTCGACCCGGCGCGGATCCGCCAACGCCCGACCGAGGTCGTCACCGACCTGCCCGGTGGACAGCGCCGGCTGCTGCAGCGGGCCGAGGGTATCCCCTGGGTCTTCGTGAACGGCGAGGCGGTGATCGCCGACGGATCGCCCACCGGGCAGCGCGCGGGGCGCGTGCTGCGCGGCGGGGTATGACCGACCGACTCTAGATCCCGCGGATCCAGGCTCGCCCATCCGCGCCACACGGAGGACCGAACCGCATGGACCGACCCGCCCTCCTCGGCGCCGCGATCACTGCGGCGCTCGGACTCATGGGGCTATTGCGACCATCCTCGGCCGCGGCACTCACCAGCATCGCACCGATCGGCCGCACGGGCGTCTCGGAGATCCGCGCGACCTACGGCGGGTTCTTCCTGCTCGCCGGACTCGCTGCGGCGTGGAGCGCCGAGCCAGCGGCGCTCCGCTTGCTCGGGCTGGCCTGGGCGGGTGC
The DNA here is from genome assembly GCA_945872365.1 of Klebsiella pneumoniae. GTDB lineage: Bacteria > Desulfobacterota > Binatia > UBA12015 > UBA12015 > REEB422. The sequence goes on from CAMBZJ010000007.1 coordinate 6,973, forward strand.
GGCCGCAGGACGTGCGGTTTCGGTCGTGGTGGACGAGAGTCGCGAGCCGAAGAACCTTGCTGGGATCGCGTTCGAGGCCGCGATCGCGGGCCTTCTCCTCGCGGGGTGAACGAGGCCGCGTGGCCCCGGATCAGCGCCGAACGAGCCGCGCCACCGTCTCCACATGGTAGGTCTGCGGGAAGAAATCGAGAGGCTGCGCCCAGGCCAGGCGGTAGTCGGAGGACAGCGAGCGCAGGTCGCGCGCGAGCGTTGCCGGATCGCAGGAGACGTAGACGATCGCGCGCGGTGCGAGGCGGAGCAGGCGCGCGACCGCGTCGGCCGCACCGCTGCGCGGCGGGTCGAGCACGGCGGTCTCGAGACCCACGCCGCCTGCGATCCAGGCGTCGAGTACGCGCGGCACGTCGCCGTCCTCGAACCCGAGGTCGGCGAGGCCAAGTCGTGCCGCGTTGGCGCGGCCCGCCGCGACGCTCGACCGCGAGCGCTCGACCGCCCGCACCCGGGCACCGCGGCGCGCGAGCGGGATCGCGAGGTTGCCGGCACCGGCGTAGAGATCCGCGACGCGATCGCCCGGTGCTATGTCCGCGGCCCCGAGCACGCAGTCGAGCAGGGCCGCGTTGCCGGCGTCGCCGACCTGGGTGAAGTCGCCGGCGTGCAGTTCCAGTGCGTCGTGCGCGACGAGCGGCACGCGTACCCGGTCGTCGCCGTGGACGCGCCGCCAGCCGCGGCCGTGCAGCACCGCTCCGGCGACGCGGGGCTGCTCGGCGAGAAAGCGCTCGGTCGCGGCGTCGTCGGCCGGGGCGAACGCGCCGTCGGCCTGTCCGACGAGGACGAAGCGCCCCGTCGGCGAGCCGTCCCCGGCCGGGGCGTCGTCGCCCACGCTCGCGATCTCGAGCCGGTTCAGCTTCGTGCGCAGCCGCGCGACCCACGCCTGCGCGAGCGCGAGTGCGCCGTCGAGGACTGGCGCGGCGAGCAGGCAGCGCTCGATCGGGACGAGGTCGTGCGAGGCCGCCGCGAGGAAACCGACCCGGCCGTGGTCGATCCGCAGCGAGAGCCGCCGGCGGTAACCGAACGACGGGGCCGGGCGCAGGATCGGACGCACCTCGGGGTCCGCGATCCCGCCGACGCGCGCTAGCAGGTCGCGCACGATCGCCTCCTTGGCCGACGCCTGCGCGGCATCGTCGACCGCCTGCCACGGACAACCACCGCAGCGCGGCAGGTACTCGCAGGGCGGCGTGCGGCGCGCAGGGCCGGGCTCGACGACGCGGACGACGTCCGCCCAGGCGAAGCTGCCGCGGTCCTCGCGCACGGCGACCTCGACCAGGTCGCCCGGTGCCACCCCGCGCACGAACCAGACCTTGCCGTCGACCCGCGCCACCCCGTGGGGGCCGTAGGCGAGCGACTCGATGCGCGCGATCGGCACGGGTCTCCTCTCGCAGACGGGTGCGCGGCGGGCCAACCGCGCGGCCCCTCCCTCAGCCCGCCTTCACCTCGAAGCGCCGCAGCATCTCCTCCTCGATCCCGCCCCGGCGCGCGATCTCGCCGTAGAGCCGGGCTGCCTCGCGCGGGCGCCGTGCGAGGTCGTGCTCGCGGTCGATCTCGATCAGACCGAAGCTGCGGGTGTAGCCCTCCGCCCACTCGAAGTTGTCCATGAGCGTCCAGTAGAAAAAGCCCCGGACGTCGGCGCCGGCGCCGATCGCCGCGTGCACCTCGGCGAGGTGCGCGAGCAGGTGGCGGCTGCGCGCGCGATCGTCGCGCGTCGCCATGCCGTTCTCGGTCACGTAGAGCGGCACGCCGAACGGCCGCAGTCGCAGCAACTGCTCGCGGAGCCCGCGCGGCCAGACCTCCCAGCCCATCTGGTCCTCGAACTGGTCGGGCTCTCCGGGCCGGCGCAGGCGCATGCCCTCGGCCGCGGTCGCGCCGTCGCCGTGCCCGCCCCGGGCCGCTGCCTCGGCACCGCCCGCCGGGTGGACCAGCTCGGCGGCCGACTGCGCCGAGACCAGCATGCGCGCGTAGTAGTTGAGGCCGATCACGTCGCAGGAACCGGCGAGCCCCGGGATCTCCTCGCCCGCTCCCACCGGCGGCGCGACCACGCCCCGGCGCAGCCCCTCGAGGTAATACTCGTTGAACAGGAAGTCCTGCTGCGCCGCGGCTGCGCGATCGGCCTCAGACGACGGGTCGTACGCATCGATCCAAGGCATCTGCAGGACCGGCCCGACCTTCGGACGATGGCTCGTCGCGCCGTGGATGGCGCCGTACATGGCACCGTGTGCGAGGAGCACGTGGCGCGCGACTGGCAGGGCGCGCGCGATGTCGCGCACGCAAGGCGGGTGGACACCCATCAGGTAGCACAACGCCGGAGCGACCATCGGCTCGTTGATCGTCCACCACGTGCCGACGCGGTCGCCGAAGGAGCGCGAAGCGAACTCCGCCCAACGCGCGAGGCGATCGACGATGCGGGGATTCTCCCAGCCGCCGTCCGCCGCCACCCAGGAGGGATGGGTGAAGTGGTGCAGCGTCGGCATCGGCTCCATGCCGTTGTCGCGGATCGAGTCGAGCACCGCGCGGTAGTGGTCGACCTCGCGCGCGTCGAAGCGACCCTCCTCCGGCTCGATGCGCGCCCACTCGATCGAGATCCTTTGCGCGTTCTGGCCCAGGCTCGCGGCGAGGGCGAAGTCCTCGTGGAAGCGCCGGTAGTGATCGCAGGCGAGGTCGGCCGTCGAGCCGTCGCGGACGTGGCCGGGTTCGTGCTCCCACTGCGACCAATGATTGTTTAGGCAGCCGCCCTCGACCTGGTGGGCCGCGGTCGCCGCGCCGAAGAGGAATCCGTTCGGGAATCTGAGCATCTTGCCTCCGGTTGGGTCCGGCGGCGACTCTCGTCCGGGCGGGTGCCGGGAGGCAAGCCCGCGGCCCCCCGGTGGCCGCGGGGGGCTTCCGAATATTCCCCCCGGGGCCCTCGCCGGGGGACCGCGGCAGGGCTCGCAGAGCCGCAAGCCGGGCGGGTCAGCGTCGGGGGGCGGCTTCAAAGATCCCTTCCCAAGGATGCGACGGCGTGCCAAGACTCTCCCTGTTGTACTGCTCTAGAGCCTTCCCCGACACCGTCGAAAGCGAGTCTTCATGGACCCCAGAATCCTCCGCCGGGGCCTAGCCTCGCTGCTCGCATGCGGACTGCTCCTCGTCTCCGGCGAGGCCCGGGCCCACAAGCAGTCGTTGAACTTCGCCGTGGGTCCGGTGCTGGGCACCGCGTCGCCGCTCCGCATCGCGAAGAGCGGCATGTTCAGGATCTCCCAATATGGCGGGGGGCTGTTGGCACTCGTCCTGCCGAAGGTATTCGACCCGGCGGGCGCCAAGGCGAACGCGGCGGGGAACGAGATCCGCCTCGACCTGCGGGTGAACGGGGTCCCCCGGTCCGCGACGATGCCGTTCGACGTCGTGAACGGCAAGGCCAAGGCGGGCGGCTTCCTCTCCGACCCGCAGGACATCTTCAAGGGCGATCTCGTCGAAGTCGTCGCGATGGGCGCCTACGACGCCTCGGGCAGGCGCTTCGGCATGCTGGGCGTGAGCCCGGAAGCGAACCACCCGGTGCTGCGTTCCGGACTCGTCTTCGTCATCGACTCAGCGAGCCCGATCCGTTTCTCCCGCGGGGGCGATGCCCTGGTCCGCACGCGCGAGGGCTACATGAACAGCGGCTTCGACAAGCTCCTCGACTCATCGGGTGAGAAGATCGATTCGCCCGGCATCTACGTCGAGGTCGAGTACTCGATCGACGGCGGGCCGTTCCAGGTGGGCACCTACTCCTACGACATCGTCAACGGTCGGTCGCGGCCCGGCGGTCGTCCGCACACCTATCTTCCCGGTCTCGCCTTCGCCCAGACGGTCGAGGTGAAACGCGTGGACGTGTTCGACGCCGTCGGAAACCGCTTCGCGACGCTCGGCGTGAAGATCGTCTCGCCACGGGAGTAAGTCGCTTCGTCCCCGCCGGCCGGGGAGCGGCCCAAGTCCGTCGAGGCTCAGGTCTTCGCGAGATCCCGGGCCAGGCCGGCGAGTGCCGCGTCGGGCGGGATGCCGTGCGGAACCGACACGATCCGCGGGGCGACGCCGAGGTCCGCGAGGGTCTCCGCCAGCGTCGAAGTCGCCAGGTCGGTCTCGGCGGAGACGTGGTTCACGACCAGGGCCACGACCTCGAGGCCGCGGGCGCGGGCTGCCTCCAAGGTGAGCATCGCATGGTTGATCGCGCCGAGGCGCGCAGCGACGACGACGACGAGGTGCGCATCGAGCGACCGGGCGAGGTCGGCGAAGGTCGCACGACCGGTGAGCGGCACGAGAAGGCCGCCCGCACCTTCGACGAGCAACCGGTCCACTTCGCGGGCACGCACGCGGCAGGCATCGACCACGGCATCGAGGTCGATGCGGACTCCGGCGCGGGCAGCGGCCACGGCCGGTGCCAGTGGCTCGGCGAAGCGGTACGGGCAGACAGCCTCGAGCGTCTCGCCGCCACCGGCGGCGGCGGCGAGCGCCGCCGCGTCGGCGGGTTGGAGCCTGCCGCCGACCGACTCACAGCCGGTCTCCGCGGGCTTGCGTGCCGCGACCCGCAGGCCGGCGCCTACCCATGCACGCAGCAATCCCGTCGACACCCAGGTCTTGCCGACGCCGGTGTCGGTGCCGGTGACCAGGAGCGTATTGCGGAGGCCGCTCATGCCTCGGTCACCTCGCGGATCGCGGCCGCCGCGGCGCCGACGAGCAGGTCCGCCTCGTCCTCGGTGAGCGAGAGCGGCGGCATGAGGACGATCACGTTGCCGAGCGGTCGCAGGATCACTGCGTGGCGCCGGGCCGCCTGGCACACCCGCTGGCCGATCCGCGCGCCCGGTTCGTAGGGCGTGCGCCGTTCGCGGTCGGCGACGAGTTCGATGCCGACCATGAGGCCGTGGCGGCGCACGTCGCCGACGTGCGCGAGCGGCTCGATCTCGCGCGCGAGCAGCTCGCCGATCCGCGCGGCGCGCGCGCGCGCACGGGCGAGCGTGTCCTCGCGCTCGAAGATGTCGAGGCTGGCGAGCGCCGCCGCGCAGCCGAGCGGGTTCCCGGTGTAGGTGTGCCCGTGGAAGAAGGCCACGAAGTCCTCGTACCGGCCGAGGAAAGCGGAGAAGATCTCCTCGGTCGCGAAGGTCGCCGCGAGCGGCAGGTAGCCGGCGGTCAGACCCTTTCCGACGCACAGCAGGTCGGGGCGCACCCCGGCGTGTCCGCAGGCGAACATCTCGCCGGTGCGCCCGAAGCCGGTCGCCACCTCGTCGCAGACCAGCAGTGCGCCGGCCTCGCGGACGAGCCGCTCGAGGCCGACCAGGTAGGCCGGTGGGTGCGTCCACATACCGGCGGCGCCCTGCACGAGCGGCTCGACGAATACCGCCGCGAGTTCGGACGCGTGGGCGCCGATCGCGCGGCGCGCGTCGTCGAGCGCCGCCGCGACGGCGGCGTCCCCGGAGAGGCCGTTGCGCCAGCGGAAGACGTGCGGCGGCAGGATCCGCACCACGTCGCGGAAGAGCAGGTCCTCGTGGTGGCGATGGAAGGTCTCGCTGTAGCCGATCGCGACCGCACCGATCGTGTCGCCGTGGTAGGCGTCGGCGAGCGAAGCGATGCGACGCCGCTCGGGGTGACCGCGCAGCCGCCAATACTGGAAGGCCATCTTGAGCGCGATCTCGACCGCGGTCGCGCCGGCATCGGAGTAGAACACCCGCGTGAGCCCCTCGGGTACGATGCCGACGAGGCGGGCCGCGAGTTCCGCCGCCCCGGGGTGCGTGAGCCCGAGCATCGTCGTGTGGGCGATGCGGCCCAGTTGCTCCACGACCGCGGCGTCGATCGCCGGGTGGCGGTGACCGTGCACGTTGCACCAGAGCGACGACACCCCGTCGAGGAAACGTCGACCGCGCTCGTCGACGAGCCAGTTGCCCTCCCCCGAGACGACGACGAGTGGCTCGTCGGCGAGCCAGTCGCTCATCTGCGTGAACGGGTGCCAGAGGTGGCGATGGTCGAGTTCGGCGATGCTCATGCGACCTCCCCGGCACGCCCGCGGGCTGCGCGCACGAGGACGTCGATCGCGTGTTCGAGGTGGTCGTCGCGGTGGGTCGCGATCGGCGTGAGTCGCAGTCGCGCGCTCCCCTCGGGAACCGTGGGCGGCCGGACCGCAGGCGCCCAGACGCCGTCGGCGAATGCGCGCGCGGCCCAGGCGAGTGCCGCCTCGGCGGAGCCCGCGAGGAGCGGCACGATCGGCGACTCGAGCGGTGGCACCTCGAGCCCGGCCGCGAGCAACCCCTCGTGCAGCCGGCGCGCGCCGCGCCACAGGCGCTCCCGGCGGGCGTCGTCGGTGCGGGCGATGCCGACCGCGATCCGCGCCCCGGCGACGACCGGCGGCGGCAGGGCGGTGGAGAAGACGTAGGCGCGCGCACGGTTCAGCAGCAGGTCGATCATCTCGCGCGAACCCGCGACGAACGCACCGTAGCCGCCGAGCGCCTTGCCGAGCGTCCCCATGCGCACGGCGATCCGCTCGCCGAGTCCGAGCTCCTCGGCGAGCCCGGCGCCGGTCGGACCGAACACGCCGGTCGCATGCGCCTCGTCGAGCAGGATCCAGGCGCCGTGGCGTTCGGCGCTCACGACGATCGCGTCGAGCGGGGCCCGGGTCCCGTCCATGCTGAACACCGAGTCGGTCGCGACGAGCTTGCGGCGCGCCGGCGACGCCGCGAGCAGGCGGTCGAGCGCATCGACGTCGCGGTGCGGGTAGACGTGGACCGCGGCACGCGACAGGCGGCAACCGTCGATCAGGCTCGCGTGGTTCAGCGCGTCGCTGAAAATCGCGTCGCCCTCGCCGACCAGCGCCGCGAGCACGCCGATATTCGCGTGGTAGCCCGAGCCGAAGAGCAACGCCGCTTCCGCACCGAGCCAGGCCGCGAGTTCCCGCTCCAGCGAATCGTGATCCTCCATGTGGCCGCCGAGCAATGGCGAAGCCCCCGCCCCGGCGCCGACCTCGGCGAGCGCCGCGATCGCGCCGAGGACGACGCGCTCGTCGGCGGCGAGGCCGAGGTAGTTGTTCGAGCCCAGGCAGACCAGCCGGCGGCCCTCGATCTCGACCTCGGGCCCCTGGGCGCCGCGGACCACGCGCCGCGAACGCAGCAGCGCGCGCCGGTCGAGTTCTGCCAACTCCGCGCGCAGTTGCTCCCAGGCCGCCATGCGGGGCTGCTAGGCGAGCACGCCAGGGCTGTCAACCTCGTCGGGTCGACGCGGTTGACAGCCCGGGGTTCGGGCGTTTTCGACTACTTGCCGGCGCGCGCGAGGGCCTCGACCGTGAAGTCCTTCGGATCGTAGGTCACCATCACATCGAGCGCCGAATTCGGGCTCGTCTTGCGGCCGGCGACCGTCGCGCGGTTCATCTTCACGTTCTCGGCGCACTGGAAGGAGAGGTTGGACCCCTGGATGTAGTCCTCCGTGCCGTCGGGGCGCGTCGCCTTCTGCAGATTGTACGCCATGACCTGCATCGTGTTCAGCAATTCGCCCTTCCAGTCGAACTTGCGGTTCCAGGCGCCCTGGAACGACTCCTTGTCGAGCCACAGTTCGAGCTTGCCGAAGAGGTAGTAGCGATCCTTGGGCACGCCCTCGACGACGTAGAACTTGCGCTTCGCGAGAGCCGAGCCGATCGGCGCCCAGGCGACGCCCTTCCACGCGGGATCGTCGTAGCCTAGTTCCTTGCCCTCGGGCCAGAAGAAGCGCCAGCCGCCGTTCGGCTGCCACTTCGCGTCGTACTTGCCCTCGAGGTTGCGCGGGTCGACGAAGCGCAGGCCGTCGACTTCACCCTTGAACGTCCAGTTGAAGTCCTCGGGCTTCCCGTCGAAGAACGGTCCGTCGTCCTGGCTCATGTCGGAGCCGAGGAAGCCGTCCGAGCGGTTCGACGGGCTGACCGAGCGCGCGCGGCGCAGCGCCGGCACGTAGGCCCAAGCCTGGTCGCGCTTGTTGGAGTCGCGATAGCGCCAGGCGAGCGCCGAGGTGCCGTTGAGATCGGCCGGCGCCTGGGTCTCGATGAGCGCCTGCGAGAGGAAGTTCTGCGGGTTTTCGATCTGGCGCTTCGCGGGCTGGCCGTCGTAGTAGAAGAAGTGCACGTCCTGGTCCGAGCGCCGTTCGAGCGACGTCGCCCCGACCCAGTTCACCTGCGACTGGGCGTGCAGGTTGCCGTAGGACAGGGTCATGTAGAAGTAGTTCCATACCGCCTTGGCCGCGGCCCTGGGATCGGCCGGATCGATCTTCGGGAACGGGAATCCGTAGATGTGCGGCGGCAGCTTGCCGGTCGACTTCTCGATGATCCCGCCGTCGGCGTCGAGGTCGAAGCGCCCGGCGTTCTTCTCGCTCGCGGTGGCGAAGTCGGGCGGGAAGTTGAAGCTCTTCCACTCGACGACCTTGTTCTCGTATTCGCCCTTGCAGTAGTGGGCGAGGATCTCCTCCGGCAGCAGCCCCTCGGCCGACTTGCAGTTGTCCTTGCCGAGCGTCGACCCGACGGCGGGGCCTGCACCGGCGTCGGCCCGGGCTGCGACGGGGGCGAGCAACGCGCCCGCGGAAAGCGCGAGGGCGAGGGCGATTCTCGATCTGGTCTTCACGAGCATGGCGTCGGTTCTCCGTTCGAGTCCGACGGTCCGGAAACTTCGGACCGTCGCACGCAAGGGGGCGGACGGGAAGAGGCCGGCGGACCGGCACGTCCACCCTTATTCCCGGTCCCGGCCCGCACGGTCAAGGCGACCCGGAATCCCCGTGTCGGCTCGCCGGCGCAAGCGGGCGCTCGGGGGGGGGGCTCGCGCCGGGAGATTCCTCCAGGGAGCCGGCACGAACCGGCCCTGTCCGCCGCGCCGCGGCGCCGGCCGTAACTCCTCATGTCCTCCTTGCCCTGGGCCGCTTGCGGGGATGTGGTAAGCCGCACCGTGGCCAAGGCGCGCAGCACCTTCGTCTGCCAGCAATGTGGCTCGCAGTTCTCCAAGTGGGTCGGCCGCTGTCCCGAGTGCGACACCTGGGAGAGCGTCGTCGAGGAGGTCGCCGTGCCGCGCACGGCTGCGGCCTCGCAGCGCACCTCGATCGCGATCGGTGCGGCGCGCGACGCGAAGCCGATACCGCTCTCGAGCGTCGCGCCCCAGGCCGGCAAGCGGCTGTCCTCCGGGCTCGCCGAACTCGACCGGGTGCTCGGCGGCGGCATCGTCGCCGGCTCGGCGACGCTGCTCGGCGGCGACCCGGGCATCGGAAAGTCGACGATCTCGCTGCAGGTCCTCGGCGAATTGGGGCGACGCGGCCTGAAGGCGCTCTACGTGAGCGGCGAGGAGTCCCCCGAGCAGGTGAAGCTCCGCGCCGACCGGCTCGGCTGCGGCGGCGACGTCCTGATCCTGCCCGAGACCTGCGTCGAGGAGGTGCTCGCACAGATCGAGGCGGTCGATCCCGCCGTGGTGCTGGTCGACTCGATCCAGACCATGCACTCGCGCGAACTCACCTCGGCGCCCGGCAGCGTCGGGCAGGTACGCGAGTGCGCGGCGGCGCTCGTCACGATGGCGAAGACGTCGGGGCGGCCGACGATCCTGATCGGTCACGTGACCAAGGAGGGCACGATCGCCGGGCCGAGGGTGCTCGAGCACGTCGTCGACACGGTACTCTACTTCGAGGGCGACTCCGACGGCGGACTGCGACTGCTGCGCGCGGTCAAGAACCGCTTCGGTCCGACCAACGAGGTCGGCGTCTTCGAGATGGGCGAGGGCGGCCTGCGCGACGTCGCGAATCCCTCCGCCGTACTGCTCGCCGAGCGGCCCAAGGGGGCGCCGGGATCGGTCGTCTTTCCGACGGTCGAGGGGACGCGGCCGCTGCTGGTCGAGGTCCAGGCGCTTGCCGCAAAGTCCGCCCTTGCGATGCCGCGCCGCACCACCCTCGGGCTCGACTCGAACCGCGTCGCGGTGCTGACTGCGATCGTCGACAAGCGCGCCGGACTCAAGCTCTACGAGCACGATCTCTTCGTCAGCATCGCCGGCGGCATCCGCGTGACCGAGCCGGCGGCCGACCTCGCGATCATCGCAGCGATCGGCTCGAGCGCGAGCGACCAGCCGCTCCCGGGCGATCTCGTCCTGTTCGGCGAGGTCGGACTCGCCGGCGAGGTGCGCGCCGTGCGCCACGCCGACACGCGCCTGCGCGAGGCCGCGAAGCTCGGCTTCGCGCGCGCGATCGTCCCCGCCGCGACTGCGCGATCGGTGAAGGCACCCGAGGGCCTGCAGGTGACCGGCGTCGCCTCGGTCGGCGAACTCTGGGGCGAGCTGTTCCGGGCGCGGCGGCCGCGCGCCCAGTCCCTCGATACCTGAGGCGAACCGGGCGGACTCAGGCCGCGACGACGCGACGACGGAGGAAGTCGAGCACCAGCACCGTCGCGGCCGGGCCCTCGAGGTCGACCGGGATCACGTGACCGCTGCGCTCGAGCACGTGGAACTCCGGCGAGGCCGCGGCCATGCGCCGGGTGAGCCAGCGTGCGCCCGAGATCGGGCAGACCCGGTCGCGACGCGCATGCACGACGAGGATCGGGAGCGAAGTCGACCGCCCCTCGCGGCGGATGCGGCGGCGCACGCTGCGGCGCAGCCGGTCGAACGAGAGCGCCGCGTCCACCGTCACCGGGGCCGACTTCGGATGCGCGGCACGCGCGACGTCGTCGCGGATGTCGCTCTCGGACTTGTCGAGCCGGCGGGCGCGCAGGCGTCGGGGCGCGAGCCAGTCGACGGTGCGCAGGGTCGCGCGCAGCCGGGCCGGCAGGCTGATGGCCGGCGAGAGCGTGACCAGCGCCGCGAGCCGTCGCGGCTCGGCGAGCGCGAGGTCGAGGCCGAGCAGCGCCCCCATCGAGAGTCCGACGACCGCGACACGACCATCACCGTGGGTCCGCGCCAGCTCCTCGAAGCCGTCGCGGACGGCCGCGCGCCAGGCCTCCTGGTGGTTCGGTTCGTCGGGCAATGCCGCGCCGTGGCCGGGCAGGCGAAGACCGACGACGTCCCAACCCGCGGCCGCGAGCGGTGCCGCGAGCGGCTCCATTTCCTGGGGCGTTCCGGTGAAGCCATGCACCAGCAGCACGCCGCCCCGGCGTCCACCTCGGATCTCGAAAGCGTCGCTCATCAGGATCCGGCGGCGGACGTCGCCGTCCTCAGATCGTCGGCAGCGACTCGACCTTCTGCCGATCCACGGCGATCTGCGCCTTCTGCTTGAGTTCGTTCAGGTAGCGCGTGAACACCCCCGCGCGGCGCTGCTCCAGCATCGACTTGCGCATGGCCGGCACCTGCTTGGTGATCTCCTCGTCGCCGGGCTTCTGGACCTCGCCGAGTTCCATCGCGATCCAGTCGCCGGCCACCTCGACCGGCTGGTCGGCAAGGCGATTCGCGTCGGTCAGGGCGAACGCCCTCTCCTTGAATAGGGTGCCGGCGCCTAGCCCGGGAACGAAGGGGCCGCCCCGGGTGAAGGCATCGGTCTTCTCGACCTCGCCCCGGAGTGCGCCGGCCGCCTTGAACAGCGAGCCGTCGCTCTTTGCCGTGGCGACGAGCTTGTCGGCGGCCGCACGCGCGAGCTTGCTGCCCTCTTGCAGGCGATAGGCGGTCTCGACCTGTTCCTTCACCGAGTCGAAGGCCTTCGGCGCGGGCGCCACCTTCTCGACCATGCGGGCCACGACCCAGGTGCCGTTCGCGTCGATCGGCACGGTCAGGCCGCCGGGCGCGAGGTCCCATACCGCGTTGTTCACGGCAAAGGCGGCTCCGACGCCCGGGAGCGAGCCGCCGCGCCCGATGGGCTCGGGGCGATCGACCTGGAGGCCGCGCGCCTGCGCGATCTCGTCGGGAGACTTGCCCCCCACCCAGGCCGCCTGGTCCTGCTTGGCGAGCGCGAGCACCGCCTCCTTGGCGCGCGAGTCGGAGATCGACTTCGCGATGTCGGCCCGCACCTCGTCGAGCAACTGCTGGCGCTCTTGGTGGACCTCCTCGACCTGGACCAGGTGGAAGCCGAAGGGCGTCTCGACGATCTCGCTCAACTGGCCGGGCTGGAGCGCGAAGGCGGCGTCCTCGAAGGACTTGACCATCCTGCCCTTGCCGAAGAAGCCGAGTTCGCCGCCCTGGACGGCCGATCCGGCGTCCTCGGAGTGCTCGCGGGCGACCTTTTCGAAGCTCGCCCCGTCCTGGATCTGCTTGCGGTAGCCCTCGACCTTCTTGCGGGCAGCCGCGCGGGTCTCGGCGTCGGCGTCCTCGCCGGCCTTCACGAGAATGTGGCGCGCCCGAACCTCGGCCTGCTGGGTGTAACGATCGGCGAGATGGGCCTGGTACTCGTCGGCAATCTCGAGGTCGGTCGCCGCGACGGCCGCAGCGACCTTCTCGGCCGGGTAGGCGATCATCTCGATCCTGACCCGTTCCGGGTAGGAATAGCGGCCGACGTTGGCTTCGTAGAACTGCTTGAGGACCTCGCCGCTCACCGGGACCTGCAGGGTATAGTCCGAAGCCTTCACCTTCACGTAGGCGATGCTGCGTTTTTCGTCACGCGACAGGATCGCGTCACGGACGGCGCTGTCGTCGATGGTCACGCCGTCCCAGACCACGTTCTGGAGCCGCTCGATCGCGAGTTCCTTGCGCATCCCGTCCTCGAACTCGGCCGGGGAGAGGTTCGCGTAGCGCAGCGCCCGGAGGTAGTTTTCCTTGCTGAACCGGCCTCCGACGAGGAAGGACGGGTTCGTCGCGATCGAGTCGCGCAGTTCCTGGTCGCCGATCGTGAGCCCGAGCTTGTCGGCCCGGTCGGCGAGGACCTCCCGGTCGATCAGGCTGTCGAGGGCCTTCTGCCGCAGATTCAGCCCCTTGCGCAGTTCCGGGGTGAATTGGCCCTTGAGTGCGTCCCGGTAGGTCTGGACCAGGTTATTCTCGGCCCGCAGGAGTTGGACCTGATCGACGGGCCGGCCGTTCACGGTGGCCACCTCGTTGACCGTCTGGCCGGCGTTGATGCCGACCCCCACCCCCCAGAAGGTGAAGACACCGATGATCAAGGCGAGGGTCACCCAGACCGCCTTGGAGTTCTTGTGCGCGCGAAGGACGTGCAGCATGGGGGCGGAGACTAATCCGGACGGCGGCTCCGGGCAACGCGCGACTCACGATCCCGAAAACGGTCACGGAGAGCCTTCGATTCGGCTGGTCGGCGCGACCCGCCGCGATCGCTCGCATCACTCTTGCGCGACTCGCCCGCTGCGCACCGTAGCGGCGCGATCGACGCATGCGAATTCGATACGAATTCGGTGCGAAAACCTCGCCGGGCCGTTGCCGCGCCGAGCGGCATTTGGTAGGGCAACGTGGCTTCGCTGAGCCCGCTGCGCGTGTGGCGGCCAGACCGGAGCGGGGGGCGCGGTCGACCATGATCTTCGATTCGCTGCTGGGTTGGTTCTCCAATGACCTCGCGATCGACCTCGGAACCGCGAACACCCTGATCTATCTCAAGGGCCAGGGCATCGTCTGCAACGAGCCCTCGGTGGTCGCCGTCCAACAGGAGCGTTCGAGCGGCCGGCGCGTGCTCGCGGTCGGCGCTGAAGCCAAGCGCATGCTCGGCCGCACGCCGGGCAACATCGTCGCCATCCGGCCCCTCAAGGACGGCGTCATCGCCGACTTCGAGATCACCGGGGCGATGCTGCGCTACTTCATCCAGAAGATCCACAAGCGCAAGACGCTCATCCGGCCCCGGATCATCATCTGCGTGCCGTTCGGCTGCACCGAGGTCGAGAAGCGAGCGGTCCGCGAGTCGGCCGAGTCGGCCGGCGCCCGCGAGGTCTACCTGGTCGAAGAACCGATGGCCGCCGCGATCGGAGCCGGCATGCCGATCACCGAGCCGACCGGCAACATGATCGTGGACATCGGTGGCGGGACCACCGAGGTCGCGGTCATCTCGCTCTCGGGCGTCGTCTTCTCCAAATCGGTCCGCGTCGGCGGCGACAAGATGGACGAGGCGATCACGCAGTACATCAAGCGCAAGTACAATCTCCTCGTCGGCGAGCGCACCGCGGAGCTCATCAAGATCACGATCGGGTCGGCCTACCCGTCCAACGAGATCCAGACGATGGAGATCAAGGGCCGCGACCTGGTCGCCGGCGTCCCCAAGACGGTCGAGATCTCCGACGAGGAGATCCGCGACTCGCTGCTCGAACCGATCAACCAGATCGTCGAGGCGGTGCGTATCGGCCTGGAGCGCTGCCCCCCGGAACTCGCCTCCGACATCGTCGACAAGGGCATCGTGCTCGCGGGCGGAGGCGCCCTCCTGCGCAACCTCGACGTACTGCTGCGCGAGGAGACGGGCCTCCCCATCATGATCGCGGAAGATCCCCTCACCGCGGTGGCGGTCGGTGCCGGCAAGATCCTCGACGAACTCAACCTGCTCAAGGACGTCACCATCCAGTAGCGGCCACCCGCGGATGAAGACGCCGTATCCCGCTCTCCCGGGGAGCATCGACTCCGGGAGCCCGCCCTCCTGAACCGGCCATGGTGATCTCCTTTCTCCGCCGCCACTCGGTCCTGCTCACGACCGGCCTGCTGCTGCTCGTCTCGACCTTCCTGCTCGTCGGGAACGCCCGGGGGCAGCGCCGGATCGACCCGCTCGGGACGACGCTGCTCGAGATCATGGCGCCGCTCGACCGGGGACTCGGGGCGGTGCGCGGCGCGTTCTCGCGCGTCTGGACGAGTTACGTCGACCTCGTGGGGGCCCGCGAGGAAACGGCCTGGTTGCGCAAGCGCCTGCGCGAGCTCGACGCCCGTCGCGAGACGACGACCGACCTCGAGCGCGAGAACGAGCGCCTGCAGGCGCTGCTCGACCTGCGCGATCGCATCCCCGGACAAGGCGTGGCCGCGCGGGTGACGAGCGCGGAGATGAAGGGCCTGTTCCGCTCGGCGACGCTCGGCAAGGGCACGCTCGACGGGATCGCGGTCGGTATGGCGGTCATCTCGACCGACGGCGTGGTGGGACAGGTCTTCGCGGCGAGTCCGAGCGCCGCCCGGGTGCTGCTCATCGAGGATCCGTCGAGCGGGATCGACGCGATCGTCGCGCGTTCCCGCGCCCGGGGCATCGTCGAGGGCGGCTCCGACGCGGGGTGCACGCTCAAGTACGTGAAGCGCGGCGAGGAGATCCGCGTCGGCGACGAGATCGTCACCTCGGGCCTCGACGGCACCTTCCCCAAGGGCGTGCCGCTCGGGACGATCACCGGGATCATCCCGGGCGAGCGCGGTCTCTTCCAGAGCGCGGAGGTTCGACCGTCCGTGGACTTCTCGAAGGTGGAGGAGGTGCTGGTCGTGGCTCCGGCGACGAGCGATCTGCCCCCGGAAACCTCACGCCCCCATGCACGCAAGGATGTGCGCGCACCGGCGGCGGACCACTCCGGCGGGGCGCCGACCGCGCCTGCGACGCCGGCGGCGGAGGCGGCCGGGGCCCCGGCCGCCATCGATCCGGCCGCAGCTTCCGCGCCCACGCACCCGTCCGCGCCGCAGGCTGGCGGCGGGCCTGCCGGCGAAGGGTCGCGCTGAACGTGCGGCGCGCCGTCGTCCTCGCCGTCGCCGGCGCACTCGCCGTCGCACTCGAGGCGAGTCTCGCCCGCGACGTTCCCTTCCTCCCGGTGGCTCCGGACCTGGCGCTGATTCTCGCCGTGTACCTGGGCCTGCACGAGCACTCGCCGATGGGAGCCGTCGGCGCCTTCCTGCTCGGCTACCTCATCGACACCTACACCGGCCCCGCACCCGGACTGAACTGCTTGACCACCACGCTCGTCTTCGGGGTAATCTATCTCCTGTCGAGGCGACTATGGATGGAGAACCCTGCCTCGAACGTCGCGGCGGTCGCGCTCGGCGAACTCGTGAAGATCGCGATCGCCCTACTCTACTTCGCCCTGCTGCACCGGCAGGAGGTGCCGTGGTGGAGCGTCGGCCGGGTCCTCGGACTCGAAGCGCTCCTCGCGCTGGTCTGCGCACCGTTTGTCTTCGGCCTGCTCGACGCGCAGTTGAACGCCTACCGAACGGGGAGGAGGGCGCGTGCAACTGCCACTAAATGATCGCGAGGCACCCGACGACCTGCGCCGACGCGCCGCACTCGCGGCAGTATTCGTCGCGGTCGCGTTTCTCGCGGTCACCGCGCGGCTCTTCGTCCTTCAGGTCGGCCAGGGCGCGAACTGGCTCAACCTGTCCGAGAGCAACCGCATGCGCGTGAGCCGCATCGCGCCGACGCGCGGCGTGATCCTCGACCGCAACGGCGAGGCGCTCGTCGACAACCGCTCCTCCTTCGACGTGGTCGTGGTCCCCGAGGACGCGAAGAACCTGGAAGAGACCATCCGCCAGGTGAGCGAATTCCTCGGCGCCGAGCCGCCCACGCGCGAGCAGTTGATCGCTTCGACCCGCCAACGGCCCCCCTACGAGGCGACGGTGATCTTCCGCGACGTCGACTTCGAGAAGGTCGTGGTGCCGCTCGAGACGCATCGCCTCGAATGGCCCGGCATCGGACTCGAACTCGGTCCGCAGCGCACCTACCCGCGCCACGAGGTCGCCTCCCACCTCCTCGGGTACGTCGGCGAGATCTCGCAGAACGAACTCGGATCGAGATCCGACTATCGCGGCGGCGACATGATCGGGAAGTTCGGCACCGAGAAGGCCTACGAATCCGTGCTCCGGGGCTCCCCGGGCGGACGCCAGATCGAGGTCGACGCGCTGGGCCGCCGCCTGCGTGTCCTCTCCGAGGTTCCCGAGACCCCGGGCAACAGCATGGTGCTCACTCTCGACCTGCGGCTTCAGGCCTTCGCGGAACAGATGCTCGAAGGACGCGAGGGCGCGATCGCGGTGCTCGATCCGAACAACGGCAGCGTTCTCGCGCTCGCGAGCAAGCCCGCCTTCGACCCCAACGAGTTCGTACGCGGCATCGGCCCGACCGCGTGGAAACGGCTGATGACCGACAAGGCGAAGCCGCTCAACGACCGGGCGATCCAGGGGCTCTATCCGCCGGGATCGACCTTCAAGATCATCACGGCCGCCGCGGCGCTCGAAACCGGCGTCGTCACGCCGTTCACGCGGGTCTTCTGCCCCGGCAGCTACCACTTCGCGAATCGCGACTACCACTGCTGGAACCGCCGCGGCCACGGATCGGTGGACCTGCACGACGCGCTGGTCCACTCCTGCGACGTCTACTTCTACCAGGTCGGGCAGAAGCTCGGCGTCGACACGATCGCCGAGTACGCGCACCGCTTCGGCCTCGGCGAGCCCACCGGCATCGCGCTCGACCACGAGAAGGCCGGGCTCATCCCGACCGCGGACTGGAAGCTCAAGCGCTACAAGGAGGAGTGGTTCGCGGGCGAGACGCTCTCCGTCGCCATCGGACAGGGCTATGTGCTCGCGACCCCGCTGCAGATGGCCAACGTGATCGCCACCGTCGCCAACGGCGGTACTCGCTTCCGGCCGCATTACGTCGACCGGATCGAGGGCCCGACCGGTGACGTCGTCCAGCAGATGGAGCCGGAGGTCGCCGGCGTCGCGGGCCTGCGCAAGACGACCCTGCTCCAGATCCGCGATGCGCTGCGCGACGTCGTCAACGCGCCGGGCGGCACCGGCAAGAAGGCGAAGCTGCCGACGATCCTCATGGGCGGCAAGACCGGCACCTCGCAGGTCTTCCGCATGGCGCACCAGATGAAGACCGCCGGGCTCGCCCGTCACCTGCGCGACCACGCCTGGTTCGTCGCCTTCGCCCCGGTCGAGAAGCCGGAGATCGCGATCGCCGTGCTGGTCGAGCACGCCGGTACCGGCGGCGGCGCCACCGCGGCGCCGATCGCCCGCGACATCGCGGACTTCTGGTTCGGGATGACGCGCGGGCGCAACTACCAGCAGGCGGCCGCAAGCGGAACCGAGCCCGCCCAGCGGATCGCGACGGGCGGCGGCGCGGGCAAGGGCGCGGGCAACCCCGAGGGGCCGGCGCTCGAAACCGAGCGGCAGGCGGCCCGTCTCGCGGCGGCGGCCCTGCGCCCCGGCCGCGTGGAGATCGACGAAGACGTACGCTCCGAAGTGGTGCGGCGCGGCCTCTCACGCCCGCGCGCAGCACGGGGCTGAGGGGGGCTGATTTGCGCTGGATGATCGACCGCCGGCTGCTGTCGCACTTCGACGTGCTGCTGCTCGCGACGATGGTCGCGATCGTGTCGCTCGGCGGGGTGACCGTCTACAGCGCGACCTTCGACCCGGCGCATCCCACGGCGCATTCGTTCGCTTGGAAGCAGGCCATGTGGGGCACGGCCGGACTCCTCGCGGCGCTGCTCATGTGCTCGTTCGACTACCGCAAGATCGAGGCATGGGCGCCGATCGGATACGCCGTGGGACTGCTGATGCTCCTCTCGCTGCCGTTCATCGGCACGGTCGTTTCGGGATCGAGGCGCTGGATCTCTCTCGGGCCGGTGTCGATCCAGCCCTCGGAGATGGGGAAGCTCGCGCTCATCGTCATGCTCGCGCGCCACTTCCATCGCCACGACCCGGTCGAGGGGCTGGGGCCGCGCGACCTGCTCTTGCCGGCCGCCATGACGCTGCCACCGGTCCTGCTCATCCTGAAGCAGCCCGACCTGGGCACGGCCGGCATCTTCGTGCTCGTCGCAGCGAGCATGGTCGTGCTCGCCGGGCTCAGCCGGACGACCTGGCTCCTGCTGATCGCGGCGGCGGCGCTCGCCATCCCGGCGTTCCCGCTCGTCAAGTCGCACCTGAAGCCCTACCAGTTGAAGCGCATCGAGACCTTCCTCAACCCCGAACTCGACCCGCTCGGGTCGGGCTACCACGTGATCCAGTCGAAGATCGCGATCGGCTCGGGTGGATTGCGCGGCAAGGGCTTCCTGAACGGCACGCAGAACCAGCTCGACTTCCTGCCCGAGCAGCACACCGACTTCATCTTCTCGGTCTACTCCGAGGAGTGGGGATTCATGGGAGCGCTCCTGCTGATCACACTCTACCTGCTGCTCGTGTTCCGGGGGCTCGTCGTCGTCGGCCGTGCGAAGGACCGCTTCGGAGCCCTGATCGCCTTCGGCGTGCTCGCCAACGTGTTCTGGCAGGCGGTGATCAACCTCGGCATGACGACCGGGCTCCTGCCCGTCGTCGGCATCACGCTGCCGTTCTTCAGCTACGGCGGGTCGTCGCTGGTGACGCTCATGGCGGGACTCGGGCTCGTGCTCAACATCAGCATGCGCCGCCACCTGTTCTGAAGCGCAGAGGGCGTGGCGGCCGCAGCCACCACGCCCTCGCAGGTTCGTTCCATCCCCGGCCGGCCGCACCCGCCGCCTGCGCGGTCTTGCGCGCGCGCGACGCGGAGTTGCGGCCCGCTAGCGCCCGAGGAGGCGAAGCAGACCCAGAACGAGGATCGCGCCGATGGTGGACGGGAGGATCGCGCCGGTCCAACCGCCGCCCATCGTCATGCCGAGAGCCGGGAAGAGCCAGTTCGCGACCAGGGCGCCCACGAAGCCGACGACGATGTCGCCGATCAGGCCGAAGCCGCCACCACTCATGACCTGGCCCGCGAGCCAGCCGGCGATGCCACCGATGAGCAACGAGACGATCAAGGATTCCAGACCCATGCTTGCTCCCTCCTTGCAGGGCCGCGGCGGGGGCGTCGATCCCTTCGATCGACGGGGCCGGGGCTCGTTCGACCGGACGGACCGATCGCGGGGAGCGTCTCACGGATC
Organism: Klebsiella pneumoniae; assembly: GCA_945872365.1. Classification (GTDB taxonomy): domain Bacteria; phylum Desulfobacterota; class Binatia; order UBA12015; family UBA12015; genus REEB422. The sequence continues at coordinate 26,696 of CAMBZJ010000007.1, forward strand.
ACCGGTCGATACCATCGACCGGCAAAAATCGCCCTCCCGGCTGCAACTCCGTGCGGCCGGGGGGCGTGTTTCGGGCGGCGCCGCGTCGCCGCGGCGCCGTCGACCTCAGACGGTGACGACGGAGTCGATCGCCTTGGCGAGACGGGCCTTCGGGACGGCGCCCACGATCTGCTCGGCCACCTTGCCACCCTTGAAGACGATCAGGTTCGGGATGCCGCGCACCCCGTACTTGCCGGGCGTCTGGGGGTTGTCGTCCACGTTCATCTTCACGACCTTCAGTTTGCCCGCGTATTCAAGCGCGAGTTCCTCGACGACCGGGGCGATCGCCCGGCACGGGCCGCACCATGGCGCCCAGAAGTCGATGAGGACGGGTGTCGCGGAAAGCAACACCTCGGCCTCGAACGTGCTGTCGCTCACCTCGGAAATGCCTGCCATGTCTCGCTCCTTGCGTTGCTCCGGTCGGGAATGCGGTTCGAAAACGAACTCTCGTCCTATCAGGGTCGCAAGACCCGTTCCACCTTCATTCTCCCTTCGTCGCGGAGGCCGGGGCCGTGTCGGCCTCGAGCCAGGACGGGTTGGAGACGACGAGCTTGTCGCGCACGGTTCGGCGCAGGTGATCGAGGACCGCGGCTCGCAGCCCGCCCTCCGCATCGACCTCGCCGGCGCGGATGCGGCGGCAGAGTTCGCCGGTCGCGCCCGCAATCGCGGTACGGAGGGCCTCGCGGTCGCCCGGCTTCGGATCGCTTGGCGGGCTTCCCGTGGCGACGGCGTGGAGCGTTTGCAGCCGGCTCCACTCCTCGACGAGCTGGGTTTCCTCCGCGGCGAGTTCGCGGTCGACCATGCGGGCGACGTTGGCGGCGACCCGTGCGAGAAACTGCCGGCGACCGTCGGTCGCCGGGACGATCTCCTCGTCGAGGAAGCGACCGAGCGCGTCGAGCAGTTCGTGCACCGTGGGGCGATCCTGCATCAGCGCGCTCTCCCCTCGACCAGGTTCAGCAGCTCCCACTCGGTCTCGGCGGTGCGACGGCCGATGCTCGCGAGTTCGATGCTCGGCACGACCTTCTCGAGGAACCCGCGCACCTGCACGAGCGTGAACACGCCCCAGCGCAGGTTGCCGTAAACTTCCCAGAAGTGGAGCGCTGCCCGGTCGGCCGGGCGGCCGGTCGCCTCCTCGTAGGCGGAGAAGAGCGCCTCGCGATCGCCGATGCCGCCGAGTGTCCGGTGGTCGTTGCCGAAGCGCCAGGAGCGCACGCAGATCCAGCCGAGATCCTCGAGCGGATCGCCGCGGTGGGCGAGTTCCCAGTCGAGCACGGCTCGCAAGCCGCCCTCGTCGACCAAGACGTTACCGATGCGGAAGTCGCCGTGGACCAGCGCGGGTGCGCCGTCGCCGGCGGCGGCCGGGAAATTCGCGCGCAGCCAGCGCAGCGTGAGTTCGAAGACCGGGTGCAGCTCGACGGCGACCATGCGGTAGAGTTGCTCGAGGCGATCGACCTCACTCGCCGCGATCGGCTCGCCGGGCTTCGCGCCCGGCAGGAAGTCGAATGCGCCGTCGTCGACCGGCACGCGGTGGATCGCCGCGAGAGCGCGTGCGAGTTGCCCGGGCAGGACCTCGCGCGCGGCGGCGAAGCGCTCCTCGCGCACGATGCGGCGGCCGATCGCCTCGCCCGGGACGTACTCCATGAGGTAGAACGGACGCCCGAGTGCCTCCTCGCCGGCCGCGAAGGGACGCGGCACCGGGGCCCCCGCGCGGCCGAGTGCCTCGAGCAGGCGGAACTCCTCGGCCGCTCCGAACGCGCGCTGGCCACCGCGGCGGAAGACCAGCAGCACGAGCGGGTGGACTGCGGAGGCCTCGCCCGGGCGCTCGATGGTCGCGTCGAGCCGGAATGCCTCCCGCGTGGCGCCGCCGGTCATCGAGCGCACGCCTTCGAGCCGCACGCGCGCCCCGGTCTGGCGTTCGAGAAACGGCGTCAGCCGTTCGGCGATCTGCTCGGGCTTCACGGATCGGGGTTCCCGGGGACGGGGGTATCACGAAGCGGGTCGCGTCGCCGCCCGGCGGCCCGCGGGTCCCCGGGCGCGACGCAGGTGCGGCCGAGCTCGCGCCCGCGCGAATGCGTGCCCGGTCAGCGAAAACGCAGCAGGTGGAGTCCGCCCCAGGGGCCGGTGCGCTCGGCCCCTTCTCCGGCCCAGGAGACGTCCATGGTGAGCAGGCCCGCGTCGTCGATTCCGGGTGCGTGGGCGCGGCGGAACTCCTCGATCGCACGCGCCACCTCGGGGAAGTGGCCGTCGTGGCAGAGGACGTGCGCCCCGGGCTCAAGCCGACCGAGCAGGCCCTCGAGGTCACGGCGCGCGCCGCTGCCGGTGTGGTCGCCGTCGACGAGCGCCAGGTCGAAGCGCCCGCCCGCCGAGCGCATCGCCTCGTCGAGGACGTCGGGTGATGGGCCGGCGATCAAGGTCGCGCGGTGGGCGATCCGCTCCCAGACGGCGGGCTCGACCTGCGGCTCGGGGTCGATGCAGACCATACGCCCCGGATTGCGCGACGCGTCCATCGCGGCTCCGACGATCGCGGCCGACCCGCCGCGGAAGGTGCCGATCTCGAGGTAGCGGCGCGGTCGCGAGGCGAACGCGATCGCGTAGAGCAGCAGCCGCTCCGAGGTCGTCATCCAGCACGGAGCCGTGCCGAGAATCGCGAGCGAGTCGAGGTCCATGGCATCCCAGCCCGAGACGTTCGTGTCGCGGGTACGATCGGTCGCGGCAGCGGCGGGGCGTTCGGGGTCGGTCGCGCCGCGCGCGGGCGGGGTACCGGACGAGGCCGATTCGGAATCCATGAGCGGGCGTAGCACGTGGCCACGGTCGATCCACGGACCGGGCGTCAGTCAATGAATTCATCCGATAACGTGAGGACGGGGCCGGCCGGGACCGAGCCGTCGGCACGACACACGCGGGTCGCGTGACCTCGCGACCGTGCCGCTGTATCGTTCCGGCGCGATGACCCCGTACCTGCAGCTCGTTCAGCGCATCCTCGACGAGGGCGTCGACAAGTCCGACCGCACCGGCACCGGGACGCGGAGTCTCTTCGGCCAGCAGATCCGCTTCGATCTCGGGGAAGGCTTTCCCTGCGTCACGACCAAGCGCCTGCACCTGAAGTCGATCGTCCACGAGCTGCTGTGGTTCCTGCGCGGCGACACCAACGTCGCCTACCTGCGCGAGAACGGCGTCACGATCTGGGATGAGTGGGCCGACGAGCAGGGCGAACTCGGTCCGGTGTACGGACACCAGTGGCGCTCCTGGCCGGCGCGCGACGGCGGCACCATCGACCAGATCGCCGACGTCGTGCGCCGCATCCGCACCGATCCCGACTCGCGCCGGCTCGTCGTCAGCGCCTGGAACGTCGCCGACATCGACCGCATGAAGCTGCCGCCGTGCCACTGCCTGTTCCAGTTCTACGTCGCGCACGGCCGGCTCTCCTGCCAGCTCTACCAGCGCAGCGCCGACGTATTCCTCGGCGTGCCCTTCAACATCGCCTCTTATGCGCTGCTGACGCAGATGGTGGCGGCCGTGACCGGACTCGAGCCGGGCGCCTTCGTGCACACCTTCGGCGACGTGCACCTGTACAGCAACCACTTCGAACAGGCCCGACTGCAGCTCTCGCGCACCCCGCGGCCGCTGCCCCGCATGCACCTGCGCCGGCGCCCCGAGTCGATCTTCGACTTCCGCTACGAGGATTTCGAACTCGTGGGCTACGACCCGCACCCGGCGATCTCGGCCCCGGTGGCGGTCTAGGCGTCCCGGTGCGGATCTCGCTCGTCGCGGCGGTGGCCGAGAACGGGGTCATCGGCCGGGATGGCTCGCTCCCGTGGCGACTTTCGGCCGACCTGCGCCGCTTCCGCGAACTCACGACCGGCCACCACGTCGTCATGGGTCGCCGCACATGGGACTCGATCGGCCGTCCGCTCCCCGGCCGCATGAACGTCGTCCTCTCGCGCGACCCACACTTCCGTCCGGCCGGCGGCGGCGGCGTCGTCGAGCCATCGCTCGAGGACGCGATCGCCCGCGGACGCCGCGCCGGCGAGACCGAGCTCTTCGTGATCGGCGGCGCGGAGGTCTACGCGCTCGCCCTGCCGCTCGCAGACCGCATCCACCTGACCCGCGTGGCCGCACACGTCGACGGCGACGTCCGCTTCCCGGCGCTCGATGCCCGTGACTGGACCGAAGGCCCGCCCGAGCACCACGGCGCCGACGACCGCAACGAGCACGCCTTCGCATTCGTCACGCTCGACCGCCGGCGCTGAGACCGCGCGCGGCTGGCGAGTGCGGGCGGCGGTGGAATCTCGGGGGGGCCCGGCGCGAAACCGTGCCAGGGCCCCCGAGGCGGCGCCGTCAGAACCAGTAGAAGCCGTCGAAGGAGTTGACGATCTTCGCGTTGTTGCCGACGGCCGCGAAGGTTCCGCGGCCGTAGGTGACTCCCCAGAGATTGCGGTTCGTCGGCGAGATCTGCTGCTGGAAGGTGCGGCCCTGGTCCGTCGAGGTGAGGATCGTGCCACCCTGCCCGACGATCGCGATGAAGCCGTCGAGGACGACCGCGTCGGTGAGGTTGGCACCCGTCGGGCTCGGGATGCGCTCCCACTCGCGGCCGCCGACCGAGCGCAGGATCGTGCCGTAGTTGCCGACGGCGATGAACAGGCCGTCCTTCGCGCCGATCCCGAGCAGGGCTTCCTCGGTCGGCGAGGGCTGGACGCGCCAGTCGAGACCGTCGGGCGAGAACGTGATCGTGCCGCCGTCGCCGACCGCGACGAAACCGGTGAGGCCGGCCGCGACGCCGCGCAGCGCAACGCCGGTGCCGGTCGGACAGGCGAGCCACGCCCCGCCGTTGAAGGAGCGAAAGCAATAGCCGTCGTCGCCGACGAGCACGTACTGGCCGAAACCCCAGGCTGCCCCGCGCATCGTCTTGAGCGCGGGGAGGTAGTAGCCGTACCAGTAGGCCGAGTCGTAGGAGTTGAAGACCAGGCCGTCCTTGCCGGTCGCCACCCACTGGCGGTCGCCGTAGGTGACAGCGAGCAGCGAGCCGAGCGGCGCGAGCACCTGCTGGTAGTAGTTGCCGCCGTCGCCCGAGTTGGCGATCGTGCTGTTCTCGCCGACCGCGACGAAGGCCGTGTCGCCGTAATCGATCGCGTAGAGGTTCGGGTTCGTGTCGTAGCCGCAGCCGCTGCAGCCGTCGCTGCCGCCGCAGGAGGCGAGCGTCGCGGCGAGCGACGCCACCGCGGCGAGCGCGAAGAGGCGCGTCGCGAACGGGCGTGCGAAGAGGCGGCGGGCGCTTCGGAAGGCGTTCGTCATCGATCCATCCTCGTTCGAGATTCCGGCTTCCCGGCCGGGGCGGTCCATCGTCGAGGCTCCACGGGCCTCAGCGGCTGCGCTCGACCAGGCCCCAGGCCGCGTCCGCAATCGCGCCGGCCATCTGGCCCACCGCGGCCGCGTTATCCGAGCTCGCGTTGCCCTGACGTGCGCGCATCGCGATCCCCTGGACGATCGCGGCCATGCGGAAGAGCGAAAAGACGACGTAGAACTCGATCTTCGGGATGCCGGCGCGACCGGTGGCCTCGCAGTACCAGCGGACCATCTCGTCCGCGGTGGGGATGCCCTCGGCCGCGGGATCGTCGATCGCGAGGCGTTGCGGAAAGCCCTCGGGCATGAACTGCGGCATGACGACGTAGCCGACGTCGGCGAAGGGGTGTCCGAGCGTGGAGAGTTCCCAGTCGAGCACGGCGACGACGCGCGGCTCGGTCGGATGCAGGATCATGTTCTCGAGGCGGAAGTCGCCGTGCGCGATGCGCGTCTCGTCGCCCGGCGGCACGTTGCGCGGCAGCCACTCGATCAGGCGGTCGAAGGACGGGATCTCGCCGGTCTTCGACGCCTCGTACTGCGTGGTCCAGCGCGCTATCTGTCGCTCGAAGTAGTTGCCCGGCTTGCCGTAGTCGGCGAGGCCGACGGCACCGGGATCGACCGCGTGCAGGCGCGCTAGCGTGTCGATCATCGCGCGGTAGATCGCGGTGCGCTCGGCCGGCGGAATCCCGGGGAGCAGCGGGTTGCGCAGGATGCGCCCCGGCACCCAGTCCATCAGGTAGAACGCCTGTCCGATGACCGACTCGTCCTCGCAGAGCCCCCAGGCGCGCGGCACCGGAAAGCCGGTCGGGCCGAGCGCCGAGATGACCCGGTACTCGCGGTCGACGGCGTGCGCCGACGGCAGGAGCTTGCCCGGCGGCTTCTTGCGGAGCACGTAGCGCCGCTCGCCCGCCTCGACGAGGAAAGTCGGGTTCGACTGGCCGCCCGCGAACTGGCGCACCGCGATCGGGCCGCGGTGGCCGGGGATCGCGCTCACCATCCAGGCGTCGAGGCGGGACTCGTCGAAGCGGTGGCGATCGGTGACTGCCTGGACGTCGGCTGGTTGTTCGTCGCTCATGTCGCCGTCGTTCTACCGCCCGGCACGGCTGCCGGAAAGGGGCGATCGATCGTCGGGGTCCGATCCCGCCGGGTCAGCGCCAGCCGCCGCCGTTCGCGAGCGGGCGGACGCCCCGGGCGGCGCCCGACGTCGCTTCTGCGACTGCGGGGTGCGGGCCGATTGCCGGGGCGAGCCCGGGGCGTATAGATCGCGCATGGCCCTCATCGGAATCCGCTTCGACCTCCGTCGCCCCGCCTTCGCGAAAACCTCCCACGCCGAGCAATACCGCGCCTGCATCGACATGTGCGGCTGGGCCGACGAGAAGGGGCTCGACATCGCCGTGCTCTCCGAGCACCACGGCGTCGAGGACGGTTTCATGTCGGCGCCGCTATCTATCGCAGCGGCGATCGCCGGACGCACCAAGTCGATCCAGATCAACGTCGCCGCCGTGCTGGTGCCCCTGCACGACCCGGTGCGCTTCGCCGAGGAGGCGGCCGCCGTGTCGCTGCTCTCGGGCGGGCGCTTCAGCTTCGTCGCCGGACTCGGCTACCGCCACGAGGAGTTCGAGATGGCGGGCGTGGACCGCAAGCGCCGCGGTACGATTCTCGAAGACTCGATCGACGTTATCCGCAAGGCCTGGACCGGCGAGCCCTTCGAGTGGCGAGGCCGCACGATCCGGGTGACGCCCGCGCCCGCGTCGCCGCCGATGATGATGCTCGGCGGCTCGACCGAGAAGGCGGCGCGCCGCGCGGCGAAGCTGCAGATGGGCTTCTTTCCCGCCGTGGGCGACCCGCGGCTCGCCGAGATCTACGACGAGGAGTGCAGGAAACTCGGCTTTACCGGCGGCTTCGTCAGCATGCCGGGCGGACCGGGCTTCGTGCACGTGACCGAGGACCCGGAGCGCGACTGGGAGATCATCGGGCCGCACGCGCTGTTCGACGCGCAGACCTACGCGTCCTGGCAGCCCGCCGGCCAGCGCTCCGAGGTGAGTGTCCACGCCCAGACCCTCGACGAACTCAAGAAGAGCGGCGTGTTCGCGGTACTCACGCCCGACGAGTGCGTGGAACTCGTGCGCGAGCAGGGGCGCGTCATCCTCCACCCGCTCATGGGCGGCCTCGATCCGGAGTTCGGCTGGAAGGGGCTCAGGCTCTTCGAGGAGAAGGTGCTGCCGCGCATCCGGCAGATGTGAGGCCGTCGACTCCCGTAGTCGGCCTTCAGGGCTGCAGCAGCCTGCGCGTCCAGCCGCTCGCCGATCGCGTGAACGATTCGCGTTCGTGCAGGCGGTGCGGACGCTCGCTCCAGAACTCGATCGAGTCGGGGACAAGGCGGAATCCGGTCCAGTGGGGCGGGCGCGGGATCTCCGCCTTCGCGTAGCGCCGACCGAGTTCGCGCCAGCGCGACAGGAGTTCGGCACGTCCATGCAGCGGTGCGCTCTGGTCGGAGGCCACGCCGGCGAGGCGGCTCTCGCGCGGGCGAGTCGCCCAGTAGGCGTCGGCTTCGGCCTCGGACACGCGCTCGACCCGCCCCTCGATGCGCACCTGTCGGCCGAGCGACTGCCAGTGGAAGGCGAGCGCGGCGCGCGGGTTTCCCCGCATCTCCCGGCCCTTGCGGCTACTCGCGTTGGTGTAGAAGACGAAGCCGGAGGCGTCGACCTGCTTCAGCAGAACGAAGCGCACCGAGGGACGCCCCCGGCGATCGGCGGTCGCGAGCGCCATCGCGTCGGGTTGCGCGATCGACGAGCGGCGGGCCGCGGCGTACCAGGTCCGGAATCGCTTGATCGGGTCCATTGCCCCCGATCCTAGCGATGGAGCCGGGAAGGGAAAGGGGATTGACATGGAAGCCTCCGGCCGTAATACTCCGGGGCCATGCGAAACCTCCTCACGTGGGTCCTCTTCGTCCTGATCGCCCTCGTCGCGACACCCGCCGCGGCGACCGTCGTGCCGGAGACGAAATGCGCGGCCGCCAAGATCGGGGCGGCGGCCAAGAGTGGAGACGGGAAAGCCGGCTGCACGGTAAAGGCGTCCCTCGGGTCCGTCGCGACGGACCCCGCTTGCCTGGTCAAGGCCGACCTCCGGCTCGAGCGCTCCTTCCTGACGGCCGAGGGCAAGGGGGGCTGCGCAGCGACCGGCAACGCTTGGTACGTAGGCGGAATCCTCGACGGGATCACCACCTTCGCCGAGGACCGGCTCGGCGACGACGGCTCGAGCGCGAGCCTCAAGTGCGCGGCGGCCCGTCGCAAGGCGGCGGGCAAGCTCTTCTCGGCAGCTCTCGGCTGCCACTCGAAGGGGGTCCTGAAGGGATCTACCACGCAGGAGATCAACGTCTGCATCTTCGGAGCCCGCGGGAAGTTCTCCGACGCCTTCGCCAGGCCGGCGGCTGCCGGTGGTTGCGCGACGCTCGCCGACGAGGTCGAGACGGCCAACTCGGTGATCGCCATCGCGAACGCGGTCGTGACCGGCGTCTCGGAGTCGCCGGCCGTGCCCAGCCCGACGCCGACCCCGACGCCCACCCCCGGTTCGGCGAGTTTCGCGAGCGACGTGCAGCCGATCTTCACCGCGCGGTGCAGCGGTTGCCACGGTAGCGTCGGGCCGAGCGAGGACCTCGACCTCACGTCGGGCCACGCCTGGGCGAACCTGGTGAACGTGGCGAGCAGCGAGTGCACGTCGACGAAGCTCGTCGAGCCGTCGAGTGCGGCGACGAGCTACCTGGTCAAGAAGATCGAAGGCTCCGGATCCTGCCTCTCCGGCAGCAGGATGCCGCTCGGCGGCCCCTACCTCTCGTCGACCCAGATCCAGGCGATCCGCGCCTGGATCGACCAGGGCGCCCTCGACGACTGAGCGACGTGGCTCCCGACACGGACCGTCCTCGGCGCGCGCTGATCGCGGGCGCCATCTCCACCGGTCTCGCGCTCTCGCTCCTGTTCGCATGCGCCGGCACGGCGCGCGCGCTGGTCGACGACCGCTTCACGACGCGCACCCAGCCCGCGAGCAGTCTCGTCATGCCGTTCGACCAGCGGAGCGGGCATGCCTCGTTCCTGATCGCGAGCAACCTCGCCGGAGCGGCGGCGGTTTCTACACACTGGTCCTTCTGGAACGAGGACTGCTCGAACCTCGGCGAGGTGTCGATCTGCCTCACCCCGAACGACACCGTCGTCGTCGACCCGGGCGCCGTGCGCTCGCTGGACGCCGCCAACAAGTCGATCGACGAGCCGCTCGACCTCGCGGGAAAGCGCGGCTTCGCCACCGTCACGGCCTACGAGACCGACGCCTCCTGCGCCGACGGCGCGGCGAAGGGCTACCGACTGGTCGAACGCGCGCTCGTCGGCACCGCGACCATCGCCGACCTTGAGACCGAGGCGTCCTATGGCTTCGACGCGATCGGCCTCTTCGCCGCATTCGACGGCAGCTTCGTGAACCTACCCGACCTGCTGCTCTCGCCCGATGCCGCCTCGGGCGCCCTCGCGATCCAGACCCACGCGCCGAGCCGGACCACGGATTCGCTCGTCGTCCTGCTCGCACTCGGCGAACGCGGCGGACTCTGGCCGGGCGAGGTCGGCCCGGGGCCGGGAACGGTGAGTGCGTACGCGACCTTCTTCGACAACCTGGAGATCGCGATCTCGCTGCCCGACGTGGCGTTCGCGTGCACGCGCTTCGGCGCGCTCGCGCTGGGTCCGAACCCGCTCGTGCCGGACTGGGTCGCGCTCGAATCCGCAGGCGTCTACCGGTTGCGCGACCTGCGTATCGACGGCGTCCCGGTCGGCGTGACGACCTGGGTCTACGGCTTCGTCGGCGAAGCCGTCGGACACTACGGCGCGAGTTGGTCGGCGAAGTACCAGGTGATCGACGCACCGGTGCCGACGGCGACGTCGGCGCCGTCGGCGTCACCCGAACCAACCGCGTCACCCGAACCGACCGCGTCACCCGAACCGACCGCGTCACCCGAACCAACCGCATCACCCGGACCGACCGCATCACCCGAACAGACCGCCACGCCGGTACCGACCGCCACGGCCGAGCCTTCGGCAACGCCGCGCTCCACCGAGACGCCGGCGCCATCGGACACGCCCGGCCCCGGACCCACCGGGTCGCCCCAACCCACCCCGACGCCAGCGCAAACGGCAACACCCGCGCCCACGCTGGCACCCTCACCGACGCCGGTCGTGACGACGACGCCACGGCCCACCGAAACCCCGACACCGACGGCCGCACCGACGGCGGCTCCGACGCCGTTGCCGACCCCCACGCCGACCCCCACGCCGAGCCCCGTTCCTACCGCGAGGCCGACACCGATACCTTCGCCGACGCCGAGCGCGACACCCTCCCCGACACCACAGCCGACCTCGACACCTACGCCGGTCCTGGTTTCGTTCTCGACCCAGGTCCAGCCAATCTTCGATGCGCAATGCGTCGGATGCCACGGCAACTCGTCGCCGAGCGCGGGCCTGAACCTCTCGACGGGTCGCGCATGGGCGGACCTCGTGAACGTGAGCAGCACCGAGTGCGCCGGCACCAGGCTCGTCGCTCCCTCGAGTGCCGCGACGAGTTACCTGGTCCACAAGATCGAGGGCCAGGGGCCGTGCTTCGTCGGGAGCCGGATGCCGCTCGGTGGCACTCCGCTCTCGCCGGCCCAGGTCAAGACGATTCGCGACTGGATCGAGCAGGGCGCCGCAGACCACTGAGACGCCCCGCGAGGCTCACATGACCTGGTAGCGGAATGGCGCGTTCTGCGGTGCGTTTGTAGCGTACATGAGCCAGATTGTCGCGGCTGCCCAGGCGACCATCGCACCGATCACGTACCAGCGGTACTTTTTCCAGAACTCCGCCATCGTCGAGCCTCCCTGCCCTGGAAAAGCGTCAGCGAGCCGACGCGGAAAGTCAAGGCGGTGGCGCGCCCGCGAGCGAAGCTGCGGCACTCGTCCGGGCGGTCGCGGTGGGCGGCGAGCCCGCGATCGCGGCGCGGAAGTCGGGGGAATCGAGCAGGGCCACGGCGACCGCCAGATGTCCGGCCGACGTCCAATGTCCGTCGTTCGGGATGACGAGATCGTCGCGATGCCCGACGAAGGCACCGCCGACGTCGACCAGCGGAATCCCGAGCGAGGAACAGAGGTCGGCGACCAGGTCGCGGGCCGCGCGCGCCGCGGCCTCGGGCGAACCCACCGGGAAGACGTGGTGGGGCTGGTAGGCGACGACGAACGAAGCGCCGTACGCGGCGACGAGGCGCTGCATCTCGCGCAGGAGTTCGCGCGTCAGGTCGTAGCCCGGCAGCTTGCGGAAGTCCGTCTCCTCCGGCGCCACGCTGCGCCGGTCGGCCGGCTGTCGTCCGCGCTTCCCGTCGATCCAGCGCCGGAGTTCCCCCCACTGCGCCTCCGCGAAGCGGAAGGCGAGACTGGTCGACCGGAGAAATCCCGAGAGTGGCCGGTCCGCCTCCTCCGGCGGCGGCCATCGCACTTGCTCGAGGCGGCCGTCGACGAGCCGGAACGCGGGACGCAACTTCATGTCGTCGACGTTGTCCTCGGGATCGGTGCGCGAGAAGACGAGGACGACCGCGTCGTAGTGGCGACGGCCGAGCAGGTCCTGCAGGAGCAGGAGTTCCTGGGCCGTCCCGTAGGAACTCACCGCGCGGTTCTCGATCGCGACCCCGGGGCCGAGCCGACGCTGCAACTCGTCGGTGACGAGTTCGCCCTGCTCGACGCCCCAGCCCCAGAGGAGCGAGTCGCCGAGGAAGAGCACCCGCCGCGGGGCCTCGGCGGGGGGCGGGGGGTTCGGGCGGCGGAACCCGTCCTCGCCCTGCTCGATCAACACGTCGAAGGAGCGTTCGCGGAAGCGCAACGCCACGTCGGGGCGCCCCGTCCAGCCGAGCCGCGCATCGGCGCGGTGGAAGTCCTTGAAGACGTTGATCGCGCTGCCCGGCACGCGCAGGAAACGCAACTGGAGTTCGAGCGCCGCCCAGCCGACGAGCAGCGAGACCGCAAGGACGCGGAGCACCTGGCCAAGGGCGCGCCAGCGCGACGGCGCGTTCGGAGATCGACCCGGTGCATCGTCGTGCGGGCCGCCGGCTTCCGCCGCGACGGCGCCGTGGCCGCATAGGTTCTCGTCCGCGCGCGGTCCCATGGAGCGGGCCTCGGAGCTATCGGAAGCGCCGGCGCATCGCAAATCGGCATTGCGCGCGCAGCGACCGCGCCGGAGCAGGACAGCGTGTCCGCCCTCTGATAGCGGACGGGTGATGCGGACCGGTTCGATCCTGCGCGGACTCGCGGCGGCCCTGGTCGCGACCGCGGTCTTCCTTGCGCTCGCCGAGATCGGTCTCCGCTTCTACCTGTCGCGCCACATCCTCTACGACGTCGAGATGTCGCGCTATGCGCAGCTGCTCAAGCTGGAATCGCCGAACCCCGAGATCGGCCACGTGCACCGCCCGGGGGCCCACGCCCGGCTCATGGGAGTCGACGTGCAGATCAACTCCGACGGCCTGCGCGACGTCGAGCACGAGCGCGCGCGCGACGGTCGTCGCCGGATCGCGATCCTCGGCGACTCGCTCACCTTCGGCTGGGGCGTCGAGCGCGAGGAGACCTTCGCCGCCCTCCTCGGCGAGATGCTCGGCCGCCGGACGCCGACCGAGATCGTGAACTTCGGTACCGGGAACTACGACACGACCCAAGAGGTCGCCCTCTTCCGCGAGAAGGGTCTCGCCTACCAGCCCGACGAGGTCGTGCTCTTCTACTTCATCAACGACGCCGAGCCGGTCCCGCACAAGAGTCCGCTCTCGTTCCTCGCGAATTTCCGCGTCACGACCTTCTACTGGTCGCGGCTGCGCGAACTCTTCTCCGGGACGTCGAAGAACGAGGACTTCCGGACCTACTACGGCGATCTCTACCAGGAGGGTCGACCGGGCTGGGAGGCGACGAAGACGGCACTCCGCTCCCTCGCGAGCCTCTGCCGCGAGCGCGGAATCGAACTGCGGGTGGTGATCCTGCCCGAGCTCCACGATCTGGCCCACTACCCGTTCACCGAGGCCCACGCGAAGGTCGCGCGCCTGCTGCGCGAGGAGAACGTACCCGTCCTCGACCTGGCACCTCCTCTCGCCGACCAGTCCGACCCGCATTCGCTGTGGGTCTCGCTCGACGACGCGCACCCCAACGCGCTCGCCCACCGGTTGATCGCCGAGCGGACCCTGCCATTCCTCGCCGGCGACGCCGGCCGCTAGCGGCGCACCGCGGGCGCGGTCGTGATCGTATCCGGCGGCGGGGCGTCGGATACGACGACGTTCGCCTCGCGGTAGAACATCAAAACGAACGCGATCAGGAGCATCGCCGTGCCCGCGATCGTCCCGCCGAGGCGTCCGAGCGGACCCGCGACGCGGAGTTCGAGCAGGCGTGCTGCGGCGAGCATGAGGGCGAGCACGCCCATCGCGACGTGCGTCACCTGGACGAGGTAACTCGCCTTGCCCTCGAAGGCGGTGTGGGCGTGGGTCACGAGCAGGATCCCGCCCGCCGCCGCCAGCATCGGGAAGACCCATGCGCGGCGGTCCGGTCGGTCCGCCGTCCGGGCCCGCCACTCGACCAGGCCGAGGGCGAGGGCGAGTCCCGCGGCGAGCCGGTGCTGAAAACCCTCGGAGTCGCTCGCGAAGGGCGACAGCGTGCCGAGGGGCCAGATGCCGTCGCTCGCACAGGAGCGCAGGAAGACGAAGGCCGCCAGCACGACGAGACCGAGCGGCCAGTGGCGCGCCCAGCGCGCACGCGGTGCGAGCAGCATGCAGACGGCCATCGGCAGCACGACGAGCCCCGCCACGTTGTGGCTGAAGTTCGACCAGGAGTACTCGGTCGACGACCGCTGCCAGCCGACGACGGCGAGCGGGTCGGTCGCCGCGGCACGCTTGGTCGCGACCGACGGCGTGTGCAGGGTCGGCCACTTGGGTGCAAACGTGGTGGCCACCTCGGCGAGAGTCGCCTGGGTCTCGACCGTGTCGACGGCGGGTGGCTGCGAGGCGAGTGACGCAGCGGTAAACAGCGCTCCGACCAGCAGCAGGGCCTCGACCGAGACGAAGGCGGCGTCGCGTCCGCCCGCCCGTCGCGCCGGCGTCGGGCGCGACGCGCGACGGGCCGCGAGAAAGGTGCTGCCACCGAGGCAGAGGGCGAGTCCGACGAGAGCGAGCTTGCCCAGCAGGAGCGAGCCCGGCCCCGAGCCGACGAGCGCCTGCCAGGAGCCGAGGTATACGGCCGCGAGCGGGACACCGGTCGCGATCGAGAGTGCGACGGCCGGGAGCGCGACGCGCGAGAAGGAGTCGACCGCACCGGCGAAGGACGCGGCCTCGGCGGTCGACGCATCGGCTCGACCGCGCCGCCAGAGGAGCGCCAAGTGGAGCACCCCGCCGACCCAGGCGCCGGTCGCGGCCTGGTGCGCGACCGTCAGCGCCATGAGCCACCCGCGGTCCTCGAGACGCGAGGTCGCGTGCGTGAGCCATGCGCCGGCGACCAGGATCGCGAGCACGGTCGCCCCGACGAAGGCCCAACGCGAGGGATCATCGGTGCGCGCCCGCAGGCGGCGCGCGGCGACGGCGAGAACGAGGGCAAGGAGGAGTCGAGCCACGGCGGCGCGCGCCTGCGCCGTCGCGCCGAACAGCGCGAGCGCGTCGGAACCGAGATAGCTCCGCAGCAGGAGCAGCTTGACGGCGAGCAGTCCGGCCTGGCAGAGCGCGAGCCCGAGAGCCGAGCGTTCCAGCAGCGAGGCGGCGCGCACGACGACGGGATCGCCGCGCTCGCATCGGGTCGCACGCAGGACGACGAGTCCCCACGGAACCGACGCCACGACGAGCGAGAGCAGGACGAGAACAAGCCCGTCGAGGAGGCCGCCGCCGAACTCGGCGATTCCGAGCACCTCGGGTCAGTTCCCCGAAGTGACCGTGAACCGCAACAGGTTCTCGGTCACGTGGCCGTCGACGGCGAGAACCTTGTAGCGAAGCCCCCACGCGCCGGCCGCGAGTCCCGGCAGTTCGAGCGCGATCTCGTTGGGCGCGGCCCCGGCGTGCAGGGCGATCTCGCGTTGCGACTTCCCGGCATCGACGAGCACGACGCGCGAGAGCCCGGGTTCGACCGCCGAGTTGAAACTCAGCGTCACGCTGCGCGGGGAGCCTGCCGCGATCTCGTTCGGAAGAGTCGACTTCTTCAGGACGGCATGGGCCGACGCGGCCGAAGCGACCAGAACGAGGGCTGCGGAGAGCGCGAGAGTGCGGCGCACCCGTCCCGGTTACACCCCGCACGCGGTGACCGGCAAGGCGGACCGGGGGAGGGGCCGCGGTCGGTCGAATGGGCAGCACACTCCCTGGCGGGGCAACGCCGGACCAGGGGTCCGCCGCATGGAGGCTCCGGGACGTCGGAAGGCTCCGTCCCGAGCCGGAACGCACCGTCAGGCGGGGCGCACGACGCGGTAGACGACCGATCCCGCAGCGACCGGTGTCGCCGTCGCGCGCGTCGACACCTCGACCGCGATCGAGAAGTATTCGCCGCTGCACCAGGGCGGCTGGGCGACGGCGACCAGGTCCGCGCCCGCGGGCGCGCTCGCAAGCGTCAGGTGCATGGCGATCGTCGAGGCGCGCCCGCGCGGGTCGAAGCCGCCCGCCGTCCATGCGGAGGCGCCGCCAGCGGCGTCGATCAGGGTCGCGATCGCGCCGGCGTGGACGGCGCCCGAGGCGTCGGCGAGCAGATCCTGCCAGGGGAGAAGGGCGATCACCCCCGCGCCGGGAATGCGGGCGGAGCGCACCTGGAGTCGCGCCGAGAAGGCGGAGCCGCTGAATCGCGCGAAGGCGAGTCGCTCGAGTGCGGCGCGATGGTCCTCGGGAAGGGTCTGCGCCGGATCGCCCGCGCCGGGTCCATCGCCGCCTTGCTCGACGCGGTCGGCGGCGCCCCGCCGACCATGCGTGGCCGTCGGCGCCCCGCCCGCGGTACCGGTCCGGGCCGCGAGCATCCCGCGCGCGATCGTCGCACCATCCTCGGTCGCGACGTCCACGTCGGCGAAGCCGACGACCCGGCCGCGGCGCACGACCCGCGCATCTGCGACCACGTCGCGCTCGACGGCCGGCGCGACGAAGTGGATCGAGAGATCGACGGCGGTGGGTCGGGAAGCACTTGCGGGGGCGGACGGAGACGGTGCCGATGCCGTCGCGCGTTCGAGTGCGAGCGAACCCGCGGTTTCGACGAGCGAGGCGATGACCCCGCCGTGCAGGGTGCCGTTGCGGTTCGCGTTGTCGCCGCGATGCGCGAGGCGGATACGGACACCGCCTCGGGTCGACTCGGCGCGTTCGAGTCCCAGCGTCCGCAGGTAGGGCCCGTCGAGCGGGATCGGCTGAACGGCGACGGGATCGGGATCGGACGGCATGGCGACTCGCTCGAACGGTCGGGGGGATCGCAGGGGGCGGGGGATCGCGTCGAAGCCCCCCGGACTGATAGCGTCGCGCCCGTGACGCCGCACCCGAGGCTCTCGCTCAGCCAGGCTTCCACGATCGGCTGGCCACTCGCGCGCGACCTCGATCTCTTCGCCGCGCAGGGAATCCGCGACGTATCGCTCCTGCTTCGCAAACTCGAGGCGACCGGCGACCGCGCGCGTGCGATCGCCGACGTCGTGGCGAGCCCGGGCCTGCGCGTCGACAACCTCGCCGTCGGGGACTCGTTCGAACTGGCGGACCCCGGGCAGTGGGAGCGTGGGCGCGACCGCCTGCGCTCCTGCCTCGACGCGGCCGCGGCGCTCGGAAGCCGCTGCGTGGTCGTCACCACCGGCGGTCCCGCGGGCCTCACCTGGGAGGCTGCGGCCGACGCACTCGAGGAGGCGATCGCTCCGGTCGTCGCCGAGGCACGGTCGTACGGCCAGGAACTCGCGGTCGAGAACACCAACGGCTTGAGACTCGACATCAGCTTCGCGAATACGCTGCGCGACGCCTGCGACCTCGCCCGCCGGCTTGGACTCGGCGTGTGCATGGAGATCAACAACGCCTGGTGCGAGCGCGGGCTGATGGACACCGTGCGCCGCAACCTGGACCTGCTGCGCATCGTGCAGGTGAACGACTTCGTCGTCGGCACCCTGCAGACGCCCGATCGCGCAGTCCCCGGCGACGGCGACATCCCGCTGCGCCGCATCCTCGGCGGCCTGCTCGACGCCGGTTACCGCGGCTTCTTCGAACTCGAGATCCTCGGGCCGAGGATCGAGGCGGAGGGCTACGAGTCGGCGGTCCGACGCAGCCTCGCCCATCTCGGGACGCTCCTCGAGGAACTCGGAGCAGGACCGCCGGGCTGAGCGCCGGCACGCGGTGCGGACCGAGGTCGTGGACCGGGCCGGCGCCTGCGTTCGACCGACGACTCGCCGACGCCCGGCCCGCGCTCGTATCTCAGCCGGCGAGCGCCGCCAGGTCCCTCAGGTGCAGGACCCCGAACAGGAGCGTCTGCACGATCTGCAAGCCGAGCGAACCACCCGCGGCCCGGAGCGTCGGCAGGTAGATCAGCGTCTCCACGGCGTGCGCGACGAGCATGAGCCAGAACACGGCGCGACCGATCTGCGAGGCCGGCATCGCCTTGCCTCCGACGACACATCCGAGCGCCCATCCCCAGACGCCCAGCAACAGGGTCTTCGAGATCATCGATTCGCTCCCATGGCCGGGATGGTTCCGCCCCAGGCACGGCTTCCCGGATTCTCCCGTCGCCCCGCAGGCGACACCCTCCGAAATACGCGACCGTTCCTACCATGCTTGGGGTTCGGTACGAACCGGCCGAGTGGGTACCGACGGCGGACGAAAAAGGGGGAGCGGCCGATGCCGCTCCCCCTCTCGACTCCGCACCGGACGGGCCGTCAGGGCCCGCCGGAGGTGCCAGGCCTGCTAGGGCAGGCGCTTGCAGGTCAGCTTCACGTCGCGCGCCGCCGTGTACGTGCAGGGATCGACCGAGTCGCCGCGATGCAGGCTGTCGGGCGTGTTGATCACCACCGCGAGCGGCGTGTTGGCGATCGAGAGCGCCGGGGTGATCTCGCGCTTGCCCGCCCGGACCACGACCTGGAAGAAGCTCAGGGCCGAGCGCGGCGAGAGCCGGAACAGGCCCGAGTCGTTCTTGCAGCGGACCCGCGGATAGCGGCTGCCGCTCGCCTTGCAGTCGGTAGAGGCGAAGGTGATTTCGTCGACCTGGACGAAGGAGCTGCCCGCGCTGTCCACGTAGCCGAAGGCGACCCCGACGCCGTTCTGGGCGATGTCGTCCGGCATGGTCGCGCTCGGAAGCGTGTTCATCTCGCCGTCGGCATTCCAGATGTCGGTGTTCGGCGTGACGCGATCCCGGATTTCCGCCTTGCGAAGGCTGAATGAACAGTCCTCGATACCGTCGCTGTCGATGAGACAGGCCTGCGCGGACGAGGCCGCGACGAGTCCGATCCCGGCCACGAAGGCGAGGGCAAGGAGAGACATCCAGAGGCGCTGCGCCGGCTTCGTTCTCGTCATGATCGATGGCTCCTCGGGTTTCGGGTGCGGGGCTGGGCCGGAGGCTCCGAAGGAGCCGTCCGGGCGCGATGCTGCGGGATTCCGTTGGGGGAGTCAACGCTTTTTTCCCACAAGGCCACAGGAAAGCGCCGACGCGACGCGTTACGGAAGACTTCGGAGCGGACCGGTGGGCCGTCTTGCGCATCCGAGGCTCGATTGCCGGCGTGACGCTCGGTGCTCCGTTCGCTAGCCGACCGCGGCGACCGAGGCCTGCAGCATCTCCTCGGGCATCGGCGCACGCAGGCGCCAGGTGATCCCGACGGGCTGCGATCCCTTGTGGCCCACGTAGTCGACCGCGCCCAGGAACACGAACGGCGACGTCGTACCCGCCTCGGTCTTCGCGGTCTCGCGGACGAAGAGGAAGACGCTGTTGCCCCGCTGTCGGTGGTGAATGTAGCGCTGCACGGTCTGCGTTTCGGGACGCTGGATGCTCTGCGTCTCCCAGTGAAACAGCGTGCGCGAGATCGCGTAGTCGCGGTAGCGCGTAGACGGGGAAAATCGGTCCTCGGCCTTGTGCAGCGTGACGAAAAAGAAGTCGCTCTCGAGTGTCTGCATGTAGAGTACGCCCTCGCGGGGCTGGTACGGCTTCTCCGGCGTGCTGCGACCTATCGCCGCGAGCACCTCGCTGCGGCTGTAGACGCCGTGGACTTCGAGCGGGATCGACTCTCCCAGCTCCCGCGCCGCGGACGTCAGACGGCCGCTGCGCTCCTCGTGCAAGGCGAGAAGGGCTCGAAGATCCAAGCGCGCCGCCGGCGCGGCCCAGAGCCGGCGCAGGCCCTCCTCGAGCGGGATCACCCGGTCGTCCCACAATCCGAGGTGCAGCATCGCGACCATGCGCTGCTCGCACGGCGATAGTTCCGCGGGTACCGGGGGGCGATCGCGCCCGAGGTGTTCGAGATAGAAGGCGACTCGGCGAGGATCGTCCACGTGGACCAGGCGGGTGATCGCCTTGCAGAGCTTCTTCTCGTCCTCGGTGGGCGTCGCGTCATCGAATCCGGCGGCGCGCCGCAGCGCGGTCCACCCGGGGCGGGTCGGCCGGAAGACCTCGGTCAGCTCGCGGCCGGTCTCGTCGAGGAATCGACCGAGGTCGGCGTCGGGGCCCGCCGCCCGGAGGTCGGCCACGAGGTCGGCGAACTGACCGCCGAGGCTCTCTCTCAGGTTGTCGAGAACCCGCTCGCGGGCGACGCGATCGAGTTCGAAGTGCACCCCGGGCGGCAGCGTTGCGAAGCCCTTGTCGATCCCCTCCTGCAGGCCCTTTCGCGTCACGCCGAGCATGCTCGTGAAACGGGGTGCGAAGCGGAACTCCTTGCGGTGGTTCCCGATGAAGTCGAGCACCGTGCAAACGCTCTTTCCCGGGGCGTGCCTGAGCCCGCGACCGAGCTGCTGGATGAACACCGTCGCGGACTCGGTCGGGCGCAGCATCAGGATGGTGTCGACCGGCGGGATGTCGACGCCCTCGTTGAATACGTCGACGGAAAAGATGCAGCGGATATCGCCCCGCGCGAGCCGGGTGATCGCCTGCTGGCGCTCTTCCGCCGACGAGTCGGCGTCGATGGCGACGCTCAACACGCCGCGACCCGTGAAGCGGGCTGCCATGAACCTCGCGTGTGCACGGCTGACGCAGAAGCCGAGCGCCCTCATCCGTCGCGGGTCGCTCACGAGCCGCGTGACCTGCTGCAGGATGCGGACGACCCGCACCTCGTCGTGGAGGTAGAGCACCTCGAGTTCCGAGACGTCGTAGCCGTTGGTCCGCCAGGCGACGCCGGTCAGGTCGGTTTCGTCGTTCAGGCCGAAATAGTGGAACGGCGCCAGCAACTGGTCTTCGAGCGCTTTCCACAGGCGGATCTCGGCCGCCATCCGTCCGTCGAACCAGGTCCGGATGTCCCTGCCGTCGGTTCGTTCGGGCGTGGCGGTGAGCCCGAGCAGAAGCTTCGGCTTGAAGTGTTCGAGCAGGCGGACGTAGGTCGCCGCAGCAGCGTGGTGGAACTCGTCGATGACGACGACGTCGAAGCGCGACGGGTCGATCGAGGCGAGGTCGACGTGCGCCAGCGACTGGACGCTCGCGAACACGTGCCGCCCGGCCTCGGGCCGCTTTCCGCCGACGTAGAGTTCGCCGAAGGCCGAGTCGCGCGTGGTCAGCCGGAACACCGCCGCCGACTGCTTCAGGATCTCGTTGCGGTGCGCGACGAACAGGAGCGACGGGTCGTGGCCCATCCGTTCGTGGCCGCGCAGGCGCGCGTAGTCGAATCCCGCGATGAACGTCTTGCCGGTTCCCGTGGCGGCGACGATCAGGTTGCGCCAGCGTCCGTGGCGAACCCGTTCGGCTTCGAGCCGATCGAGGATCGTACGCTGGAACGGGTACGGGGCGACGTCGACCCGCGGCAGCGGCAGGTCATCGTCGCCCGCGGCGGCCTGCTGCTGTGCGGCGAGGGCCGCCATAAACCGATCGCGGTCGTAGCGCTCGACGTGCTCGTCTTCCCAGAGGGCCTCAAAGGCAAGACGAAAGCGGTCGATCATCGCCGGGGTCTCGGCCTGCGCCAGGCGGACGTTCCACTCGAGTCCGTCGACGAGGGCGCTGTGCGAGAGGTTCGAGCTGCCAATGTAGGCGGTGGAGAGGCCTGAATCGCGCGAGAACATCCAGGCCTTGGCGTGCAGCCGCGTCGACTGCGTCTCGTAGGAGACGCGGATCTCGGCTCCGATCCCGACCAGGGCGTCGAGAGCTCGGGTCTCGGTCGCGCCGCAATAGGTGGTCGTGATGATGCGAACCCGGCCACCGCGCTCGCGAAAACCGCGCAAGGCATCGATGACGATGCGGACGCCGCTCCACTTGAGGAAGGCACACAGCAGCATCACCTCGTCGGCGGAGTCGATCTCGAGCGGAAGTTCCTGCCCGATGCTCGGCTCCCCGCGACCGTTCACGAGGAGCGAACTCGAGCGCAGGGGGGCGTGCGGCCGCACGGGAACGCGCCGGATCGAGCCGGGCTCCGGGACGGCAAGAAGTTCCGTCGCGGAGGCTGCGACGGACCCGTCGGCGGCGACGGCCTGCGAATGGGCTCGGAGGACGTCGAGCAGGGCATTTGAGAGGGCGACTTGTCGTCGGACCTTCGCTTCCTTGTCCGGCTCGGACTCGGCGACCTGGGCGAGCGCCGCTCGGATCGGTTTCGCGAGGAATTGGGCGAGGACGTCGTGGGAATCGACGGGGTCGAGCCGGCGGGTCCGGGCCTCGTGAGTGTCCCGGATGAGGCGGTCGAGGGCGTCGGTGACGACGTGCTCGTAGAGTCCGTGGGGGAGGGAGGGGGGCATGCGGACAATGTCGGGACGCAGCCTCGGGGCTCGGGGCTCGCTCGATCCTTCCCACGTCATGGCAACGTTGGTGTCGAGCAACTTATCCCATCGGGGCAGCGATCTCGAGCGAGAGAGCCCTCGACCGGGGGACCGGCAGGGGCTCCGCCTGCGGCACACCGCTCGCCGGGCTCGGCAGGCCCGGCATCAGCTCCCCGAGTGACCAGGCTCCAGGGGGTGCTCGCTGCCGTCGCCGGATGTTGCCCCGGCGGCAGCACCCGGGGCGTACACCGGCGCCTCCGCGATCGGTCATCTTCTCCTATCGGCACATCACGGTGCGAGCGGGCGATGCTCGCCAGCGTCGGCAGGGGCGGCATCCTCCAGGAGCTTCGTGGTGCCGGCAGCGACGGACCAGCTGGCGGTATCGACCTGGTTCGCGCCCGAGGCGTCGTCGACCCGGTCCAGGTGGACCCAGGTGCACTGGACCCGATCCCGCGTCACGTCCACCACCAGGTAGCCGCGCAGCGTGAGTTCCGCGTACTTGATGTGAGGGTCGTGCTGCCGGCCCGTCGCGAGAAGGCCCTCGGCGCCTGCGGGGGGGGAAGCCGGGGGAACTGACGCCGGGACAGACGAATTCCACGCCCACCGCTCCGCGCCCGGACGCCGGATCATAGACGGCGGGGTCGTTCGGGTCGTCGGTGAGTTCGGAGCCCCAGGAGCTATGGATGTCGCCCGACAGCACGACGAGGTTGGTCGCACCGGAGTCGCGAACTGAGCGGAACAGCCTTGCCCGCGCGGCAAAGTAGCCGTCCCACTGGTCGACGTTGGCGATCAGGCCGCCGCCGGCCGAGTTCGGGGCGCCCTGCAGCTTGAGAGGCGCCATCATCACCTGCTGCCCCACCAGGTTCCAGGTCGCGACCGAGGCGCGCATCTGCTCGTCGAACCAGGCCTCCTGCTCGGCACCAAGCATGGTCCGCGTCTCGTCGCGGATGGCGGGATCGAGGATGCCCGAAGCCTGCTGGCTTCGACCGACCGTCCGCGTGTCGAGCATGGTGAGTTGGACGAGGTTGCCGAACTTCAGCACCCGGTAGATGCGCTCGGGGTCGGGTGTCCTAGTCGGCATCCACTCGGAGTATGCGCGCCAGGCGGCCTGTCGGCGGACCGGCCATTCGCCCTCGGTGCCGGGCTGGTGGTTCTCGGCCCCGCCCTGCCACGAGTTGTCAGCCGACTCGTGATCGTCCCAGACCGCGATGAATGGGTGCTGCCGGTGCACCTCCTGCAGGTCGGGGTCCCGGCGGTACTGGGAGTAGCGGGTGCGGTAGTCCTCGAGCGTCAGGATCTCGCGAGGGGGATCGCAGGGTCGCACGGAGCCATATTCGCCGCTGCCGTACTCGTAGATGTAGTCTCCCAGATGGAGCACGGCGTCGAGGTCGTCGCGTTCGGCAACGAATCGATAGGCGTGGAACCAACCGGAGGCGTAGTTCGAGCATGAGACGACGCCGAGGCGAAGGCGCTCGACATCACCCACCGGCGCCGTCCGCGTGCGGCCGATCGTCGATGCGCGACCCAGTGCCCGGAATCGGTAGAAGTACGTCGTCCCGGGCTGGAGACCGGTCGCGTCGAGCTTGACCGTCCAGTCGCGGTCCGAGTCGGTCTCGATCCATCCCGCGACCACTCGACGACGCATCTCGGGATCCGTGGCGACCTCGAACCAGGCCTGGATCGTGCCGGCGCCCGCCCCGGGATCGAGTCTCGTCCATAGGATCACCGCGTCGGGGAGCGGGTCGCCGCTCGCGACGCCGTGCGCGAAGAGATTCTCCGGGCCGAGCGGGCCGTCATAGGCATAGTCCGGGAAGCCGTCGAAGACAGAGCCGTCGCTGCCGCAGCCCGCAACGAAGGTTGCTACGGGTGCGAGCCCGAGGGCGGCCAGCATGCGGAGGACGTCGCGGCGAGTGGTGTTCGGATTTGGGATCATAAGGGCACGGCTATACCAGCGAATGCGGTTGCGCAGCGTTAAGAATCCGGGGCTGTCGTATTGCAGGCTCGTGTCAGAGCCCGACGCAATCGGATCGACGAAGACGGTCGACATCCCGAAGCCGCGAGGGGCATGCACCATTGTTGCAGCCGTATGAACTTCACTGTTCGAGCGAAAAGAAGTGGTTGAACCCCCGGCGCACTCGTTCAGAGTTCGGTACGAGCCCGCAACTCTGAGGAGAATGAACCATGGCTTTCCCGCTGACTCGCCGCCGTTTCCTTCGCTCCGCCGTGAGCGCCTCGATCGCCTTTTCGGGCCTCGGTGCCATCGGGGGCTGCGGCAACTCCTCGTCGGGACCGGATCCGCTCGCTGGATTCGACGGCTTCGGCGAACTCGTGCCGGACCCCGATGGAATCATGGACCTTCCGGCAGGCTTTTCGTACCGGGTCATCTCCGAGTGGAAGGCGCCCATGTCGGATGGCTTCCTGCAGCCGGCGCTCTCCGACGGGATGCACGCGTTCGCAGGTCCGAACGGTCGGACGATCCTGGTCCGAAACCACGAACTCTACTCGGATCCGATCAATCTCGGTGCCTTCGGCGAAGGAAACCGCCTACTTCCGCAAGTCGACCGCTCCAGGGTCTTCGACTGGGGCAATGGCAAGCCGGCGCTCGGCGGTACGACCACGGTCGTCTTCGACACGAGGACGCAGACCATCGAACGGATGTTCCTGAGCCTCGTCGGCACGACGCGCAACTGTGCAGGTGGCGCCACGCCGTGGGGCTCCTGGGTGACCTGCGAGGAGTTTGTGAGCCTTCCGAACACCGTCGGCCTCGAGAAGAGGCACGGTTTCAACTTCGAAGTACCTGCGAATGCACAGGGACTCGTGCAGCCCGTCGCCCTGGAAGCGATGGGCCGCTTCAACCACGAGGCGATCGCGGTCGACCCGGAGACCGGCATCGTCTACCAGACCGAAGACCGCTACGAGAGCCTCTTCTACCGGTACATCCCGGACGTGCCAGGGAAACTCGCCGCAGGCGGCCGGCTGCAAGCGCTGGTCGCGAGGGACCGTGCGAAACTCGATACGCGCAACTTCAACGAGGCAACCGTGGCGGTGGGCGAGCGCATTCCGGTCCTGTGGATCGACCTCGAGGACATCACGCCCGTGAACGACGACCTTCGGCTTCGCGGTGCGAGCAACGGGGCCGCCATATTTGCACGCGGAGAGGGCATGGTGACGGGCGCGGACGGGATTTACTTCGCGGCGACCGCCGGCGGTCGCAAGAGCGATGCGATCGGCGGAACGGGCCAGATCTGGCGCTACGTCCCGAGCCCGGCCGAGGGCACGCCGGACGAGGACCGGGAGCCTGGGACGCTCGAACTCATCTTCGAGCCCAACGACAACACGGTTCTCGATATGTGCGACAACATCGTCGTGTCGCCATGGGGGGACCTGTTCCTCTGCGAGGACGGCGAGAGCGACGAAGACAGTCTCGTCGTGCTGCGCCCGAACGGTTCATTCTACCGTTTTGCCACCAACAAGCTCGACCAGTCGGAGTTCGCCGGCGCCACGTTCTCGCCTGACGGAACGACGATGTTCGTGAACTACCAGTGGTCGGGGAAGACATTTGCGATCACCGGGCCCTGGCCGGTCATGCGGGGTTGACGGGACGGGAACGGGGTCTCGGAGCCTGCGCTCCACGGTCTTCAGACCCTCGACCCGTGCCCCCTCCGATCCCTGCACCCGACGCGGGCAAGGCGATACTCGTGCTGCATCAAATCGGCGCAATAGCAGGGCGGATTTGGCAATGTGCGGTCGTCGCCGATGATGGCCGCGATCGCCGCGCCGGGTTGCGATCGATTGCAGCGGAGTTGCTGCCAGCGGGGCCGCAGGCGCAAGTCGCCCGCGAAGCGATGAGCGCAGGCGAGGCCGGCGGGGACTGGCTGCCACGTAGGCGCCGTATAGAATAGCGAGGACGGCTGCGGCGGCGGACGCAGCCACCCTCGCCTCGAAGCCTGCGGAAGGGGCGAGGCTCCCCTCACACCAGCTTCGTATACTCCGGCACGTAAACGTGCTTGCGAATGAAGGCCTCCATGTCGGCGGGGCGATCGACTTGTGCGAGGTTGCTGTCGAAGACCAGCTTCGCGACGCGCGCCGCGGTCTTGATTTCGGTCTCGAGGATGTTTGCCTGCAAGGGGTACATGAGCCCCTGCTGGAGCAACTCGGGCGAGACCTGGTCTGCGACCGCGCTCGCCGCCTCGATGAACATCTGGTCGGTGACGCGCTTCGCACGGGTCGCATAGACCGCCATGCCGACGGCGGGGAAGATGTAGAAGTTGTTCGCCTGTCCCGGCAGGAACGTCTTGCCGTCGAGGTGAACCGGCGAGAACGGCACGCCCGCCGCGTAGATCGCCTTGCCCTTCGACCAGCCGTAGGCCTGCTCCGCCGTACACTCGGCCTGGGAAGTCGGGTTCGACAACGCGAGAATGATGGGCCGCTCGTTCAGTCGGCACATCGCCTCGACGACCTCGCGGGTGAAGGCGCCGCCGATCGTACTCACACCGATGATCGTCGTGGGCTTGATGCTCTCGATCGCGGCTACGAAGTCCTTCGTCGGCGCGTGCGGGTGCGCATAAGGAAGCTGGAAGTCGACGAGGTCCTTACGGGTCGACTCGAGCAGTCCATGTACGTCGAACATGTGGACGCTCGACTGCGCGTCCTTCAGCGACATACCTTGCTGGACGAGGGCCGAGCACAGCAGGTTCGCGAGACCGATGCCCGCCGAACCGGCGCCGAGGAACAGGTAGCGCTCGTCCTTGAGCTTCGTGCCCTTCAACTTCGTCGAGTTGATCATGCCGGCGAGCGTGATCCCCGCGGTGCCCTGGACGTCGTCGTTGTAGATGCAGTAGCGGTCGCGGTAGCGCTCGAGCAGGTGGACGGCATCGACGCCGGTCCAGTCCTCGAAGTGCACGCAGCAGTTCGGGAAGACCTCCTGCACCGCCTCCATGAACTCGTCGACGAACGAGAAGAGGTCGGCCTTCGACGGACGGCTCTCGCGCAGACCGAGGTAGAGCGGGTCCTGTAGGAGTTCCTCGTTGTTCGTCCCGGCGTCGAGGTACATCGGCAGCAGGACCTGCGGGGGGACGGCCGCCGCTGCCGTGTAGAGCTGGAGCTTGCCGATCGGGATGCCCATCCCGTTCGCACCGAGGTCGCCGAGGCCCAGGATCCGCCCGCCGTCGGTCACGCAGATGAAGCGCACGTCCTTCTGGGGCCAGTTGCGCAGGATCTCCTTCACGTGGCCGCGGCGCTTGATCGAGAGGTACATGCCGCGCGGGCCGCGGAAGAGGTGGCCGAACTTGAGGCAGGCCTCGCCGATCGTCGGATCGTAGACGATGGGCAGGAAACGGGCCGGGTCCGACATGATGGTGCGGTAGAAGAGCGTCTCGTCGTGGTCGAGCAGGTTCATCAGGTAGACGTAGCGGTCGATGTCGGTGTTCTTGTGCCCGAGCTGCAGCATCACCCGCTTCATCTGGAGGTCGGTCGACTCGGTCGCGTCGGGCACGAGCCCGACAAGCCCCAGGGCCTGGCGCTCTGCCTCGGTGAAGGCGGTGGACTTGTTCAGCGCGGGGTCGTGCAGCAGGTCGGTGCCACGCTTGGTCGTCTTGTCATTCATCGGCGGATTCTCCCCGTTCACTTTCCGGCCACGTAGGGCGCGACCATCTTCTTCGGGTCGACGATGCGGTCGAATTCCGCGGCGTCGACGTACCCGAGCTGCAGGGAGGCTTCCCTGAGCGTCAGGTCGTTGTCCATTGCGTGGTGAGCGATCTTCGAGGCCTTGTCGTAGCCGATCACCGGCGAAAGGGCCGTCACGAGCATGAGCGAGCGCTCGACGTACTCGGCGATGCGCTTCGCGTTCGGCTCGGTTCCCTCGACGAGGAACTTCCTGAAGTTCGTGCACCCGTCGGCGAGCAGCGTGATCGAGTGCGTCACGTTGTAGATGATGAGCGGCTTGTAGACGTTCATCTGCAGGTATCCGCCCGCGCCCCCAATGGCGACCGCGACGTCGTTCCCGATGACCTGCGCCGTGAGCATCGTCAGCGCCTCGGCCTGCGTCGGGTTCACCTTGCCCGGCATGATCGAGGATCCGGGCTCGTTGGCCGGGATGACCAGTTCCGCAAAGCCCGCCCGCGGGCCGCACGACATGAGCCGTATGTCATTGCCCATCTTGTGGAGCGTGACGGCAAGCGTGCGCAGGCTGCCCGAGAGATGCACGAGTGCGTCGTGCGAGCCTTGCACGGTGAACTTGTTCGGCGCCGTGACGAAGGGCAGCCCGGTCGCCTCGGCGATCTTCGCGGCCGCCGCTTCGGCGAAGCCGGGCGCGGAGTTGATGCCGGTCCCGACGGCCGTGCCGCCGAGGGCGAGGCGGTACACACCGCGCAGCGAGTCCTCGATCCGCTCGATGTCGTCGGTGAGGCCGTCGACGTAGCCCGACCACTCCTGCCCGAGCGTGAGCGGGGTCGCATCCTGCATGTGGGTGCGACCGATCTTGATGACGTCCTTCCAGGTCTCGGCCTTGGCGGCGATCGAGTCGCGCAGCGCGGCGACCGCCGGGAGCAGCCGCTTCTTCACGTTCACGGCCGCCGCCACGTACATCGCCGAGGGGAACGAGTCGTTCGACGACTGCGCCATGTTGACGTGGTCGTTCGGGTGCACCGGCGCCTTGCTGCCGAGCGGCGTGCCGGCGATCTGGCAGCAGCGGTTCGAGATCACCTCGTTCACGTTCATGTTGAACTGCGTGCCGCTTCCGGTCATCCAGACGTGCAGCGGGAACATGTCGTGGTGCTGCCCGGCGAGGATCTCGTCGCAGACCTGCACGATGAGCTTGTACGGCTCGTCGGCGAGCCTCTTGCCGTCGTGGTTGGCGATCGCGGCGGCCTTCTTCAGGATCGCGTAGGAGGTGATCATCTCGCGCGGGATCAGGTCCGCGCCGATGCTGAAGTGTTCGAGCGAGCGCTGGGTCTGGGCTCCCCAGAGCTTGTCCGAGGGGACCTCGACCTCGCCGAGGCTGTCGGTTTCCTTGCGCATGTTCGTCATATTGGTTTTTCCATGGAACAGGAAATTCGAGTTCCCGCAAGAACCAGAAATGGGTTGCGGAGCCTCCTGCGATGTGGTCTCGAACGGCTCGGGTCCGGTCGGCACCCTTCGTGCCCGCGGAAGATCAGGGTCCCGAGTACCCGCATGCCCATTCGTTTTTCGATCCGCCGCCGAGCCGGGCGCTGTGCCCGCCCCTTGCGCAGCCTGCCCCGGGTCGCGGCGACGATCCTGGCGGCCCTGCTCTGCGCGAAGGGGGCCCGGGCCGGCGTTCCTCCCTCCGCCGCGGTGGAGGACGACCAGTTCCAGCGCAACTACCTGCTCGGCGACTGGATGGGATCGAGAACCTGGCTCTGGGAGCGGGGGCTTCAGCCGAAACTGCTCCTGATCACCGACCCTTACGGCAACGCCACGGGCGGGCGCAGGCAGGCCTTCGCGACCTACAGCATGTTCTGCGCCGACCTCAAGGTGGACACGGAGAAGGCGTTCAGCCTGCCGGGCGGCGTGTTCCACGTCGGCTTCGCCACCAACTTCGGCAACCGTCTCACGGGCGGGTACGTCGGAAACACGTTTCCGATCCAGTCCTCGGACGTCGCCCCGCCCGGGCCCAGGCTCACCGATCTCAGCTACACGCAGGCACTCTTCGCGGACAAGTTGAGCCTGCGCGCGGGCCGGGTTTCGATCGACAGTCTCTACGGCGAGGAATTCGCCGCGTCGAAGTACTTCCGGGCGTTCACGTCGGTCGCCTTCAACGCGATCCCGTTCGCGATCTTCTACAACTCGCCGGGCGCCTTCGGCTATCCGGCGACGACCTGGGGGGCGCGCGTGAAGATCGCGCCGGTCGATCGTTTCTATGCCATGGCCGGCATCTACAACGGCGACCCGGCCGTCGGCCTGCCCGATCGCCACGGCGTGGACTTCAGCTTCCACGGGCCGCCCTTCGGCATCGGCGAGATCGGCTACCGTCACAACCAGGCCTCGGGCGACACCGGATTGCCCGGCAATCTCAAGCTCGGCGGCTTCGTCCTCGGTGGTCACATCCGGCGGTACGCCGCTGAGGATTCGAGCGACGGACGCTACGGGCTCTACGTGGTGGGCGACCAGGCCCTGCTGCGCCTCGGCCCGACCTCGGAGAATCGGAACGTCGGCGTCTTCGGCAGCCTGGTCGTCGCGCCCGACGAGGCCGTGAGCCCGATGACTTGGTTCTTCAGCACGGGCTTCGTGACCTACGGCCCGTTCGCCAGCCGGCCGCAGGACTACCTGTCCGTGGGTATGGCCTACGGCTCCTTCAGCGGGCGACTGCGCGACGAACGGGTCGTACTCCACCGCTCGGATCCCTCGGTGGTGGTGCCGGGCCACGAGATGACCATCGAGACTTCCTACGCGCTGCAACTCCTACCCGGGCTGATCCTTCAACCCGGCCTGCAGGTCATCGTGAATCCCGGGGGAAGAGCCTCGATCCCGGCGGTGCTGGCGCTGGGCCTGAACATGGTCGTGAGCCTCTGACGCCGCGAGCGGTCGAGAGCCCCGGCCGGCCCCGCGAACCGCGCGCACCGGGCAGGGCGTCGCAACGGCCCCCCGCCCGACTCGTCTTCTAACGCACGGGCGGGTTGCCGGGTCTTCCCTTCCGAAACGGAGGAGCCACCATGTTCACTCGAATCGATCGCTTCCGCCGGTGCTACGGGGCGCGATCCCTCGGCATCGCGGGCGGGCTGCTCATCGCCGCCCTGCCGTTCTCGGTCGCGTCGGCGGCCGAGCGCGACTCGGGCTTCCAGGCCACCTCGTCCGCGGGGCGCGCCCTGGTCAGCAAGGACGTGAACGGCGAACGCTGGGCGATGTCCTACGACCGCAGGACCGGGGTCATTACCGGGAACGTGTTTCCGACCGACGGGGGCCTGCCGAAGTTCGTCGTCTGCGGGGTGCTCTCCTCCGACGCACAGGGCGGGATCGATGCGGAGTGCACGGGGGCCGACGCGTGCACGTCGTGCCCGTGTGCGAGCGGCTGGACGCAACTCGGTACCGTCACCTTGCCGGTCGGGTTCTTCGAACTCTGCGACACGGCGGCCACCACGCGCTTCAAGGTGGAGGCCTGGGCCGACAACTGGTTCGCGATGTACGTCGACGGCGCCCTCGTGCTGAAGGACTCGGTCCCGATCACGACGGAGCGTTCCTTCAACTCCGAGACGGGCTACTTCGACGGCACCTACCCGCTGCAACTCGCCTTCGTCCTCAAGGACTTCAAGCAGGACGACACGGGCCTCGAATACATCGGCACGCCGCAGCAGCAGATGGGCGACGGCGGCTTCATCGTCCAGCTGACCGACCAGGCGACGGGGTCGGCCGTCGCCGTGTCGGACGCGACCTGGAAATGCAAGGTCATTCACCGTGGCCCGCTCAATCCTGCCTGCGAGAAAGATCCCGATCCCGAGACCACCTGCCTGCACGAGTCCGAGGACGAGCCCGCCGGCTGGAGAGAACCGGGCTACGACTTCTCGGGTTGGGAGAACGCGACCGAGTTCGGTGCCGACGCAGTCGGTCCCAAGGCCGGCTACTTCGACATCTCTTGGGATGCGCGGGCGCAGTTCGTGTGGAGTTCGAGCCTCGAGCAGGACAACACCGTGCTCTGCAGGGTCACGGTGCGGGGGTAGTCCTCGGGCGACTTGGCCGGGACGTCGATCGTCGTCGCCCCTGGGACGAGATCGTCGACACGGAACTGTCGAGGTTCCCGACCTGTCCGCTCGACCCCGACGAGATCCGCCCCGCCGACCGCATGCAGTCGTTCCTGATGCGGGGCGCAGCGCTGCCGCACCTGCGTCGTTGGGTCGCCTGCTTTCCGCAAGAGCAGCTTCTGGTCCTGCGGCACCGAGACCTGGTGGTCGAACCGGAGGCGACGCTCGCTCGGATCTGCCGCTTCGTCGACATACCGGTGAAGCCCGGGCTCGTTCCCCAGCGCGTGAACGAGGGCTTCTACGAGCCGATGGCAGCCGCGACGCAAGGGCGGTTGCAGCCGTGGTACGAGGCGCACGACCGCGCGCTCGACGACTTCCTTATTGGGCTTCGCGGCAGCGCGGGGCGGGCCAGCACCTGACGACCTAGCCTCCCACGTCGCGACCGTGGACGGCGAACTGGTCGCCACGCCGGGAAGCCCATTCTCGTCCGCTCCCGAAGGGTAAGCCGCCAATCCCCCCGCGCCCCTTGCCCGAGCACCGACGGTCGCCTACTGAGTCGACATGCCCACCCTCGCTGGCCGTGACGCCTCCTGCCCGGGGGAAGCCTCGTGAGCGACGTCACGGGGAGGCTCTCCTTCCTCGACCGCTGGCTCACCGGCTGGATCTTCGCAGCGATGGCGCTCGGGATCGCGTTGGGATTCGCGTTCCCGGGGCTGCCCGCGGCACTCGACCGCATGAGCGTCGGGACAACCTCGATCCCGATCGCGATCGGACTCATCCTCATGATGTACCCGCCACTCGCGAAGGTGCGCTACGAGGAACTCGGCCGGGTGTTCCGCGACCGGCGGGTCCTCGGGCTCTCGGTGCTCCTGAACTGGCTCGTCGCACCGCTCCTCATGTTCCTGCTCGCGGTCGTGATGTTGCCCGACAAGCCCGACTACCGCACGGGGCTCATCCTGGTCGGGATCTCGCCCTGCATCGCGATGGTGCTCGTGTGGAACGACCTCGCGGGCGGCGATCGCGACGCCTGCGCCGGGCTGGTCGCCTTCAACTCGCTCTTCCAGGTGCTGTTCTATCCCGTGTACGCCTGGTTCTTCGTGAAGCTCCTGCCGGGTTGGCTCGGGCTCGAGGGCGCGACCGTGCAGGTCACGATCGGCGAAATCGCGCGCAGCGTCGCGATCTACCTCGGTATCCCGTTCGCGGCGGGCTTCCTGTCGCGTCGCTTCCTGGTCGCGACCCGGGGCCAGGAGTGGTTCGAGCACGAGTTCATCCCCCGGGTGGCCCCGCTCACGCTGGTCTCGCTGCTCTTCACGATCGTCGTCATGTTCTCGCTGAAGGGCGAGGCAATCGTCCGCCTGCCGCTCGACGTGCTGCGGATCGCGGCACCGCTGCTCGCCTACTTCCTGATCATGTTCGCGCTGGCCTTCTGGGCGAGCCGTCGCGCGGGCGCGGACTATGCGCGAGCCGCGACACTCGCCTTCACGGCCGCGTCGAACAACTTCGAACTCGCCATCGCGGTCGCGATCGCGAGCTTCGGCATCCGCAGCGGGGCCGCCTTCGCGGCCGTCATCGGTCCGCTCGTCGAGGTTCCGGTGCTGGTCGGGCTCGTGAACGTCGCACTCCGGGTGCGGCAGTCCGTCTTCGGGGAGAAGGCAGCGACGTCGACCGGGAAGGGGTGAGCGTGGATCGATCGGCCGGCGGCATCCTCTTCCTCTGCGTCGCGAACTCCGCGCGCAGCCAGATGGCCGAGGGATTGGGCCGCATGATCCTCGGTGACCGGGTTCCCGTCGCGAGCGCCGGCAGCGAGCCGTCGCGCGTGAATCCCTACGCGATCGAGGTCATGCGCGAGATCGGCGTCGACCTCTCCTCGCACCGCTCGAAGTCGGTGCAGACGGTCGATCCGGGGACGGTGTCGACGGTCGTCACGCTGTGCGCGGAAGAGGTCTGCCCGGTCTTCCTCGGTGGCGCCCGCCGCCTGCACTGGCCGATCCCCGATCCCGCGAGCAGGGACGACTCGATCCCGCGCGACGAGATGCTCGCGCGTTTCCGTTCGGCGCGCGACGAGATCCGTGCTCGCATCGAGCGGTTCGCGACGGACGAGGGGCTGCGGGGCTGACGGCTTCGCGGGTGCTCCGGCGTGCCCCGCGCAGTTCACTGACCGCCGCGGACGGCGCGGGCTCCGTAGGCAGTCAGCTTGTCGGCGGAGCTCATGCCACCGGTCCCGAAGTTGACGGTCCAGGCGTTGGTCGTACCCGGGAGCGCGAGCGTCGACGACGACCAGTAGCTCGTCTGCCCCGTGCAACTGCAGCCGAGGATCGTGCATCCCGCGGCGCAGCCGTCGTCGAACTCCGCGTAGGTGGCGGGTTTCGAGGTACCGTAGTCGACGAGGGTCGCCAACTCACGGTTGGTCGGCAGGCGCCAGTCGCAGTAGCCAGCGAAGCAAGGTGGCGTGTTGAGCGTGGCGAGGAGCACTGTGAAGGCCGTTCCATTCGCCAGCGTCGTGCCGGTCGTCCACGTGTACTTGTTGTCCTTGTCGTGGATACCGCCCGAGCGGTCCTTCTTCTCCCACAGGAGCCCGGTGCGCTGGTCCTTCACGAAGCCGAGACCGTTGTCGACGAAGGATCTCGTGAGCCCGGCCGTCGTCGCACCGACCGCACCGTAATCGGCGAACTTCTGCCCCGAGCGCAGGGCCTTCGCTCGCGCCGCCCCGGCATCCGTCGACGTCAGGGCCACCACCAGGGTTGCCGCCAGAACCCCCACACCTGCCAGGGAACGCGCCATTCGACTCTCTCCTTCTCGTCGATCGCCACCGGCGGCGGCGCCGCATCGCGCGACGACTCGGTCGGCTTCGGATTGCGTCGCATCGAGCTAATCGCGCCGGCGGACTGCGGGCAAGCCCGAACTCGCTTGGTCGTCGTCTACCACCCATTGCCCAAATTCCCCGGAACGAGTCGCCTCGGCCGGGGTTGCTCTTCCGGCGGGTGAGTCCCTTTGGAACGGCGTGAGTCCGTCCGCCGCAGGTGCAAAGGTAGGGCCCGGGGAAGCATGGAAAGTGGCGCTGTTTCACGGGAATTCGAAGCCGCACCCGCGCGTCGGCGGTGTGCCGTGAGCGCGGCGGCGACGACTGCTAGGAGGTGCAGGGCAGTCGACCGATCCCTCGCCGGAGTGGCGGAATGGCAGACGCGCCGGACTCAAAATCCGGTGTTCGAAAGAGCGTGTGGGTTCAAGTCCCACCTCCGGCATCTCGTGGAAGACCCGCGGGACGGGGCGGGTTCGCCGCTTCGCGTAAGCGGGATGCGTGAACGCCGGAGCCCATGTGGGTTCTTCGATCGACAGGACCAAGGACACCATCGTCGGCCGTTTCCCGACCACCGCGAACCCGACCGGCCCGGACATGCTGTGGGAGTTGCCCCCGCGAGACCGCGGCCCCTGCCCGACCGGGTTCTTCGATCCGCCGTCGCCGGCCCGGCCTTCGCCCTGATGCCGAGCAGCAGGAGCGCACGCAAATCATCGGTACGCACCTACGGGAGGCGACGCACCAGTGCGTCGATAACTTCCCGGAACCGCTGCGGCGGATCGCGGGTCGGTTCGTTACGAAAGCCGCGCAAACAGGACCGGGCTTGCCGATCGGCGATCGTCCGCCCGGCACGCCCGGTCGCAGGCGTTTTCGAGTCGAGTGCCGGCAGCGCTCGCAAATTGCGCCCCCCATGCCCGCGTGCGACGCTTCAGCGATGGAGCCGGGCCTCGTGCAAGACTCGGCCGCAATCCCGGCCGTCGACGCGCGTCGAGCGCGCCACGCGGCCGAACGTGTAGTCGCCCGGTTGCGCGGTGCCGGCCACG
Organism: Klebsiella pneumoniae; assembly: GCA_945872365.1. Taxonomy (GTDB): domain Bacteria; phylum Desulfobacterota; class Binatia; order UBA12015; family UBA12015; genus REEB422. The sequence continues at coordinate 62,486 of CAMBZJ010000007.1, forward strand.
AAGCATTGCTCGCCGGGGGGTGCGTGCGCGACCTATTGCTCGGACGCCAGCCGCTCGACTACGACGTCGCGACCTCGGCCCCGGCGGCCGAGGTACAGCGGATCTTTCCGCGCACCGTCCCGGTCGGTGTGCAGTTCGGGGTCGTGCTCGTGCTCGAGGGGAGCGAGCGCATCGAGGTCGCGACCTTCCGGCGCGACGGACGCTATGCCGACCACCGCCACCCGGTCGAGGTTCACGTGGCCGACGCACGGGGTGATGCCGAGCGCCGCGACTTCACCGTCAACGGCATGTTCCTCGATCCGGACCGACCCGACCAGCCGATCGACCATGTGGGCGGCCGGGCGGACCTCGAGCGTGGCATCGTCCGCGCGATCGGCGACCCCGTCGCGCGCTTCGACGAGGACCGGCTTCGATTGCTCCGCGCGGTGCGCTTCGCCGCCCGATTCGACTGGGAGATCGAAGCGGAGACGCTCGCCGCGATCATGCGACTCGCGCCGACTATCAACACGATCGCCTGGGAGCGCATCGGCGACGAGATCGTGAAGATCCTGCTCGAAGGGGGTGCGCGGCGCGGCTTCGAGATGCTCGAGTCGACCGGGCTCCTGGGCGCTGTGCTGCCCGAGGTGGCCGAGATGCGCCGCGTGGAGCAGTCGCCGGACCATCACCCCGAAGGCGACGTGCTCGCGCACACGCTGCTCTGCCTCGGTCGCATCCAACCCGGCCGACATGCCGAGCCCGTCGCACTGGCGCTCCTGCTGCACGACGTCGAGAAGCGCAGCTGCGCCGAGCACCAGCCCGACAGGCGCATCACCTTCCACGGCCATTGCGCGCGCGGCGCCGCGACCGCCGTGGCGATCGTGCAGCGCCTGCGACGCAGCGGCGACGTGCAGGAACGCGTCGAGTGGCTCGTGCGGCGCCACCTCGACCATGTCGACGCGCCGCGGATGCGCGTCGCGACCCTCAAGCGCTTCCTCGGCGAAGCCTGGATCGACGACCTCCTCGAAGTCGTCCGCATCGACGCCCTGTCGGGGAGCGGCGACCTCTCGGCGTGGGACTTCTGCCGCGACAGCCGGGCGACGATGGTGCCGACCTCGGCGTTGCCCGAGCGGCTGCTGCGCGGCCGCGACCTACTCGCGCTCGGCTACCGGCCCGGACCGCGGCTCGGAGAGATTCTGGAGCGGGCGTTTGACGCCCAGCTCGAGGGCGACCTCACCACGGACGCCGAGGCGCGGCGCTGGGCCGTGGAGCGATTTCCGCCCAGCGCCGAGCCCACCGGCCGATGAGCCCGTCGTCGTCGATCGAGGGGGCCCCCGTCGCGTCCCCGCCCGAGCCGGTCCTGGAAGTCCGCAGCGTGCGCAAGCGCTTCGGTCGCGTGCTCGCGCTCGACGACGTCGACTTCACCGCCTTTCCGGGCGAGATCCATGCGCTTCTCGGCGAGAACGGTGCCGGCAAGTCGACGCTCATGCAGATCGCCAGCGGTCTCTACGCGCCCGACGCAGGGCGGATGCGTCTCGCCGGGCGCGATGTGGCATGGCGCTCCGCCGACCAGGCGCGTGCCGCCGGCGTCGCGATGGTGCACCAGCACTTCATGCTCGTGCCGACCCTGACCGTGGCCGAGAATCTCGCGCTCGCGCGCGGGATGCGCGGCTGGCTGGACCGCGCCGAACTCGACCGCGAGACCCTTGCTTTCGCCCGCGACTTCCGGCTCGCGATCCCCGACCCATCGCGCCGAATCGACGAGATCTCGGTCGGCGATCGCCAGCGCGTCGAGATCCTCAAGGCGCTGATCGGCGAAGGCATCGGTGCCGACGGTCGCCTCCATCCGCCCGGTCTCCTCATTCTCGACGAGCCGACCGCGGTGCTCACCCCCGACGAGGTTTCCGCGCTCTTCGAGCTTCTCGAAGGACTCGCCGCGCGTGGCGCGGCCATCGTCATCGTCACCCACAAGCTGCCCGAGGTCCTGCGGATCGCCGATCGGGTGACGATCCTGCGCGCCGGGCGCGTCATCGCCAGCGGAGCAGCTGCGGACCAGGACGAGCGGTCGCTCGCCACCGCGATGGTGGGAACGGGCCGCGACCGCGCGCCGGCGGCCTCGGGTCCGAGTGGTGACGCCATCGGCGCGCCCCCCCGGGAAGGTGCCCGCCTGCTGCGGATCGAAGGCGTCTCGGCCAGCGACGTGCGCGGCGCGCCGGTTCTCGACGCGGTCTCGCTCGACGTCGCCGCCGGCGAACTGGTGGTGATCGCGGGCGTCGAGGGCAACGGACAGGCGGAACTCGTCTCGGTACTCGACGGAACCGCCCGCGACCGCCTGCGCGACGTGCGCGGCCGGGTCGAGATCGACGGCCAGCGAATCGAGCGCGCGAGCGATGCCCGCGCGGCGCGGCTCGCGGTGGTGCCCGCCGATCGCGTTCGCGACGGCCTGGTCGCCGAGCTTCCGGCCTGGGAAAACCTGCTGCTGGACGTCCGCCGCCTCGCTGCGGCGGCACCGCGCGGCTGGATCCGCCGGCCCGCGGCCCTGCGCCGAGCGAGCGCGAGCATCGCCGAGTTCGGCGTGCAGCCGGCCGACCCTCTGCGTTCGGCCGGAGCGCTCTCGGGGGGCAACCAGCAGCGCCTCATCCTCGCCCGCGAGTTGGGCGACCCGGCACCGCGGGCGATCGTCGCCGCGAATCCGAGTCGCGGTCTCGATCTCGCGGCAACCGCCGCGATCCGTGCCCGCCTGCGCGCGCTCGCCGCCGCCGGAGCCGCCGTTCTCGTCCTCTCCTCGGATCTCGACGAGGTGGAGGAACTCGCGGGCACGGTCGCAGTCCTGTTCCGGGGGCGCCTGCTGCGCCCCGCCTCCGCGACACCGGATCGGGCGGAGATCGGACGCCTCATGGCGGGCAGCGGGGTCGCTACGTGAACCGCGCCCTCCCGCTGCTCGCCCGCATCGCCCCCGCCCTGCTCGCTGTCGCGACGGCGCTCGGACTCGCGGCCCTCGTCGCCGGCTTCGGCGGTCGCGACCCGGGACGCGCGGTCGAGGCCCTGCTGCGAGGCAGCCTCGGCTCCGCTGAGAACGTCGCCGACACGATCGTGCGGGCGATGCCGCTGCTGTTCACCGGAATCGCGGTGATGCTCGCGTTCCGCAGCGGCATCTTCAACATCGGCGCGGAAGGCCAGTTCCTGGTCGGAGCGCTGGCGGCGGCGACCGTCGCTACGCGCCTCGGCCCGTTTCCCGGCCAGGCACTCGCGGCCCTGATCGCCGGCGTGCTTGCCGGAGCGGCATGGGCGGCGGTGCCCGCGCTGTTCCGCATCCGGCGCGGCGTGAGCGAAGTCATCACGACGATCCTGCTCAACTTCGTGGCTCTCTACCTCGTGTCCTTCGCGGTGAACGGGCCCCTCCAGGAGCAGAGCCGCACCTACCCGCAGTCCGACCCGTTGCCGGCCGTGGCCGAACTGTGGCGGCTCGCGCCGGCAACCGACGACCGGCTCCACGCGGGAATCCCGCTCGCACTGGCGCTGGCCGTCGCGACCGGGGCGCTGCTCTCGCGGACCAGCCTCGGGCTGCGCCTGCGCGCAGCCGGCTTGAACGCCGACGCCGCGCGCGTCGCGGGCTTCCCGGTGGTCCGCGACCTGGCGCTCGCGTTCGCGCTCTCCGGGGCGATCGCCGGACTCGGTGGCGCGGTCGAACTCACGGGCGTGACGCATCGCCTGTTCGAGAAGTTCTCGCCAGGATACGGCTACACGGCGATCGCCGTGGCGCTGCTCGGTGGCCTGCGCGTGCCGGGTGTCGTCGCGGCTGCGCTCTTCTTCGCCGCACTCGGGGCGGGCGCCAACCTGATGGAGCGATCCGCCGGCGTCTCCGCGGTGCTCGCCGTGGCGGTGCAGGGGGCGACGCTGCTCGCGGTCGCGGTCATGGGCGCTCCGGCACTCGCGCGCTGGTTCGACCGATCCGCGGAAGCGACGGAACCGACGATTCCGTCGGCATCGTCGGTAGGCGCGACCGCCCCTCCCCCGGTGCCGACCACCGAGGCCCGCGGATGATCACCGACTTTCTCGCAAGCGGTCTCGCGCTCAGCACCCCGATCCTGCTCGCCGCTCTCGGCGAGCTGCTGGTGGAGCGCGCAGGCGTCCTGAACATCGGGCTCGAGGGCGTGATGCTCTGCGGTGCATTCGCCGCGGCCGTCGCCGCGCCCTCGGCCGGCGGCAGCGTGGCCGGCGTGGCGGCCTCGGCCCTCGCGGGGCTTGCCGTAGCACTGGTGTTCGGGGCGGTCGTCGTACGACTGGGCGCCGACCAGATCATTGTCGGAACCGCGATCAACCTGCTCGCACTCGGCGGTACCGGGGCGCTCTACCGCGCGGTCTACGGCGAGACCGGGACCTCGCTCGTGCTGCCGACCCTGCCGAGGCTGCGCGTGCCCCTGCTCGCGGACATCCCCTTCGCAGGGCCGATCTTCTTCGACCAGCATGCGCTGGTCTTCCTCGGCCTGTGGCTCGTGCCGCTGCTCTCGCTCTTCCTCGGTCGCACCGGGCTCGGGTTGCGACTGCGCTCGCTCGGCGACCATCCGCGGGCGGCGGCGAGCCTCGGCCTCCCGGTCCAGCGCGACCGCGTCGTCGTGATCGCCCTCGCCGGGATCCTGGCCGGACTCGCCGGCGCGGCGCTCGCTCTGTCGAGTGCCGGCACCTTCGTCGAGGGCGTCACCGCGGGGCGCGGTTTCGTCGCGCTCGCGGTGGTCGTCTTCGGGCGCTGGTCGCCGTGGGGGGTGCTCCTGGGTTCGCTGCTCTTCGGGGTGGCGAGCGCGCTTCAGTTCCAGTTCCAGGCGACGGCGATCCGGATCCCCTACCAGGTCTTCCTCATGCTTCCGTACCTGCTGACGCTGGCCGCGCTCCTGCTGCCCGCCGGCGTGGCGCGGGCACCGCTCGCACTCGGCGCGCGCTACGAGCGCGATTGATCGAACGTCCGGCCCGTTACCGGAGTGCGCTCAGGGGCGCGGGGCCGAGGGCTCTTCGGGATCGATCGCGTCGGGGGAAGCGCGCCGGCTCCAGAAGGTTCCCTTGGCGAGGTACCAGACGAAGGCCCCGGCGGCCGCATACATGAGGACGCCCTCGACGAGGCCGAGTCCGCCGCCGAGGATCATCACGGTCACGACCATGACGGTCGAGATGACCGCCACGACCTTCTCGATGCGCGTCTCGCGATCACGCTCCGCAGCGACGTACGCCGCCACCTCGGCACCGCAGGCCGGGCAGCGTCCGGCGGGCTTGCGGACGAGCGGCTTGCCGCAGCCCGGGCAGGGCGGATGACTCACGATCGGCACGTTCTCGATTCATCCTGATCGCGGACACCGGCGCAAGGCCCCCAGCGCGCCGCACCGCGCCACACCGAAGGCGGGTGCGGGCGGCTTCAGCCGTAGCGACGCATCGGCTCGGGCTCCTCGACCGTGGCTTCGGCAGGGGCGGCGGGCCGCTTTTCGCCCGCCTTGGTCTCCAGCCAGCGCATCACCCCGCCACGCAGGAAGTCGGCGTCGATGTCGAGTGCTGCGCATACGGTCGTGAACGAAAACAGGGCCACATCGTGCCGCGCCCGGAGCCAGGCGAGGGCGTCGAGAAACGACTCGCGGCCCTCGGTTTCGGAGGCGTGGATGTTCTTCTGGAGGGTTTCAATACCCTCCTGGAGGACGGCCGCCATCAGTCGTCGCTCGCCGCTGGTCCTCGACGGGCCGCGCAGGGTCCCGAAGAATTGCTCGGGAAGCATGTGGTCCGGCTCGAGACCGTCCACGCCACGTTCCTCGGAAGGGAGAATCGGCTGTTCCATGCTTGCCATAGACGCATCACGATTCCGGCTATTCGAAGCCGTTGCTTCGGTCTTCGAAAAACGCTCCCGCCGTCGGGCGGATCCGGTCGGCCGGTCAGGGCCGGGTCAGCCGGCCTGACCGCGCTCCGTGCCCAGACCGTGGGAGGTGCCCGGTCGCCCGGCCACGGTGCCCGACGGCGGCTGGAGGTCGGAGAGACGGGTCGCCGCGAAGAGTTCGATCAGGCGGCGCTGGCCCTCGGCCCAGACGTGCTGCATGCCGCAGGTCGGGCTCACCGAGCAGAGGTTCGGACCACCGGTGCAGACGTTGAGGGCGATCGGACCCTCAACGGCCTCCATCACCTGCTTGAACGAAATCTCCCCCGGGTCGCGCGTGAGCGCGTAGCCGCCGTGCGCCCCGCGGCGCGAGACCGCGACGCCGGCGTGGATCAGGTCCTGGAGGATCTTCTCGAGGAACTTCTTGGGGATCGCCTCCGAGGCGGAGATGTCGGCCACCGAGGCGGCCTGACCCGGCGGCCTCTGCGCGAGGTGGATCGCGGCGCGCAGCGCATAGTCGACCCTTCTGCTCACCTGCATCAACGACATCGCGACACCTCGCTAGGGTTCGGCACGCTCAGAACTCCGGGATCTCGACGGTCACGTCGCCCTGCACGACGGCCTGACACCCGAGGCGCGAGGTTGGCGTGAGTCCGGGTGCCATGTCCAGCCGGTCCTCCTCGTCCTCTTCCATCGCCGAGAGGTTCTCGGCCCCGGCGCGGACGATCACGTGGCAGGTGGTGCAGGCGCAGTGCCCGCCGCAGTTGTGGTCGAGATCGATGCCGTGCTGCAGCGCCACGTCGAGGATCGATCCCGGCTTGCCGTCGTCCCCGTAGGGCAGGTCGGCCGGATCGACCTCGACCGTCAGGTTCGCCGGCAGGAAGGTCACCTTGTGCTTCACGGCGCGAGGTCCTCCACTCGCTTCGACGTCAGCGCACGCTGGATCGAGGCGTCCATGATGCGCTGAGCGAATGGTGTCCCCGCCGTGTTGAGCGCGTCGATCTTGTCGCGGATGAGGTTGTGGTCGTCGCCGGTGCAGGCGAGGCGCAGCTCGGCGGCTGCGGCCTCGATCGCGCCCCGCTCCTCCGCCATGAGCAGTTCGCGGTGGAGTCCCGACGCCTTGTCGGTCGCGTGGAGGATCGACTCGGCCTCGGTCCGCGCCTCGATCAGCTGGCGCAGCGCGAAGTCCTCCTCGGCGAGGTCGAAGGACTCCTCGATCATCGCTTCGACCTGTTCGTCGGTGAGGCCGAAGCTCGGCTTCACCTCGATCGACTGCTCGGTGTTGGTCCGCACGTCTCGCGCGGAAATCGAGAGGATGCCGTTCGCGTCGATGAGGAAGGTCACCTCGATGCGCGGTATGCCCGCCACGGCCGGCGCGATCGGGATGCGGAAGCGGGCGAGGCTGCGGCAGTCGCTGGCGAGTTCGCGCTCGCCCTGCAGGACGTGCAGCTCGACGTGTGTCTGGTCATCGACAGCGGTGGTGAACTGCTCGCGCGAGGCCGCCGGGATCGTCGTGTTGCGATCGATGAGCCGGGTGAAGACCCCGCCCATCGTCTCGATGCCCAGTGAGAGCGGCGCGACGTCGAGCAGCAGCATGTCGGTCGAGCTGCCAGAGAGGATTGCCGCTTGGACCGCAGCCCCCATGGCCACCACCCCGTCGGGGTCGATCCCGTGCAGGGGCTCCCGTCCGAAGGCCTCGGCGACGCGGCGCCGGACGGCGGGGATGCGGGTCGCGCCGCCGACCAGCACCACCCGGTCGACGTCGGCCGCCTCGAGGTTTGCGTCGCGCAGCGCCCGTCGGCAGCAGTCGATCGTCCGGTCGACGAGGTCCGCGGTCGCGGCGTCCATCGAAGCCCGGTCGATCTCGGCGATGCGGGTACCGTCCGGCAGCGGCAGTTCGACCCGCGCGACGTCGCTCTCGGTGAGCATTCGCTTGGCGCGCTCGGCGCCCTCGAGCAGCGTCGCGATCGCCTCGGGAGACGAGGCCTGGTCGGCGGTGAGCCCGAGGCGCTCGACGAAGAGAGCCGCGATGCGCCGATCGAAGTCGTCGCCGCCGAGCCGGGTGTCGCCGCCCGTCGAGATCACCTCGGAGAGGCCCTCGCGCAGGCGCAGGATCGAGACGTCGAAGGTGCCGCCGCCAAGGTCGTAGACCGCGATCGTGACCTCGTCCTCCTTGTCGAGCCGGTAGGCGAGGGCGGCCGCGGTCGGCTCGTTCACCAGGCGGAGCACGTCGAGTCCTGCGAGGCGGCCGGCGTCGCGGGTCGCCTGCCGCTGGCTGTCGTTGAAATAGGCGGGAACGGTGACGACGGCTCGCGAGACCTCCTCGCCGAGGGTGTGCTCGGCGCGGCGTTTGAGTTCGCGCAGGATCAGCGAGGAAACCTCGACCGGCGTGATCTCGGCGCGCGCCGGGGAGTCGCCTTCCGACTCGAGGACGATCGCGAGGCGCTTGGGATCCTCGGCGAAGCGGTACCTCTCGCGGTCGGCCGCATCGAGATGGTCGCCGCCGAGTCCCATGAAGCGTTTCACGGAGAGGATGCCGCTGCGCGGATGGAGCGATGCGCGGCGCCGCGCACCGGCACCGACGAGGAAGGAGCCGTCGGGGAGCAGGGACACCGCGGACGGAAGCAGTGGCGCACCGGAAGCGGCATCCGGGATGATCTGGGGTCGATCGTCGCGCATGACGGCAACCAGGCTGTTGGTCGTCCCGAGGTCGATTCCGACGATGAAGGGCATGGCCGATCAGACCTCCAGCGCGGCGCGAATGTCCCGCTCGAGCGTGCGCAGATACGAGAGTTCGGAGAGCAGCGCCTTGAGACGCGACCGCCCGGCCGCACTTCCCGCGTCGGGAGCGCCGTCGACAGGCCAGGTGAGGAGCATCTCCTCGAGCGACGCACGCCGTTCCGCGCGGCGCCCGGCGATCCCGGCACGGTCGAGATCGATCTCGGCGCGCAGCGCCTCGCGAGCGGATCCGCGCGCGGCACGCAACTCTGCGAGCTTCTCCTGGATCTCGAACACCGTCGCGGCGAGCGCCGTGGGCACCGCCGCGTTGTCGCGGCCGAGATCCTCGCCGCCGCGTCTCAGCCAGAAGCGGCCGCGTGACTCGACGTCGCGCAACTCCTGGAAGGCGGCGTTGAGCGCCGCGGTGGCCCCGACGCTGTGCGCGAGTTCGCGAGGGTCTGCTGTCTGGAAGCGGTCGGGATGCACTCGTCGGCTCAACTCGTAGTAGCGATCGGCGAGCTTCTTCTCGTCGATCGCGGGGTGGGGGGAAAGCCCCAGCACATCGAAGTGGTCTACGTCTCGGGTCGGCCCCTGGACCGCGCCGCAATCGGGGCACATGAGCACCGGGGACGGCTCGCGGCCACAGCGCCAGCAGGCCGGACCGGCCACGTCAGACTCCGAAGGACGCGCCGCAGCCGCAACTCCGCTTGACGTTCGGATTGCGCAAGTTGAAGCCCGCGTGCATCAAGTCGTCGCTGTAGTCGAGCTCGGTGCCGTTCAGGTAGAGGAAGCTCTTGCGGTCCACGATGACCCGGGCGCCGTCGCGCTCGAAGACGCGGTCGCCGTCGCGCTTCTGATCGAGGTCCATCTTGTAGGACAGACCCGAACAGCCGCCACCAACGACCTTGACGCGCAGGCCCTTCTCCGCCTCCGCCGCCCCGGGGGCGAGGGAGAGGATCTTCTGCACTGCGCTGTCGCTCAGCTGGATTCCCGCTGCCGGCACCGTTTTCCTCCGCTCACTGCGATTTGAAGAGCCGCTCAGGCGGCCTCGGTTGAGTCCTTCTCGCCGGTCGTATCGGCCCCGGTGCGGCGCGACTGCCAGTCCTTGACCGCCGCCTTGATCGCGTCCTCGGCGAGCACCGAGCAGTGGATCTTGACGGGTGGAAGCGAGAGCTCCTCGACGATCACCGAGTTCTTGATCTTCATGACCTCGTCGACCGACTTGCCCTTCACCAGCTCGGTCACGTAGCTCGAGCTCGCGATCGCGCTGCCGCAGCCGAAGGTCTTGAAGCGCGCGTCCTCGACCACGCCCTCGTCGCTGATCTTGAGCTGGAGCTTCATCACGTCGCCACACTCGGGCGCGCCGACGATGCCGGTTCCGACGCCGGCCTCGCCCTTATCGAAGGAGCCGACGTTGCGGGGGTTGCTGTAGTGCTCGATTACCTTGTCGCTGTAACTCGCCATGGTCGTCCTTCCCCTTAGTGGGTCATGCCCGCGAAGTAGGTCTTGAGATCCACGCCTTCCCTGGCCATCTCGTAGAGCGGCGAGAGGTCGCGCAGCCGTTTCACCTCGGAGATCACCCGGTCGGCGACCTGGTCGACCTCCTCGTTCGTGTTGAAGCGGCCGAGGCCGAAGCGGATCGAGGTGTGGGCGAGTTCGTCGCCGACGCCCAGTGCCTTCAGCACGTAGGAGGGCTCGAGCGTCGCCGAGGTGCAGGCCGAGCCCGAGGACACGGCGATCGCCGGGTGGTCGCCCTTCGACGAGCCGTTCAGGCCCATCAGCATCGACTCGCCCTCGATGTAGGCGAAGCTCAGGTTCAGGTTGCCGGGCAGGCGCTCGGTGGGGTGGCCGTTCAGGTAGATCTCGTCGAGTTCGGCTTCGAGACGCGCCTGGAGGCGGTCGCGCATCGCGCCGACCCGGACGGCTTCGGCGGCCATCTCGCGGCGGCAGATCTCCGCCGCCGCGCCGATGCCGACGATGCCCGGGACGTTCAGCGTTCCCGATCGCATGCCGCGCTCGTGGCCGCCGCCGTCCGTCTGCGAGGTGAGGCGCACGCGCGGCCCCCGCGAGCGCACCCACAGGAGCCCGCAGCCCTTCGGCCCGTAGATCTTGTGGCCGGTCGCCGACAGCAGGTCGATGCCCATCGCCTCGACGTCGATCGGCAGCTTGCCGAAGCCCTGCGTCGCGTCGGTGTGGAAGAGGACTCCGCGCTCCTTGGCCACGCGCCCGATCTCCGCGATCGGCTGGATCGTCCCGATCTCGTTGTTCGCGAACATGATCGAGATCAGGACGGTGTCGTCGGCGATCGCCGCGCGGACCTGCTCGGGGTCGATGCGCCCGGTGCGGTCGACCGGGAGGTAGGTGACCCGGGCGAGCCCCTTGCGCTCGAGCGCCTTGCAGGTGTCGAGCACAGCCTTGTGCTCGGTCGTGGCGGTGATGATGTGCCGCCCCTTGTCCTTGTAGAACTCGACGACGCCCTTGATCGCGAGGTTGTCCGACTCGGTCGCACCGGAGAGCCAGACGACTTCCTTGGCCTTGCCGCCGATCAGCCCGGCGACCTGCTCCCGGGCCCGGTCGAGGGCCTCCTCGGCTTCCCAGCCGAAGGCGTGGTTGCGGCTCGCCGCGTTGCCGAAGCGCTCGGTGAACCACGGCATCATCGCCTCGAGGACCCGGGGGTCCATCGGGGTCGTGGCGTGGTTGTCCATGTAGATCCGTCGCCTGCTGCCGCCGTTCATGGGGTCGTTCCTCCGTCGGTCCAGGGGGCATCCGCCCTATCCAGATCATTCCGACCGATTGAGTCTGGTTTAAGCGAGGCCGGCGGGTCGGTCAAGGGACCCAAGGCTTTTGCCTGATTCAGCGCCACGCGGAAGGCATTGGCCGCGTGAACTCGACGAAGCCGGCTGCGCCGAGTGGCTCGCCACGAACTCCCGCCCGGCCTGACGGATCGCCGCGCGGAAGGCTGCACTGGCCCGATCAGTCTCGCCCGTCGAGACAGGGCCGGTCTACGGCAGAAGCGAGCACCTCGGTAAGGGCAGCGTGAAGTCCAGGGCCGCCCACGCGGCCTTGTGCTCCTCGACGTTGTTCGCGCAGACGACGTCGGCGCCCGAGGGCGTGAACGGTTCGTAGGTCGCCCGGCCGGTGGCGAGGTCGTGGAGGATGCCGATCGTGTCGTAGCCCCATCCCCAGTATTTCTGGCCGATCATCGCCTGCAGGTACTGGCCGTCGGGCGCCGATGCGACCGCACCGACGCGGGCGAAGTCGAGCGCGTCCCGGACGGCGTCGATCGCGACGGTTCGATAGGCCCCGGAAAGAGCGCGCGAGCGCCATGTCTGCGCCGTCGCACCCTCGATGTCGACCTGGCGCTTCCCGGTGACCTGTCCGGTGATCGGACTGCGCACCGGCTCCCCGGTGCCGACCATGAAGCGGCCCCAGTAGGCGGCGAAGAACCAGCCCCGGAGGTCGGGATGGGCCGCGATGACGGCGTCCATGTCCTCGCTGCAGTCGGGCCCCGGGATCGAGACGCCGTCGACCGTCGCCGTGCGACGGCACTTGACGGTGGCGACGACCCGAATGGCGGGGTGGAGCGCGATCTCCTCCTCGAATCCGGCCGCACGGTTCACGATGTTCGCTGCCGTGTCGTCGCTCGTCAGGACCGCGACCTTCCCCTCGTCGCCGATCTGCGCGGTGAGCAGCTGCGCCGCCTCGGCACCGGCCGCCCGGTTGTCGAGCGAGTAGTAGGTATGCCGCCGGCTCGCCGGGGCGTCCGAGTCGAAGGTGATCACAGGGATGCCGAGGGCCACAGCCTCGTCGATGAGCGGCGTCTGGGCGGCGGCGTTCCCCACGGAGATCGCGATGCCGTCGACGCCGGAATCGATCGCCTCCCGCAGCGCGGCCGTCTGCGTGACCGCGTCGGGGACCTCGGTGGCCGGGCTCAGGTCGACGACCTCGACCAAGTGCTCGCCGCGCGCCGAGATCTCCTGGGCGCGCTTCCGCGCCCCCTCCGGCCCCGGCGCGAACACGGCGTTGCTCGCCCCGCTCGCCTTGGCGATCCATGCGAATCGCAGCGGGCGCGCAGGCGGCGACTGGGCGCTGTCGCCGCACGAACCGATCGCCCAGGCGCCGCCGAGGATCACGATCAGGAATGCGTGCTTCATCTCGAGGGTCCCTCCGGCGAGGACATGTTTCGATGCGGCGCGGCGAGCACTCCCTCGCCGGGAAGATCCTCGCGTCGGCCGGATCCTCCCGCGGGAGATGGGTGCCTGTCCAGCGGAAAAGGTGCCAAGAAAGCGTCCGGAACTCAACCGCCACGGAAAGGATCGCGGACCACGAGCCCCGGGATCTTCACGAATCTGCCGTCGTGTGTCCAGAGCTCGGTCGCTCCGCCGTCGAGCGCGCAGAGGCCGATCTGCAGGTCGAAGACCCTCACCCCGACGACGCCCAAGTCGGTGGCCAATTGCGCGAGCCGGGCAGCAAAGGATGGGCCGGGGGTCAGCACCTCGATGCCTGCGTCCCTCAGCGAGGTCAGGAACTCCGCGGCGACCTTGGGTGAAGACGGCCTGCCGGCGGCCGTCGGGTGCGTGACGATGCTGAAGAACTCGGCGACGCTGGGCAGCCCGATGCCGCAACCGCCGGATGTGTTCAGGGCGGCTTCGATCGCGGCCCGCGCGGCCCGGTGTTCCTGTGTGGCCGAGCGATGGGCGTAGATCAGCAGGTTGGTGTCGAGCGCAATCATCGCTGCTTTCGCAGCCACTCGTGCATCGCGGCCCGGTCCGAAACGTCGACGCCGCGGGGCAGCCCGCCGGCGACGGTGACCCAGCGGATTCTGCGGGGCTTGTCCCCGCGGCGGCCGGCTCCGCGGCCCAACTCCATCCGCAGGCCCCGTTCGATGAGGGCCCGAAGCGGCTGCCGGAGTTCGGCGGCTCGCTTCTTGGCCTCGATGAACAGGTCGTCGGGCAGCTCGACCGTCGTCTTCATACGGGAAAGCATAAACCCGTGTTTATGGTTACTTCAAGGGAGCCGGGCGCATCGAGGGACGCTTTGCCGTCGGGTGGATCCGTAGTACGGCGGCCTTCATGACCGACCATCGCTCGTATCGAAGGACGTTCCCGGCACTCTTCCTCGCCGTCGCAGCCGTCGCCCTTGTGGCCGGTTGCGGCGACTCTTCCTCCTCTCCCCCGGCCGAGAACCTCTCGATCCTCGTGACCAACGACGACGGCTATGCGTCCGAGGGAATCGACGCGATCGTCGAAGCGCTGGTCGCCGACCCGAGGAACGAGGTGATCGTGTCGGCCCCCAGCGGAAACCGCAGCGGCAGCGGCGACCAGACCGGGCCCTCGCCGCAGTGCGGGAACCTCTCCGTCAAGTCGGCCACGACCGCGAGCGGCTATCCGGCGACCGCGGTCGACGGGTGCCCGGCCGACGCGGTGAACTACGCGCTCGCGAACCTCTACCCCGCCGGAAGCCGGCCCGACGTCGTGATCTCCGGGATCAACGAAGGGCAGAACGTGAGCGAGGTCGTCGCGACCCAGATCTCGGGCACGGTCGGTGCGGCCAAGACCGCGGCACGCCAGGGCCTCCCCGCGCTGGCGTCGTCGCAGGGTGTACCGGGCGCCGGCGGCGTCTACGACTACCCGGCGGGCGTCGAGGCGGTCCTTGCCTGGCTCGCGGAACACCGCGCGGCCCTCGCCGCCGGCGCAATGCCGCCCGGCGTCGAGAGCGTCAACATTCCGAGCTGCAGCGCCGGGAGCATCCGCGGAACGATCGTCGGGATTCCGCTCGCGCCGACGCCCGCGGGTGCGTTCGGCACCCAGGACTGCGAATCGACGCTCGAGGACCCGGCCGACGACGTGCAGGCGCTCTCGAACGGCTTCATCCCCGTCACGACGGTCCCGTTCGAGTCGTAGCGCAGCGCTCGGGAAGCGGTCGCCCGGCTCAGAGGCGGTTGCAGACGATTCTGAAGTCGCGCTTGTACAGGCGGTGCCGCGGGCGGTAGGCGAGAAGCTCCTCGCAGCCGGTTCCGGCGAGGGCGGCGTCGACGGCCGCGCGCTCGGTCCCCGACAGTGCGGCGTAGGCGTCGAGCGGCCGCTGCAGCATCCAGAGGGTGTACGAGCTGGTGTAGCGCTGGAAGGCGACGCCGCGCAGGTGCGTCTCGTGGCCACCGATGCCGCGCGGCGGCGTATGCTCGCCGGCCGGCTGCTGGTCGGCCCACCGCTCGAAGTCGCGCACCGTGTCGAGGATCACCGGACCGGCATCGCGGCCGATCAGCTCGAGGACGCCACGCAGCGAGGGGTGCAGGCCATCGCCTTCGCGGAAGCCGGCGAAAGCCGCCACGTTCGGGTGATTCATCCTCTCGATCCAGTTGGAGATGCGCGGGGATCGCCGGCGCAGCATCGGGCCAGGGACCAGGTCGAGGTAGAAATGCCCGTAGAACGGTCCGAGCATGGCGCAGTCGGCCAGCGACACCCGCTCGCCGAGAAGGAAGCCCTGATCGACGAACACCGACTCCATGCGCGGCAGGAGGTCGTCGAGGTGGCCGACGATGGCGTCGCGGGTGATCTCGCTGACGCCGAGCATCGGCAGCGCGCCGCTCATCGTGTCGGCAAACTTATCCGATGCGGCCGGATCACCCGACGCCGCAGCGAAGGAGTCGCGCGCGTCGCGCTCGCCCTCGGGCGTGCCCCAGCGATGGTGCATCGCCGGCAGGATCATGAATTCGTCGGCGTAGATCTCGAACAGGTAGGCGACGACCCTCTGTACCGGCGTCGCCGGCAGGAGCGCGGGCTCGGGGCTTCGCGCTTCGAGGGCATCGATGATGTCGCTGGTGTCCTGCCAGGTGTCCCCCTCCGGGGTGACTACCGTAGGCAGGAAGAAGAGCCCGCCGGTGCGCCGGCGGATCTCCCTGTTCACGTCTCGATCGGGCAGGATCTCCTCGAAGTGGAGGCGCTTGGCGCGAAAGGCTGCGCGGGCCTTGCCGGAGAAGTAGGAGCGCTCGCTGCCGAAGAAGCGAAAAGGCGCGGGATCTTGATTCATGGACGGTTCCTCGATGCGGGGGTGTACAGGGCTCATCTCTCGGCTGGCCTCGTTCGTTCGGACGTTCGCGTGACGCGTGTCGTCGGCTCGGCGTGGATCTTCGTTTCGGTCGGCGCGTCGCGGCACCCGCAGCAAGTGCCGAGGTAGCCACCATTTGGCAGCAAGCAAGGAGCACGTCAAGTGGCGCGCCCTTGGCGTGTCGCGATCCATACCCGGGCCGTGGTCCCGGCACCGGGAGCCTTCCGGTTCTGCTAAGGCCGGAAGCATGCGGTGCGTCGTCGTCGGACTCGGGGCCATGGGCGCCTGCGCCCTCGCCGAGCTAGCGCGTCGGGGCCTCCGGCCACTCGGCCTCGACCGCTTCTCGCCACCCCACGACCTCGGCTCCTCGCACGGCGGAAGCCGTGTGATCCGTCTCTCGTACTTCGAGCACCCCGACTACGTCCCGCTGCTCCGGCGCTCCTACGAGTTGTTCGACCGCATGTCGCGGGACGCGGGCGAAACGCTGCGCCACGAGACGGGTCTGGTCGTCGGCGGTGCGACAGGCAACGCCGCCGCCGCGGGCATGCTGCGAAGCGCGCGCGAGCACGGACTCGACGTCGAAGCGCTCGACGGCCGGGAGTTCGTGCGGCGATTCCCCGTGTTCCGGGTGCCGGCGGACTGGGAATGCGTCTTCGAGGCGCGGGGCGGCTTCGTGCGGCCCGAGCGGACCATCGCCGCGGCGCTTGCCGACGCCACCCGTCACGGGGCAGAGATCCGGACTCGTGCGCCGATTGCGACCTGGGGCGCCGGCCCGGGCGGAGCGTGGGTGGAGTGCGACGGGAAGCGCCTCGAGACCGACGCGCTCGTCCTGTCGGCCGGGTCGTGGATGCCCGGCCTGCTCGGGGGACGGGTGGCGCCGCTTCGCCCGACCCGCGAGACCATCGCGTGGCTCGACGATCGCGGCGATGCCGGATTGTCCCGGCCCGGGATGCCCGTGTGGCTCTTCGACCGGGGCCCGGAACCCGCCGTCTACGGCGTGCCGCGCTTCGCGGGCATGGAAGCACCCGGCGGCATCAAGATCGCCCTGCACGGCGCGGGCCCCGAGGTCGCACCCGAGGCGATCCGCGACGCCGTGGACGAGAAGGCCGTCGCGCGAACCGTAGGGGCCGCGGGCGAGCGGCTCGCCGCCGCGGCCCCGCTGCGCGTCGTCGCCGCGCGCCACTGCCTCTACACGATGTCGCCCGACGGTCACTTCGTCGTCGGCCTGCATCCCGAGGCGGCGGGATCGCGCGTCGCGATCGCCTGTGGGTTCAGCGGGCACGGCTTCAAGTTCGCGCCGGTGGTCGGCGAGGCGCTCGCCGACCTGGCGACGAGCGGCGAGACGAGGCTTCCCATCGGCTTCCTCTCATCGCGGCGCTTCGGCTCCCCGACCGCTTGACCCGCCGTCGTCTCGCGCGACCGGTCCAGCCTGGCACCCTCAGCCGGGGTCGAACGTCCGAGCCGGCCGCACACGCCGCTCGATCGGTGCCCCTTGCACCCGGGCGATGTGCTCGAAGAATTCCTCGGGCCAATCGATCACGAGCCCCTTGCGGATGACGAGCAGCAACACCCAACCCCGCGCCACCACACGACCGGTCCGCGACTCCATGATCCGCTGTTCGGCGATCGCCGCCTTGCCTTCACGATGCGAATACCGCATCACACCGACGAACGCTTCGCCGGGGAGGCCCTCGGAGTCGAAGCTGAAATGCGCCTCGCGCGCGGCCACGACCAGTTGCTCTTCGTGGAGCACCCGCTCCCACCAAGGACCCAGCACGACCTGCCTGTAACGCAGCCGCATGTCATTGCAGAGTTGCGCGATCGCCGCATTGTTCAGGTGGCCCTGGGCGTCATAGTGCTGGGGACCCGTCTCGACCGCCAGCTCGATCCATCCGGCCGCGCGCAGGGCCGCCTTGGCCGGGGAGTCACCCTTAGAAAGATGCGTCATCGCCGTCTCGCGGCCATGGGACGCGCCTCGCTTGCCAATTGACACACCTATTTGACTGGACCATAAAATCATGACTCTTGGTGAGGTGAATGGGGCTGCTCCTTCGACACGCCACGGTTGCAGATCGACTCGAAGGACTTAGACAAGAAGGGGTTCGGTTCAGATGAAAACGCTGGTCCTGATGCTGATTGCTTCGGGTTTTGCTTCTGCGGCGCTTGCACAATCCACCCCCGTACTTCCAAAAGAGTGGAAGGGCACCATGACGGCCACGAGCATGGGGGCCACCAATCATCACAATCCGAATCATCATACGCTCGTAGGCAAAGACAAGGCTCCCACCGGCTGGAACGTCCACGAAGAGGCTCGAACGCTGACGATCACACGTCAAGAAGGAAGACACCTGGAGGCAACGCTGAAGTCTCCCCGGGGTCATGGAATACAATGGGTCGGCACCTTGTCGAAAGACGGCAAGCAAATACAAGTTGCCACCAAGGGCGGCTCACTGTTGTTTTCCTTGACCGGAGATAGCCTGTCGGCTTGCGGTACGGGTCGTGGCACCGATGGGAGCTTCGAGCACTGGCTAAACAGCTTCACTGCCGCCTGCTTCGACTTCGTTGCCGCGAAATGACGGGTGGACATCTTCGGCCGCGGTCGATTTTCCATCCCCGGCCCGGGTGATTCGAGGTTCTCCTTCGGGACGCCGCCTTCGGGCGGCGTTCTTGCATACGGGCTAACTGAAGCGCCCTTTGCCCGATCCAGGTCCCTGCAGGCTGCGGATGACCGCACACCTCAGCCGAAGGTCGCCACCACCGGTGCGTGATCGCTCGGTTGCAACCGCCGTCGGGGTTCGACGTCGATCTCGCAACCCGAACACCGCTTCGCGAGCCCGTCGCTCGCGAGTACGAGGTCGATGCGGAAGCCCATGCGCCGCTTGAAGGCGTTCAGGCGGTAGTCCCACCACGAAAAGGCGCCGGCCTCGTCGTGATGCAGGCGGAAGGTGTCGACGAAGCCGAGTGCCAGGATCGCCGCGAGGGCCGCGCGTGCGTCCGAGTGGAAGAGCACGTCGTCGGCGACCTTGGCGGCGTCGTACACGTCGCGCGCCTCGGGGCCGACGTTGAAGTCGCCGCACACGACGACGTCGTGCCGACGGACCGAGTCGACGAGCGCGTCGCGCACCCGGCGCAACCAGTCGAGCTTGTAGGCGTACTTCTCCGAGCCGACGCTCTGGCCGTTGGGCACGTAGACGTTCCAGACGCGGATCCCGCCCACGGTTGCCGCGATCGAGCGCCGCTGCGCCTGCGCGTCGTCGTCCGGCAGGCCGCGCACGACGCCTTCCATCGGTAGCAGCGAGAGCAGGGCGACGCCGTTGTAGGTGCGCTGTCCCCAGGTTTCGACCCGGTAACCCATCGCCTCGAAGTCCGGGCGGGGAAACTGCTCGTCGAGGCACTTGATCTCCTGGAGGCAGAGCACGTCGGGTCGGTGCTCCCGGGTCCAGTCGAGCACTGCGTCCGCGCGCACGCGGATCGAGTTCACGTTCCAGGTCGCGATCGAGAGCGGCATCGCTCCGCCCCTAGCCCACGGCCGGCCAGGGGCACAACGGGCACCTCGTGCGAAGCGTCGAATGCAGGCGCCGCGACCGCCGCGGGCCGGGGCCCTGCCCAATCTCAGGAAACGCGGGGAACCTCCCCGACCGGCCAGCGCCTCGTCGCGGGGACGGATCGACGGGTTCTCTCAGGATGCCTTGATCCCCGCGACGAAGCTGCGGACGTCGGCGGCGGGCTCGCTGTACGCTTTGCCCAACTTGGCCTCGACGCGAGTCGCGTAGTCCTTGCACCAGTTCGGCAGGGGCGCGTCGGCGAGCGCCAGGAACTCGAGCGTCGAGACCAGGCGGATGTCGGCGATCGACGGGTCCGAGCCGTCGCCGATGAAGCCATCGCGTACGAAGTACGTACGAAACACCTCGAGCGGCTCGGCGATCGCGGCCTCAGCGGCGTCGCGCGCCGCGGCCTTCTGGTCGGCGGAAGCATCGGCAGCGCCGCTCACCTCGCCCGCGTAGCCGCCGAAGCCTAGGCGCGGATACGTCGCCCGCGCCACGAGCGGATACAGTGTGCCAGTGAAGTAGAAGTTCGCCGAGTCGACGAGCGCTCGCTTCCCGGGGTCGGTCGGGTACAGCGCGTCGAGGTGGTGCTTGTTCGCGAGGAACATCATGATCGCGCAACTCTCCCACATCGCCCCGCGCGGGTGGTCGGCGCTTTCGATGGCGGGCGTGAAATGCGCGGGGAACTTGGCGAGGAACTCGGGCGACCGCGTCTTGCCCCAGGCGTTCTCCTCGGTGAACGGCAGGCCGGAGGCGCGCAGGAACACGCGGACGGCGAGGTTGTTGACGCTGGGCGGAAGCATGTACAGGTGCGTGCTCAATCGGATCTCCTTTGCGGGGGGCGTGTCACTTGGACGCCTCTCCTGCACCAGACTGCATTGTCGCTTGCCGCCTGTCCAGCGGGGTCGGGGGGCAAGAGGCGCCGCGGCGGTTGTCGCGGGGGCTTGCCCCGGCAAAGCCCGGCTGCGAAAGAGGCGCTCCATGCGCGTCGTCGGACTCGTCGGGGGGATCGGATCGGGCAAAAGCACGGCGGCGAAGATACTCGCCGAATTCGGCGCCGAAGTGGTCGATGCGGATGCGATCGGCCACGGCGTCTACCGCGCCGGCACCCCCGGCTTCGCCTCGGTGGTCGCGGCCTTCGGGTCCGAGGTGATCGGTCCCGACGGCGAGATCGACCGCAAGCGACTCGGCCCCATCGTCTTTGCCGACCCGGCCCGGCTTGCCGAACTGAACCGCATCGCGCATCCGCTCATCCGCGCCGAGATCGAGCGACGGATCGACGCGGGCCGTGCCCGCAACGGACTTCGCGCGGTCGTTGTCGAGGCGGCGATCCTGCTCGAGGCGGGCTGGCGCAATCTCGTGGACGAGGTCTGGATGGTCTCAGCCGCACGACGCCGGGTGGTCGATCGCCTGGCAACCGGTCGCGGGCTCGAGCCGGCCGACACCGAGGCGCGTATGCGCCGCCAGATGCCCGACGAGGAGCGTCGAGCCGCCGCCGACCTCATCATCGAGAACGACGGTACGCTCGACGATCTGCGGGATGCTTTGGCCCGGGCCTGGAAGACCCTGCCGGCGGCCTGAGCCCGTCGAGCGCGCAGGGCCAAAGGTTGCCCTCGTGACCACGTTGACACCGGCCTTTCGCGGCTTACGGTGACGTGGGCGCGCCTGCGCGGCATGCGCCCCGGAGGCGCGTGCGAGCCACGGCGTCCGAAGCTCCGGTGCGGCCGCACACCAGGCCCTTGCGGAAGGCATGATGAAGAACGTCAAATTCAACCTCTGGTATCTCCCCGCTGCCCTACTGCTCATCCTCCTCGCGCAGAGCATCTTCGTGGCACCCCGCCCGGTCTCAGTGAGCTACAGTTCGCTCGTCCAGATGGCGCAAGCGAACCGGGTCGAGCGGGCGCTGTTCACCTCGGACGAGATCCGCTTCCAGCTCAAGCCCGGAACGCCCCTCGAGGGGGAGATCGCCAAGCAGGTGCAGCGCCAGCGGGGGGCGGCTGCTCCTCCCTCGAACGAACAGCACATGACGCTCGTTGCCACTCGTCCCCCGGGACTCGACGCCGCGTCCCTCGTGAAGACGCTCTCGGACAACGCCGTGAACTTCTCCGGGGAGATCGTCGACAATTTCTGGCGCACGTTGCTGCTCGGCTGGCTCCTGCCCTTCGGCCTGATCATGCTCATGTGGGGGGTGGTTGCGCGGCGCATGGGGCCGGGCGGCGCGGCCGGCGCGCTTTCCTTCGGTCGCAACAAGGCGAAGATCTTCGGCGAGGACGACATCAAGGTCCGCTTCGGCGACGTCGCTGGAATCGACGAACCCAAGGCCGAACTCGAGTCGGTCGTCTCGTTCCTGCGCAACCCGGCCTATTTCCAGCGCCTCGGTGGTCGCATCCCCAAGGGCGTGCTCCTCGTCGGGCCGCCGGGCACCGGCAAGACGCTGCTCGCGCGCGCGATCGCGGGTGAGGCCGGCGTACCCTTCTTCTCGATCAGCGGGTCGGAGTTCGTAGAGATGTTCGTTGGCCTCGGCGCGGCGCGGGTCCGCGACCTCTTCGAGCAGGCGAAGGCGAAAGCGCCCTGCATCGTCTTCATCGACGAACTCGACGCAGTCGGAAAGTCGCGCGCGGGTGCAGGACTCCAGCTCGGTCGCCACGACGAACAGGAACAGACGCTGAACCAGCTCCTCGTCGAGATGGACGGCTTCGACGCCTCCAAGGGCGTGGTCCTGCTCGCGGCGACGAACCGCCCCGAGGTGCTCGATCCCGCGCTGCTGCGCGCCGGCCGGTTCGACCGCAGGATCATCGTCGAATTGCCCGACCGCGCCGGCCGCTCGAAGATCCTTCAGGTACACATCCGCGGCATCAAGGTCGCCCCGGGCGTCGACGTCGAGGGGATCGCGAGCCGGACGCCCGGATTCTCGGGCGCCGACCTCGCCAACCTCGTGAACGAGGCGGCACTGCTCGCCGCGCAGCAGAACGCGGAGGCGGTCGAGACACGGCACTTCCTGCTCGCCGCGGACCGGCTCATGACCGGACTCGAGAGGCGGAGCCGTGTCCTGCGGCCGCAGGACAAGACGCTCGTCGCGCACCACGAGTCAGGTCACGCGCTGGTCGCCTCCCTGCTGACCGATGCGGATCCGGTCACCAAGGTCACGATCATCCCGCGCTCGATCGGCGCGCTCGGCTTCACGATGCAGTTGCCGGCGGAGGACCGCGTTCTCGCCCGTCGCGCCGAACTCATCGACCGGATCACGGTAATGCTCGGCGGGCGCGTCGCGGAGGAAATCGTCTTCGGCGACGTCAGCACCGGTGCGCAGGACGACCTCGAGCGCTCCTCTCAGCTCGCCCGGCAGATGGTCTGCCTCTACGGCATGAGCGAGCGCCTCGGACCTCTGAGCTACGGACGGCGCGAGTCGATCTTCCTCGGCGACGGCATGCCCGGCCGTCCCCAGGCTGCAAGCGAGGCCACCGCCGAGACGATCGACGCCGAGGTCGAGGCGTTGGTGCGCGAAGCGCACGCGCACGCCCGCCAGTTGCTGGGCGAGCGGCGCCAGGGACTCGCCGGCTTTGCCGCCGCGCTGGAAGCGCAGGAGACGCTCGAAGGCACCGCCCTGAACGAAGCCCTCGAGGCGGCCAAGCTGCGCGATGTCGACCGCGAGACCGCCGCCGTCGTCGATCGCCCCCAAGTCGCGTGAACTAGGCCGGCTCCGAGGGGGCGGACTCCTCGAGTACGCCACCGACGGCGGGAACCAGCGCATCGATCACGAGCGCACGGAATCGCCCCCAGGACGACCACGGCTCCGGGCAGGCGCGCAGCCGCTTCGCCGCCGTGTCGAGGGCCGACAAGTCGGCCTCCTGCCAGTCGGTGATCCCCTCGTGTGGATCGTCGCACTGCAGCTCTCCGTGGCGCTCCTCGAGGATGAACAGGTAGCTCGAGAAGAGCCGGGAGCCGTCGGGTCTGCGATAGGTGATCGCCGCGACGAAACGGCTGATCTCCACGCCGAGGCTGGTCTCCTCGCGGGTCTCGCGCAGCAGCGCGTGCTCGATCGCCTCGCCCCGCTTGATCCCGCCGGTCGGCAGCCGGAACGTCCCCTGCGGATAGCTGCGCTTGGTCTGCAAGAGAAAGTGGCCGCTCGGTCGGCGGATGGCCATCGCGACCTCGGCCGTGCGGCCGCGGTTGCCGGACCCGAAGCCCATCGTCGGCAGCGTGTGGACGAGTTGCCGGGGACGGCCGAATCGGCGCGAAAGTTTTGCGATCTCCGCTTCCACGGGCTGAAGCCCCCGGCTAGGCCGGCATGCCCGGCACGACGGCGTCCGCGACCATGTCGCCGAGGCGCTCGACCAGTCCGGCGACGCTGGCCCCCGCCGCGGCCGGATGTCCACCGCCGCCGAAACGCTCAGCGAGGGCGGACAGGTCAAAGTCGTGGTCGGGCGATCTGCGGAACGAAATCGCACGGCTGCGGACATCGAACAGGGCGAAGACGGTGCAAGGACTCGTCTTGCCCCAGGCGTCGGCGATCTCGCCCGCGTAGCCGTCGCACAGGGCGGAGACGAGCGTCACCCCGCCGATCCTGCGCTCGGTGCGCGTCGCAACCGCAAGCTTGCGGTTGCGCTCCAGTTCCTCCTCGACCCGGGCGCGCGCCGCGGCCATGGCCGGCGTGTCGGCGCAGGTCGCATCGAGTTCGAGGAAACTCCGGTAGGACTCGCTCGCCGGCATCGCCCGCAGAACGAGGCCGAGCTCGCGCGACCCCTCGACCCGGTGCACCCATCGGTCGTTGTCGTCGGCCATCGCCACGATCGGTGCGAACTCGGCGAAGCGCGCCGGCGCCGGCGACCCGCCCGAGCGCGCCTGCTCCGCGGCCCGGTCGCGCAGCCACTCGTAGACGAGCCGACTCGCCGCGAAATCGTCGCGCACCACGCGGGTGGCGAAGGACAGCGCATGGGCACCGCTCTTGAGACGCTCGATCGCGGTCTTGTGGTGATCGAACCAGTGCAATCGCACGCCACGATCGATCAAGGCACGCAGGTGATCCTCGGTCGCCGGGTTCGCCCAGGAGATGTCGGTGACCCAGAGGTCCTCGCCCGCACGGGGCTCGATGCCGCGCAATACCGCGTCGACCTCCTGGTTCGACGCGAATACCGTCCGCACGTCCGCACCCTCGTGAAAACGAGCGACGGTGGCGGCAGCAGCGACGCCGTCGAGGCAGTGCGGGCCGTGGCTGACGACGTGAAGGACCGGCCGGCTCATGACCTCGCTATAAGGAACTGGGGGCGCGCGACCAAGCCGCGCCCGCGGTTCCTCGCGTTCAGATCGCCGGCTCTTCGCGACGCAGGAGCCGCTGGGCGAACGAGATCCCCCACGCGGCGGTGGCAAGACCGGCCCCGATGGCGAGGACGTCGAAACGGTGGGCGAGCGTGGGTTCGACGGGCAGGGCTTCGGTCGAGACACGCGCGACCCCCTCGACCGCGTGCAGGGCGAGGGTGCCGGCCGCCGCAGCGAGGTGGATCGCGGAGTTCGCCGGTGCCCGCAGCAGGCGCCAGGCCGCCGTCGTGCAGCAGGCGATGACGAAGAGGCTGCCGGCGAGGGTCATCGACAGGATCTGGGCGTCGTCCGAGCCGCGCGGGGCCGTCGCGGCGGCACTCGCGCGCATGAGAGCCATGGCCACGATCCCCAGGGCGATCGCGAAGAGCGATCGCGCCAGCCAACCGGCCTCGCCCGCGAGTTCGCCGATCGACTGCGGGGCGATTTTTCGATCGGGCCGCGGGCGCCGCGGCTTGGAACGCGCCGCGTGGTCGCGCATGTAGACGAGTTTCCCCGCCGAGGGATCCTGTTTCGGTTCCATCGCTTGTGCCTCGTCGATCGGGGCTTTCGTCGCGGGCGCGCGTCGCGGCTCGCCCTTGCGCCGTGCCGAGCGACCCTCGGAGCCTACTCGCCGCCGGTCGTACAGACAAGCACTCCGGCCGGCGCGATCGACCGTTGCCGATGGACCGCTGCCCCGCTCCGCCCGAGGGGCCGGCTTGTCGGCCACCCGTTCCTCGCGCTAGGCCAGCCATTCGTGGCAGGGGAACGCGTCTGGAGCCGTCGCATGGCCGACGAACTCTGGTCGGGCCCCGTCACCCCGCTCACCTACTCGCTGCTCGCCGAAGTGATGGCCGAGCACATGGCGCACCGACGGCTCGCGAATGCAGGCCTGCCGGCCGCGGCGGCGGCACCGGTCTTCCGCCTCCACCATGGCCACGTCTACGTCAACGCGTCGCTCGTGGCGGAGGTCATGCGCGAACTGCCGGCGCCGGTCCTGAGCGATGGCCTGCTCTCCCTCCTGCCCATGGAGATGCGCCCCGGCATCCGCTCCGGGGCGCGCTCGGTGTTATCACCGGCCGTCCTCGGCACGGTCGTCTCGCTCACGCGCCGAGAGCGCGACTGGATGCCGTGGTCGCGGGCCGCAGCATTCCGCGCGGAGTCGGAACGGCTCGGCCGCGAGATTGGCCGGCCGGTCGAGGTGGGCACGCTCGACGACGTCGAACTGGCGGCACGGATCCGTTTCCTACAGGAGCGACTGGGCGGTTTCCTCGACGTGGTGAGTTGGGGCGTGATCTATGCCTACGTCTTCTTCCACCTGACGAGTCAATTGCTGGAGCGCTGGGCCGGCGACGCCTCGGGCATGGCCGCCCTGCTCGCGGGTACGGAGGGCATCCACACCTTCGAGATCCACGACGAACTGCGCGCCGCGGCGGAGGTCGCGCGACACGACCAGGTGTTGCACTCGGCGGTGGTCTCCGGGGGCGCGTCGGACGTCGCCGAGCGTTGCCTGCACGGCGACTTGGGCGAGGTCGGCGAGCGGGTGCGCTCGATCGTGGACCGCCACGGCCACCGGCTCGCCGGTCGCGATGTCGCCTGCCCGACCTGGCGCGAGCGGCCGGCTGCGGTGGTCGAGATCCTGCGCGGCCTCCTGCTCGCACCACCGCACGACCGTGGGTCGCGCCGCGCCGAGAGCGTCGCGCAGGCCCGGATCCTGGTCGATCGCATCGGTGCCGGATTCGGGGGGACGGCGCGACGCGCCGCCTTCGAGACCTGCCTGCGATGGTGCCGAGAGTACTACGCCCTGCGCGAGAACATGCGCTATGAGGCGGACCGTTTCCTCGCCCTGCTGCGCGAAACGGCCCTGGAGGCCGGTCGGCGCTTGCAGCGGGAGACCGCTCTCGAGGATCCGGACGACGTATTCTTCCTCGAGGCGGGGGAGCTCCTCGACGCACTCGGCCGGACGCCACGTCCCGCGGTCCGCGAGACGGCGGCGCGTCGTCGCCGCGACCACGAGCGCTTCCGCGACGAAATTCCACCCGAAGTCCTCCTCGGCGATTCGAGCCCGCCGGCGGTGCGGGCCTCTGTCCCGCCGATCCGGCAACTGCACGGCACCGGAGTGTCGCCGGGGCGGCGGTCGGGAAGCGCAAGGGTCGTTCTCGACGTGCGCGACCTGGAGAGCGTGCGCGAGGGCGATGTGATCGTCGCGCGTGCGACCGACCCCAGCTGGACGTCGAGCCTCTCCCTGGGGGCCGCGATCGTGCTGGAGATGGGTGGCCTTCTCTCGCACGGCGCCATCGTCGCCCGCGAGCTCGGAATCCCGGCAGTCGTCGACGTGGCGAGGGCGACGCAACTGATCCGCAGCGGCGATCGGATCGAGGTCGACGGGACGACCGGCGAGGTCGCGGTCGGCGGAAGTGGGGTTTCCGGCGAGGAGAGCTGAACGAAGGGCACGGGCCGGTCAGGGCTCCGCGCGCACGCCGGTGAAGTGCACCAACTCCTCGGCGCTCGCCGCCTGCTCCTTGCCGCTTGCGTCGGCGAGCCGGGTGTCGCGCTTCACGAGGCCGATGCCGCGAACGTACCACTCGCGGATCTCCTGCCGCGCCTCGCGTGCCTTCGGGCCTTCGCCGGTGCGCAGCGTCTCGATGCTCGACACCTGCAGGGATTGGGCGAACTTTCCGGCTCTGGTTTCGACCGGGAAAAAGCCGTCGACACGACTCTCGCGACGGATCGTCGTCGTGCTCCGATCGTAGCCACCCTGGGTCTCGATCCGACCCTCGGCCCGCCACTCGAACCCGGGGACCAGCTTCTCGGCCGGCGGAAATCCCGGCAGCTCCGCGCGCACCCGCGCGGCCGCGCCCGAGCCGGTCCTGGCCGTGCCCTCGACCGAGGTCGCGATCGCGCCCGAGGCGCAACGGACGATCGTACGTCCGCCGCCCGTTCCGCCTGCATCGCCGCCGACGCCGGCGCCCGCCTGAACGTCCTGGCTCATCACGGCGGTCACGACATGGGCGTCGCCTTCGACGCTGTCGACGGCGAGTCGGCGCTCGATCGCGGCCCCTGCCTGCTGACGCAGATCGCGGTAGCTCCAACTCGCCCCGGCCTGTAGCGGAAAATACGGGTTGCACGCCGGGACGGTGCGGGTGCTGCAGCCGGCGGGCGCCGCACCGAGACAAGCCGCGAGCGCGCAAGCCGTGGCGACGTGCGCCGATCGTCGAGCCGGACTCATCGGGCGATGCTCAAAGGTGCGCAGGGTCGCGGTACTCGCCAAACACCGCGCGATAGACGTCGGAGATCTCGCCCACGGTCACGCCGCACTCCACCGCTTCGACCAGCGCGGGCATGAGATTTTCCTCCGAGGCCGCCGCGGTACGGACCCGGTCGAGGGCCGCGCGGACCGCCGCACGGTCCCGCTTCTCCTTGAAGCGCCGGACACGGGCGGATTGCCGCTCCTCCACGTCGAGCGGAATGCGGAGGATGTCGAGCGGACGTTCCTCGGGGGCGACGTACTTGTTCACGCCGACGACGACCCGTTCACCCGCGTCGAAGCGCTGCTGGTCGCGGTAGGCCGACTCGGAGATCTCGAGCTGCGGGTAGCCCTCCTCGATCGCCTTCACCATGCCGCCCCGGCGATCGATCTCGGCGATGTAATCGGACGCAGCCTTCTCGATCGAGTCGGTAAGGGCCTCGACCGCCCAACTCCCGCCGAGCGGATCGGTCACATCGGCGAGGCCCGTCTCCTCCGCGAGGATCTGCTGGGTGCGCAGCGCGACCATGACCGACTGCTCGGTGGGCAAGGCAAGCGTCTCGTCGAAGGAATTCGTGTGCAGCGACTGCACGCCGCCGAGGACCCCAGCCAACGCCTGGAGGGCGACCCGCACGACGTTGTTGAGCGGCTGCTGCGCGGTGAGCGTCACGCCGGCGGTCTGTGCGTGCATGCGCAGGCGGCAGGCTTCGTCGCGCGTCGCGCCGAAACGCTCGCGCATGATGCGCGCCCAGAGGCGACGGGCCGCCCGAAGCTTCGCCACCTCCTCGAGGAAGTCGCTGTGGACGTCGAAGAAGAACGAGAGCCGGTGGCCGATGTCGTCAGCGCCCAGGCGACCGCGCCGGACGACCTCCTCGACATAGGCGATCCCGTCGGCGAGGGTGAAGGCGAGTTCCTGCGCCGCCGTCGAGCCGGCCTCGCGAATGTGGTAACCGCTGATCGAGACCGGGTGGAAACGCGGCACCTCGGCCGTGCAGAACTCGATCATGTCGGCGACGATGCGCACCGACGGTGCGGGCGGGGAGATCCACTCCTTCTGCGCGATGAACTCCTTGAGCATGTCGTTCTGGATCGTGCCGCCGAGCGAGTTCCAGGCGACGCCGCGGCGGCGGGCGATCGCGAGGTACATCGCGAGCAGGACCGAGGCCGTGCAGTTCACGGTCATCGACGTCGTCACCTGATCGAGCGGGATCCGGTCGAAGAGGATCTCCATGTCCTCGATCGTCGACACCGACACGCCCTCGCGGCCGACCTCGCCACGCGAGCGCGGGTGGTCGGCGTCGAAGCCCATCAGCGTGGGCATGTCGAAGGCGGTCGAGAGCCCGTTCTGACCCTGGCGAAGCAGGAAGTGGAAGCGGTGGTTGGTGTCCTCCGGCGTGCCGAATCCGGCGAACTGGCGCATTGTCCAGCGCCGGCTGCGGTACATCGTCGCATAGGGGCCGCGCAGGAACGGGAAGACTCCGGGCGCGCCCGTGTCGCCGCTCGCGTGCTCCGGTCCGTAGACCGGTTCGAGTGGCAGACCGCCGGCAGTCGTGCGCGGATCCTTCGGGTCGGACATCGCAGGCTCCAGGCGCCCGGCGACGGGCGCGTCAGTAGGCGACGGGTGGGGCCGCGCTCGCGGAAGCGGGCCGCTGCTGCTCCTCGCCGTCGCGGGGCCGAAGCGCCTTCACCTGGATTTCGGGCTTCACCGCCCGCTGGTTGATCTTGCCGATGGCGTCGCGGCCGAGTTGCTGCAGGCGCGGATCGGTCGTCGACGTGTCGAGTTTCTGCAGGTTGGGGATCGTCTTGGGATCGCCGATCTCGCCGAGCGCGAAGATCGCAGTCCCGAGAAGCGCCCTGTCGGTGTCGCGACCGAGGAAGTCCGCGACGGGCTCCGCCGCACGGGCATCGCCGATCTTGCCGAGGGCGACCAGGACGCGCTGCTTGAGCCAGGGTTCGCTGTCGCGCAGGTAGAGGATCTGGACGAGGGCGGGGGTCGCGTCGGTCGCCCGGAGGGTGCCGAGGGCGTCGATCGCCTTCAACTTGACGCGCGGATCGGGGTCGGCGGTCGCCTCGATGAGCAGCGGTACGGCGCCCTTGTCGGTCGAGGCCGAGAGGTCCTTCACGCCTTCGAGACGCTGCAGGGGATCCGGGTCGCGCAGCTTCTTGGCGGCCTCGGATACCTCGCCGGAGGTAGCGGCCTTCTTGCGCTCGGCCTCCTTTGAGGTGTTGCGCTGCGCCCCGCCGCCCAGTCCGCCACCGAACTGGGCTCGCGCGGAGGTGACCGCGAGGGCCGGCAGCACGAGTGCGAGAGCGGCGATGAGCCGCAGGCGTCCGAGGGTGTTCACCCCATGACTACCCGCAGAAAGCCCCGGACCGCGCAAGGCGCGGACGACCCGCCGGACGCCTTTGCCGTGCAGCGCCCGAGGGCGAAAGTGAGAAGGGCGCCCGCTTGCGCGGGCGCCCTTCTTCGAACTCGGC
Organism: Klebsiella pneumoniae; assembly: GCA_945872365.1. Taxonomy (GTDB): domain Bacteria; phylum Desulfobacterota; class Binatia; order UBA12015; family UBA12015; genus REEB422. The sequence continues at coordinate 92,637 of CAMBZJ010000007.1, forward strand.
GGCTGCGCCCTTGCGGACTCGGCGGCCGGGATCACGAAAATCCGATCAGAGGACCGGTTCGAACTCGATCTTCGCGCGCGAGCTGGCGCCGAATTGGCCGACGGCCTGGCCGACGATCGCGAAGAGGTAGCCATCCGAAGCTTCCTTCGGCCAGAGCGACAGAATGCCCGAGCTGTTGATCTGCACGTAGTTCGGAACCAACGGCTGCTTGCCGGCGCTCGCGATGCTGTTGAACTCGACGCAGCCGACCTCGACGTCGGGCAGCGAGGTCGCGATCTCGAGGTTGTCGTGATGGGTCATCCAGAACTGCTTGCCATCATCCGACGGGACCGCGAGGCCGTTCTTGTCGATGATGAGCCAAGAGGTGATGACCAGGCTCTCCGTCTCGACGCCCGGCACCGGCTGCGGGTTCAGCGCCTGGAGCACGTAGCGGCGAACGTTGCCGGTCGGCAGGTCGACGTAGTTGTTCTCGGAGAAGAGTCCGAGTGCGTCGTTGCCGAACGAGTAGCCGAGGTTGGTGTCGGCAATGGTGAAAGTGCCAACGAGGGCGCTCTTTGCGAGCTGGCGTCCGGTCTGGTCCCAGTCGCCGCAATACTTGTCGGTCTGGTAGGCGGTCACGGTCACGATGCCGCGCTCGCCGGTCAGGTTGACCGTCGGGCCGCTCAGCTTGTTGTCCGGGCCGACGGCCGACATGTTCGTCGGGTCGACGACGATCGTGTCGTTCGTGGTCAGGCAGATCGACAGGTTGGCGAGCTCCTGGCAGTTCGCGTTCCAGAACGTCCAGTGCGTGGAAACCGCCGCGATCTCGGCCGAGCTCGCATGCGGATTGCTCACGATGAGGAACGACGACTTGCCGTAGCTGTTGTCAAAAGGCATCACCAGCTCGGTCGCCGGCTGGGTCAACGACGAATTGTCGTCCTGCAGGGCGAGGGCCGACGAAGCAAGGCCCAAGCTCAGTGCACTCGCCGCCATGAGCGACGCAACGATTCTCTCCACTCGTCTCACGATCATAACTCCTTTCTCTCCGTGGGCTCGAAGGCCGCACGGAAACGCCACCTCAGTCGCTCCGGAAGTCGTCTCGATCACGTGTCTCATACGTCAGCGAGAAAACCTCGGTCGCTCCCTTTTTCCTTCCTCTGGAACCGAGCCGCCCTCCGAGCGGTGTTCCGCAGGTCGACTCGCGCCGCCCCGGAACCGGGACGATCCCGGTCCACCTCCATCCGACCGTCGCTGAGTAACAAGATCGGCCGGACATGACAATCACTGTAGTTCTCGCCAACCGTGGCGGAGTTTTCCCCGCTACCCCCTGAAAACCCCCTCAGGCCTAGCCTCTCCGGTTCATCGACCCGGTTGCAGGGACGGGCGGAGGGGCGGCTTTCTTACAGTCTTCCGAACCCTCGAACCGGAACCGCTCGGCCTGCCGAAGGGGCGTGTTGATCTTACGCCACAGCCGGTTGGGCCGCACCGACGGGGATCCACTGCCAGTCGCGCGTCGGGCCGCCGGAAATCGCCGGGAGGGCTACTGTCGAGGGGCCAGGCTCCCCGACCGTCCAGTGGGAGTCGACGAGGATCGTCGCCTTGACGCCGCCGGGCAGAACGACGCTCGGTCCGTACGGAATCACCCCCTCCGGGGTGGAGCCCTCGGCCGCGAGGTCCGCGGAGTTCCAGGACTTCCGTTTGAGTTTCTCGAGCAGGGTGGTGCGGTTCAGGTTGAGCAGCCGGGCCGCCTCGCGCTTGCTCCCCCGGGAGAGTTGAAGGGCCCGGCCGATCATCCGACGCTCGAAAAGGTCGAGCTCGGCATAGAAATCCGCGCCTTCCGGCCCGAAGTGCCAGGGCTCGGCGGCGCCGGAGTCGGCCTCGGTACCCACCGCGCGATCGACGCCGGCCGGCTGCGGGCGGACCTCGGTCGCCTCGGTCGCCACCGCGGCGACGGGTCGGCTGCTCTGGATCGAGGCCGGCAGGTCGCAGGCCCGCAGGACCCCCGCGCCGTCGCCGAGCAGGGCTGCTCGCTCGAGCACGTTGCGCAACTCGCGGACGTTTCCGGGCCAATCGTAGGACGTCAGCAGGTCCGCAGCATCGTTCGAGAGCCGGAGGCTGGGGAAGCCACGGCCGCCCATGTACGACAGGAAGTGCCGCGCGAGCAGCGGGATGTCCTCGCGCCGTTCGCGCAAGGCCGGCAGGTGGATGGAGACCACGTCGAGCCGGTACAGGAGGTCGGCGCGGAAGTCGCCCTTCTCGGCGAGTGACGCCAGGTCGCGGTGAGTCGCCGCCACCACGCGCACATTAACGCGCTGCGTTGTCGTGCCGCCGACCTGGTCGAAGGTCCCGTCTTCGAGGACCCGCAGGAGCTTGACCTGGAAACGCGGGCTCATCTCGCCGATCTCGTCGAGAAAGATCGTGCCGCCATGGGCCAGGCGAAAACGGCCAGTGCGGGCGTTCACGGCCCCGGTGAAGGCTCCCTTCACATGGCCGAACAACTCGCTTTCGAGCAGTTCCTCGGGGATGGCGCCGCAGTGGACCGGGACCAAGGCGTCCCCGCGTCTCGGCGAGATTTCATGGATGGCGCGAGCCACGAGTTCCTTGCCCGTCCCGCTCTCGCCGGTCACCAGGACCGGTGCGCTCGAAGGGCCGATGCGGCGAATGAGGTCGAAGACCCTCTGCATCGCGGGGTGCCGGCCGACGATCCCCATGAAACCGTCGGCATCGAGTTCGGCCGTGTGTCGATCGCTCATCATCATCCTCATCCTTCCCCTCGAGCGCTCCCCATCGGGGTTCGCTGCGGTCCGCCACGGGGAGAAGCAAGGAGGACGCCATAGCCGAAGCGTCACCGGTCCGGTCGGAAAAACGACCGTCCTGTCAGGGCTTTGCCAGGGAGACCGGCTTGGCGGGCGAAGGCCGTCGTACGGGATCGAACGCTTTCGGCCGTACAATTGCGGACGGCCGTTCAGGTTTGAACGCGGGCCGGCCGGGTTACGACGCGCTGCGATAACAGCGTTGCCGCTGTCGGGGACGGGTGCTACCCTCCGGCGAATGCCGCGGGTCGTCAAAAGGTACTCCAACCGCAAGCTCTACGACACGAACACCAGCCGCTATGTCGCTCTCGACGACATCGCTGGCATGGTGCGTCGCGGCGAGGAGGTCGCGGTCACCGACAACGAAACCGGGGCCGACCTGACCGCTGTGACTCTCGCCCAGATCATTCTGGAGGACGAGCGCCGGCGGTCCGGGGTGCTGTCGCTCTCCCTGCTGCGCGATCTCGTCCGTTCGGGTGGGAGCACGATCGCGGACGTGACCTCGCGGAGCCTCGAGGCCATCGGGGAGATCCGTGACGCGGCCGGCCGCCGAGTCTCCGAGATCGTGAGCGAGTCCCCCATGGGGCCGGCGATCGACGAGGTGCTGAGCGGCCCCCGGCGCCGGATCGACGAGATGCAGAAGCGCATCGACCTCGGCATCAAGACCTCGCTTGAGCACCTGCGCAATCATCCCGCGATCGGCCCCGAACTCGAGCGGGTCGAGGGCGGTCTGCGCGAGATCGAGGCGCGGTTGAAGAGCCTGCTATCCACCGAGGGTAACTCGCAGGCCGGATCGTCGAAGAGCGAGCGCGACTCGTCGGGCCCCCGCCCATCCTGATCCGCCGCTCCGGTCAGCGGTGCAGGACGACCGGGCAGTTCACGTTGCGCAGGACGTACTCGGTCGTGCTGCCGAGCACCCATTCCAGGATGCGGCCGTGCCCGTGCGATCCCATGAAGACGAGATCGTGCCCGCGCGACTTCACCTCAGCCGGGATCTGCTCGGCGGCATGCCCCTCGGCCACGACGGTCTGCAGCTTCAGCTGGTAGGACCCGAGGTAGCGGCGCGCCTCCTCCAGCGTCTGCTCGCCGAGGTCGCGGTCGCGCTCGACGGTCATCACTTCGAGCGGCAGACCTAGCTTCGTGCAGATCTCGGCGGCGAAGTGCATGGCGGCACTCGCGCGCTCGCTGCCGTCGTAGGCGAGCATCGGCGAGCGGATCTCGGCGAATTCGAGCGGGGTCACGAGCACCGGCTTGCTGCACTGCCGGGTGATACTCTCGGCGACGCCGCCGAGCAGTCCGGTCGAGAAGCGCTGGTTCGCGCCGCGATGGCCGATCACGACGAGGTCGGTCTCTCTCGCGCGATCGCAGATCTCGCTCGGGATGATGCCGAACCGCATCGAGGTGTCAGAGCGCACCCCGGCCTCGGCGCAGGAGGCGGTGAACTCCTCGAGGATGACCTTGCCGCGTTCCCCGAGCGCCTCGCGCACCTTGGAGGTGAAGTCGAGGTACGGCTCGAACCCGAGCGACCCGGAGATGTCGTGGAAGAAGGGGCCCTCGACCGACACGATGTCGACGACGTGCAGCCCGGTGATCCGGGCGTCGAACCGCGAGGCGAACCACTGTGCGTAGCGCACGGCGGTGCGCGAGTGCTCGGATCCATCGACGCCGACGAGGATGTTCTTGATCATGTTCGCCTGCTCCCCCGGGTCGCCGACCGTCGCGCACCGATGCGCGTGGCTACCTTGAACTTTACAAGGCCGCGTCCAAACGATAGTAGCGCGGTCGGATGGCCACGGGAAGCGAGCAGCATGCGCGCCGCGGCAGGGGGAGGGGAGGACGTCGCACGAACGGCGGCCGCACCACTTCGGGCCGCGTCGCAAGCAAGGGGGCCAAGGGCGCGACCTCCAGCCAAGAGCGTCGCGTCGAGGCGCTGGCCGACGAACTCGGAAACCTGGCCGAACGGCTGGGCATTCGCGTGCGCCGCGAGAAACTGCTCCGGGAAGTCGGCTATCGGGCACGCGGAGGATTCTGTCGCGTGGGCGGTGCGCCGGTCCTGATCCTCGACTCCGAGAGTCCCGGCGAGGCCCGGCTCGACCTGCTGCTCGACGTGCTCGGGGGGCGGGACCTCTCGGGCCTCGAGATCTCCAAGGAGGCGCGTGGGGTCCTCGCCTCGGCCCGGCGAGACCGTTCGACTCCGCCGTCCGAAACCGCATCCGCCGTCGCGCCGCTGCCCCCCGCCGATCCGGGGGACGGGTCGGAACTACCCGTGTCGGTTGACACGGAGGGGGCGCCTCTCTAACCGAGGCTCATGGTTTCGCGCACGGAACGATTCGCCGCGTTCCGCCGTGCGCTGAAGGACAAGGGCCTCAAGTCCACCGCGCAGCGCGACGACATCGCGCACGTGTTCTTCGGCAGCCAGCGCCACCTGAGCGTGGACGAATTGTACCGCGAGGTGCGCAAGGTGAACCCGCGAGTCGGGTACGCCACCGTCTACCGTACGATCAAGCTCCTGAAGGAGTGCGGCCTCGCAGACGAGCAGCACTTCGCCGACGGCCAGACGCGCTACGAGAGCGCGACCCGCGACGACCAGCACCACGACCACATCCTGTGCGATCGCTGCGGCAAGATCGTCGAGTTCGCCGACGATGTACTCGAGCGCCTGCAGGAGGAGATCGCCGTGCGGCTCGGCTTCGTGCTCGCGCGCCATCGCATGGAACTCTACGGGATCTGCCGCGAGTGCCGTGAAGGCGTGCGGGCGCCCGGTGCACGCACGGTGCAGACCCGCCCCTGAAGCGCGGTCGTGGGCGGCACCGCCCCGCACGGGGAGGAACCACGAGCGCCCGCGCGAGGTCGCGTCTTCAGGACCGCCGGTCGGGCTTGGCCTTGGCGCCAGCCGCGCGTCCCGCGGTCTTCGCGCCGTCCGCGGTCTCGATCCGGGGAAACAGGTTCACCGGGTCACCGGTTCGACCGCCGGGAGTCAGCGCGGTCCCCCAAGGCAGGTCGAGATCCGCGAAGCGCTTCGCGTCGAGCCCGAGCGCCTCGCGCAGGCGCTCGGCCGTCTCTGGCATGAACGGGGCGGCGAGCTGCGCGGCGACCCGCAACGCCTCCAAGCAGTTGTGCAGGATCGCGCCGACCCGCGGAAGTTGTGAGGAATCCTTTGCGAGGGTGAAGGGCGCCGTCTCGACGATGTACTTGTTGGCCGCGTCGAGTCCACGCCACAGCGACTCCAGCGCCCGGTGGAAGGCTAGCCCCTGCACGTGCTCCTCGAGTTCGACGCGGGCCCGCGCGAATGCACGCTCGAGGGCAACGTCCACCGGCTCGCGCGGCTCGATCGCCTGCACCACGCCGTCGAACCACTTCTTCGACATGGCCAGCGTGCGGCTCGCGAGGTTGCCGAGCCCGTTGGCGAGGTCGGAGTTGCGGCGCCCGATCAGCGCCGCCTCGGTGAAGTCGGCGTCCTGCCCGAAGGACATCTCGCGCAGCAGAAAGTAGCGCAGGGTGTCCATGCCGTAGCGGTCGCGCATCTCGAGCGGCTGCACGACGTTGCCGAGGCTCTTCGACATCTTCTGACCGCCGCTCGACCAGAAGCCGTGGACGTCGAGGTGGCGGAACAGCGGGAGTCCGGCGGCCATGAGCATCGTCGGCCAGAAGACCGCGTGGGTCTTCAGGATGTCCTTGCCGATGAAGTGGTGCGTCTGCGGCCAGAGTTCCATGCGCCCGGCGCGGTCGAGGCCGCTCGGGTAGTTCAGGAGGGCATCGAACCACACGTAGGTGACGTAGTTCCGGTCAAAGGGGATCTCGATGCCCCAGTCGAGCCGCGTCTTCGGCCGCGAGATGCACAGGTCGTCAAGCGGCTCGCGCAGCATCGCGAGCGCCTCGTTGCGATAGCCCTCGGGCCGGATGAAGTCGGGCGTGGCCTCGATGTGCCGCCGCAACTCGTCCTGGTAGCGCGACATGCGGAAGAAGTAGTTGGGTTCGGACACGGCGACCGGTTCGGTCAGGTGCTGCGGGCAGCGTCCGCCGACGAGTTCCTTCTCGGTGTAGAGCCGCTCACAGCCGATGCAGTAGAGGCCGGAGTACTCGCCGAAGTAGATGTCGCCGCTCTCGTGGATACGTGCGAGCACGTCCTGCACGAACCGTACGTGGTGCGCGTCGGTGGTGCGGATGAAGCCGTCGTAGGCGATGCCGCACTCGTCCCAGGCCGAGCGGAAACGGGCGCTCACCTGGTCGACGAAGGCCTGCGGCGTGACCCCATCGCGGGCCGCCGCCTCGGCGATCTTCTCGCCGTGTTCGTCCGTCCCGGTGAGGAAGAAGGTCGGCACGCCGCGCTGGCGATGGAAGCGCGCGAAGGCGTCGCAGACCACGGTCGTATACGTCGACCCGATGTGTGGATCGGCGTTCGCGTAGAAGATCGGCGTGGTGATGTAGACGCTCGGCTGCATGACGACGGGCCGTCGCCTCAGGCCGACGGCGGATCTTCGGGCGCGTCGGCCCGGCGCTCGACGAGGTCCTCCAGCGAGCACTCGACCGTGACGCCGTCCTCCTCGCGTTGCAGCAGGACTCGCTGCTTGAGCGTCAGGTGCTTCACGACCGTGCCGTCCCCCCTGACGCTGCGTACCTTCGCGCCGACCCGGGGAAGGCCGCGACGCAGCGAGACGTACGTGTCGTACTCGTAGCGCAGGCAGCACTTGAGGCGGCCGCACATCCCGGCGAGCTTCGTCGGGTTGAGCGAGAGGCCCTGTTCCTTCGCCATCTTTACCGAGACGGCCTCGAACTCGCGCAGCCAGGAGTTGCAGCAGAGTTCACGGCCGCAGGGGCCCACGCCGCCGATCAGCTTGGTCTGGTCCCGCTCACCGATCTGCCGCATCTCGACACGGGTGTGCAACGCCTGGGAGAGGTCGCGCGCGAGGCCGCGGAAGTCGGCGCGCTCGCCCGAGAGGAAGTAGAAGACCGCCGTGCCGCCGTCGAACCGGTAGTCGACACGGACCAGCTTCACGGCGACGCCCAGCCGTGCCGCGCGGTCGAAGAAGACCTGTCGCGCCGTTCGCTCCTGCCCCCGGTTGTGCTCGGCTCGCGCGAGGTCGCGCTGGTCGGCGCGCCGGGCGACGCGAGGCAGGCGCTGCCGATCCTCCGCGGCCCAGCGTGGACGGGGGGCGCCGGTGACTTCGCCGAGTTCCGGACCGCGGTCCGTGTCGACGACCACCTGCTCGTTCGGCCGCAGGCCGACGATCGACCCGATGTCGAAGGCACGGGCCCGGCCGTTGATCCGGAAGCGCACGTCGACGGTCGTCGCGGGTGGCGGCGGCGCCTCCGGCAGGGACTGGGCCGGGAGCGCGTCCTCGGTTTCTTCGGCGTTTCGAGTGTCGTCTTCCAAGGGGCGGCTCGCTCAGTTCCCGGTCGTTCCACTGCGGCGCAGGTCGAGGAGGAGGCAATCCCACGACAGGTGCGCATTTGCGTAGCGATCGAGATCCCGGCTCGTAGCATAGGCGCGTTCCAACTGACGAACGGCGCCACGCAGCCGCTCCCGGGCCTCCGGGTCGGCGGCCGCCGAGGACTCCGCCACGGCTGCCCGCATCCGCCGCCGACACCAGTCCAGCACCGTCGTCACCAGGATCGCCTGCTCGGCCCGGGCGCCGCGCGCCGGCGTCAATTCGGCCGCCAGGTCGAGCACTTCGGGGATGGACGTGCGCGGCAGGTCATCGAGGCGCGACTGGAGGTCGCGGCAGCGCTCGGCGAGATCGCCCGAGGCGAGTTCGCGCGCTCGTTCGAGACTGCCCTCCGCCAAGACCGCCGCCGTGCGGGCATCCGCTTCGGACACGCCCTCGGCGACGAGGAGCCTCTCGACGCAGGACTCGTCGAGGGGAGCGAAGCGGATCTGCTGGCAGCGGGAGCGGATCGTCGGCAGCAGGACGGCTGCGTTCGTCGCGACGAGCACCAAGGTGGTGCAGCCGGGAGGCTCCTCGAGGGTCTTGAGCAGCGCGTTCTGCGCGTCGACCGTCATGCGCTCGGCATCGTCGACGATGCCGATCTTGCGCGGACCCCGCACCGGCCGAAGCCCGAGGTGGCCGCGCACGCGCCGCACCTGTTCGATCGACACCTGCGACGCACCGGCCCGCTCGGCCTGCGCGCGCTCGAGGTCCTCGATGAAGAGGTCGGGATGCGACCCCGCCTCGACGAGTCGGCACTCTCTACACGAGCCGCAACCCGAGCCCGGCTCGCGCTCGCAGAGGCAGGCCCGGGCGAGTGCGAGGGCGGTCGTGCGCTTCCCGACGCCGGGCGGACCGGAGAAGACGTAAGCGTGCGCGAGGCGGTTTCCTGCCAGCGACCGGCGCAGCAGGTCGACCGCGCGATCCTGGCCGACGACGTCGTCGAGCCTCATCGGCGCGCCAGCCTCTCCCTTGCGACGGTGGCGATTTCCCGCGCGAGTTCGTCGACCGGTCGAGAAGCGTCAAGGAGCACGACGCGACCGCGGGAGGCGGCGGCGATCGTGCGGAACCCCTCGCGCACGCGGCGGTGAAACCCGATCGTCTCGGACTCCAGCCGGTCGGCCGGACCGACCTGGCGCGCCCGGGCGAGGCCCTGCTCCGCGTCGAGGTCGAGGACGAACGTGGCCAGCGGCGCGGTTCCGCCGCGCGCGAACTCGTCGATCGTGCGAACGGTCTCGAGCGCAAGCCCTCGCCCGTGGACCTGGTAGGCGATCGTCGAGTCGGAGAAGCGGTCGGCGACCACGATCGCACCCCGCTCGACCGCCGGTTCAACGACCCGCCGTACGTGCTCGGCACGGTCCGCGAGATAGAGCAGCAACTCGGTCTCGGGGGCGGGCGCTTCCCCGGTCGCGTCGAGCAGCATCCTGCGGATGTCGCGGCCGAGCGACGTTCCACCGGGCTCGCGCGTCGGCACGACCTCGAGACCGGCGGCGCGCAGCGTCTCGACGAGCCGCGCGGCCTGCGTCGTCTTGCCCGCGCCTTCGACGCCTTCGACAGTGAGGAGCGCGCCCTTCATACGACGACCTCGCCGTATCCGTCGTGGTCGCGTGCGAGCAGGCCGTCGACCGCACTCTCGGCGCTGCGGACGCAGTCGGAGAGGCCGACGCCGTCGTAGGCGTTGCCCGCGAGAGCAAGGCTGGGGATCCGGCGCTCGAGTTCCCGGATCCGGGCCACCCGCCGTGCGTGGCCGACCCGGTATTGCGGCATCGACTCGGGCCAACGGTTCACGCGCGTCAGCACGGGTGCCGCCGTGGTGCCGAGCAGTTCGCGCACTTCCCCGAGGACGGTCGCGAGGAGAGCGTCGTCGCCGGCCTCGCAGGCCTCCGGTTGCATGGCGCCACCCACGAAGACGCGCATCAGCACCCGGTCGGAAGGCGCGCGGCCGTCGTACTTCACGCTGGAGAACGAGCAGGCGATGATGCGTCGCCGCTCGATCTCGGGGACGACGACACCGAAGGCGTCGAGGGGGTGGCGGACATCGGAGCGGCGGAAGGCGAGCGTCACGACCGCCGAGGAGGCATAGGGGATGGCGGCGAGTTCGTCGGCGAGGGCGGCCGATTCGCGGCGCAGGACCGCCGCCGCGCGTGGCGCCGGGAGCGCAATTACCAGCGCGTCGGCGGACAGGTTTTCACCGCTCTCCGAGGTCACGCGCCAGGCGGCCCGGTCGCGAACCACGTCGGTCACGCGCCTCCCGGTCCGGATCGACCCCGCGGGCAGACCCCGCGCGAGCGCATCGACGAGCGAGTCGAGACCTTCGCGCAGGGTGACGAACAGCCCGAAGCGCGCTCCGCTCGTGCCGGCACCGTTCTCCCGCGCACCCCGCATCAGCCCGAGGATCAGGCTGCGGTGCTTGCGCTCGAGTTCGATGAAGCGCGGCATGGTGGCGGCGAGGGAGAGGTCCTCCGGGTCCGCGGTGTAGATGCCGCCCACCATCGGCTGCGCGATCCGGTCGAGGACCTCCTGTCCGAGTCGCCGGCGCACGAAGGAGGCGAGGCTCTCGTCGCCGCCGGGCGGCGGCCCACCCCGTGGTGCGACCAGGTCGCGCAACGCGGCGAGCTTGCCGCGCAGGCTCAGGATCGGCGAGCGCAGGAACGGCCCGAGTTTCGCCGGCGCGAGCAACTGGAACGCCTCGGGCAGCGGCACGAGTCGGCCGTCGTGCACGACAAGGGTGCGGCGGAAGCGATCGTTCGTCGGCATGATCGAGTCGCCGAGGCCCATGCGCCGGGCGAGTCCCGCCGCCTGGGGCTTGTCGGTCACGAACGAATCCGGCCCGCCTTCGAGCAGGTAGCCCTCGGTGCGCTCGGTCGCGATGACCCCACCGAGGCGGTCGGAGGCCTCGAGAAGCACGACGTCGAACTCTCCCGCACCGCGTTCCACGACCCGGTGTGCGGCGGCGAGTCCCGTGATGCCGCCGCCGAGGACGGCGACCCGCCGGCGCGGGCCGGTGCGACGCGGCGCGACCTCGTGCGGCTCCGTCACGCGAAGAGCTTCGGCTCCGGTCATCGGGCGCTGGCCTCGTGCACGGTGTCGACGAGGGCACGCACGTTGTCGACCGGCGTCTCGGGGAGGACGCCGTGGCCCAGGTTGAAAACGTGCCCGTTCCGGCCGCCCGCCGCCGCGAGGATCTCCTTCGCCCGGGCGACGACCACCTCGCGCGGCCCCAGCAGCGTGACCGGATCGAGGTTTCCCTGGATGGCCCGGTCGTGGCCGATGCGCCGCCAGGCGTCGTCGAGCGGAACGCGCCAGTCGACACCGACGACGTCGCCACCCGCCTCGCGGACGAGTTCCAGGTAGCCACCGGTCCCGGTGCTGAAGTGGATCGCCGGGACGCGCCGGTCGAGTCTCGCGAACAGGTCGCGCATGTGCGGCAGGACCGCGGTCGCGTAGTCGGTCGGGGCGAGGTGCCCGACCCAGCTGTCGAAGACCTGCACCGCATCGGCGCCCGCCTCGACCTGTGCGTTCAGGTAGTCGGCCGTCACCTCGACCAGGCGCGACATCAGGGTGTTCCAGGCCGCCGGTTGTTCGAGGAGAAAGCGCTTGGTGCGCTCGTAGTTGCGCGAGGAGCCGCCCTCGATCGCATACGAAGCGATGGTGAAGGGCGCGCCGGCGAACCCGACGAGCGGCACCCGACCGGCGAGCCCCTGCTTCACCCGGCGCACCGTCCGAAAGACGTAGGAGAGCGAATCGGCCACGTCGACGCGTGGGAGGCGCTCGACCTGCTCCGGGCTGCGGATCGGATGCGCGAGGGAAGGTCCGTCGCCGGGCGAGAAGGACAGGCCGAGTCCGAGCGGCTCGAGCACGAGCAGGATGTCAGCGAACAGGATGGCCGCGTCCACGCCGAGGCGGTCGATCGGCTGCAAGGTGACCTCGGCCGCGGCTTCGGGATTCTTGCAGAGTTCGAGGAAGGAGAAGCGTGCCCGGACCGCCCGGTACTCCGGCAGAAAGCGGCCCGCCTGGCGCATGAGCCAGATCGGGGTGTGTGGCACGGGCTCGCGGCGGCAGGCGAGCAGGAAGGGCGCGGTGGCCTGCGTCATGTGCGGCATGGTAGCGCCGCGCACTACCCCGCGGCAAAGCGACGCATGGCCGGACCGCGCGGTCCGAACGGTCCGAGCGGGCGGCGGCTCAGGTTGCCGCGCGGTCGCGCTTGCGCGCGAGCGCCGCCGGCGCCTCGGCCGCGATGGCGGAGGCGAACCACCCGAGCTTGGGGTGTTCGGGCAGCACGTCGAGGGGAACGCGCAGCGCTTCGAGCGCCTCGCGCACGCTCGGGCCGATTCCCGCGACCACGACACGTTCGCGCAACGCCTCGAGGACGGCGTCGCGCCCACCCGGCAACCCGTCCGCCACGGCAAGGAGGTGATCGACTTGGACGGCGGTGGTGAACGCCGCGACCTCGGCCTCGCCCCGCGCGAGGCGCCCGGCGGCGTCGCGCAGCGGGCCGGCGTCCTCGGGGAGCGCCCAGCGGTAGACGGGCACCCGGAATACCGCTGCGCCGCGTTCCGCGAGCCCGCCGAGAAGCTCGGCGTTCGAGCGGCCGTACTCCTGCACCGCCACGCGGCGTCCGAGCACCGGGAGCTCGCGGTCGAGAGCGGCGAGCAGTTCCCGCCAGGTGTTGGGCTCTCCGACGACGAGCGTCGGTTCGAGTCCGATCGAGCGGAGTGCCTGCACCGGCTTCGGACCCCGCGCGACCAGGGCCGTGCGGCGGAGGAGCGCCGCCGCTTCGGCCGGCGTGCAACGGGTGGTCCAGGCTTCGACGAGCAATCGGAAACCGACACCGGTGAGCAGGACGAAGACGTCGATCTCGCCACGGCGCAGTCGGTCGAGCCCCTCGAAAGCGGCGGGGTTGTCCTCGATGGCCACCTCGCGCAGCGCCGGTGCCGAGATCACCTCGGCCCCGTGGCGCTCGAGCAGGCGGGCGGTCTCGACGGCACGCCTGTTCTCGAAGGCGACGACCCGCAGGCCGCGGAGGGCTCCGTCCGCGTCGCGGTGCTCCATCGACCGGCCGTTCTCAGGCGCTTCCGGCGACCGGCCCGCCCGGACGCAACGGACCGGGGGCCTGGTGGCGACGCGGCTCGAGTCCCGCGCGCCTCGGCCTGCCCTTCCCTTCCTCGGCGTCGACCTGCTGGTCGGTGGCCGCCGACTCGATCGGGAGGGAGGACTCCGGAGGGAGCGAGGGTACGGGGACGTCGGCGAAGGCGTCGACGAAATCGACCGCCTCGCCGCGGGCGAGGCACATGAAGGCCTCCTGGGCATCAATCCCGCGCTCGCCGTCGCGCGGTTGCAACCGGACCTCGCTGCCGTCACTGCGCAGCTCGCGCGCCTTCACCGTGTCGGCGAGGTAGAGCGAGAGGATCTCGCTGCGCAGCCTGCGCCGCAGTTGCGGATCTTCGATCGGGAAGACCACCTCGACACGCTTGCGCAGGTTGCGCGGCATCCAGTCGGCGCTGCCGAGCCAGACCTCCGGGTTCCCGCCGTTGTCGAAGGAGAAGATGCGCGAGTGTTCGAGGAAGCGTCCGACGAGGCTGCGGACCCTCACGTTCTCGCTCAGGCCGGGGATTCCGGGCCGCAGCGCGCAGATACCGCGCACGACGAGGTCGACGCGCACGCCGGCCGCCGAGGCGTCGTAGAGTGCGTCGATCACGTCGGCGTCGAGCAGGGCGTTCATCTTGGCGACGATCCTCGCGGGCCTTGCGCTGCGGGCGTGCTCGGTCTCGCGGCGGATGAGCGCCAGCATGCCGTCGAGCATGCTCGTCGGTGCGAGGAGGATACGGCGCAGGCGGGGCTCGGGCGAGAGCGAGGTCAGCACGTTGAAGACCTCGGCCACGTCCGCGGTGATGTCGGGCCGGGAGGTGAACAGGCCCAGGTCGTCGTAGAGGCGCGCGGTGGAGTGGTGGTAATTCCCGGTGCCGAGGTGGGCATAGCGCACCAGCGTTCCGTTTTCCGAACGCACGAGCATCGAGAGCTTGCAGTGCGTCTTGAGCCCAACCAGGCCGTAGACGACCTGCACGCCTGCGTCTTCGAGGCGACGCGCCCAGCGGATGTTCGCTTCCTCGTCGAAGCGCGCCATGAGCTCGACGACGACGGTGACCTCCTTGCCCGCCTCGGCGGCGGCGATGAGCGCCTTGACGACCGCCGAGTCGTCGCCGGTGCGGTAGAGGGTCTGCTTGATCGCGAGGACGTCCGGGTCACGGGCCGCCATCGACACGAAGTCCACGACCGCCCCGAAGCTGTCGTAGGGGTGGTGCAACAGGACGTCGCCGCGCCCGATCGACTCGAAGAACGCACCCGGCTCGAGGGCCGGTGGTTCGACCGGGATCCACGGCTCGTCCTTCAGGTCGGGCCGTGGCGTGTCGAGGTGGAGACGCATGATGCGGGCGAGATTCACCGGACCGTCGATGCGGTAGACTTGCTCGCGGCCGAGCTCGAAGTTCGCTTGCAGCAGGCCGACGAGTTCCACCGAGGCGCCCGCTTCGACCTCGAGTCGCACCGCCTCACCCTTGCGGCGGTTGTGGAGTTCGGCCTCGACCGCCGACATCAGGTCGTCGGCCTCCTCCTCGTCGACGTAGAGATTGGAGTTGCGCGTGACCCTGAAGGACGAGGTTTCGACCACGCGCAGCCCGTGGAACAGCACCGGCGCGAGCGCCTGGACGAGATCGGCGATGAAGACGTAGCCGATGTCGCGATCCTTCGAGGGCAGCCGCAGGAGCCGCGGGAGAACGCTCGGAACCGTGACGACGCCGAGCCGCCGCGAGGACGAGCCGTCCTGCTCGGTCGCCTGGATCAGGACCGCGATGCAGAGCGCGGTGTTGCGCACGTGTGGAAAGGGATGGGCCGGGTCGACCGTGATCGGCGTCAGGACCGGGAGCAGCGAACCCTCGGCCCAGCGGTCGAGCGCAGCGCGCTCGTCGGGGTCGAGCTCCCCGAGCGGTCGGACGTGCACGCCTGCTCGCGCGAGTTGCGGCAGCAGGGCCTCGTTCCAGCATCGGCTCTGGTCCTCGACGAGCCGGTGCGTCTCGATCGCGATCGCCTCCAACTGTTCGGCCGGCGTGAGCCCGTCCTGGCCGGGCTCCTCGACGCCGGCTTCGACCTGCTGCAGGAGCCCGCCGACGCGGATCTCGAAGAACTCGTCGAGGTTGCTCGCCGAGATGGCGAGAAACTTGACCCGTTCGAGGAGCGGCTGGCGTGGATCGAGAGCCTCCTCGAGGACCCGCCGGTTGAAGGCGAGCCAGGACAGTTCGCGGTTGAGGAAAAACTGCGGCGGGCGGTGCATCTCAGAGTCGAGCCTCCGGAAATCGCCCTAGCCGCCCCGCCGAGGTGCCGCAAACCTCACCGCAGGCGTGGAACCGCCGCCCTCGGGGCGATATGTAGCCCGCCATGGCGGAACGTCGATGCCCCCAGTGCGGCTCGGTGGCGGGGTGGGAGGGAAATCCCCATCGCCCGTTCTGCTCCGAGCGTTGTCGCCTGGTGGATCTCGAGGGCTGGCTCGGCGGCCGTTACGCGATCCCGGGCGAGTCGGTGCCCGAGTCGCCCGGTGAGGCGGATCCAGAGGCGGGCGATGCTGTCGCCCGGGCGGGCCAGGCGCGGACCGTCGTACGCGCGAAGGGACGGGCCCCGCGGTGATCGATCCCCGTGCCATCGTCGATCCCGCAGCGCGGATCGCGGCCGACGTCGAGATCGGCCCCTTCACGATCATCGAGGCGGACGTCGAGATCGGCGCGGGTACCCGCATCGGAGCCTTCACCCAAGTCTGCCGTGGCACCCGGATCGGGCGCGAGAACCACATCCACATGCACGTCGTTCTCGGCAACGAGCCCCAGGACCTGTCGTACCGCGGGGCGCCCACGCGCCTCGAGATCGGCGATCGCAACACCATCCGCGAGGGCGCCCACCTGCATCGCGGGAGCGCCGAGGACTCGCCGACGGTCGTCGGCGACGACTGCTTCCTCATGACCAACAGCCACGTCGCGCACGACTGCAGGGTCGGGAACGGCGCGATCCTGGCGACCGGGGCCACGCTCGGTGGCCATGCCGTGGTCGGCCCGCGCGCGTTCCTCTCGGGCTATTGCCTGGTGCACCAGCACGTCCGGGTCGGGCGGCTCGCGATGGTGCAGGGCGGTTGCGCGGTGTCGCGCGAGGTGCCGCCGTTCCTGATCGCGGCCCTGCCGACCAACCAACTCGCGGGGGTGAACGCCGTCGGGTTGCGCCGCGCGGGGCTCGACCGCCCGGCGATCACCGCGTTGCGCCGCGCCTACCGGGCGCTCTTCGCCCACCGTGTCAACCTCGGGCGTGCCAGCGAGGCGCTGCTCCGCGCCGAGTCTGAGCGCGGCGGGCCGACGGCCGAGGTGCGCGAACTCCTCGATTTCATCGCGGCCTCCAAGCGGGGCGTCTGCTTCGGTCGTCGCCGCAGCGCCGCGCGGACCGCGGACCATGCGGAGGACTGAGGCCCGCTCGCCCCGGCCCCCCGCAGTGGCGCCTTCCTGGCCGCCCGCCCACGACCTGCTCCGAGCCGCCTGCGTCCACGCATTCCTGGTCGCGCTCTTCCTGTGGCCGGTGTTCACCGGCCGGCTGCTCTCGCAGACCGGGGCGCTGCGCGAGATGCCGCCCTGGCGAGGGGCCGTGCCGGCCGTCGGCTCGCCGCTGCCCGGGACGGTTTCCATGAACCGCATGCTCGACGACCAGACGCGGGAGTTCCTGCCGTTCTTCCTGGTCGCCCGCGAGTCGCTCCGCCGCGGCGAACTGCCGCTGTGGAACCCCACGATCTTCGCGGGGACGCCGCTGCTCGGCGATGCCCAATCGGCGGTGCTCTTCCCGCTGAACTTCGGGCACTACCTGCTGCCGACGGGCTGGGGCTTCACGGCGAGCGCCGCTGCGAAACTGCTGTTCTCCGCCCTCGCGGCCTACGTCCTCGGTCGCCGCCTCGGGCAGTCGCACGCGGGCGCCCTGGTCGCCGGGGCCGCCTGGGCATTCTGCTCGTTCACGGTCTTCTGGCTGTCGCATCCGCACACCAATGCGACACTTTTGTTTCCGTTGCTCCTCTCGGCCGCTGAAGAGACCGTGGACTTCCCCGGCCGTCGCGCCCGGATCGCGCTCGCCGCTCTCGTCGCGCTGCAGCTGCTCGGCGGCCACGTCGAGATCGCCTTCCTCGAAGCCGTCGCGGGGGCCGCTTGGATCGCGCTGCGTTGCCTGCAGGCCGGCCGCACGCCATGGCGACCGTTCTCCTCCTGGATCGCGGGACACCTGCTCGGCGCGGCAGCCGGCGGGATCGTGTTGCTGCCTTTCGCCGAGTTCCTCCTGCACAGCGCCACCTGGTCGATCCGATCGGCCGAAAACCCGTTCTTTCTCCCCCAGGTCGCCTGGACGGCGCTGCTCCTGCCCGGCCTCTTCGCCCTGCCCGGCTGGGGCGAAGGGCCGCACCTGCTCCATGCACTCGCACCCCACGTCGGCATGCTGACGCTCGTTCTCGCGGGCACGGCGCTGTTCGCGGCTCGGTCCGGCCCCCCTTTCGCCTTCGCTGCTCTCGGCGTCCTCGGCTGGGCGATCGCGACCGGCCCGGGGGCGGTCGGAAGGCTGCTCGTCCACCTGCCGCTGTTCCGGCAGAATCCCAACTACTACGCGTTGCTCCTGCCGCTGCTTGCGATCGCCCTGCTGGCCGGGTTCGGTGTGGACGTCGCGCGTTCTTACGCTCGCCGCCCCGAAGAGCGCCCGCGCGTGCGCCGCGCGTTCCTGCTCGCCGCCGCGCTGCCGGCAGCGGTTCTAGCCGCCGTGCTGGTCGACCGGGGAAGCTTGCTCGGGCCCGTCGTCGCGGCGCTCGGTGCGCGGGATCCGGACCTGGTCGTCCGCGGCGCGTCGGCGGCGGCCCGGATCGCCTTCGCGAACCTGGCTCTCGCCGCCGCGGCCAGCGCAGCGCTCGCACGGTCGGTGGCCCCGGGATCCGGCAGACTCCTGCTCCTCCTGCTCTTCGCGCAGCTCTGGTGCGACGGATCGAGATGGAATCCGTGGCTTCGCGCCGACGAGGTGATGCCACCGCCGCCCGCCGTGGTCGCTGCGATCGAGCGCGGCGACACTCCGCCTCGCATCGCCGCGCTCGGCGGCATCCTTCCCCCCGATACCGGCGTCTTCGCGGACCTGCACGACATCCGCGGTTACGACGTACCGGTGCAGAGCAGCTTCCACGAATGGTTCGAGCGCGCGCTGGGCGGCCGCGACTCGTTCTGGATCTACGAACTGCCCGCAGTTCGAGCGGAGTCGCAACCGTTTCTCGATGCAGCCTCCGTCGAGTGGCTGCTCTCGCCGAGCAGCGCCAAGCCCGGAACGCCACCCGACGCAGGGGCGACGGTCGAGGTCCGGCGCAACGACGGCGCCTTTCCCCGGGCGTACTTCCTGGCCTCGGCCGAGGCCGCCGCGGATCGCACGGCCGCGCTCGACCGGGTGGTGGCACTCGGTTCGGCGCTGCGCGACACGGTCGTCCTCGAGGGCGACCCGCAGGTCCCGGTCGCGGAGCTGCGACCGCCGACCCCCGACGACGAGCGTGGGCCGCGCCCGGCCCGCATCGTGCGTCACCTGGCACGCCGGGTCGAGATCGACGTCGATGCGCCTTGCGCGGGTTGGCTCGTCCTGACCGACGCCGACTACCCCGGCTGGCGGGCTCGCGTCGACGGCGTCGCGACGCCGATCCGTCGTGCCAACGCGCTCTTCCGGGCGGTCCATGTCGGTCCGGGGGGACACCGGGTCGAGTTCGACTACGACCCGGTAAGCGCCCGATTCGGCCTCTTCACGGGACTCGCCTTCCTGGGCTACTGTCTCGTCCCATGGCTCACCCGAAGGTGATCGTGGTCATGCCGGCCTACAACGCCGAGCAGACCCTCGAGCGGACGCTCGGCGACATCCCGCCGGGAGTCGCCGACGAAATCGTCGTCGTCGACGACGCGAGCCGCGACGGCACGGCGGAACTCGCCGAGCGGCTCGAACTCGTGGTCGTCCGTCACGCGCGCAACCGGGGCTACGGGGGCAACCAGAAGACGTGTTACCGGACCGCGCTCGAGCGCGGTGCGGACGTCGTGGTGATGCTCCACCCCGACTACCAGTACGACGCCCGCTTGATCCCCTATTTCATCGGCTTCCTGCGCGACGGCATCTGCGACGTCATGCTGGGCGCACGCATCCGCACCCGCCGCGAGGCCCTGCAGGGCGGGATGCCGCTCTACAAGTACCTGATGAACCGGAGCCTCACCCTGATCATGAACGTGGTGCTCGGGCAGAATCTGGCTGAATGCCACTCGGGATTCCGTGCCTACCGTCGCGAGGTGCTCGAGACGATCGACTTCGAGAGCAACTCCGAGGACTTCGGATTCGACGCCGAGTTGCTCGCGCAGGCCGCCTACCACGGCTTCAATCTCGGCGATGCCCCGATGCCGGTGCGATACTTCCCCGAGGCATCGAGCATCAGCTTCAAAGACAGCGTCGTCTACGGGATGAAGATCCTCCGGGTGCTCGGCGCCTTCGTTCTCCAGCGAGCCGGACTGGCTCATTTCGCGCTCTTCGAGGTCGCCCGGGATCGGCCGGGATCGGCAATCGCCCCCAGGCCTGCCCCTAGGGGTTGAGGGATCGAGGTCAGGGGCTGACCTAGGGGTGGCATTCCCCCCTAAGATTGCGCCCTAGCTATTAATATGGCCATATACGCACTCGGCCATGCGAAGTGTAAACAGATCGACAGCGTCCCATACGACTACGTCGTCCGGGGAAATCGAACGCTCCCTCGCCTCCCGCCATCTCGGAGCCCGGATACAGGCGGCGGCGCGAACCACCCTCGCGATCCTGATCGAGGGCGAGACGGGTACCGGCAAGGAGCGCGTCGCGCGACGAATCCATGCTCTCGGCCCCGAGGCCGAGGCACCGTTCGTCGTCGTCCACTGTGCCTCACTGCCGGAATCGCTGCTCGAAGGCGAACTCTTCGGATACGGCCGAGGCAGCGCGAGCGAGCGCGAGCGTGCCGGTCTGCTCGAGTCTGCCGGGACCGGGACGGTGTTCCTCGACGAGGTCGGCGATCTTCCGGTCACGGTGCAGACCCGGCTATCGAGGGCGATCGAGCGCTCCGAGGTGATGCGACTCGGCGACGCCTCGGCGCGCCCGATCCGAGCGCGCATCGTCGCTTCCACCAACCGCAACCTGCGCGCCGAAATGCGTAGTGGGAAGCTCCGGCCCGATTTCTACTTCCGCATCGCGGCCTTTCCGATCCGCGTGCCGTCCCTGCGCGAGCGCCGCGAGGATCTGCCGGAATTGATCGAGACCCTCGCGCTCGAGGCGCAGCAGCGACTCGGGCGTCGGCGCACGGGCATCGACCCCGACGCGACCGCCCGGCTCGTCGACGCCCCCTGGCCGGGCAACCTGCGACAACTCGAGAACGCGCTCATCCGCGCGGCCGCCTTGGCGAACGACGGGACGCCGATCTCCCTCGAGGAGTTCGATCCGGAATCTCTCGAGGCCGAGCCCGAAGCCGAGGATCTGATGGCCGGCGCGGCGGGTGCCAGCGGACTCGTGCGCCCGCATTCGCGCATCGTCGCCTCGGCCACGGCACGCAAGCCCCTGCGCGCAGCGCGCGCCGAGTTCGAGGCCGCCTACATCGCCGAATCGCTCGCCGAGCAACGCGGCAACGTCAGCCGGACCGCCCGCCTCCTCGGCGTGTCCCGGGTCGCCCTCCACAAGAAGATTGTCGCCTACGGGCTGCGCTGACCCGATGGCGGCCGGAGCCGAACGCCGTCCGTCCGGGCCCGGCGGTCGCAAGCCGTGAGCGGGCAAACTTCGCGCTACCGCGAGCAGGGCGCTCCCGACTACGGCCACGGCTTTCACGCGGGCAACGTCGGCGACGTCTGGAAGCATTGCGGGCTGCTCGAGGCACTGCGTCTCGCGTCGCCGGGCGCGGCGACGCTCACCTTCGTCGAGAGCCACGCCGGCGAGGGTGGCTACCGTCTCGGCTCGACCGGGGAATGGAGTGCGGGGATCGCCCGCGTGGCCGTCGCGGCGGACCCGGCGTCACCGGCGGCCCGCCATGTCGATCTCTGCCGGCGCCTGGGATTCGCCGGACCGTCGACCTGGTACCCAGGCTCGCCGGCCCTGGCTCGCGCAGTCCTCGGCGAGCACGACCAGATGATCCTCTGGGAGCGCGATCCGGCGGCGCATGCGCAACTCGCTCGCCGCTTCGCGGAAGCCCCGGGCGTCCTCGTGCACGCGGGCGACGGCGTCGCCGCGCTCGCACAGGAGACACGGTCGGCCGAGTCACGGCCCGGAGCCGTCGTGGCCCTCGTCGATCCCCCGTGGACGGCCAAGGAGGACTGGATCCGCATACCCGATGCACTCGCGCAGGCGGTCGGTGCCACGGAGCGTACCTGCTTCCTCCTTTGGTACCCCGTGAAGAGCCTGACGCGGCCCAACGCGATGCTTGCACGCCTCGCGCGAGCCGGCGTGCGCGCGGCGATCGCCGAACTCGTCACCACGCCCCTCGACCAGCGTCGCAACCGGCTCAACGGAAGCGGGCTCCTGGCCATCAGGCCCCCCTCGGGCTGGATGGCGGCGATGGGCTCGGCGGCACCGACGATCGGCGCAGCTTGCGCGACGCACGGCGGAGCCTGGTCGCTCCGCTTGTCGGACGCAGGCGGGTCTTCGGAGGGATCCTCCCGCTCGCCCGAGGGCGTCGAAGACGGCGTCCTCAGCGGAAGCGCGGAATCACATGGCGCCCCATGAGTTCGATCGTCTGCATCACCTTCGCGTGCGGTATCTTGTAGGGGTTCACGAGGCAGAGCAGCAGGTCGACGCCCGCGTCGCGGTAGCGTTCGCACGTCTCGACGCACTCCTCGGGTGTACCGAGCACGCAGGCGCCGGCACCCGTGAGGTAGTCGAGGCTCATCAGGTCGAGGGCCCCGGAGTCGTCGACCGAGCGCATGTCGCCGGCGTAGGCATAGTTGCCGAGATCCTTGCCCTGTTCCTCCATCCAGCGGGCGAGTGACCCGATGATGCGCGCCCCGGCCTTCGGGTACCACTCGAAGGACTCGCGAGCGGACTCGAGCGCCTCGGCTCGCGTCGGCGCGCAGAGCGTCATCGTGAACGTCGCGGCGCGCGAGTTCACGAAGCGCCCGATCGGCTTCGTGCACTTCGCGACGGCGTCGCGGTAGAGATCGATCTTCTCCTTTACGTTTTCCGGCGAGATGCCCACGGCGAAGGAGC
This sequence comes from Klebsiella pneumoniae, assembly GCA_945872365.1. Taxonomy (GTDB): domain Bacteria; phylum Desulfobacterota; class Binatia; order UBA12015; family UBA12015; genus REEB422. The sequence continues at coordinate 115,129 of CAMBZJ010000007.1, forward strand.
ACAGTCCGAGTCCGAGCGACCCGATCTGGCGGTGGCCGTCGTCGCTCGACGTCGCTCCCCAGATCGGCGGGTGCGGATCCTGCAGTGGCTTGGGGTGCACGCGACGCGGCGGCATCTTCCAGGTCGGTCCGTCGAACGAGACTTCGTCGCGGGTCCAGCAGTCGACGACGTTCCCGATCGCTTCCTGCCACATGGCGCGTGTCGAGTGCGGATCGATGCCGAAGCCCTCCAACTCCGCGCGCGAAGACGACCGCCCGGTGCCGAAGTCCACGCGACCGTCGGAGAGCAGGTCGAGCACCGCCACCGATTCCGCCGTCCGGACCGGGTGGTTGTAGGGCTGCGGCATGAGGCGCACGCCGTAGCCGAGCCGGATCCGGCTCGTGCGCGCCGCGATCGCGCCGTAGAGAACCTCCGGGTTCGAGCAGTGCGAGTACTCGTCGAGAAAATGATGCTCGACGCTCCAGAAGGCATCCCAGCCCCATTTCTCGCCGGAGAGGGCCTGTTCCAGGGTCTCCTTGTAGGCACGGTGCTCGGCGCCGGGAGTCCAGGGCCGGGGGACGGGGATTTCGTAGAAGAGCGCGAACTGCATGATCAATCCTCCCGGTGGTCCGCACGCGTTCGCTCGGCTCCGCTGCATCTCTACGAAACGCGTGCGGCCAGTCAACGCAGCGCCGGACGCCGCGCTGCGGCCTCCGGAAGAGCCGGCGGAGCCGGGTTGGTCCCGCGACGGCCGCCGGGGGACCAGCCAGGCGGCTCCGGGATCAGGGAACCGGCGGGCAGACCACCGGCTTGGGAGCCGACTTGGCCGAGTCGAAGCGTGCCGGCGTGTCGACCGACGCACTCAGGGCGGGTGCTTTCGCACACATGGCGGGGTCGAAGCCGACGCGGAGCCGCACCGCGACCGATCCCTGCGGCGCGTTCGCCAGCCCGAGCAGGACGGCGCCCTTGCCCTTGATGACGAGCAGGCCGTTGCGCAGGTCGATCACGCCGATCGCGCCGGTGCCCTTGAACTTGTAGGTCGGCGCGGTCGCGGTTCCGCCGCGGGTCCATCCCGTGGCGGGCAGGTCGATCACCGCCTTGTTGGTCTTTCCTTCGCCGTTGTAGATCGTGATCGACCCCCCGTGAATGGACGGATCGCCCTGGGTGAGCGGAGCGGGTGCGACAACACCACTGCCGAGGGTTCCCGAGTTCTTGGCCTTGAAGGTGAAGGAACGCCCGGACGGATCGATGGGCGGCAGAGCGTCGTCGCGCAGCGCCATCGAACCCGTGACGATCAGGGTCGGTGGAACCGGCGTGGCCGTCGGTACGAGCGTCGCCGTGGGCACGGGCGTCGGTGTTGCCGTGGGCACGGGCGTCGGTGTTGCCGTGGGCACGGGCGTCGGTACGAGCGTCGCCGTGGGCACGGGCGTCGGTGTGGCCGTCGGCACGGGCGTCGGCGTGGCCGTCGGCACGGGCGTCGGTGTCGCCGTCGGCACGGGCGTCGGCGTGGCCGTGGCTAGGGGCGGCGTCGGTGTCGCCGTCGGCACGGGCGTCGGAGTGGGAGTGGGAGTGGGAGCCAGCGTAGGCGTCGGCGTTGCCGTGGGGACCGGCGTGGGAGTGGGCGTCGGTGTCGGTACCGGTGTGGGCGACGCGGCCGGATTCGCTCCCGCATCGAGTTCGTCGCGGTCGAACACGCCGTCCGAGTCGCGGTCGACGCCGGCGCGCGGACCAGAGCCGGGCGGCATCGCCGTGTACGTCAGCTCCTGGCCTGTCGTCGCCGCGAGCGCCCGCACCTGGGCTTCGGTGCGGACATCCGAGGCCCGGTCCATCTGGAAGCTTCCGTTCGAGAGCCGGTAGCCGCCACGCTCGACGCCGCTGACGACTCCCTTCACGATCACATCGCACTCGCCCGCGGCCGCGCGCGCGAGCAGCAGGTCGACGCGGGCCCCCACGGTCGCCGAGTTCGTCGGGCTGACGGTGATCTGCTGGCCGACGACCGGTGCGACGTTCGTGTCGAAGGCGAATACGAAGTCCTGCAGCTGGTTCCGCTGGGTGCTCGTCAGGCTGAAGACGGGCGCCTGCAGGAAGCGGATCAGCGTCGAGATGCTTCCGTCGTGGGAGAAGCCGAAGCCGCGGACCTGCGCGCCCTGGTTGGCATCGACCAGGCCCGAAGCGGGCCCCACCATCCCGAACATGCCCACCTTGGTGTAGGCGTTGCGCAGGTGCGCGATCTTGAATTCCTGGGTCTCGCCCTCGAAGGAGGACTTGCCGTTCGCTCCGAAATAGAGCTTCGTGGGGTCGAGTTCATGGCAGGCGTTGCAGGTGATTCCGACGCCCGAGCCCAGGCCGCCGCCGTCGGCGAGCGTGTTGAAGTAGACGGTGCGGCCGTTGTTCTGCGAGGTGGTGAGTGAGTTGTCGAGGTTGCGGATCGGGTTCGGCGGGTAGTCCACCGTGAGGACGAAGTCGGTGTAGGCCTGCATCTGCGCGTCGGTCAGCGTGCTCTTGCGGCCGAGAAGGCTCGTGAATGCGCCGTTGAACTGCTTGAACGCGAGGTCTTCGTCCTCGGGTGCGGAGAAGCCGCCGTTGCGATCCCCGCGCCAGTGCATCGGACCGGCACCCACCATGCCGCGCAGGGACTGGGTGGTCATCGGGCCCTTGAGCGGGTGGAACTGGATCGGGCTCGTAAAGGGGGGGATCTCGAAGTCGCCCGGATTGAGTTCGATCTGGCCCTCGGGGTTGCCGAGGTCCCAGCCGAGGCTGTCGAGGTCGCCGAATATGTGACAACTCGAGCAGGACGCTTCGCCGTTGCTCGAACTCACCACCGCATCGTACAGGAACGGCCGGCCGGCGAGGACCTTCGCGGGTTCGGGATTATGGAGCGCGACCTTCTCCTGCTCGACGAAAGTCGTGAGGTTGACGACCGAGATCGAGTCGTCGAGCCGATTCATGACGTAGAGTCGCAGGCGAGACTCGTCGAGGGCCATGCCGGTCGGCCCCTTCCCGGAGAGCGCCAGGCGGTCCGACGCCGCGGGCACGAAGGTGTCGTTCTCGATCTGCGACGTGGAGAAGACGCCGATCGAGTTACTGCCGAAACCCGCGACGTAGAGCGTCGTTCCGTCGGAGGAGACGGCCATGCCGACGGGCATGGCGAGACTCTTTTCACTGGTCCCTTCGGGCGCCGGTCGCACCGAGTAGTCGATGTGCTTGTTCAGGCGGCGGGGCAACACGCTCGTTCCGGAGAGGACCGTGATGCGCGCCTCGTGGAGGTGGCCCTGTACGGTGGTCGCGGTCACGCCGTCCCAGTACTTCGTGCCGGAGCCCTCGAAGCGGACCTCGTTGTGGGCCTCGGTGTTGGTGACGTAGACCTTCCCGCTCACCGGGTTCACAGCCATATTGAAGAGGATCGTACCGACATGGGCGTACTGGGAGGTGGCGACCTCGGCGGGCGTCGACGCCGTGGCGTTGATCGTGAACACGTCGAGATCGGGCAGGGTGAAGCGAACCGCGTTGCTCCAGTTTCGGCCGAGTCCGTCCTCCCACTTCCCGGACGCCGTGTTGAAGCGGACGATGAGGCTCGTTTCGGGGCCACCTGCGCCGAAGGATCCGTCGTCGATCGAGTTCGGGGCGGGCAGCCCGCCCGGCACCGAAACACCCGTGAAGGGCGTACAGCCGGAGGCCGAAGCGCCGCCGTCGCAGACCGCGTTCTCCGGCACGGCGGTCGTCTGGTTGCCCGAGTGGAAGATCGCCGCGTAGACGGTGCTGCCGTCGGCACTCTTCGCGAGTGCCCGAGGCGTGTCGGCGAAGAGGAAGATGTTCGTCAGCGGGCGGACCACCAGCGTGGTGCCGAGATTCGACGCGTCGTAGACCTGGACCATCGCGCGAGGGGTCCCGGCCGTGCCGCCGCTGAAGGCGACCGCCACTCCGGCCGAATCGACGCAGTTCTGCCCACGTCGCGCGGTCGTGACGAAGGCGCGGTTGCCGCCGGTGCCGGCGAAGACGATGTCGCGCGGCTCATCGCAGGTGAGGATCGTCCGGGTGACGTGCGGCGGGTTCGACGAGACGTCGACGATGCTGATCGAGTCGGACAGGTGGTTCACCACCCAGACCTCGGACGCATTGCGCGTGGCGACCGAAACCGGGTCGAGGCCGACCGGGACCGAGGCAGATCGGGTCAGCGATCCGCCGGTCCCCACGTCGAAGATCTCGAGGCGGCCGTCGGGGGTATTGACCGCGAACAACTTCGTCCCGTCGGGCGAGAGCGCGATCGGACGGACGTGGCCGGTCGTCTCGAAGTTGGTGTAGCTTTCGGCGGCACGGACGGGACGGTCGGTCGAAACCAGGGCGACCACGGCGACAAGCATGACCACGGCCCGGCGGAGCAGGCGAATTCGGGATGATCTTGGTGTCAGCATGGAACCTCTCTCGCCCCCGGCTCCCCTCGCGGATGCCGTTTTAGGACAATTCCCTACTAGCCCCAAGGCGGCGGTCCAGACAAGCCGCGATCATCGCGGCTCGGGCAGCCACTTCGCGGGTTAGGGGGCGAACCAACCCGAGGCGAGCCTTGAGAGGCCAGCCGGGGTCGATCCCGGTTCCCCCGATGGGTATACCCCAACCCCACAAGGAGGATTCGATCGATGTCCGACATTCGATTCGACGGCCGCGTGGCCCTCATCACCGGAGCCGGGGGCGGCCTCGGCAAGACCTATGCACTGGAACTGGCACGGCGGGGTGCCAAGGTCGTCGTGAACGACCTCGGCGGCAAGGCCGACGGCACCGGAGCCAGTCACAGCATGGCCGACCAGGTGGTCGCCGAGATCGAGAAGGCCGGGGGCCAGGCACTCGCGAACCACGATTCGGTCGCTACCCCCGAGGGCGGCGAGGCGATGGTCAAGGCGGCGATCGCCAAGTTCGGCAAGCTCGACGTCGTCATCAACAACGCCGGCATCCTGCGCGACAAGACCTTCGCGAAGCTCACGCCCGAGGATCTCGGGCTCGTCCTCGACGTCCACCTGAAGGGCGCCTTCTACGTCTCGCAGCCCGCCTTCCGCGCCATGAAGGACCAGGGTTACGGGCGCTTCGTGTTCACGTCCTCGGCCGCGGGCATCTTCGGAAACTTCGGCCAGACGAACTACGGCGCGGCGAAGATGGGCCTCGTCGGCCTGATGCACGTGCTCGCCGTCGAGGGGGCGAAGTACAACATCCGCTCGAACGCGATCGCGCCGACCGCGCGCACCCGCATGACCGAGGACCTGCTCGGTCCGCTGGCACCACTGCTCGAGCCCGAGACCGTCACCCCGCTGGTCGTCTACCTCTCTTCCGAGGGCTGCGAGGTGAACCACGAGATCTTCTCCGTTGGCGGCGGGCGCTACGCGCGCATCTTCGTCGGCCTGGCCCCCGGTTGGGTCGCCGATCGCGGTGCGACGGTGAGCGCGGAGGACATCGCGCACCATCTCGGCGCGATCCGCGATCCGCAGGGATACGTGATCCCCGAGAACATCACCGACGAACTCCGCATCCTCTCGAAGGTATTGAAGGCATGAGCTCGATCGAAGAGCCCACCCGTCGCCGCGGGACGACACGCGCTGCTTTTTCGCGGCGTGCCGTCCTGCTTGTCGCCGTCCTCCTCTTCGCCGGTCGGGCCAGCGCCGATTCGGCAGAGCAACAGATGCTGCGCGGCACGACCCCCGAGCAGCGCGCCACGGCCCAGACCGATTACCTGAAGACCAAGCTCGGACTCTCCGGCGACGCCGCTTCGCGGGTCGCGGACATCAACCTCGACACCGCGAAGAAGATGGAGCCGGTCCTCAAGGGCGACCTGAACCCGATGTCACGGCTCTCCCAGGGCCAGGCCATCCAGCAGGAGCGCGACACGGATCTGCAGAAGGTCCTGACCCCCGACCAGTTCCAGACCTATCTCGCGTCGAAGAATGACATGCGACAGAAGGTCGAGGATCAACTCGCAGCACAGGTGAAGGCCGCGGGCGGCACGACCGCACCGGCGGCTCAGTGACGTCCCGCTGAAACCGAAGCGGGGGTGCGCGCTGGACTTCGGCGCACACCCCGCTTCCGCGCAACCCGCGGGTCCCGGAGCGGTGGAGGACGCTCAGGCGGCCCTTCCCGGAGCTAGGGAGTCGCCCCGAAGTCGCCCCCGGAACCTTGGTCGGTTTCCCCGTTGCAGCGCGCACAGCCGGCGAGTCCGCAACTCGGACCGCTAGCATCGAAGCTCGCGCAGCCGAATTTCTCGGCGAGACGCTCGCATTCCGCCGGTGTGGCGTTGATCGTGACGAAACCGGCGCAGCCGTCGTTGCCGCCGCAGCCGGCGAGGATCGCCAGGCTGCCGAGCGCCAAGGCCCACCGGATCGCCACCCCGCACCCGGGCCAGCCTGAGGAATCCTCCATGCGACCCGCATAGCATTCGGCCGCGGGCTTGTTCCGGTCGCCCCCGACTGCGAACATCCGGCTCGCAGGAGGAATCCATGAGCGACTCGTTTGAACGTCGTCGGCAGGCCCTGGAAGAGGAATTCTTCAAGAAGCAGAGTCAGGACCTGCTCGAGAAACTCCGCGACCAGATGGAGACCGAGCAGCCGCGCGCGGTCCTCGCCCGGGTGACCGGGATCAAAGACGACAAGGTGCTCGACACGCTCCTCTCGCTGAACCTGAGCCACGAGACGCTGGCCGCCTTCGCCCTCTACCCGCTGGTCGAGGTCGCCTGGGCCGACGGCCGGGTGGACGATCGCGAGCGCGAGGCGCTTCTGAAGGCTGCGGCCGAGCAGGGCCTCGCGCCGGGCACGGCCATCCACGGCGTCTTCGAGGACCTGCTGCGCGAAGCGCCCCGTCCGGAAGTGCGCGATGCCTGGTACGCATGGGCCCGGTCGCTGCGCGACCGCGTCGAACCCGGCGAGGCGGCCAAGATCGCGTCGAGCCTCGCGGACCAGGCGCGCTCCGTCGCCGAGGCGAGTGGCGGCTTTCTCGGTCTCGGTCGCCGCGTAAGCGATCGCGAGCAGGTCGTGCTCGATTCGATCGACAAGGCGTTTCGCGCCTGAGCGCCGACCGGACCCCGGTTCAGCGACGGTACGAGCGCTCGTACTCGACCGTCGCGACCTGGATCCGCAACTCGGTGTAGAACTCGGCGTAGCCGCGGCGTATCGCTTCGCGGTGTTCTGGATGGTCGCGCCAGGCATCGTGGCTCGCCCGATCGGCGAAGGTGACGATCGTCACGCGTTCGCCGTCGGGTGCCGTGAAGGTTTTGGCATCGAGGAGCCCCGGCATGCCGCGCGCGAGGGACTCGATATGGAGCGACGTCGTCGCATAATCGTCGCGTACCTGCTCGTCGAGGCGGCTGCGAAACACGGTGACCACGGGAGCTTCCATCGGGACTCCTCTCTCCCCATTCGGAATCCGGGCGAAGCGGCTGCCTAGCGTTTTTCCCTGCGCTCCTGCCAACGCCGCACGATCGACGGCATCACCAGCATGAACACGAGCATGCCGCCGATCGTCCAGCGCTCGTCGCCCAGCACGCTGTTGAGCCAGAGCGTCGAGACCATGAGCACCGTGAAGTACATCATGTCGCCGGTGATCGCGATGGCCCAGCCCGGAACGAAGCCGTGTCCGGCCACGTGGGCGGCCGCTCGTCCGGTCATCGGGTCGACGCCGAAGGCGATCATCACCAGCGCGAGCGGACCGCCCTTCGTGCCGTAGCGAGCGGTCGTCTGCCTGACCATCTGCCTGATCGCACCGGTCACCCGGCCCAGGAGAGGGAGGGAGCGGCCCGCGAGGATGAGCATTCTCAGGAGCGGTTCGAAGGTGCAGGCGAGGATGACGTCGGAGACGAAGTACAGCGCCATCATGAGCGGCCACGACAGCCCGCGGTCGCGGGCCATCAGGACGCCGGCGGGGATGCCGCCGCCGATCGGGACGAGGAAGAGCAGAAGGACGCCCCATGCTCCCGCGGGCCAGCCGGGCGGAATCGGAGCCGTGGGGTCGAGGAGAGCGCGCTGGAGGTCGTCGGGGCTCATCGGGCTGGGGTGGTGCGCGGCCACGCGGGGCTGCACGTCGGGCCGATCATAGGGTTTCCCGACCCACGGCGACAGCGATGTGGGCAACCGTTGGCCCTGGCGTCTGTTTCAGTCGATACGAGACGAAGCCGAAATGGAGGAAGCCGACATGAAGCCGCCCAGCACACGTCCCGGGGTACGCCGGCTTGCTGCGGGTTGGAGGCTGCGCCGGGTCGCCGGTTTTCTAGCCGTCTTCGCCGGAATCCAGAGCGGCGGCATCCCGGTCTTCGCGGACGAGTCCTGCCGTCCGAACGTCTTCGGCGGCGAGGACTGTCGAGCCTCGGACGGACGCAGCACCTCGACGTCGCGTCCGAACGTCTTCGGTGGTCGCGACACGACATTTTCCGACGGCACCCGCGCAACGTCGCGCCCAAACGTCTTCGGCGGCGAGGACATCACGGGGCCACACGGCCGCGTGGACAGTCGCCCCAACGTCTTCGGGGGCCAGGACTATCGGCTGCCCGACGGCAAGCAGGTGACGTCGCGTCCGAACGTCTTCGGAGGCCAGGACTATCGGCTGCCCGACGGCAAGCAGGTGACGTCGCGTCCGAACGTCTTCGGAGGCCGCGACTACCGGGGGCCCGACGGCAAGCAGGTGACCTCGCGTCCGAACGTCTTCGGAGGCCGCGACTACCGGGGGCCCGACGGAAAGACCGTCACGTGCCGTCCGAACGTCTTCGGCGGGCAGGATTGCCGCTGAGCGTCGCCGAGCGCGACGGCGCCGGCCAGGCACGTCCGCGGCCACGGAGGGTTGCGCGCCGAGGCGCGCCGCACCGAAGGCCGGTCGCTACTTCTTGTTCTTGCGACCGCCCTTCTTGTCCTTCCTCTTCCCCGCCTTCGCCTTCTTCGCGGGCCGCTCCCGCTCCGCCGCTGCGGATGCGGACTTCGACTTTGCTCGAGACTCGACGACGTCCGAAACGGAACCCCGCGCCGGTTTCTTCGGAGCGGCTTTCGCGACAGCACTCAGCTTCCCCGGCTTCGGGGTGTTCGCCGGCCTGGTGCCCCGGGCCGTTGCCGAGGGTTCCCCCACACTCGCCGTGCTCGGCGCGATCCGCGCGCCGAGCGCGCGTCCCGCGGCCTTGGCTGCGGCGAGGCGTCCCGGTGCGGTGATCGAGGCGACCGAAGGGCGGCGCAGAGCGGCCGCGGCATCGAGCGTGTCGCGCGCGGCGCCCAGCGCGGCGGCGATCCGCTCACGGGTACCCTCGCGCGGCGGAAGTTGGATGCCGAGTGAGGCCGCCATGTTCACTGCTTCGCGGCTCGGCGAATTCGTCCCTGGTTCGTCGTCGTCGGCGTCAGCTTCCGCCTCGCGGCTCGAGTCAGCTGCGGCTTCGCCCGGGGAAAATTCGCACGCGGCGGCGGATTCCTCGGCGGAAGTCGCTTCGGCTTCAGAGGTCTCCCCGGGTGCGCTCGCAGTGACCGCCTCGGTGCCGGGTGTGCGCGGCGTCTCCGGTCCGGTCGCCGAATCGTCGAGAGTCGGCTTTGGAGCCGACCTTTCGTCGACGGCTACCGTCCGCCCGGACTCGTCGTCCCGGTCGTCCTCGACAGCGTCGTCCTCCGGCTCGAGGTCGGCCTCCGCCGCGTGACGCCGCGCCTCCGCCCACGGGTCGGGGTGTGCCACCTCTTGCGGCTCGGAGTCGGCGGCATCGAGCAGGCCCGCAACCTCCTCGACGACGTCCGCCGCGCCGCGCAGAACGCTGGCGGCGATCCGTCCTCCCCAGGCGAAACAGCCCATGATCACCGACGTCATGACGTTCCTCCGGTCCGAGTTCGACGATAGCGCAACCAGACCGTGCCGCCACCGAGTCCCGTCGGGTGGAAGGCAGCCGGCGCGAACTCTCTCAGGCGACGGCGACCCGCAACTGCTCCCGGGGCGGTGCGCCCCGCAGGTCGTCGCGGGTCAGGCCGAGAGAGCGCAGCGTGGCGAGCACCGCGCGCTGCAGGAAGGACCGCGCGCTGATACCCCCACCACCTTCCTGGAGTCGCTGGCGATAGTTCGGGATGCGCTCGTCGCCCGGCATGCGAAAGTGGGAGAGGACGTGCGCCAGGTCGGCGATCGTGCCCACGCGATCCTCGTCGAGGTGGATCGCGATAACGGTGCGGTAGAACCCGGCATGCGCCGCCTCGTCGCGGCTGATGTGAGAAAAGATCGCTTCCAGTGCGGCGTCGCCCGCCTCAGCGGCGACGAGTTTCTGCGCCTGGTAGGCGGCATATGTAGCCGCCTCCTGGATGGCCCCGTAGCAGCTCATCTCGCGGGCCGTACTGAAAGGTAGGCTCCACGGCTTGGCGAAGACCTCGCTCCAGAGTACGTCGAAGTCCGCCTCGCTGCGCAGCCCCGAGCGGATCAGGTACTCGCGCAGCGCGAGTCCGTGCTTGGCCTCCTCTGCACTCCAGTTGATCTGGAACCAGGCGAGTCCGAACCAGGGGCGCATGAGCTCGACTCCGCGCGCGCAGTAGTCGGGGACGTAGAGTTCCTCGAGGCAGAACGTCTCGATGAGGATGGCCTTCTCCTCGTTCTCCTGTCCGCCGTCGATCGCGTCCCAGGGAATGTCGTCGTAGACGCTCCAGTGGCGCTTGCGCTCGGCAGTCTGAACGAAGTCCGAGTAGGCGCTGTACAGCTTGCGCTGCATTTCGGTCGACGACGTCATGGGGCTCCTCGCGGACGTCGTGTCGGGACGGGTCGTGAGTGACCCGCCAGAAAACTCATGGCGACCGTTGGTTCAGGGTACCCCGAGCGCCGACACCTCGCCAGCCGGAGTCGCCTCGCGGCCCCGTCGAGCCGGTCGTCTGACGGGCGATGCCTTATTTTCAGGCACATATTCCCGCGAGCCCCCGCCCGGGGCCCGGTAGAGCCGTCTTCCCGATTGCCGACCGGCTCCGCACCGTCAGCCGTCAGCGGATGTCGAGACCGGGCATCGCGCCGCCCTCGCGCCACTGTCGCAGGACCGAGAAGTACTGCACCGGGCCCGCGCCGTAGAAGCCGTCCTGGGCGCTGCGCTGATCCGGCTTGCCCTCGTTGTTGTAATAGCCGGGCGTGCACTCCTCGAGGAACTGCCGGCCCATGCCCGAAAGGCGGATGACCGTCTCCACCCACTCGCGCTCGGCCTCGGGCGAAACCTCGATCGCGTGCGCCCCGCGCTCGCGGGCCTGGCGGATGACGAAGGCGACGTGGCGCGCCTGCTCGTCGAGCCGGTGCGGAAAGTTGACGGTGAATCCCGCCTGCTGCGTGCCGAGGATCAGGCAATTCGGAAAGCCGTGCACGAGGATGCCGTGGAGCGTCGTCACGCCATCGGCCCACTTCTCGCTCAACTTGCGCGCGTCGCGTCCGACGAGATCGTAGCCGGCTCGCCGGGCGAATCCGGTGCCGACCTCGAACCCGGAGGCGTAGACCAGGCAGTCGAGCTCGAACTCGACACCGTTCGCGACGACGCCGCGGGGCGTGATCCGCTCCACGCCGCGCCCCGCGGTGTCCACCAGCGTCACGTTCGGCCGGGTGAACGACTGCAGGTATGCGTCGTGGAAGCAGGGGCGCTTGCAGAACTGCCGGTAGTAGGGCTTGAGCGCCGCGGCGGTGCGCTCGTCGGCGACGATCGCGTCGACCCGCGCACGGATCTGCTCCATCTTCTCGAAGTCGGCGAGTTCGAGGGTCTTCCCGATATCGATCGGGGCGCCGGCGGCCGCGTCCTTCTGCACGATCACCAGCAGCTTGCGGATGATGTCGGTCCAGCCGTCGTTCACCAGGTCCTCGTCCTGCAGGCCGCCGGTGACGAGAATGTTGAAGTTGTCCATGCGCCGACGCTGCCACCCGGGCTCGAGGCCCTTCGCCCACTCCGGGTCGGTGGGCCGGTTGTTGCGTACGTCGATCGACGACGGGGTGCGCTGGAACACCCAGAGGTGCTTCGCGCCGGCGGCGAGATGCGGCACGCACTGCACGGCGGTAGCTCCCGTGCCGATGATGCCGACGCGCTTGTCGGCGAGCTTCGCGAGACCGCCGTTCGAGTCTCCGCCGGTGTAGCCGTAGTCCCAGCGGCTGGTGTGGAAGGAGTGCCCCGCGAACGACTCGAGGCCCGGGATGCCGGGGAGCTTCGGCCGGTCGAGCGGGCCGTTGGCCATGCAGACGAAGCGCGCACGCAGCGCGTCGCCGCGGTCGGTCTCGACGATCCAGCGACCCGACGACTCGTCCCAGCGCATCGCCGTGACCGCCGTCTGGAAGATCGCACCCCGGTAGAGATCGTACTTACGGGCGATCCCGCGACTGTGGGCGAGGATCTCGGGAGCACCCGAGTACTTCTCCTTCGGAACGTAACCGACCTCTTCGAGCAGCGGCAGGTAGATGTACGACTCGACGTCGCAGGCGGCGCCCGGGTAGCGGTTCCAGTACCAGGTGCCGCCGAAGTCGCCGCCCTTCTCGACGATGCGGACGTCGTCCACGCCCGCCTCGCGCAGGTGCGCGCCCATCAGGAGCCCGCCGAAGCCACCGCCGATGACGAGGACCTCGACCTCGTCGGTGAGCGGGGCGCGGGCGAAGCCCGGCTCGACGTAGGGGTCGTCGACCAAGTGCTCGAAGCGCCCGGCCATCTCGACGTACTGCTCGTTGCCGTCGGCACGGATCCGCTTGTCCCGTTCCTCACGGTACCTGCGGCGCAGGGCGTCGGGATCGAAGCCGAGATCGGACGGTGCGGCGGGATCGTTCTGCATGCGGGGTCTCCTGCGGGCGCAGCGTAGCTTGCGCGGGGGGACGGCGCGACGGGGCGGGTCGGGGCGGGTCGCTCGTGGCCGTCGCCGGTATACACGCCGCCGAGTGCGTCGGCAGGTGCGCCGTCGATCGCGGGCCTTCAGACCGGGGGGCGGGTGCCGATCACGCCTTCGGCTTCGAGTGCCGCAAGGTCGTCGGCGGGGACGCCGAGGAGGTCGCAGAGGATCTCGCGGTTGTGCTCGCCGAGCAACGGGGCCGGACGGCGCAGCCAGCGCTCGACCCCGCGGAAGCGGAACGGCACCGTCGCGACCGGCTGTCGTCCGACGACCGCGTGTTCGATCTCCTCGTAGAAGCCGCGCGCGCGGTGCTGCGCCGAGCCCGAGGCGAGGAGGCGCGGATCGGCGACCGCGGCCGCGGGAACGCCGGCCCGCAGCAGGAGTTCGAGAGCAGCGTCGCGGTCGACGCCCGACGCCCATGCGCGCAGTCGTGCCTCGATCGCGTCCTCGGCGGCGCGACGGCCCGCGAAGTGCGCGAGGGTCGAGTCCCCTGACCAGTCGCGCACACCGATCGCGTCGACCAGGCCGCGCCACTGCGCGTCGCTTTCGACCGAGAGCGCGAGCCAGCGCTCGCGACCCGGCTCGCTGCCGGCACACGCGAAGAGTCCCTGCGGCGCGGCAGTAGGGGAACGGTTGCCCATGCGTTCCATGAGGCGTCCATAGGCCGTGTACTCGACGAGTTGCTCGGAGGCCGCGTTGAGCGCGGCCTCGACCATCGCCGACTCGACGTGCAAGCCGCGCCCGCTCGATTCGCGCTCGAAGAGTCCGACCAGGAAGGCGAAGGCACCGTGCATCCCGGCGAGAGGGTCGCACGGGCCCTGCTGGATACGGGGCTGGTCGTCGCGATGGCCGGTCACCCAGGCGAGCCCGGTGAGTTGCTCCATCGTCTGCGCGAACCCGGTGTGGTCGCGCCAGGGGCCCGACAGGCCGAAGGCCGGCATGCGCACCAGAACCGCGCGTGGGTTCGCCCGCCGGATCGCATCGCCACCGAGTCCGAAATTCTCGAGCACGCGCGGCGTGTAGTTCTCGATCACGCCGTCGGACACGGCCACGAGCCGCTTCAGCAGGTCGAGTCCGCGGGGCTTGCGAAGGTCGAGCGTCAGGTCGCGCTTGTTCGTGTTCGCCGAAAGGAAGAAGGCGCCGGCCTCCCACCAGTCGGTGAACCGGTGCCTGGCCATGCCGCCGGTGTGCCGCATGCCGTCGGGGCGCGCCGCCGACTCGACGTGGATCACGTCGGCGCCGAGCGCTGCGAGGACGCCGGTGGAAGACGGGCCCGCCCACCAGGCGGTCATATCGACGACCCGGATTCCCTCGAGGGGCAGCCCCTTCGTACCCGTGGGTGCGGGGCGTCGCGGGACGTGCGGCTCGACCCGGCCGGTGTGCTCGCCCGCCCGGGGTGCGGGCCGCGGCGGGGGCGGGTCGTGATCGTCGGCGCGCCAGGGGCGCCGTGGTTGCAGGAAGGAGCCGTCCGGATGGGACACCAGCGCGCCGCGCGCGACGACCTGCTCGTGGCGGCGGACGGTGTCGCCGTTCAGGACGGGCGCGACCGGGATGCGCAGGGCCGCGGCTCGCTCCAGGATCTCCTCGGTCGTGTGCCGACGCGTCCACTGCTTCACGATGCCCGTCCACTCGGCCCAGCGAGCGAGGCGACCGTAGGACTGCGCGAGTTCCTCGTCCTCGCACAAGTCGGGACGCTCGATCAGGATCATGAAGTCGGAGACTTGCTGGCGGGAGTTCGTCGTGAAGCCGACATAGCCGTCGGCCGTCGGCTCGATCGACGGCGTCTCGATCGAGAGCGGCAGGCGCGAGAAGTCGTGCCCGCCGACCAGTCGGGCGACGAGATCGAGATAGCCCGAACCCGCGAGCGTAAGCGCTTCGAGGAGCGAGAAGTCGACGTGCTCGCCGTGCCCGGTGCAGCGCGCGCGCCAGAGCGCGGCGAGCGCCGCGGTCGCGGCGTAGGTGCCGCCGACCCATTCGCCGATCCGCGCACCCGACTGGAGCGGCTCCGTGCCGGGAATGCCCTTGCGACCGACGGCACCGGAGGCGGCTTGCACGGTGAAGTCCGACCAGGGCCGGTCGGCCCAGGGGCCGGTGCGTCCTGCCGGCGTGATCGAGAGCACGACGAGTCCCGGATGGCGCGTGGCGAGCGCCGGGGCGTCGAAGTCGCGGGGCGCGAAACTCTCGACGAGCAGGTCGGCGCCCGCGACGAGTTCCTCGACTCCCGGGTCGTCGGGCGTGCCGGTCACCGAACGCTTGCCGCCGGCGAGAAAGCGGAAGAAGGCGCCGTCTGCGTCTCCGAGCGGGGCGCCGGTCGCGGAGCGGCGACGCAGCGGGTCGCCGCCGGCCGCCTCGACTTTGACGACGTCGGCACCCGCGTCCGCGAAGAGCCGCGTCGCATAGGCACCGGCGATGCCGGTCGAAAAGTCGATCACGCGGAGGTCGCTCAGGCCGTGGAACTTGGCGTCGGACATGGCGCCCGGAGGGGTAACTCAAGTGGCGGCCCCGAGTCGACACCGCGACCGGACGGCTCCGGTCGCCGCCGTCGCCGGTCGTATTGATCCGTTCGTCAGTCGCGCAGCGGGCGCCGCGGGACCAGGTTCGCCGAGCCGCTCGCGGGATCGAAGACGATCGCGACTTCCCCGCGCTCGACCTGGCGCAGAACGTCGCGCAGCCGCTCCTCGAGCGAGCGTTCGCGAACGCCGTAGTCGGTGCCGTCACGCGTGACGAACTCCTCGACCAGCCCCCGCAGCGCCTCGGGGCTGAGCGAAGTCCAGGGGATCTGCACCGGTTCGGGGTTTCCGCCGTCGGCCATGGCCGGGAGCGTCCGATGCGGGGCGGGCCGGGTCAACCAGACGGAGGGGGCGCCCCCTGCGACGGAGCCCGCCCCTCGCATGCCGCTCGTCCGGAATCGGCCGGCCGCTTGAACTCGGCACCCGGAGCACCATAGGGACGAAACCGCCATGGACGCACTGGCCAAGACGCGGCGGAGTCCGGGCTTCCGCTCACGGCGGGCGACGCGCATGCGCGCCGTCTTGGCGCTTCTCCCGGCGATCGCCGGTTGCCTGTTCCTCGCCTGCAGCGACGGCGCTCCGCCGACCCCCGGGCCGGTGGCTCGCGAGCCCGATGGCTCGTTTGCGGTGGGTCGCGTGCGCCGCACCTTCGTCGACACGACGCGCTCGACGCCCGGCTTCGACGGGCACCCCGACGTCGCCGGGCGCACGCTGCCGACGCTGGTCCTCTACCCGGCCGAAGGGGCGGTCGGCACCGCACCGGGCGAGGGCGCGCCCCCGGCCCGGGCC
>CAMBZJ010000008.1 GCA_945872365.1 Klebsiella pneumoniae
CGAGCCAACGCCCCGCCCCACCCCCGTTCCCCTGTCCGGTCCGGCCGGGACCGCGACGAGCCCGCATTTCTCCCAGGCGCCCCCCTCCGCTCAGCGCGCGCTGTGCCTCGTTCGGAACAGCCAGAGACCGAGCAGCAGCGCTCCGAATCCATACAACAAGAGGGCCGAAACCGGAACGGCCATGGCCTCGAGCCCCCGGTCGCGCAGCACCAGGTCGTTCATGCCGTGCATCGCCCAGGTCGTGTAGGCGACCGGCGAGACGTCGCGCAGCCACTGCGGTTCAATCGACTTCGGCCACCAGAGTCCCCCCATGGCCGAGAGAAACATGACGAAGGCGAGGCTCAGCGGCTGCGTCTGCTCACGCGTCCGCGCCAACCCCGCCACCACGAGACCGACCGCGACCGTGGCGAAGACCACGGCGCTGGCCAGCAGCAGGAAGGCGAGCTTCGAGGATCCGAGCGATACGCCGAACATCCAGTGGCCCCACGCGAAAAGGGCGATCATCTGCAGGAGGCCGAGGACGAAACGCGCCCCGAGCTTGCCGAGCAGGATCCAGGTGAAGCCGACCGGGGCGACGAGCAGGTGGGGCAGCGTTCCCCACTCGCGCTCGTCGTGCAGCGACATCGAGGTCCCGAAGATCACCGCGAGCAGCATGAACATGATCGAGAACCCCGGCACGTTCTGCTCGAAGTTGGTGACCTCCTTGCGATTCCCCGTCAGGTTCGACTCGCGCAGCGAGATCCGTTCCTCGTCGAGCGGATCGGCGAGCGCCGCGGCGTCCTTGTCCATGAGAAGGAGAAGGACCTTCACCTGGTTCAGGTCGACGGCCTGCGCCGGGTCGGTGAGCAGTTCGAGCGGCGTCGTCTTGCCCTGGAGATAGCGCTTGCTCAGCCCCTCGGGGAATACGATCGCCGCGGGTGCCCTGTTCTGGTCGCGCACCAGGTGCTCGGCCTCCGCGCGACTCATCGGCTGCACGTCGGCGTACTCGCCGAGCAGTTTGATGAAGGTGTTCGCGACCGGGCCCTGGTCGTCGTTCACGACGGGGACGAGAAGCTTCGAGCCCCCGTCGCTCTGGAAGAGGGCCGTCGCGATGATCGAGATGACCAGGATCGGTACCAGCAGCGAGAAGACGAAGGCCCAGCGGTCACGGAGAATAAGCCGCAGATCCTTCAGGAACACCGCCAGCATCGGTCCTCAGAAGTCGTTGTTCGGCTTGTTTTCGAGCTTGTTGCGCAGGCGTTCGAGAAGGACGGCGAAGGAATCCTTCGCGAGCGCCTTGTCGAACTGCGAGCGGAAATTCTCGGCGAGGCTCACGTCCTCGACGAGGATGTCGGTCGCAACCCAGCCTCCGGATCCCTTCTTCATCTCGTAGTCGACGCCGAACTCGTCCTTCGGCGTGATGATCTGGGTCTTCACC
This sequence comes from Klebsiella pneumoniae, assembly GCA_945872365.1. Lineage (GTDB taxonomy): Bacteria > Desulfobacterota > Binatia > UBA12015 > UBA12015 > REEB422. The sequence goes on from CAMBZJ010000008.1 coordinate 1,418, forward strand.
GTCGCAGCGGCGCCGTCGATCTTCTCGCCGCGATACCCGAAGTCGGGGGCGTCGAAGAGCAGCAGCCGCTGGACGTAGGTCCGGACGAAGAGGTCGCGGAAGACCGCCATGAAGTCCTTCACCTGCGCCGGCGAGCGGCCGTCGAGGTGCTTGCCCATCGCCTTGCGCGCCAGCGCATCGGTGTCGAGGAAGCCGCGCAGCAGGTCCTTCAGGCGGGCGAGCTTGGCGTTGCGGTCGCCGGGGCCGGTGACGATACGGTTGCTCTCCTGCAGCACCTCCCGCGCGCGCTGCATCGGCCCGCCGGCCACGCCGGCCGCGTCGTCGGCACGCGCCGGCGCCACGATCCCGCCGCAGAGGAGTGCGAGCGCGAGGAGTGCGGTCGCCGCGCGGTGGCGCGCGGGAAAGATTCTCGAACGGGCTGGGAAGTCGGCCAAGAGCTAATCCCTCAATTCCTTGCCGGTCAGCTCGATGAACACGGTCTCGAGCGACACCGGGCTGACGCCGATCTGCACGATCGGCTGGTCCAGCAATCCCTGTCCGCAGAGCTTCGCCAGGAGCGGTTCGGAGCGGCGGGTGTAGAGGCGCACGATCGACCCGTGCTGCTCGGCGCGTTCCACCTCGGGCAGGCCTTCGAGAAACGGCAGCTCGCGAGTCGGGCCGCCCAGCCTGAGTTCGACGACCTCGCTCGCCGAAGAACAGGCGAGCAGCTCGGCGGTCGTGCCGAGCGCCACCAGGCGCCCCTCGTCGATGATCGCGATGCGGTCGCAGAGCTCCTCGGCCTCGGCGAGATAGTGCGTCGTGTAGAGGATCGTGATGCCGCTCGCGCGCAGGTTGCGCACCGCCTCGAAGATGTGGACGCGCGACTGCGGATCGACGCCGACCGTCGGCTCGTCGAGCAGCACGAGACGCGGCTCGCTCACGAGCGCACAGCCCAGGTTGAGCCGCCGCCGCATCCCGCCCGAGTAGGTCTCGACCCGGTCGTCGCGACGCGCGCCGAGTTCGACCGCGGCGAGCGCTCGCTCGACGCGGGCCGGCCGCTCCGCGCGCGGTACGCCGTAGATGCGGGCCCAGAAGTCGAGATTCTCGGCTGCGGTCAGCGAAGGGTAGAGGGCTTCCTCCTGGGGGGCCAGGTTGAGCAGTCTCCGCGCCGCGTGCACGTCGTCGACGACGTGCTTGCCGAATACCCAGGCATCCCCGGAGGTTGGACGGATCCGGGTCGAAATCATCGAAAGCGTCGTCGTCTTGCCGGCGCCATTGGGGCCGAGCAGGCCGAAGATCTCGCCTTCCTGGACTTCGAGCGAGATCCCCCGGACCACCTCCCGCCCGTCGTAGCTGCGGCGCAGATCCCTCGTCAGCACGGCCGGCGGCATCCGCATCCTCGCTATCGGTCGCCGCAGCGAGCGTCAATCCGACGGCGGCCGCCCTCTCACCACGTGCGCCTCACCACGTGCGCCGACGCGAGGGGCGACGGGCTGGCCGGGGGTCGCCTAGACCAGGAACGGATCCCGCAGGAGGATCGTCTCTTCGCGCTCGGCGCCGACGGAGATGAGCGTGACCGGCGTCGCGGTCAGTTCCTCGATGCGGGCTATGTAGCGTCGCGCCGCCGCAGGCAGTTCGTCGAAACGTCGCACCGGGCCGATGTCCTCGACCCAGCCCTCGAGTTCCTCGTAGACCGGTTTTGCCGACTCGAGATCGCGCAGGCCGGCGGGCACGCGTTCGTAACGCTTGCCGCGGCACTCGTAGGCGACGGCGATGCGGATCTTGGGCAGGCCCGAGAGCACGTCGAGCTTGGTGAGCGCGATCCCCGACATCCCGGAGAGTCGTGCCGCCTGGCGGACGACGACCGCGTCGAACCAGCCGCAGCGGCGCGGCCGTCCGGTCGTCGAGCCGAACTCCACGCCGACCTCGCGTAACTTGTCGCCGACCTCGTCGTGGAGTTCGGTCGGGAAGGGGCCGCCGCCGACGCGCGTCGTGTACGCCTTGGAGATGCCGAGTACGCGCGAAACGTGGCGCGGGGGCACGCCGGCACCGGTTCCCACCGCTCCGGTCACGACGTTCGACGAGGTGACAAATGGGTAGGTGCCGTGGTCGATGTCCAGCATCGAGCCGTGCGCGCCCTCGAAGAGGATGCGCCGGCCGCGCTCGATCTGGTCGACGAGGTAGAGCGACGTATCGCCGACGTGCGGGGCAAGCCTCTCCCCGAAGGCGAGGTACTCGCGGCAGATCGCATCCGCGTCGGCGACGGGGCGGCCCATGCGTTCGAGGGTGGGATTGCGAACGGCGAGCAGCGCCTCGAGCCGGGCGCGGAAGTACTCCGGGTCGAGCAGGTCGACGACGCGCAGTCCGCGGCGCGCCATCTTGTCCTCGTAGCAGGGGCCGATTCCCCGGCCCGTGGTGCCGATCTTGCCCGCGCCGGCCTGCTCCTCGGAGGCCACGTCGATCGCGCGGTGCACCGGGAGGATGAGGTGGGCGCGCTCGTCGATCTTCAACTGCTCGAGGTTCGCGAGGTAGCCGCGCCGGCGCAGTTCGTCGATCTCCCCGCAAAGCACGGCGGGATCGATGACGACGCCGTTGCCGATCACGCAGGTCGCCTGCGCGTGCAGGACCCCCGCCGGCATCAGGTGCACGACCGTGCGCTCGTTGCCGACCACCAGGGTGTGCCCGGCGTTGTTGCCGCCCTGGAAGCGCACGACGACGTCGGCATGGGCGGCGAAGAGGTCGACGACCTTCCCCTTGCCCTCGTCGCCCCACTGGGCGCCGACGATCACCAGCGACGACACGCGATCGCCCTCAGAGCCTGAGCAGCGCGGCCGAGATGATCTCGGGCGCCTCGCGGAGTTCGGCCAGGACTTCGGGCGGTACGGGGTCGTCGACGTGGAAGAGCGAGACGGCCTGCCCTCCGGTCTTCTCGCGGCCGAGTTCGAGGCCCGCGATATTGACGTGGTGACGGCCGAGCAGCGTCCCTACCCGGCCGACCACGCCCGGGACGTCGCGGTTGTACAGGGCGAGGATGTACCCGTCGGGAACCGCCTCGAGGGAGAAGCCGTCGAGCTTCACGAGCCGGATCGTCGAGCGTCCGAAGACCGCCCCGGCCACCTCGTGGGTGGTGCCCGACGAGAAGCGCACCTTCACCGCGATCCGGTTGCGATAGTCGCTCGGCTGCATCGTCGTCGTCTCGGTGACGTGGATCCCGCGCTCGCGCGCGATGACGGGCGCGCTCACGTAGTTCAGGTCCGCCCCGAGCATCGGGAGGAGGAGGCCGCGCAGGATCGCCGCGGTGATCGCCTTCGTCGGGTGGTCGACGACCTCGCCGCTGTACTCGATCGCCACCTCGACCGGTGCGCCGGCGCACGGCGGCGTGTCGATGCCGCAGAGCTGCCCCACGAGCGAACCCAGCTTCTCGCCGAGGACGAGGAAGGGACCGATCACGTCGCGCTGTTCCGGCGTCAGCGCCGGCATGTTCACCGCCGCGGTGATCGCGCCCCGGGTGAGGAAGGCGACCACCTGCTCGGCGATGGCGATCGCGACGTTCACCTGCGCCTCGCCCGTCGATGCGCCGAGGTGCGGGGTCGCGACGACCTGCGGCAGCGCGATGAGCGGATCGTCGGCCTTGGGCGGCTCCTCCGCGAAGACATCGATGGCCGCGCCCGCGACGTGGCCCGAGCGGATCGCGTCGGCGAGCGCCTGCTCGTCGACGATGCCGCCGCGGGCGCAGTTGACGATGCGGACGCCGGGCTTGGTCTTCGCGAGCGCAGCCGCATCGATCAGGTTCTTCGTCTCGGGGAGAAGCGGCACGTGGACCGTGATGAAGTCCGAGCGGGCGTAGAGTTCGTCGAGGCTCACGAGTTCGACCGCCAGCGGCTTGGTCTGCTCGGTCACGAAGGGGTCGTAGGCGACCACCTTCATCTGGAGACCCATCGCCCGGTCGGCGACGACGCGGCCGATGTTGCCGAGCCCGATCACGCCGAGCGTCTTGCCCATCACCTCGCTGCCGACGAACTTCGAACGCTCCCATCGACCGGCGCGCAGGGCGGCGTTGGCCTGCGGAATGTGGCGGGCGCTCGCGAGCATCATCGAGATCGCGAGTTCCGCGGTCGTGACGTTGTTGCCGCCCGGCGTGTTCATCACGACGATGCCGCGCCGCGTAGCCGCCGGCACGTCGATGTTGTCCACCCCGATGCCGGCGCGGCCGATCACCTTGAGGTTCTTTGCCGCGGCGATGATCTCCTCGGTGACCTTGGTGCCGCTGCGCACGATCAGGGCGTCGTAGTCGCCGATGATCGGCAGGAGTTCCTCTTTCTTCAGGATGCCCCGCTCGTCGACGACGACGTCAGGCGACGCGCGCAGAATCGCCGACCCTTCGGGCGCGAGCGCCTCCGAAACCAGGACGCGATGAGCCATCGTACGACCGCCTCCCGTCTTCAGGCCCGAGCCGCGCCCGGCGGCAGGGTTTCGGCGAGGATCTTCTGCGCCGCCCCGACGCCCCGACCGAACTCGATCGTGACGCCGAAACGCGACAGCGCGAGTTCGAGCGCGGCGAGCATCGTGAGGGTGTCGAAGTCGCCGGTGTATCCGAGGTGGGCGATGCGCAGCACCTTGCCCTTGAACTGGTCCTGTCCGCCCGCGACCTCGACGCCGAGGGTGTTGCGCAGGTACTTCTGCAACTTCCCGCCGTCGACGCCTTCGGGCACGAAGACGCCGGTCACCGCCGGGCTCGGGCTGTCGGGCGCGACCAAGCCGAGGCCGATGGCGGTCGCTCCGGCGCGGGTGGCCCGCATGAGGCGGTCGCAGCGCTCGAAGATCGACGGCAACCCCTCGTCGAGCATCGAGGTGAGGGCCTGCGAGAGGCCATAGATCAGGTTGATCGCGGGCGTGTAGGCGGTGGTGTTCTGGTGCAGGTTCGTGCGCTCGCGCCGCAGGTCGAAATAGAAGCGCGGCAGTTTCGCGGTCTCGCTCGCGGCCCAGGCCCGTTCCGACAGCGCGATGAACGCGAGTCCCGGCGGCAGCATGAACGCCTTCTGGGAGCCGGAGACGAGAACGTCGATGCCCCAGCGGTCCATCGGCACGTCGGTCACGCCGACCGCAGTGATGCCGTCGACCATGAGCAGCGTGTCGCGCTCGCGGGTGAGGTTCGCGATCGCCTCGATCGGGTGGAGGACGGTCGTCGAGGTCTCGCTCGCCTGCACCAGCACCGCCCGGGTCTTCGGGCGGCGTTCGAGCGCCGCCGCGATCGCCGACGGCTCGACCGCGCGCCCCCATTCGACGGCTAGTTCCTCGACGTCGAGCCCGTAGGAGCGGCACATCTTCATCCAGCGCTCGCCGAACTTGCCGCCGTTCACGCACAGCACCGGATCTCCCGGGGAGAGCGTGTTCGTGATCGACGCCTCCATCGCGCCGGTGCCCGAGGAGGCCAGCACGAGCACGTCGCCGGCGGTCTGAAAGACCTGCTTCAGCTGTTCGCGCACCCCAGCGACGATCTGCTCGAACTGGGGCGTCCGGTGGTGGATGGTCGGCGCGGCAATCCGCAGCAATACTTCGGCCGGAACGGCCGTCGGACCGGGCGCCAGGAGGTAGTTCTTGAGCGGACGGAACGCCATGACGCCTCGACGGTAGCTGTGGGGCCACGGTTCGCAAATCCTCCGACGCGCGGCGCCGGCCACGGGACGTCGGCGCCGACCGGCGCGGCCGACGACGCGACTCGCCCCGGGGCTGCTTTCGCGCTTTGACATTGCGGGGTAGCGCCGTTACCCCGCACGACGTGTCGGCACGTGCCATCGCTCGTCTGCGGCGCGCGTCCTGCGCCGCCGCGGCGAGCCTCGTCGTCGTCGCGATCGCCGCGACGATCGCCGCACCGGTCGCGGCCCAGACCCCTTACGGTCGTCCCGCGGATCCCGCCGGCAGCGGCACGGGCTACGCCGCCGACGAGCCACTCGGGGCGACGCCGGGCGCACGGATGCTGGACGCGCCCGCCGTTCGCCGGCCGACGGCGGCGATCCCCGCGGGCAGCGTGCGCGCCGCCGATGCCGGCAACGACCCGCTCGCCTACCCCGATGGGCGCGTCGGCGTAGGCCCCGCAACCGGCACGCGCAGGCGCCCCGCGGATCCGCTGCGCGATCCGGCTCTCGTCCGACGTGCGGCGCAACCCACCGAGCGATCCTCGGTCACCTTCCACGGGCCGGTCTCCGGCCCCGGCATGAACGCCGGGCCGCGCTGGACGCAGCCCAACCTCCCGACCTGGGGACAGGCCTGGCGCGAACAGTTCTCGCCACCCGGGGGCCCGCCGGCCCTGCCCCAGATCCCGCCCCTCGGGGCGACCCCGGCCCGCTTCACGCTGCGCGAAGCCGTCTCCGCGGCGCTGCAGAACAATCCCGAGCTGATCGCCCAGTCGCTGGTGCCGGTCATCGAGCAGCAGGGCATCCTCGAGGCCCAGGCCTACTTCGACCCGGTTTCCGGCGCCGAGACCAATTACAACCGTAGCGTGACTCCGGCGACCTCCGCGCTCTCGGGCGCAGAGACGGTGGACATCTCGAACTTCAACTGGAACTTCTACGCCCAGAAGAACCTCGCCACCGGCGCGAGTCTCCGCGTCGACTTCCTGAACAACCGCTTCAAGACGAACTCGGACTTCCAGGGACTCACCCCTCAGTACAAGCCGGAGCCGGTGATCAGCCTGAACCAGCCGCTCCTGCGCGGCTTCGGCCTCTACTTCACCCGGATGCGGATCAACCTCGCCGAGACGGCGACGGATGCCGCCATCGAGGACTACAAGGCGGCGGTCGCGAACTTCATCACCCGGGTCGTGACCGCGTACTGGCGGGTCGTGCTCACGACCGACCAACTCCAAGTGAAGCGCGACGCCCTCGAACTGGCACGCCAGACCGTGCGCGACAATCGCACGCGCGTCGACGTCGGCGTGCTCCCGCCGGTCGCGGTCAAGGAGAGCGAGGCCGAGGCGGCCCGCCGCGAGGAAGAGGTGATCGTCGCCGAGAACGCCCTCTTCCAGGCGAGCCGTGTCCTGCAGCAGCTCGTCTACCTGCCGGGCTTCAACGAATACCTGCCGCGGGCCATCGAACCGGTCGAGCGCCCCTCCGACGAAAGCCTGCGCTTCGACGCCGAGCATGCGCTGCACACCGCCGTCACCGAGCGCAGCGAGGTGCGGGCCGCGCGGCTCAACGTCGAGGCGAACGAGATGAACGTCGCTCTCGCCAACAACCAGCTCATGCCCAAGCTCGACGCGTTCGGCTCCTACGGCGTGAACTCGCTGTCCGGCGACCCGACCCGGGAGAACGACCCGCTCAACTTCCGCAGCATCTACGGTGGAACCTACGGCGACGCCCTCGGGCGGCTGCTCTCGAATAACTTCTACCAGTACGGGGGCGGCGTCCGTCTCGAGATCCCGATCGGCAACGCGGCCGCCATCGCCCAGGCCCAGCGCAGCCGCATCCAGCGTGCCCGCGCCCAGGCCCTCTACCGCCAGCGCATCTCGGAGGTGAGCCTCGACGTCGGACAGTCGCTGGGCGACGTGAACTCGAACATCAAGCGAATCGAGGCGACGCGGGTCGCACGCGAACTGGCGGAAGAGAACCTGCGCAACCAGACGCGTCGCTACGAGGTCGGCATGGTGACGACGACCGACCTGCTCAAGTTCCAGAACGAGGTCACCAACGCCCGCCTGAACGAGAACCTCGCACTCATCGACTACAACGACTCTCTGGTCGCACTGGAGCGCGCGCAGGGCACGCTGCTGCGTCGCTTCGACGTCGACGTGGAACCGCGACACGCGACCAAGACCCCTTGGTGGGCGCTCTTCTGAGCCGACCGGAGGACTCCGGCGACGGAGATCCGGCCGTCCAGACCCGATCGCTGTCGCGCCGCTTCGCCGCCATCGACGCCGTGAGCGACCTGACGCTCCGGGTCGAACGCGGGCAGATCTTCGGCTTCCTCGGCCCCAACGGCGCCGGGAAGACCACGACCATCAAGATGCTCTGCGGCCTGCTCGAGCCGACCTCGGGCTCGGCGCGGGTCGCGGGCTGCGACATCCGCACCGAGCGCGACCGCATCAAGCGCGCGACCGGCTACATGGCGCAGACCTTCTCGCTCTATCCCGACCTGACCGGCGAGGAGAACTTCCGCTTCTTCGGCGGTGTCTACGGCATCCAGGGCAAGGAAGCCGATCACAGGCTCGACGAGGTCTTCACGCAGCTCGGGATCGACGAGATCCGTCGCGCCGAAGCCGGCACTCTCTCCGGCGGCTGGAAACAGCGGCTCGCCCTCGCCTGCGCGCTGGTCCACTCGCCACGCCTGCTGTTCCTCGACGAGCCGACGGCCGGCGTGGATCCGAGCCAGCGCCAGCGGATGTGGGACTTCCTCTACGAACTCTGCGAGGGCGGCACGTCGCTCTTCGTCACCACGCACTACCTCGACGAGGCCGAGCGCTGCCACTCGGTCGGCTTCATGCTCGGCGGACGACTGATCGCCGAGGGCGCCCCGGCTGCGCTGCGCGAGCGACTGCGCAACCGCCTGGTCGGTGCCGAGGTCCAGCGCGTGGTCGAGGCGACCCGTGCCCTGCGCGGCCTGCCCGGGGTCGCCGACGTCACGATCCACGGCTACGAACTCCGCGTCCTGTTCGACGAACCGGTCGACTGGGAGGCCGTCGCGGGCCGCCTCCACGAGGTCGCCGAGGGTGCGGGAGCCCCTCTGCGCCGGGTCTACCCGCTCGACCCGACGCTCGAAGATCTGTTCATCGGCTACGCCCGCGGGCATGCGACGGCGACCTGATGCGCAACGTCTACCACCTCGCCCTCAAGGAATTCCTCCACCTCTGGCGGGACCGGCGCACCCTCGTCTTCCTCCTGCTCACGCCGTCGATCCTGACGGTTCTCTTCGGCTACGCGATCGGCAACCCCAAGGTCACGGCGATCCGCACCCGGGTCCTCGACCGCGACGGCGGTCGGATCGCCAACGAGTACGTCGAGGCGATCTCGAGTTCGCTCACCTTCAAGCCCGAGATCGTCGAGGACGCGACCGAGGCGGAAGTCGCGCGTGCCGAGGAGGACCTGCGGACGGACCGGATCGCCGCCTACGTCGTACTGCCGGAAGGACTCACGCGGGACGCGGATGCCGGGCGCTCGGTCCGCGTGCGCGTGATCGTCGACGGCTCCGACACCTTCGCCGCACCGGCTGTGCTCCGCGAACTCGGCAGTACCACCGTGCAGCAGAACGCCTTCCTCGCGGCGAACCTCCGGGTACGCGATGGCCGGGCGGTCACGACCGAGGAGGGCCTTCACCAGGTCGCCCCGATCGAACTCGGGCACGAGCTGCGCTTCAATCCCGAGCTGAAGAGCCAGAACTTCGTCATGCCCGGCGTGATCGGGCTCATCCTGCAACTGCTCACCGTCATCGTGATGTCGACCTCGATCGCGCGCGAACGCGAACGTGGCACCATGGACCAGCTCGCCGTGACGCCACTCACGCCGGCCGAGATCTTCGTGGGGAAGCTGCTGCCCTACTTCCTGATCTCGCTCCTCGTGACGATCAACGTGATGCTGCTCGCGCGCTGGCTCTTCGGCGTCTCGCTCCAGGGACACTACCCGGTCGTCGCCGCACTCGTGGTTTCCTTCATCCTCGGCTCGCTCGGCGTGGGCCAGATGATCTCGATCATCTCGCGCAACCAGAGCCAGGCGGTGCAGCTGGCCGTGACGTTCATCCTGCCGGCCTTCGTCCTCTCAGGGGCCTTCGTGCCGATCGAGACCCAGCCCGAGAGCGTGCGGCCGGTCGCCTACCTCTTCCCGCTCACCTACTTCTGCCGGGGCTTCCGGGCGGCCCTGCTGAGGCAGGCGACCATGTTCGACGTGCGCGGTGACCTGCTCGCGATGCTGCTCTTCGTGGTCGCGACCTTCGGTGCGTCGGTGCTCATGCTTCGCGCCCGCCCCGACGCGCGCTGACAGCCGCAGGGCCGGCGCGCAGGGTGCGCGACCTCCCGCCCTGCGTCGGTCTCGGCTCGCTGCCGAACGAAGGTGCGTGGCCGCCGCCCGACGCGCCGACGAGGACTCTCAGCGGCGACGGAGACCGTTGATGAGCGTCATGAACTCGTCGCGGGTCGCCTGGTGGTCGCGGAAGACGCCGAACATCGCGCTCGTCGCGACAAAGGAGTTCTGCTTTTCCACACCGCGCATGCGCATGCAGAGGTGCTCCCCCTCGACGACGACCGCCACGCCCTCGGGCTTGAGCACGTCCATGAGAAGCTGGGCGATCTGCTTCGTCATGCGCTCCTGGACCTGGAGGCGTCGCGAGTACACGTCGACGATCCGGGCGAGCTTCGAGATGCCGACGATCTTACCCTTCGGGATGTAGGCGATGTGGGCCTTGCCGAAGAAGGGCAGCATGTGGTGCTCGCACATCGAGTAGAAGTCGATGTCCTTCATCACGATCATCTCGGAGTACTCTTCGGTGAAGAGCGCCCCCTGGATGATCGCCTCGGGATCCTGATCGTAGCCTCGGGTCATCTCGCGCAGGGCGCGGGCGACTCGTTCGGGTGTCTTCAGAAGCCCTTCGCGCTGCGGATCCTCCCCGAGCGCATCGAGCATCGCGCGGACGTGATCTTCCACGGATCCCCCTATTTCGTTGGTCGCTTCTCGACCTGCTTGACCTTCTGGTAGCGGCGGTAGTCGTAGCCGGTCGCCATGGCGAGCAGCATCGGCTCCATCCCGCCGTCGCGTTCGCGGCGCAGTACCGAGAGGCGATCGAGATGGTCCTTGAACCCGCGCACGGCGAGGCGCTGCTCGTCGGACTCCGGCCCGTCTCCGAGGACTTCCTCCGGCATGCGGCCTTCGGTGATCGCCGCCAGGCCGGCCTGTGCGCCCGGGGTCGCCATGACCTGCGCGAGGCGGGTGATCGTCAGGCGCAGGGCCGAAAAGCGCAACTCGTTGGGGAAGGCGTCCCATTCCGCGAGCGAAAGCGTCCGCGCCGATTCGTAGCCGGCGATGAGCGCCTCGAAGCGCTTGATGTCGTAGCGGGCGTCGACGAAGCAGAACGCGTTCAGCGCAGTCGCGAGATCGAAGATGAAACGCCCGCGGGAACCCATCTCGAAGTCGAGAATGCCCACGACCTTGTCGCCCTTGATGAGCAGGCTGCCCGGGTGCAGTTCACCGTGGATCACACCCTTGGGCAACTTCGTCTCCAGGTAGCTGCCGAGGTACTCGATCTCCTCGTCCAGAGTGCGGACGATCTTCTTGAAGTACGGCGGTAGCCCACCGCGCGCGTCGGCATAGGTGTCCGCGATCCCCTCGAAGGTGAACCGGTTCTCGACGCCCTTCTTGTAGCCCTTGCCGATGACGTGGAGTTCCGCGAGCACGCGGCCGATGCCCTCGATCTGGGCCATCGTGAGTTGCGCGACTTCGATCTGGTGACCGTCGATGTGCTCGTAGGCGATCAGGCTCTGGCCGGCGTAGTCCCGGTAGAGCCGGCTGTTGCGGTCGGCGAGCGGTTGCGGGCACGGAAAACCATGCTTGCGCAGGAAGAGCAGGAAATCGATCTCGCGCTTGACCTCGATCTCGCCGCGCAGGCCGTCGAAGCGCAGGATCGACTTGCCGCGACCCGCCTCGAGCAGGATGTGCCGCGAGGTACCCGCTTGCCGGCACCAGGCCGGCGGAGCCGGGGCGACCGCACTCAGCTTGCCGAGGCCGTAGTCCTCGGCGATCTCCGCTATGGCGCGTCGGTCGAATGCTGCTTCGGTCATCGACGAAAAGCCCTGCCCGGCCCTGCTGACGTTTCTCCGGCGCTCGCCGTTCGCTCCGGGTTCTCCGCGACACCTCTTGCCAAGCGCACCGGAACGCATTCCCTTAAGGCACGCCGGGTGCCGCGTCAACTTTTTCCCGGTTCCGGAGGGTCTCTGCCGCGCCGCGTCAGGGGCGCCGGCGCGGCGCGCGAGGCGCCCGGGTCGGCCGCTTGCCGCTTGCGCTCGGGCGCGGCGACGCACGGCGACCCGCGAGGCGGGCGATGATCGCGTCGGCGACCGCTTCGGTGCTGGCCGTGCCGCCGAGGTCTCCGGTGCGGCCACGACGGTTGCGGGTCACCTCGAGGACCGCCGCCTGCAGCCGTCCCGCCGCCGCCTCCTCGCCGAGCCGCTCGAGTAGCAGCACCGACGAGAGGATCACCGCAAGCGGATTCGCGCGGTTGCGGCCCGCGATGCCCGGCGCCGTGCCGTGGACCGCCTCGAAGATCGCGCAGCGGACACCGAGATTCGCCGACGGGGTCACACCGAGACCGCCGACCAGACCGGCACAGAGGTCGGAGACGATGTCGCCGTAGAGATTCTCGAGGAGCAGGACGTCGAACTGGCGCGGGTCGAGCACGAGTTGCATGCAGGCGTTGTCGACGATCATCTCGTCGTAGGCGATCCGCGGGTGACGCCGTGCGACGCGCCGGGCACAGTCGAGGAATAGCCCGTCGGAGAGCTTCATGATGTTCGCCTTGTGGATCGACATCACCTTGCGGCGGCCATGCTCCTCCGCGAAGCGGAAGGCGAACTCCGCGATGCGCGTCGAGGCCCGAGCGGTGATGACCTTCACGCTCTCGACCACGCCCGGGGCGATCTGGTGCTCGATGCCGGAGTAGAGGCTCTCGGTATTCTCGCGCACGACGACCAGGTCGACGTGGTCGTAACGCGAGACGACACCGGGGATGCTGCGGATCGGACGCAGGTTGGCGTATAGGTCGAAGGTCTTGCGCAGCGCGACGTTCACGCTACGAAAACCGGCACCGATCTGGGTCTCGAGCGGCCCCTTCAGGGCGACCTTGTTGCGGCGGATCGACTGGACGAGCGACTCGGGAATCGGCGTCCCGTCCTCGAGCAGGGCCTCCCGCCCGGCCCGCTGTCGATCCCACTCGATCTCGACGCCGGTCGCGGCGATGACGCGGACCGCGGCCGCGACGACCTCCGGCCCGATGCCGTCGCCCGGGATGAGCGTCACACGGTGGAGCGCGCGCCGATCCGGCCCCGCCGCGCGGTTGCTCCGCGACGCCTTCGCCGGTCGATCCGCGGATCCGTCGGATGCACGGGCCATGCGGAGCGCGCTAGCACGGGCGCCGCTGCGCGGCCAAGGCACCCGATCTGGAGCGGCCGGGCGCGCAAACCCGACGACGGGTGGAACCCGCCCTTCGTGCAACGCGATCACCACGTCCATGACGTTGGTCCCGGTCGGACCGGTGACCAACCCGCCGCCGTGGCGCGCAAAGAAGCCGAAGGAGTCGTGTGCCGCGAGCGCACGCGCGACCTCGGTCCGACCGGCGCGACGAAGGAGGCTGCCGTCGAGGATCGCGCCCGCGGCCGGCGTCGGCCCGTCGACGCCGTCGGTACCCGCCGCGAGCAGGGTCCAGCCGGTCCCGGCGAGGTGCTCCGCGGCCGCCAGGGCGAATTCCTGGTTGCGCCCACCGCGGCCGCGACTGCCGCTCGCAGCGACGACCGTCTCGCCACCGGCGAGCACGCAGAGCGGGCGCCACGGGCGGCGCGGCAGCACCTCGGCAAAGCTCCGCGCCGCCGTGGCCGCCTCGCCCTCGATCGGGTCGGGCAGCCGACGCACCGCGTAACCGAGCGAGCGGGCGCGCCTGGCCGCCGCGGCAAGGGCGGTCGCGTTGGAGCCGATCACGATCGCCCGCGACCGGGCCACCTCCGGATCGCCCGGCTTGACCGTCTCACCGCGACCGGGCGAGGCCGCGCCTCGCTCGAGGTGACGCAGGACGGAGCGCGGCACTTCGCTGCGCGCCACCGCCGACAGGAGCAGCGCGAGAGCCTGCGCGAACGTCGTCGGATCGGCGACGGCGGGCCCCGAGCCGATCGTCGACGGGTCGTCGCCGACGACGTCGGACATCGCGAGCGTCCACACCATGCGCGGTGCGGACAGGCGCAGCAGCCCGCCGCCCTTGACGGCGGAAACGTGCTTGCGCACGGCGTTCAGGGCCGCGATCGGCAGGCCCGAGCGAAACAGCAGACGCTGCAGCCGCACCTCGTCCGCGTCCGGGATGCCGCGTGCTGGCATCGCGAGAAGCGCCGACGCACCGCCGCTCAGCAGGAGCAGGACGGGCTCGCCCTTCGGACGCCGCCGCAGGGCCGCGACGAGTCGTCGCGTCGCCGCAAGACTGCCACGGCCGGGGATCGGATGCTCGCCGCGCAGGATCGTGACGCCACCGATCCGTTCGGGTGCGGCCGAACGGGAGCGCGCACCGGGGGCACGCGGCGCAATGACGATGCCGCGCACGCCGGGGATTGCGCGGACCGCACCGCGGGCCATCGCGACCGACGCCTTGCCCGCTCCCGCGATCCAGGGGCCGGGCGGCGGCTCGGGGAGACGACCGCGCCTCGGGGACTCCCCGCGCCGCCCTGCCGGGCTTCGCTCAGCGCCGCGCAGCCAGCGCCATACGAGCCGCTCGGGGTCGACGGCAAGGAGGGCCGCTTCGAAGATGGCCCGGGCGTCGTCGCGCCGGCGACCGGGGCCGTGCGGGTGCTTGCGACGTTCCTTCAGCCGTTCTCTTCTTCCGACTCGCCGACCGCGAAGCGGCGCAGCCCGCGCTCGTCGTCAGGACGGCGCATCTGCTTGGCTTCGCGCTCCTGGTCGGACTGGCAGCTGATGCAGAGCCGCGAGAAGGGCAGCGCCTTCAGTCGCTCCTCGGCGATGTCGAGTTCGCAGACCTCGCACAGGCCGTAGGTCCCCGCCTTGATCCGCCCGAGCGCATCGTCGATCGCCTGGAGTTTCAGGCGGTCGCGGTCGGAGAGGATCAGGCTGATGTCCCGATCGCGCTCCTCGCTCGCCAGGTCGTAGGTATCCATACCCTCGTCCTTGCTGCCCTCTCGGGTGTATTGCGCGTCGTGCTCGATGCCCTCGAGCACCTGCTCGCGCATCGCCAGCAGGGAAGTCTTTGCGGTCTTCAGGAAGGGCTTGCGCAGGACCTTCTTGCCGCCGCCGCGAGTCGAAGCAGTGGATGCCATGGGGCGGCGAGCCTAGGCATGGTGCGGCGCCGTGTCAACCTTGGTCGGCGAGAAGCCCTCGGCGAGAGGCCCGGGGCGGGCCAAGCCGCGGTGCTCAGTTCTTCTCCCCGGCGACGCTCCCCTCGAGGTCGTAGGTGCTCGTCCGGGTGATGCGGACCGGCAGGATCCGGCCCTCCTCGAGGGCCGGCGAGCGGGCGAGCAGGGTGACGCCGTCGATGTCCGCAGCCTGCCCCTGGGTGCGACCGTACCAGCGCCCGTTGTCGAGCCGGCCGCAGACGAGGACCGGCAGGGTTTCGCCGAGTTGCAGCAGGTTGCGCTCGCGGGCGATGCGCGCCTGGAGGCGCATCGCCCGGCGGCGGCGCGCCTCCTTGGTCTTCTCGGGTACCTGCCCGTCGAGGGTGCCCGCGGCCGTGTCCTCCTCCTGCGAGTAGCGGAACACGCCCACCCGCTCGAAGCGCATCTCCTCGAGGAAGCCCAGAAGCTGCTCGAAATCCTCCTCGGTCTCGCCCGGGAAGCCGACGATGAAAGACGAGCGCAGCACGACGCCCGGCACGATCTCGCGGATGCGCCCAACGAGTTCCCGCAGCCGCCCCGAGACCCCCTCGCGCCCGCGTCGCATGCGGCGCAGGACCGAGTCGCTCGCGTGCTGCAGCGGCATGTCGACGTAGGAGCAGATGCGCGGCTCGCGGGCGATCAGCCGCAGGAGGTCGTCCCCGACGTGCTGCGGGTAGACGTAGAGCAGCCGGAACCAGTCGATGCCCTCCACCTCGAGCAGCGCCTCGAGAAGCCGGCGGAGGTCGGCGCCGTCGTCGCGGTCCGCGCCGTAGTTCGTCAGGTCCTGCGCGATCAGGTTCAATTCGCGCACGCCACCGCCCGCGAGCCGCCGCGCCTCCTCGACGAGCGACGGGATGCTGCGACTCTCCTGGCGGCCGCGGATCTTCGGGATGATGCAGAACGAGCAGGTGCGATTGCAGCCCTCGGCGATCTTGAGAAACGACGTATAGAACGGCGTCGACTGGATGCGCGGAGCGTCGGCCGGCGGCAGGACGTGCTGGGCGCCGATGTAAGCCGGTCGCTCCCCGGGCGCATCGAGCAGCCTCGGCAGGTCCATGAAGTCGCCGGTGCCGACAAAGACGTCCACTTCGGGGATGCTCTCCCGCAGCGACGACCCAAAGCGCTCGGCGAGGCATCCGGTCACGATGAGCCGGCTCGCGCGGCCCGCCTCCTTGTGGCGGGCGAGGTCGAGGATCGCGTCGATCGACTCCTCCTTCGCCTCGTCGATAAAGGCGCAGGTGTTGACCACCAGCACGTCGGCCTCGGCGGGATCCATCACCAGCCGATGCCCGTCGCGCACGAGCAGGCCCTGCATCACCTCGCCGTCGACGAGGTTCTTCGGGCAGCCGAGCGAGAGGAAGTGGATCCGCTTGCCGGCGGCGATCGTGGTGTGCGGTTCCGCCATCAGTCGCGCATGTTCGTGAACTGGAGCGGCCGCTTGTAGTCGGCCGCGCGCAGCGCCTGAATCACCTTCTGGAGCTCGTCGCGCTGCTTCGCGGTGACGCGGACCTGTTCGTCCTGCACCTGCGCCTGGACCTTGAGCTTGGTCTCCTTGATCAGCTTCACGACCTCGCGGGCGGCGTCGCCGTCGAGTCCCTGGAGCACCTTGATCGTCTGCCGGGCGGTTCCGGCCGAGGCCGGCTCGATCTTGCCGTAGTCGAGCGACTTCAGATCGACACCCCGCTTGGCAAGCTTCGCCTGGAGCACCTCGACGACCGCCTTCACCTTGAAATCGTCGTCGGAGTGGATCTGGATGCCTTCCTTGTCCATCTCGATCTCGGTCTTCGTTCCCTTGAAGTCGTAGCGCTGCAGGATTTCCTTGCGGGTTTGCTGGAGCGCGTTCTGGACTTCCTGCGTGTCGACCTCGGACACCACGTCGAAGGACGGCATCGGCTCTTCCTCCCTTGCGTCGAAAGGCGGTTCAGCGGGCGGGGGACTCCTGCACGTCGGTCCCCGCCGGCGGCTCGAAGCGGAAAAGCGCCGGGTCGAGCGGCCGGTTGCGGACCAGTCCACGCAGCGCGACGCGCGTCGTGTTCCCGATCGAGTCGCGGATGATAGCGGCGCGGATGTCGAATGTCACGGGATCGAGCTCGAGTTCGAGCGAGCCGAGCACGGCCTGAGGGTCGTCGAGCGGATCGAGGCGAAGCCGCACCGAGCCGTCCCCAGCCGGCGCGATGAGCGTCGGGCGGAAGTCGCGCTCCACGCTGGCGACGCCGAGCAGGAAGGACACCGGGGTGCGCGATTCGAAGGCGTCGCGCAGGGGCGCCCGCAGGACCTGCTTGTCCGCCGGCTGGTGGATCCAGAGGTACTCCCCGTCGCAGACGATCGTCTGCTCGTCGGGCTTCTCGTAGCGCCAGAGCATCCGCCCCGGGCGCTGGAACCAGACCTTGCCCGAGGAGCGCAGGACCTGGCCCCCGCTCTCGATCTTCATCTCCTGGTCGAAGTCGGCGGAGAACGTCTCGGTCGCATCATAGCGTCGCTGCACCCGCTGCGTCGCGGTCTCGGCCGAGAGGGCCGGCGAGGTCGGCTTTGCCGGCCCCGCGACCCGGGCCGCCGCCGGCGCGCGGGCCTCCGACGGAGGCGGCGCAGCGGCGAGCAGGAGGAGGGCGAGGAACGCAGGGCGGCCGGAGCCGGTCTTCATCCCTCCTCGATACGACGCGCGAGGATCTCGCGCACGCCCCGGTGGTCGGCCGGGCTCAGTACCCCTTCCCGCTCCATGCACTCGATCATCCGGGCCGCGCGGTTGTAGCCCACCTGCAGGCGGCGCTGGAGGTAGGAGATCGAGGCCTTGCCGCTCTCGGTGACGATCCGGACGGCCTCGTCGTACATCTCGTCGTAGGCCTCGTCGCCGGAGTCCCGGTCGCCACCCGCCGACGCCTCGTCCTCGGGGTCGGCGAGCAGGTCCATCCGGTAGTGCTGCTGCTCCTGGTCGGCGACGAACCGGACCAGGCGCTCCACCTCGCCGTCGGACACGTAGGCCCCGTGCAGGCGCTGCAGGTCCGAGCGCCCCGGCGGCAGGAAGAGCATGTCGCCCTCGCCGAGCAGGTTCTCCGAACCCATGCTGTCGAGGATGGTGCGCGAGTCCACCTTCTGCCGCACGCGGAAGGAGATGCGCGCCGGGAAGTTCGCCTTGATGACGCCGGTCAGGATGTCGACCGAGGGGCGCTGCGTCGCGACGACCAGGTGCACGCCGGCGGCACGCGCCTTCTGCGCGAGCTGCGTGATCGGCAACTCCACGTCGCGACGGGTGAGGATCAGGTCGGCGAGTTCGTCGATGATGACGACGATCCGCGGCAGGTGCTGGTGGACCCTGGCCGGCGGGGCGAGGGAAGCTTCGTCGCCCGCCTCGTCAGTGGTGTCGTCCCCGTCCTCCTCGAGTTCGATGACGGCCGCCGATTCGGCCTCCTCGGCCACAGCCTTGTTGTAGCCTTCGATGTTGCGGACGCCCTTTTCGCGCATGAGCGAATAGCGTTCGTTCATCTCCCGCACGAGGTTGTTCAGCACGGCGAGCGCCGGCTTGGAATCGGTCACGACCGGGACGATCTGGTGCGGGATCGCCTCGTAGGTCGTGAGTTCGAGCATCTTCGGATCGATCATGACGAAGCGGACGTCGCGCGGCGTCGCGCGCATGAGGATGCTCGCGATGAGCGTGTTCAGGAACACCGACTTGCCCGCGCCCGTCGCGCCGGCGACGAGCAGGTGCGGCATGCGGCCGAGGTCGCCGACGACCGCCGCACCGGTCGTGTCCTTGCCGAGCGCGATCGTGAGCGGCGAGAGCGGCTGCGCGAACGCGTCGGAGGCGACGATCTCGCGCAGCAGGACTTTCTCGCGGCGTGGATTGGAGACCTCGATGCCGACGACCGACTTCCCGGGGATCGGGGCGACGATGCGGACGCTCATGGCCCGCATCGCCATCGCGAGATCGTCTTCGAGCGCGACGATGCGTCCGACCTTGATGCCGGCGTCGGGCTCAAATTCATAGGTGGTGATGACCGGCCCCGGGTGGATCTCGACGACCGAGCCGTGCACACCGAAGGTGTCGAGCTTGGTTTCGAGGACATGGGCGCTCGCCCGGAGCGCCTCGTCGTCGACCGGCTCCGGGCGATCGACCACCGGGTCGAGAAGGCCGACGTCCGGCAGGCAGTAGGCCTGTCCCGGGGCGAAGCCGAGGCCGAGTTGGCGACGCGGCGGCGCCTTGGGCGCGGTCGGACGCGGCGGCGCCTTGGCGACGACGACCGGGCCGCGGCGGGTACCGGCGCGCTCGGCGGCGCGGTCCCGCTCGCGCAGGACGTTCGGCGGCGCCAGTTCCTCGGACCGGGTGAGCAGGATCGGCTCACCCTCGCCGACCAGCATGAGATCCGTGCGCCGACCGAGGAGCCGGCGCCAGGCCGATCCGGCCGCGCCGACCGCCCCCCGGCCGAGGCCGGCGGCGACGCCGAGCAGCGAGCGGCCGGTCGCGATCGCCGCGCACAAGCCGAAGACCGTAGCGGCGATCAGCAACGCACCGGTCGTGCCGAAGCCGTCGCGCAGCAATTCCTGAAGGAAGCCGCCGACGAGACCGCCGGCCGGCACGCGACGCCAGGAGCCGAGGAGGATCTGGAGGAGAACGGCGCCCGCGAGCACGGCTCCGGCGAGGCACGCCGCACGCAGTGGGCCGAGCCCCTGCCAGCGTCCCGCGAAGACGAGGCAGGCCGCGACGACCAGCCCGCCGGGGAGCACGATCGACCACAATCCGAAGAGTTGGACGAGAACGTCGGCGAGGGTCGCCCCCGCTTGTCCGATCAGGTTCGTGCGGCGCACCGGGTCGAAGGAGAGCACCGCCATCGCGAGCAGCACCCCGGCGAGCCCGAGTCCGATCGCACCCGCCTCCCGCGCCATCCCGGGAGGGACTGGCGGCAGCGCGGCCGGGGCCGCTTCGGCGCGCTTGCGCGCGGGAGCGGCCATCGCCTCACATCTCGAAGACGTGCGGCACGATGAGCGGCCGCCGTCCTCGCGTCTTGGAGAAGAACTTCTTCAATACCCGACGGACCGCGTCCTCGACCTCGAGCAGATCGGCGCGGGACTCGGGCGTGATCTCGCGCAGCTTGGCGAGGACGGCCGACTTCGCCTCGTCCAGATACGCCTGGTCGCCGTCCCCGGCGAGCACGCCGCGGGTGATGAGTTCGGGCCCCGAGGTGATCTCGCCGGTCTGCTGGTGGATCGCGATCACCGCGACCACGAAACCGTCCTCCGACAGGTGGCGACGCTCGTGCAGCACCTCGAAGTCCACGTCGCCCTCGCCCGTGCCGTCGACCAGCACGCGGCCGGCGACGACCTTCTCCCCGGTATGAGCGCCGGCGTCGTCGATTTCGAGGACGTCGCCGTCCTCGAGGAGGATGCAGCGGTCGAGCGGGATCAACCCGGTGTCGGCCGCGAGCCGCCGGTGCTCGGTCAGGTGGCGGTACTCGCCATGGACCGGGACGAAGAAGCGCGGCCGCACGAGCTGGATCATGGTGCGCAACTCGTCCCGGTAGGCGTGGCCCGACACGTGCACGCCCTCCCGGTCGCCGGTGTGGATCTGCGCGCCGCGCTTGGCCAGGCGGTTCAGCAGGGAGTGTACGCTGCGCTCGTTGCCGGGGATGACGCGCGACGACAGGATGACGGCGTCGCCCTCCCCCACCGTGAGCTGCTTGAACTGGCCGTCGGAGAGGCGCGAGAGCGCCGACGTGGGCTCACCCTGCGAGCCCGAGATGAGCACGGTCAGGAGGCGCGGGTCGATTCGCATCGCCTCGTCGGTCGAGACGAAGCCACCCTGCGGCAGTCGGAGGTAGCCGATGTCGCCGGCGAGCCGCGTACTGTCCTCGAAGCCGCGCCCCGCGACCGCGATGCGCCGGCCGCAGGCGGCGCTCGCGTCGATCACCTGCTGCACGCGGTGCAGGTGCGAGGCGAAGGTGGTCACGAAGACCTTGCCGGGCACGACGCGGATGAGTTCCTCCATGCGCGGCCCGACATCGCTCTCCGAACCGCACTCGCCGTCGTGCTCGGCGTTCGTCGAGTCCGAGAGCAGCAGCAGCACGCCGCGTCGGCCCCACTCGGCGAGGCGCTCGAGGTCCGAGGTGCGGCCGTCGATCGGACGCGGGTCGATCTTGAAGTCACCGGTGTGGATGATCACGCCCTGGGGCGTCGTGATCGCGACCGCCACCGAGTCGACGATCGAGTGCGTCATGTGGATCGGCTCGACCCCGAACGGACCGACATCGACGCGCACACCCGGCTCGACCATCTCGATCGGCACCGAGACGTTCGCCCGACGCAGCTTCTCGCGCGCGAGCAAGGTCGCGAAACGCGGACCGAACACGGGCACCGGAAACTCGGCGAGCAGGCGCGGCAGCGCACCGATGTGATCCTCGTGGCCGTGCGTCAGGACGACGCCTTGCAGCAGCCCGGGGCGCTCGCGAAGGTAGGTGACGTCGGGCAGCATCAGGTCGATGCCGAGACCGGGGCGATCCGGGAAGAGGACGCCGCAGTCGATCGCGATCGCCGCACCCTCCGATTCCACGAGGAGCATGTTGAGCCCGACTTCGCCGAGCCCACCGAGCGGGACGATACGCACCGCCGCCGGCATCTAGTCGCCGCCGACAGGGGTGCTACCCCTTCGGCCTCCACCCAGCACCACCACCCAGACGGCAGGCTACGAGCCGGACCCCGGGATGTCAACGCGGCAGGGGTTTCCGGCGATCGCTGGCGCGGACACGCGGCCGCGGCCACTCTCCCGGGGCCGCGACGGGCTGGTACGGCTCTTGGAAAGGTTTGCCCCGACGGCGCACCGGGTGTAACGCGGAACGCGCCGCCCACCGGGAATCCCCCCGGGCTGGCACCAGGAGGCGAACACCATGTCGGTCAACAAGGCGATCCTCGTCGGGCGGCTAGGCGCCGATCCCGAGATGCGTTTCACCGGAACTGGGCGCGCAGTATGCAACTTCCGCATCGCGACCGACAGCGTGTGGAAGGACCGCGACGGCAACCGGCAGAAGCGCACCGAGTGGCACAAGATCGTCGTCTGGGGTCCGCAGGCGGAGACCTGCGGCAAATACCTCGCGAAGGGCCGCGAGGTCTACGTCGAGGGCGAACTGCAGACCCGCAGCTACGACAAGGAAGGCCAGAAGCACTACTCGACCGAAATCGTGGCGCAGACGGTGCGCTTCCTCGGCGGGGGTGCCGAGCGCGGCGCCGGTCGCGAGATGGGCGACCAGGAGCCGATGGGTGGCGGGATGGGCGGCGGCTTCGACGCACCGGGCCCTGACGACGACGTCCCCTTCTGAACGGATGTGTGCCCTTCGCGTCGCACGAAGCGGCGCCTTGCGGGCCGCGGGGGCAACCTCGCGGCCCGTCGTGTTCGTGGGGGCCGCCCCGGTCGTCGCTCCTCAGAGCATTCCGCGCTCGGCGAAGCTCGCCCATGAAAGTTGCCCGACGACGACGTGGTCGAGGATGCGGATGCCCAGCAGTTCGCCCGCGGCCCGCAAGCGCCCGGTGAGCGTCGTGTCCTCCGGCGAGGGCTCGGGATCGCCGCTCGGGTGATTGTGCACCAGGATCAGCGCGGCCGCCGCCTCGCGGATGGCGCAGCGGAACACCTCGCGCGGGTGCACCAGGCTCGCGGTGAGCGTGCCCTCGGAGATCCGCACCTCGCGCATCAGGCGCCCCTTGCCGTCGAGCATGAGGACGTAGAAGCGCTCCTGCTTAAGACCGGCGAGTCGTGGATGGAAGTGTCGCCACACCGCCTCGCTGCGGGTGATCGGCTCGCCCGGTTCGAGCGCGCGGTGGTCGGCACGGCGGCCGAGCGCGATCGCCGAGCACAGCGCGACGGCGCGGGCGGCACCCACGCCGGGCAGGGTCGCGATCTCGGCGGGACTCGCGGCGGCCAGGTCCGAGGCCGTCGGGTAGACGGCCGTCACGCGCTGCGCCGCGGCGCGCGCGCGAGAGCGGTGCCCGGCCGCTCCGAGGACGAATGCCACGAGGTCGGCGAGCGATAGCGACTCGACGGCGTCGACGGCGCGGGCTTCGGCTTCGCAGGCGGCGTGCACGACCGGAGGACGCGAGCGAGGACCGTGCCAGAGGCGCGGGCGTCCGGGCCGTGCGTTCGCCGACGGGCACGCAACCGTGCGCAACGCTGGCGCAACGCGGCGTTGCGCCGGAGACGCAGGCCGCCGGGCCGGCCTCCGAGTACACGGCGTTGTCCCGGCCCGCCTGCCTCGACCGCCGGCGCATGCGGCAGGTCGCCGCGCGACGCACGACCCGCCGTCGCACCCGGCGGGTCGACGCGCGCCGCCGGTTCTCGTCTCAGTCCGCTGCGCGACGCACAAGGAGTCCCTTCAGGTACGGCCCCTCGGGGTGCGCCGCGAGAACCGGGTGGTCGACGTCGGCGCCAAGCTGCGCCAAGATTTCGAGCCGGGTCGGCGAGGCCGCGGCGGTCGACACCGCGTGCGCGAACGCGTCCATCACGACGTGCGGCGAACAGCTGAATGTGAGCAGCAGCCCGCCTGGCGCAAGCGCGCGCAGGGCTCGCCGGTTCAGGTCGCGGTAGGCGCGCACCGCTCGGTCGCGATCGGCACGGTGCCGTGCAAACGGCGGCGGATCGAGCACGACCAGGTCGAAGGCGGCGAGATCGCGCGATTCCTCGAGCACGTCGAATACGTCGCGGC
Organism: Klebsiella pneumoniae; assembly: GCA_945872365.1. Lineage (GTDB taxonomy): Bacteria > Desulfobacterota > Binatia > UBA12015 > UBA12015 > REEB422. The sequence continues at coordinate 25,133 of CAMBZJ010000008.1, forward strand.
CGATCCACTCGGCGCGGGCCTCGTCGAGGCCCGAGAGCGCCCACGCCTCGCGCGCGAGCGCGAGCGCCGGCCCCGAGGTCTCGACCGAGACCACCCGCTCGGCGCCGCCGAGCCCGGCATGGATCGCAAAGCCGCCGGTGTAGGCGAAGGCGTTGAGGACCCGCTTGCCGCGCGCGAGGCGCCCGAGCAGCCGGCGGTTCGCGCGCTGGTCGAGAAAGAAGCCGGTCTTCTGCCCGCCGCGCACGTCGACGAGAAAACGCGCACGCCCCTCGGCGATCTCGATGCGCTCGGGCGGTTCCGCGCCGTCGGCGACCCCGCTGCGGTCGGCCAGGCCCTCCTCGCGGCGCGCACCGCCGGTCGAGCGCTCGAAGACGCCATCGGGCCGGATCGACGCCGCGAGGGCCTCGAGGATCTCGCCGCGCAGCCGTTCGGCGCCGGCCGTCAGCAATTGCAGGACGGCGTTGCGACCGTACACGTCGATCACCACGCCCGGCAGGCCGTCGCCCTCGCCGTTCACCAGGCGGAAGCCGCCGCCCTCGACGAGGCCGAAGCCGCGGCGCAATTCCAGGGCGTCGGCGATCCTGCGGCGCACCAGGTCCGCGTCGATGCGCTCCTCGCGGCGCGAGAACATGCGCACAGCGATAGAGCCGCGCGGATTCCAGGTGCCGACGCCGAGGAGCGCATCGTCGGCACTCGAGACCCTCGCGAACGCACCAGGCGACTCGTCGCCGGACAACTCGGCGATCGCGCCGGAGAACACCCAAGGGTGCCCGCCGCGGGCGGGTCCGTCCTTGCCGGGCTTGAGCCGGACGTCGAGTTCGAGTCCGGGCGGCAGGTCACGGCCTGCGCGGGAGTGCTGCTGACGGGCATTGCTCATCGCTTGCACTTCCAGTCTCCGCTGCGCCCGCCGCTCTTGGCCACGAGGCAGACGTCTTCGATGACCATGTCGCGGTCGATCGCCTTGCACATGTCATAGATCGTGAGCGCGGCCGTCGTCGCCGCGACCAGCGCCTCCATCTCGATGCCGGTGCGCGCCTCGACCCGTGCCTCGGATTCGATCGCGACCCGACCGGCGCGCTGATCGACGGTGATGCGAACGTCGACGAAGTCGAGTCCGATCGGGTGGCAGAGCGGGATCGTCTCGCCGGTGCGCTTGGCGGCCATCACCCCGGCGATCCGCGCGGTCGCCAGCACGTCGCCCTTGGCGATCGCCCCGGCGGCGATCGCGCGCGCGGTCGCCCGCTCCATCCGCACCGCCGCCCGGGCCACGGCGACGCGCCGGGTGACCGGCTTGTCGCCGACGTCGACCATGCGGGCCCGGCCCTGCACGTCTACATGAGTGAGGCCACGGCTCGCGGCCGCCTTCCGGGTCGTCCTCGGCATCGACCGGTTGCTAGCATGCGCAAGCGGCAGCCTCCCGCGCCCCCTTCGGAGGAAGCGCCGTGGTGGCGCGGCGGGCACGTCGAACCCGGCCGCGCGGCGACGCGCGCGGCCGATTGCCCGCCCCGAGCGCAGCCGATAGCGTCGGGTGCCATGACGAACGACGCAGCCAACGACTCCAGGGCCGAGACCGTCCGGTTTCTCGGCGCGGCCGGCACGGTCACCGGTTCCAAGCACCTCCTCTCCATCGCAGGCCGCCGCGTGCTGCTCGACTGCGGCCTCTTCCAGGGACTCAAGGCGCTGCGCGAGCGCAACTGGCGGAACTTCCCGTTCGATCCGGCGGCGCTCGACGCGGTCGTACTCTCGCATGCGCACATCGATCACTCCGGCGCGCTCCCGCTGCTGGCACGCCAGGGCTACCGCGGCGCGATCCACTGCACGTCGGCGACCGCGGAACTGCTCGAACCGCTACTGCTCGACGCCGCTCACCTGCAGGAGGAGGAGGCCCGCTTCGCGAACCGCCACCGCACCTCCAAGCATGCCCCGGCGCTGCCGCTCTACACCGAGACGGACGCGAAGCGGGCGCTGGGGCTGCTGCGTCCGCACGGCTACGCCGAGGAATTCACGGTCGCCGACGGCATCCGGGTCGTCTACCGCCGCGCCGGCCACATCCTCGGATCGGCGACCGTCTCGGTCGCCTGGGGAAACCGCGGCGCCGAGCGCCGCCTGCTCTTCTCCGGCGACCTCGGCCGCTACGAGCGCCCCATCCTGCGCGATCCGGACCCGATCCCCGAGGCCCCCGACGTCCTGCTCGTCGAGTCGACCTACGGCGACAAGATCCACCCGGAGAATCCCTCGCGGGAACTCGCCCGCGTGGTGAAGGAAGCCGCCGAGCGCCGTGGCGCCATCATCATCCCGGCCTTCGCGATCGACCGCACCCAGGAACTGCTCTACGTGCTGCACGACCTTCAGGAGCGCGGTGAGGTACCGGTGCTGCCGCTCTACGTCGACAGCCCGATGGCAATCGAGGTGACGTCGATCTACGCGCGCCACGTCGAGGACCACGACATCGAAATGACGCGCCTCGAAGGCAGCGCTTCCCCGCTCTCCCCGCGCAACGTACGCATGCTGCGCACGCCCGAAGAGTCGAAGTCGCTCAACAACGCCTCCGGGCCGATGATCATCATCTCGGCGAGCGGCATGGCGACCGGCGGGCGCGTGCTGCACCACCTGGTGCGCCGCCTGCCCGACCCGTCGACGACCGTGCTCTTCGCCGGCTACCAAGCCGCGGGAACCCGTGGTCGCTCGCTCGTCGAGGGGGCGCGCACGCTGCGGGTCTTCAACCAGGAGGTCGTCGTCCGGGCCCACGTCGAGAAGATCGACGGCTTCTCCGCCCATGCCGACCAGCAGGAGATCCTGCGCTGGCTGCGCACCTTCCCCGCGGCGCCTCGTGCGACTTGGTGCGTCCACGGCGAGGCCCAGCCCGCCGACACCCTGGCCTCGGTCATCCGCCATGAACTCGGCTGGCAGGCGCGCGTCGCGGAGGACGGCGCCACCGTCCCGATCGCCTGAGGCGCAGGGCGGGCGTCGCCACGCGAACGACCGATGCGGGCCGCGCGCCGGCCGCCGGTCGGGTCAGCCCTCGAGGGCTCCCGACGCCGCGATCGCCGCGAGCACCCGGTCGCGCCAAGCCGGCCGACAGACGACGAACTCGTGGTTCTTCGGATCGCGCGAGTTGTAGCGGTGCTCTTCGCCGCGCAAGCGGCACACCGTCCAGCCGAGCGCGCGCGCGACGGTCTCCGGCGCGCAGGTGTCCCACTCCTTCAGCCCGACCTTGTGCACATAGACGTCGGCTTCGCCCTGGAGGATGAGCGCCGTCTTGTAGCCGGCGCTGCCGAACGGCGTCGGCGCCGCGGCACCGAGGCGATCGCAGAACGCGGCCACCCACGGCGGCGTGTGGCTGCGGGAGACGACCACGCGTGGGCTTGCCGGGCCGGGATCCCCGCCCGGCAGCAGGGCGGCCGCCGGTGCACCCTCGATCCCGGCGCGGGGTGGCGCACCGGAACCCTCGGCGACCCCCCACAAGAGGCGCCCGAGCGAGGGTAGAGCGACCGCTGCGAGCGCGCAGCGGCCATCGACCGCCAGTGCCACGTGCACCGCCCAGTCGTCGCGGCCCTGGCTGAACTCCCGCGTCCCGTCGAGCGGATCGACGATCCAGCAGCGCCGGCGTGCGAGGCGCGCCGGGGAATCGGCGGTCTCCTCGCTGAGCAGCCCGTCCTCGGGGAACCGGCCACGGATGAGTCCCTGCAGCAGGCCGTCGGCGGCCTGATCGCCGATGTCGGCGAGCATGTCGCCCTGCCAGCGTCCGCTCTCGCGAAGGGCGAGGACGCGCAGGCCGGCCTCGCGCGCGGCGGCGGTGGCGAATTCGAGGTCGCGTACCGGGTCGATGGGAGTGGCTGCGCTGGACATGGGGTGCTTGCTCCACCAACGGCGGCGACGGGTCAAGCACGCGCGGCGCGAAAGCGGTTTGACCGCGCCGCCGCCACCGGGCATACCTCCGACACGGCAACGCGGCCCCCGACTGCGCAAGCGCCTTCGGGGGGAGCGTCGTGCCGCGGGTCGGACGGCTGGCCGCGGCGACGGAGGATCCGGCCGGCATCATGCGCGCGGGGGTGGCGGTGAAAGCGAACGGGCGGCACGACCATCGCAGTTGGATCGCGGTCGGACTGCTGCTGCTGGCCGCGTGCGGCCCGCCGGTGCGACCGGCGGACGGCCGGATGGCACAGGATGCGTCGCTCCAGGCGGCGCGCGCGCGCGGCTGGGCCCACCTGGTGGACCGGCTCGTCGCTGACGGCGTAGACCGACGACAGGTGGCGCGCGTCTTCTCGGACCCGCGCATGCCGCCCTTCGACGGGATGGAATTCCGCGTGCCGAAACCGAGTCGGGGCGGCGGTGGTCACGGCGGCGGGGTGAATTCCGCGGAAGTCGCGGGGGCGCGGCGTTGTCGGGCTCAATACGCGTCCGCCTTCGAGGAGACCGAGGCGCGCACCGGCGTACCGGGAAACGTCATCGCGGCGCTGCTCCAGGTCGAGACGGGTTGCGGTCGCAATACCGGCACGCACCGGGTCCTGCCCGCCCTCGCCCGGCTCGCGATGGCCAATGAACCGAACAACCTCTCGCTCAACCTCTCGATCCGCAGCGAGGGCGCCGACGGCGCGGAGGAGGCGAACGACATCGAACACCGGGTGAAGTCCCGGGCCCACTACCTCGAGAAGACCTTCTACCCCGAGGTCCGCGCGACGTTCGAGGTCGCGCGCCGCATGGGGGTCGAGCCGCTCGAGCTGCGCGGGTCGTTCGCCGGCGCCTTCGGGATCCCGCAATTCCTGCCCTCGAGCTACCTGCGCTGGGGCCGCGACGGGAACGGCGACGGCCGGGTCGACCTGCGCGAACCCGAGGACGCGATCGCCTCCTGCGGCAACTACCTGGCGAGCAACGGCTGGAGGCCCGGCATCGACGCGGAGGGCCGGCGCAAGGTGATCTGGCACTACAACCACTCCCAGGCCTACGTGAGCAAGGTGCTCGGCATCGCGAACCGCGTCGGGCCGGTCGGAGGAGACAGCCGTCGCGACGTCGAGCGACGCCTCCAGGTCACCCGCGCGCGCCCGGCACCCCGCGCCGACCTCGATGCACGCGCACCGGCGATTCCCCCGCCTCCCTTCGAGGTTCGACCCTGGGCCCTCGCGCCGCGTCCGCCGATCACCTGGTACGGGCGTCGCTGAAGCCGTCCCGCGACACCGTCCCGCGACACTGTCCCGCGACACCGTCCCGCGACGCCCCGACGCCCCGACGCCCCGACGATTGACACCCGCGGGGGTGATCGGTAGCGCAACGCCCGGCGCCCGAACCGGGCGTCCGCGGCGTCGGCGACGGGATCGCCCGGGCCGCCCCCCAGCCGCAAGGAAGGAAGATCGAGCATGAGCAGCGCACCTCAGCAGCCGAAGTCGACGAACATCGTCTGGCATCCGGGCCAGGTCACCCGCGATGACCGCCAGCGCATCACCGGCCACCGGGGCTGCACGGTGTGGTTCACCGGACTTTCCGGTTCGGGCAAGTCGACGATCGCGGTCGCGGTCGAGAAGTCGCTTTGGGACCGCGGCGTTCGCTCCTACATCCTCGACGGCGACAACATCCGCCACGGCCTGAACAACGATCTCGGGTTCTCGCCCGAGGACCGCACCGAGAACATCCGCCGCATCGGCGAGGTGGCCAAGCTCTTTACCGACGGCGGGGTCCTGAACCTGACCGCGTTCATCTCGCCCTACCGCAGCGACCGCGACCGCGTCCGCTCGATCATGGGCGAGGGCGACTTCATCGAGGTCCACGTCGACTGCCCGGTCGAGGAGTGCGAGCGGCGCGACGTGAAGGGCCTGTACGCAAAGGCACGCGCCGGCAAGATCCCGGAGTTCACCGGCATCTCCGCCCCCTACGAGGCGCCCGAGAAGCCCGAACTCGTCCTCGAGACGGCGAAGCTCTCCGAGGAGCAGAGCGTCGCCAAGGTACTCGAGTACCTCGAAAAGAACGGCTACATCGCCAAGGCCTGAGCCGATGAAGGTCGCGCCGCCCCCCGCGGTGGTGGACGTCGGCTCGATCGGCGAGGACGTCCGCCTGCTCGAGGGGCTGCGCACTTCGTGCGCGATCCGGCGCCTGCGACCCGACCCGGTGCCGCCGGCGCTGGTGCGCAAGATCTGCGAAGCGGGGACGTTCGCGCCGAGCGGGGGCAACCGCCAGCCGTGGAACTTCATCGCGGTCATGGACCCGGAGCGCCGCGCCTGGGTCGCCGAGCGCTACCGCGCGGTCTTCGAGCCCTACATCGCTCCCGCCGTCGAGGCCGCGCGTTCGCCGGACTACCCAGCCGAGAAGCGCAAGGTGCTGGCCGGTGCGGTGCACCTCTGCCGGACGCTCCACGAGGTGCCGGTGCACCTCTTCGTCGCGGGGCGCACCCGTCGCGGCCAGCCGCAGCCCCAGGCGCTGTTTCCCGCGATCCAGAACATCCTTCTCGCCTGCCGCGCCGTCGGACTCGGGGCCTCGCTCACGACGATCCACCTGAGCTTCCGCGAAGAGGTCGACGCCTGGCTCGGGCTTCCACCCGACCGGCCCTCGATCGCGCTGCTGCCCATCGGCTGGCCGGTCGTTCCCTACCGCCGTCCGGTGCGACGCAGCATCGACGAGTGCCTGTTCTTCGATCGCTGGGAGGAGCGCCCGGGCAGTCGCTGAACCGACAATCGCCGCCGGGGACTCGAGCACCGGCGGCGATTGTCGGGCGGGCTGCTCGACCGTTAGAGAACGCAGCATGTCGCAGAACGCCATCGAGAAGGTCGTCGTCCTCGGCTCCGGCCCGGCCGGTCTCACCACGGCCCTCTACGCGGCCCGAGCCAATCTCTCGCCCCTGGTCGTCGACGGCATGCAGCCCGGCGGACAGCTCACGATCACAACCGACGTCGAGAACGTCCCCGGCTTCCCCGACGGCGTCATGGGGCCCGAGATGGTCGATCTGTTCCGCCGCCAGGCCGAGCGCTTCGGGACGCGCTTTCTCGCGGCCGAGGTGACCGACGCCGACCTCGCGCGCCGCCCGTTCCGGCTCTCGCTCGCCGACGGCTCGACGCTCTCCACCGAGACGCTCGTCGTAGCGACCGGCGCCTCGGCGAAGCTGCTCGGGATTCCCGCCGAAACCCGGCTCATGGGCCACGGGGTGTCAGCCTGCGCGACCTGCGACGGCTTCTTCTTCAAGGGCAAGGAACTCGTGATCGTCGGCGGCGGCGACACCGCGATGGAAGAGGCGATCTTCCTCACGCGCTTCGCGACCAAGGTCACCGTGGTGCACCGCCGCGACCACTTGCGCGCCTCGAAGATCATGCAGGAGCGAGCGCGGGCCAACCCGAAGATCACCTTCGTCTGGGACAGCGCGATCGCGGACATCGAGGGTACGCCGGAGACCGGCGTGAGCGCGGTCGTGCTCGAGAACGTGAAGACCGGCGCCCGCACGACCCTCGCCGCCGAGGGCGTCTTCGTCGCGATCGGCCACGAACCGAACACGCGGCTGTTCCGCAGCAAGCTCGACATGGACGAACGCGGCTACCTGGTCACGAAACCGCGCACGACCGCGACCAACGTGGACGGCGTCTTCGCAGCCGGCGACGTCGCCGACCCGAGCTACCGCCAGGCGGTCACCGCGGCGGGCACGGGTTGCATGGCGGCGATCGACGCCGAGCGCTTCCTCGAGTCCGCGGGCCACTGAGCCGACCCGCGAGCCCGGCCCGCGCCGGCACCCGGCCTGCGCCGGCACCCGGCCCGCGCCGCCGGCCGCCGCCGGCCGACGCTCAGGTGTTGCGCGGCGCCTTGTCCATCTGGGCCCGCCAGAAAGCCTCGTCGGTGAGCGTCGCCTCGTCCACCGTGAGGGCGGGCCAGGAGCGGAACGGCTCGCGCCGCACCGGGCAATCGGCGACGTCGCACACCGGGCAGAGTCGGCGGTGGCACGGGTCGGTGTGGAAGACGATGTCGCCCTCGATTCCGGGCTGCTCCATCACGCGCCGCTCGTAGTCCTCGACGAACTCGTGCGCCTCCTCGACCGTCCAGAACTCGGGCACGATCAGGTGCGCGTCGGCGTGGGTGTCGCGCCCGAAGCGGATCGCGCGAAGTCGGTGGATGCGGATCACGCCCGCAACGCGCGTCGCCTCGCAGGCGGCGACCACCCGGGAGAGCAACTCCGTATCCTCCTCGTCGAGGAGCCCGCCCGCCGCATGGCGGACGAGCTTGATGCCGGTCCAGGCGAGGTTCACGGCGACGAGCAGCGCCGCGGCCGGATCGAGCCAGGCGAGCCCGGTGAGCCGGACCAGGATCAGGCCGAGGACGACGCCGACGCTCGTCTTGAAGTCGGAGATCACATGTTCGCCGTCGGCGACGAGCGTGAGCGAATTCGCCTTCTTGCCGGTCGAGACGAGGAACCAGCCGAGCAGCAGGTTCACGACGCCAGCGGCGACCGTGAGCAGGAGCCCGAGATCGACCGCGCCAATCCTGGGGCCAGCGATCAGGTCCTCGATCGCGTACCAAAGGATCAGGGCGGCGGCGAAGGAAATCAGGCCGCCCTCGAAGACCGCGCTGAAGTACTCGATCTTGCCGTGACCGTAAGGATGCTCGCGGTCGGCCGGACGGGCGGCGAAGGAGAGCCCGCCGAGAGCAAACATCGCGGCCACGACGTTGGCGATCGACTCGAGCGCATCGGAGTAGATGGCGGCCGACCCGGTCTGCCAGTAGGCGAAGAACTTGACCCCGAGCAGGAGCGAGCCCACGACGAGCGAGGTCAAGCCGGCGCGCAGGCGCATGCGCTTCTCGGCCTCGAACGCGAGGGAGGCCGATTCGGTCGGCTGCGCCTGATCCGCCATCACGCCCTTGGATGCCGTCTGCGCGGCGGCCACGCAAGCCGCGCCCCCGGCATCGAGCCGTGCTCCGCGGAGCCGCGCCGGCCCGGCGGCGGCCCGGTTCGCCTAGGCGAACTCCTCGCGATGGTAGGCGACCCAGAGCGCGCTGCCGACCGATCCGCCGATCGCCACGGCGAAGTACCCGGCTATCACCGCGACGGGCGGCACTTCCGTCCCGGTCTTGAAGTACCAGAACAGCGCGAGGTTCAGCGGCACCCAGAGCGCATAAGCGATCGAGAGCGGGATCGCGCCGGTGGAGCGGCGCCAGAGTGCGAGCGCGTAGGCCGCGAGGAACGCCGCGAGCAGCCCGCCCAGCAGCAGGTTGGGCACCACACCCTCGATCCTGCGACCGAGCAGCACGATGCCGCCGAGTGCGGGGTTGCGCAGCCACTGCAGGGCCTTGCTCGCGTTTGAAAGCGCGAGCAGTCCGAAGAGGATGGCCATCGCGTCGGGAAGACCGCGCCGCCGCGGGGAGTCGTCACGCTTCATCCGCCAGCTCTCCCGTCCTCGGCGGTGCCCGCCGACGTCGCTCCCTGCGGAAGTCCCGACCAGGAACCGGGATCGGGTGGCCCGCTCGCCCGGCGCACCTCGACCGGGAGGCCGGTGAGGTGCGCCATGCCCGAGACCCGCTCGAGGCGATCGGCACCGTCGGCCGCCAGGATGTTCACGTTCACGCCGCGGGTGCGGCTCGCCACGCCGAGTCCCGCGGCGTGCTGGTGTCCCCAGCCGTGCGGCAACGCGACCGTGCCGGGCTGCAGGTCGTCGAGCAGGTCGACCGGCAGGCGCACCGTCGCTGTCTCCGAGACCACGTCGGCGTAGTCGCCCGAGGCAAGTCCGAGGCGGGCGGCGTCCGCCGGGTGGACGTAGAGGCGGTTGGTGTCGCGCCCCCCGCTCACGAAACTCCGCCCGTGGCGATCAGCTCGTTCAGGAACGCGAGGAAAAAGAACGGGTCGGTGTCCGGGCGGATGAAGACGTGGTCGGTCGCGACCCGCGCGGTCTCCGTGCGACGCGGATCGACCACCCAGACCCGCCCGCCACGCGCCGCCACGTCGCGGATCCGCCGCGACGGGTTCGGCACCTGCAGGAAGCTCCACTTCGAGACGACCGGGTTGCCGCCGACGACGATCAGGCACTTCACCCGGTCGATGTCGGGGAACGGCTGGGTAAGCGCGAATCCGTAGACCTCGCGCGCGACCGCGAACTTGTTCGCGCAGTCCTGCGTCGCCGAGGCGTACATGCTGCGCGAGCCGATCCCGTCCATGAAGCCCTGGGCGAAGATCGGGTGGAGCACGCTGAAGCCCGCCGCCGTACCGACGTACATCGCGATCGCGTCGGGGTCGTGCTCGCCGACGAGATGCTTCACGCGCGACCCGATGTCGGCGAGCGCCTCCTCCCAGGTGGCCTCGCGCCAGCTCGACCCCTCGCGCTTCATCGGCGTGCGGAGCCGGTCGGGCGACCCTAAGATGCGGTGCTGTTTGAGCCCCTTCGGACAGCCGAAGCCTCCGGTCGCGACATGGGCGGGATCGGGGCGGATGTCGACCACCCGCCCGTCCGCCACGTCGACTTCGAGTCCGCAGAGCGCTTCGCAGATGCGGCAGAAGGTGGTCTTCGTCTCCATGGTCACGGCCGAGGCCGGCACCATGGCACCACGCGGGCCGGCTGTCCACGAGGTCGGGCGCGGGCCGGATCAGAGCCGCACCGGGATCCCGCGATCCCGGAGATACTCCTTGCACTGGCGGATCGTGAGTTCCCGGTAGTGGAAGATCGAGGCAGCGAGCACCGCGCTTGCATGCCCGCTCGCGAGCCCCTCGTGGAGGTGCTCGACCGTGCCCGCGCCGCCCGAGGCGATGACCGGCACGCCGACCGCATCGGAGACCGCCCGGGTAAGGCCGATGTCGTAGCCCTCCTTCGTGCCGTCGCGGTCCATGCTGGTCAGAAGGACCTCGCCCGCGCCGCCATCGGTCAGGCGACGCGCCCACTCGATCGCGTCGAGCCCGGTCGGCCGGCGACCGCCGTGCGTGAAGACCTCCCAGCGGGGCGCGCCGTCGGGCCCGGGGTCGACGCGCTTGGCGTCGATCGCGACGACGATGCACTGCGTGCCGAATTTCGTGGCGGCGCGGCGCACCAGATCGGGGTCGGCGACGGCGGCGGTGTTGATCGACACTTTGTCGGCCCCGGCGCGCAGCAGCGTGTGGATGTCGTCGAGGGTGCGCACGCCACCTCCCACGGTGAGCGGCATGAAGCAGCGCTCCGCCGTCGCCCGCACGACGTCGAGGATGATCGCGCGCTCCTCGTGCGAGGCGGTGATGTCGAGGAAGCAGAGTTCGTCGGCACCCTCGCGATCGTAGCGCTCGGCGATCTCGACCGGGTCGCCGGCGTCGCGCAGCCCGACGAAACTCACGCCCTTCACGACGCGGCCGTTCTTCACGTCGAGGCAGGGAATGATGCGGCGGGCGAGCACCTCAGGTGCCCCCGCGCCGGGCCGCTCCCGAGGCGAGGGCGACGGCGTCCGGCAGCCGGATCGCACCCTCGTAGAGCGCCCGCCCGATGATCACGCCGGAGAGGTTCGCGCCGGCGTCGAAGGCGGCGCGCGCACGTCGCACGTCGTCGAGCGTCGCAACGCCGCCGGAGACGATGACCGGCACGGTGGTGGCCATCGCGAAGGCGACCGTCGCGTCGAGGTTCGCCCCTTGGCCGGTGCCGTCGCGGCGGATGTCGGTGTAGACGATCGCCGCCGCGCCGGCCCGGACCGCCGACTCGGCGACGCGCGCCGACGTGATCTCGGCGTCCTCGAGCCATCCCTCGACCGCGACCTTGCCGTCGCGCTCGTCGATGCCGACCGCGATCCGCCCCGGCCACCGGGCACAGGCGTCCTCGAGCACCGCCGGATCGCGTGCCGCAGCGGTCCCGAGAATCGCCCGCTCCGCCCCGGCTTCGAGGACGCGCGCGATCGCATCGCCGTCGCGCAATCCTCCGCCCACCTGCACGGGAATGCGCAACGCCGAGCAGATCGCGGCGATCACCGAACCGTGCGAGCGTTCGCCGCGCGCCGCACCGTCGAGGTCGACCACATGCAGCCGCGTGGCGCCCTCGGACTCCCAGCGACGCGCCATGGCCACCGGGTCGTCGCCGTAGACCTTCTCGGCGGCGAAGTCGCCCTGCACCAGGCGCACGCAGCGCCCCCCGCGCAGGTCGATCGCCGGGATCGCCTCGAAGGACCGCGCGATCACGCCGGGACGGCCACCCGCGACGGGCTCTCGGCCGCGCGGACGAAGTTCCGGAGCAGGCGCAGCCCGGTCGACTGGCTCTTCTCCGGGTGGAACTGGGTAGCGAAGAGGTTGTCGCGCGCGACGGCCGCGGTGAAGTCCTCGCCGCCGTACTCACAGGTCGCGGCCACGACCGCGGGATCGGCGGGTCGCGCGAAGTAGGAATGGACGAAGTACACCCAGGCGCCGTCCTCGAGCCCGTCGAGGGGGCCGCCGGGGCGGCGGATGCGCAGTGCATTCCATCCCATGTGGGGGATCTTCACCGCGCCCGGCCGGAAGCGCACCACGCGACCGCCGAGCACGCCGAGGCCGGCGACCGGGCCGAACTCGTCGGATTCCTCGAAGAGGATCTGCATCCCGACGCAGATGCCGAGGAAGGGTCGCCCGGAGTCGGCCGCCGCGCGCACCACGTCGACGAGGCCGGACGCCTCGAGACTCGCCATGCAGGCGCCGAAGGCGCCCACGCCCGGCAGCACGACCGCGCGCGCTCTCTCGATCGCCGCACGCTCGCCGGTGACGCGGACGTCCACGGCGCACCCGGCGTCCGCCGCGGCGCGTTCGAGCCCCTTGGCCGCGCTCCTCAGGTTGCCGACCCCGTAGTCGACGATCGCGATCACAGGACGCCCTTGGTCGACAGCACCCCCGCGACCCGCGGATCGAGCGAGGTCGCCTGGTCCATCGCGCGGCCGAAACCCTTGAACGTCGCCTCGATCATGTGGTGCGGGTTGCGACCGCGCACGCAGTCGACGTGGAGGTTCATCTTCAACTCGTTCACGAACGCGAGCAGGAAGTCGTGCACGAGCGAGGTGTCGAAGGTGCCGACGCGCTCGCGCCCCGGATCGAGTTCGTAGACGAGGTAGGGCCGGCCGCTCAGGTCGACCACGACCGAAACCAGCGCCTCGTCGAGCGGAACCGAGGCCTGGCCGAAGCGACGGATGCCCGTCTTCGCCCCGAGCGCGTCGCGGAAGGCCTGCCCGAGCGACAGGCCGACGTCCTCCACGGTGTGGTGCTGGTCGACCTCGAGGTCGCCCTGCGCCTCGACTTGCAGGTCGAAGAAGCCGTGCTTCGCGAAGAGTTCGAGCATGTGGTCGAGAAAGGCGACCCCGGTACGGATGCGCGAGGCCCCCGTACCGTCGATCGCGAGTTCGACCGAAACCGTGGTCTCGCGCGTCCGCCGATCGATCGAGCCGCGGCGACTGGCTGCCGCTCCCCGCGCCCGGCCCTTCGCGACCGCCTTCCCCTTGCCCCTTTTCGCCGTCGCCATCGGCGGTTTTTCGCATACCGAAGGCGAACGCGCGACCCGGCGCCCGGGGCGGCGCCCGCCTGCTCCGCAGCCGCGCGCATCGCTTCACTGCCCCCCGGAAGGCTGCTAGGAGGGCGGCCATGTCGATGTCGATTCCGACCGTGACGGAGACTTATGGCCACGCCTGGCAGGAGTTGAAGCGCTGCTTCCTCTCGCTGCTCGGCGTGACCATCGCCTGGTCGCTCGTGCTCGGCATCGGCGGCCGCCTGCCGCGCGGCCCGGTCAACCTCGCGTGGCATTCCCTCGTGGTCGGCCCGGTCGGGATCGGCGCGCTCTGGGCCTACCTCCGGGTCGCACGCGGCGAAACGCCTTCGCTCGACGACCTCCTCGTCGCGGTACGACGCAACTACCTGCAGGCGGTGCTGCTCTCCGTCCTGATGGGCCTCGTGGTCGGTGCGGGCATCCTGCTCTTCGTGATCCCCGGAGTGTGGGCCGGGCTGCGCCTGTCTTGGGCGCCGTTTCTCATGCTGGACGACCACCTCGGCGCCGTCGACGCGATGAGTTCGAGCTGGAACCTGACCTACGGGCACGGACTGCGCCTGTTCGGGATCTGGTCGATCGCGGCACTCCTGGCGATCCTCGGCGCGATGCTCTTCCTGGTCGGCACGATCCCCGCTTCGATGTGGTCGCAGGTCGCCGTCGCCTCGTACTACGTGGCGATCAGGGGGCGCTGAGACGACGCTCCACGGTTCCCGGGCGAAGCGACACGCCGCGCCGCGCAGGAGCCGGCGCTACCCGGCGCGCTTGCGCGGGGCACGCGGACGCGGGGGCACCTTCGCGGCGACCCGCCTGCCGCGCCCGGCCCGGCCGCGGGCAGCGGCGAAGGGCCCACCCTCGACGCGCCGCGCGACGGCGGCCGCGTGGGCGGACAGGCCCTCCATCGCGGCGAGTCGCAGGAGCGGCGGCGCGAGTCGTGCCAGGGCACGGGGTGGCGCCTCGATGATGCTCGTCCGCTTCACGAAGTCGTACACGCCGAGCGGCGACGAGAAGCGCGCCGTGCCGCCGGTCGGCAGTACGTGGTTTGGTCCGGCGAGGTAGTCGCCGAAGGCCTCCGGCGTCGAGTGCCCGAGGAAGATCGCACCGGCGTGCCGGATCCGCGGCACGAGCCGGGCCGCGTCGCGCACCGCGAGCTCGAGGTGCTCCGGCGCGATCTCGTTCGCCAGCTCGACCGCTTCGTCGAGGTTGCGGGTGACGATGACGAAGCCGTGGTCGCGGATCGAGCGGCGTGCGATCGCGGCACGCGGCAGGGTCGCGAGTTGCTCCTCGACGGCGCGCTGCAGCGCCGCGGCGAGCGAAGCGCTCGGCGTGAGGCAGAGGGCGCTCGCCTGAGCGTCGTGCTCCGCCTGGGCGAGCAGGTCCGCCGCGACGAGCGACGGGTCGGCCTGGGCGTCGGCGACGACGAGCACCTCGCTTGGACCCGCGATCATGTCGATGCCGACGCTGCCCGATACGAGCCGCTTCGCGGTCGCCACCCAGGCGTTCCCGGGACCGACGATCTTGTCGACGCGCGGTACCGAGCGGGTGCCGAAGGCGAGCGCGCCGATCGCCTGGGCACCGCCGACGCGGACGAGGCGATCGACGCCGGCGACCCAGCAGGCCGCGAGCAGTGCCGGCGACTCCCCGCCGGCGTGCGGGGGCGACACCGCGATCACCTCGTCGACGCCGGCGACCCGGGCCGGGATCGCGTTCATGAGCACCGACGAGGGATAGAAGGCGCTACCGCCGGGCACGTAGAGGCCGACCCGCTCGAGCGGCCGGATCTCCTGGCCCAGCACGACGCCGAGGGGGTCGCGGTAGCGGAAGGAGCGCTCGCGTTGGCGCAAGTGGAACGAGCGGATGCGGGCCGCGGCGAGTCGCAGGGCGCGCAGGTCGGCCGCCGGCAGTTCCCGGCAGGCGTCGCGCATCGGCTCACGTCCGACCACCAGGTCGCGCTGCGCCACGCGAACGCGGTCGAAGCGCAGCGTCGCCGCCGCGAGGGCGCGATCGCCGCGGCGGCGCACGTCGTCGAGGATCGCGCGCACCACCGGCTCGACGCCGGCGTCCATGATCTCGCCACGCCGTGCGAGGCGGCGGCGGAGCGCCGCGAAGTGCGGATCGGTCGTGCGCAGGACGCGGATCACGACCCGGCCGTGGGGCGCCGCCCCGGCGCCTGCACCAGGGCGACCGGCCCGGGCGCCGCGACCGCATGCGCGCCGGCCGGCGCTGCGACCGGGTGGAACCCGGGAGGCCGAGCACCGGCCGGGGCCTGCGCCGGCCGCGCGTCGTCTTCGCCCTGTGCGGCATGGCTCGCCGACGTCGCCTCGGTCGGGCGCTCACGCACCCGCTCGATGTCGGCGCCAAGGCCCGCCAGCTTCTGCTCGAGGCGCTCGTAGCCCCGGTCGAGGTGGTAGACCCGCTGCAACTCGGTCGTGTTGCTGGCGCCGAGCGCCGCGACGACGAGGCAGACGCTCGCGCGGAGGTCGGTCGCCATGACCGGTGCGCCCTCGAGCGGACCACCGCCGTGCACCACCGCGGTGTGGCCGTCGATCCGGATGTCGGCGCCCATGCGGACGAGCTCCTGGACGTGCATGAAGCGGTTCTCGAAGATCGTCTCGGTGATCTTGCTCGCCCCCTCGGCGAAGCACATGAGCGCCATCATCTGCGCCTGTAGATCGGTCGGGAAGCCCGGGTGCGGTGCCGTGCGGACATCGACCGCGCGCAGGCGCCGGTCGCTGCGCACGCGCACGGCCCCGGGGAGTTCGTCGATGCCCACGCCGGCGCGGCGCAGCAGTTCGATCGCCGCGGAGAGGTGCTCCGCCCGGGCCCCGTTCACCACGACGTCCCCACCCGCAGCCGCCACGGCCATGAGGAAGGTCCCGGCCTCGATCCTGTCGGGGACGACGGTGTGGCTGCAGCCCCCGAGCGCCTCGCGCCCCTCGACGGTGATCGTCGAGGTGCCGTCGCCGTGGATGAGCGCGCCCATCGCGCGGAGCATGTCGGCGAGATCGACGATCTCCGGCTCGCGGGCCGCGTTGTCGATGATTGTGGTGCCGCTCGCGAGAGAGGCCGCCATCATGACGTTCTCGGTCGCACCGACCGACGGCATCTCGAAGGTGATGTGCGCCCCGCGCAGCCGCGGGCGACCGTCGGAGCCGCGCGGTGCACGCGCCTCGACGTAGCCATGCGAGTGGTGGATCGACGCGCCCATCTGCTCGAAGGCCGCGAGGTGGATGTTCACCGGGCGACTGCCGATCGCGCAGCCCCCGGGCGTCGCGACCCGCGCCTCGCCGAAGCGCGCGAGCAGCGGGCCGAGCGCGAGGAAGGAGGCCCGCATCGTCTTCACGAGATCGTAGGGCGCCTCGAAACTGGTGATGTTCCTGGCGGCGAGGACGACGCTGCCGTCATGGTTGGGCTCGACCTCGACCCCGAGTTGCTCGAGCAGCCGCTCGGTCGTGACGCAGTCCACGACCTTCGGCACGTTGCGGATGCGACAGGTGCCCGGCGTGAGCAGGGATGCGAACAGGATCGGAAGCGCCGCGTTCTTGGCCCCCCCGACCTCGACCTCGCCGGCGAGCCTCAACCCACCGCGAATCACGATCGCGTCCATGTCGCCCCCTCTCCCGTTCGATTGCCGTCCGCGCGGCGGCCGCTGCCGGTTCGCGCCCTCAGGCGAGCGGATCGCGTCGTGCCACCACGACCCGGTCCCGACCCTCGATGTCCCTCACGACGGCAGGATCCCGCCAGATGTCCGACGAGAAGCATTCGACCGCGGCGGCCCCCTGCCCGGCTCCGATTTCGCAGGCGAGAAATCCCCCCGGCCGCAGAACCCCGGCCGCCTGCCCGACGAGCGCTCGCACTACACCTAAACCGTCGGGATCGCCACCCGCGAGCGCCGCCACGGGCTCGAAAGCGAGTTCCGGCGGAGCGGCGACCATGTCGTCGGGCGAGAGGTAGGGAGGGTTCGAGAGCACCAGGTCGAGCGACGCGGGCGCCATGGCGGAGAGCAGGTCGGCCCGCAGCGCGACGACCGGCCACTGCAGGGCGGCCCGGTGCCGGGCGACGTTGGCGGCGGCGACCCGGAGCGCGCCCGCAGAGCGATCGGTGGCGAAGACGATCCCGCGGGAGCCCGGCGGAGCCGAGGTCGCGAGGGCGAGCGCGATCGCGCCGCTGCCGGTGCCGACGTCGGCGACGCGCCAAGGCCGACCTCCCGGCGTCGACGGCGAGCGCACGATCGTCTCGAGGGCCACCTCGACGAGACGCTCGGTCTCGGGCCGGGGAACGAGAACACGGGGATCGACCGCGAGGTCGAGCGACCAGAACTCGCGCTCCCCGAGAAGGTAGGCGACCGGCTCCCGGCGCCGTCGCCTCCCGACGAGCGCCGCAAAGGCCGCGGCGTCCTGCGGCCCGAGGAGCAAGCGTCGCTCGGCGACGATCCGGGCGCGCGAGAAACCGAGCACCGCGCCGAGGAGCAACTCCGCGTCGAGCCGCGGGCTCTCGCTGCCGGCCGCGGAGAGCGTCGCTGCGGCGTCCTCGAGCGCGCTGCCGACGGTCGCGCTCAGCCGGCCGACTCCAGAGCCGCCGCCTGGTGGTGCGCGACGAGCGGTCCGACGACCGGGTCGATGTCGCCGTCGAGCACCCGGTCGAGCGCGTGGACGGTCAGGTTGATGCGGTGGTCGGTCACCCGGTTCTGCGGAAAGTTGTAGGTCCGGATGCGCTCGGAGCGGTCCCCGCTTCCGACCATGCTGCGCCGGCTCTGCGCGATTGCCGAGCGCTGCTCCTCCTGGGCGCGTTCGAGCAGACGCGAGCGCAGGATCTTGAGCGCCTTCGCCTTGTTCTTGTGCTGCGACTTCTCGTCCTGGCAACTCACCACGAGACCGGTCGGCAGGTGCGTCACCCGCACCGCCGAGTCGGTCGTGTTGACGCTCTGCCCGCCGGGACCCGACGAGCGGAAGACGTCGATGCGCAATTCCTTGTCCTCGAGTTCCACGTCGACCTCGTCGGCCTCGGGCAGCACCGCGACCGTGACGGCCGACGTGTGGATGCGGCCCGAGGCCTCCGTCGAGGGAACGCGCTGGACGCGGTGGACGCCGGCCTCGAACTTGAGCAGGCTGTAGGCGCCACGCCCTTCGACCGAGGAGACGATCTCCTTGAAGCCGCCGAGACCCGTTGCATTGGAACTCAGGATCTCGATGCGCCAGCCGCGCCGCTCGGCGAAGCGCGTGTACATGCGGAAGAGGTCCGCGGCGAAGAGGCTTGCCTCCTCGCCGCCGGTGCCGGCGCGGATCTCGAGGATGACGTTGCGCTCGTCGTTGGGATTCTTCGGGATCAGCAGCAGGCGCAGCGCCTGCTCGGTCGCCTCGCGGCGCTTGCGCAGAGCGGGCAACTCGGCGCGCGCCATGTCGCGCAGGTCGGGATCGGGATCCTCGACCAGGCCCCCGAGATCGCGTTCCTCGTCGGCGAGGACTCTCCAGTCGCGGAAGCATGCGACGACGTCCTCGAGCGAAGCGCGCTCACGGGACAGGCGTGCGAAGTCGCGCCGGTTGCCGATTACCGCCGGATCGACGAGCAGGGCCTCCAGCTCGCGGTAGCGGGTCTCGAGCTCGGCAAGCTTGTCGAGCATGGATCAGGCCGACGCGGCGTCGCGCGGGCGCCGACGCGCGCGCCGGCGCAGGTGCGGGATCAGGCGCCCGCCGGAGCGGCGGGGTCCTTCTTCTTGCCGTAGCGACGGTTGAAGCGGTCGACGCGGCCCGCGACGTCCATGAGCTTCTGCTTGCCGGTGTAGAACGGGTGGCACTGCGCGCAGACTTCGACGTGCAGCTTCTCGGCGGTCGAGCGGGTCTCGATCACGTTGCCACAGCTGCAGGAGATCTGCGTGGCCTCGTAGCGGGGATGAATGCCTTCTTTCATGGTCCGCTGCCGCTAGCACCCCCGGCGGGGGCCTTCAAACCACCTTGCGCCGTCGGGCCCGCGGCTTGGCGCCCGTCGGACCCGCCGCCGGCGCCGACGCGGGGCGCAACCGGGCCCGCTCGACCGCCGCCTTCCAGCCCGCGTAAAGGCAGGCCCGCTCCCCCGGCTTCGCCCGGGGCCGGAAGACCCGGTCGCGCCGGCGCATCCGGTCGAGGTCGCCGGGTCGCCAGACCCCGGTGCCGAGACCGGCGAGGTAGGCGGCACCGAGGGCGGTCGTCTCGACGATTTTCGGACGGTCCACCGGCACGCCGATCTGATCGGCCTGGAACTGCATCAGGAAGTCGTTCGCAGCGGCGCCGCCGTCGACGCGAATCTCGCTCACGCCGCGCGGGAAGCCGGCGGTGCGCATGTCGGCGTCCATCGCCTCGATCACGTCGCGGCTCTGGAAGGCGATCGACTCGAGGGCCGCGCGCACGACGTGCGCCCGGGTCGTGCCGCGGGTGAGGCCGACGATCGCACCGCGCGCCTCGGAGTCCCAGTAGGGAGCACCGAGGCCGACGAAGGCCGGCACGACGTACACGCCGTCGCTGCCGGTCACGCTCGTGGCGATCTTCTCGGTGTCGGCCGCGCGGGCGACGATGCCGAGTCCGTCGCGCAGCCACTGCACGACGGCGCCGCCGACGAAGACGGACCCCTCGAGGGCGTAGGCCGGGCCGCCGTCGGGTGCACAGGCGATCGTCGTCAGCAGCCCGTTCTTCGAACGCACCGCGCGGTCGCCGGTCGACGTCAGCACGAAGCAGCCGGTGCCGTAGGTGTTCTTCACCATGCCGGGGCGCACGCACTGCTGGCCGAAGAGCGCCGCCTGCTGGTCGCCGGCGATGCCGGCGATGGGGATCGACGTGCGGCCGAGCACGCCCGGCGCGGTGCGGCCGAAGTCGCCGCTCGAGGGGCGCACCTCGGGCAGGACCTGTACCGGCACCCCGAGCATCGCGAGCAGCTCAGGATCCCAGCGACGGCGGTGGATGTCGAAGAGCATCGTGCGCGAGGCGTTGGTGAAATCGGTCGCGTGGACCGCGCCACCGGTCAGCTTCCACACGAGCCAGCTGTCGATCGTGCCGAAGGCTAGCTTGCCGCGAGCAGCCCGGGCCGCCGCACCGGGCACGTTGCGCAGCAACCACTCGAGCTTCGTGCCGGAGAAGTACGCGTCGAGCACGAGCCCGGTGCGCGACGCGACGAGCGGCAGACGTCCCGCCGCACGCAGCGCGTCGCAGCGCTCGGCGGTGCGGCGGTCCTGCCAGACGATGGCACGGTGCAGCGGCCGGCCGGTCTCGCGATCCCACAGGACGGTCGTCTCGCGCTGGTTCGTGATGCCGATGCCCGCGAGCGCGCCGGGCTCGATGCCGGCCCCGCGCACCGCCGCCCGCAGCACGCGGAGCGAGACGCGCCAGATCTCCTCGGCGTCGTGCTCGACCCATCCGGGCCGCGGAAAGTGCTGGCCGAACTCGCTGTAGGCGCGGCCGACGACACGCCCGAGCCGGTCGAGGACGAGCGCCGTGCTCCCTGTGGTTCCCTGGTCGATCGCCGCGACGTACGCCATCCGCCCTCCTGCGACGAGTTTCGTGGAACGCCACCCCCGGGAAGTCAATCGAAGCGAAGCCCCGACCGGGCCCCCACCCTCCGGGGCGGATCCGGCCCCGCCGCTTGATCCGACCTTCGCGATCGGGATAGCCCTGCGTCGGGAGACTCGGAAGTCCCCCGACGGAGGTGCAACGGATGGAGTTCTCGCGCAGAGCATGGCTCGCTGCAGCCGCCCTGGCCGCAGCGACGACGCTGTCCCCCGATACGACCCGCGCCGACCAGGCGGCGACGAGTGCGCCGGCCGTCGCCCCGGCCGCTTCCGCCGCGACGCTGGGCAAGGAGAACTGGCAGACCGCGGAGGGACTGCTCCCGCCCGAAGTCCTCGAGCACTACAAGAAGGGCGAGTACCAGAACCGGATCGTCGACTGGCCGATGGGTAAGTATCGGTTCGAGAAGGCCTTCGAGGACGCGACGCAGGCCAACCGCGGCAAGTACGACGTGAACGAGGCCGGCACGATCATCGACAAGGCGACCGGCAAGCAGCCGCCGCTGGTCTACGGCTTCCCCTTTCCCGACGTCGACGCGAAGGATCCGAGGGCGGGCATCAAGATCCTCTGGGACTCGTATTACGCCTACTGGTACCAGGGGAACAGCCACAACGACGTGCGCCTGGTGTGGGTGAATCCGACCGGGATCGACCGCGAGGCCGGCCAGGAGGTGTACTTCCTCTACTACGACGGGCAGTCCGAGGCGTATCGCATCCCGAACCCGCAGAACCTGCTCATGCAGTTCATCGCGACCACCACGTCGCCGACCGACCTGCAGGGAACGACCGCCCTCGCCTGGCGCTACCGCGATGCCGACAAGCGCGACTCCACCTGGGCCTACGTGCCGTCGCTGCGCCGCACGCGCGCCGTGTCGCCGACCAACCGCTCCGACGGCTTTCTCGGCTCCGACATGAGTTCCGACGACGGTCCGTTCTTCGACGGCAAGCCCGAGGACTTCGAGTGGAAGGTCGTCGAGGCCAAGGACCAGTTGCGCTACGTCGACCCGTTGAGCCTCGAGGGCAAGGCCAACCAGCGCTGGCTGCCGAACGGCGGCTGGCGGTCGTCCTGGCCGAAGGATCTCCCCTCGGTCGGATTCCAGGACCCCGCCTGGAAGGGTCTGCCGTGGGCGCCGGTCGGTCCGCAGCTCGCGAAGCGACCGATGTGGATCATCGAGGCGACGCCCAAGGACAAGTACTACCTCTACGGCAAGGTCCAGCTCTACGTCGACAAGGAGACCTACCAGGGCGCCTTCAACCGCAAGTTCAGTTGGCAGGGCGACCTGATGAACACCTACTACGTGCTCGGCATGATCAACCGGCCCAACACCCGCCCCGACGGCCAGGAAGACTGGATCTGGGCGTCAAACATGGGCTACCAGACGGCCGAGAACGTCAAGATGAATCGCGCCACCGTCAGCGGACTCATGGTCGACTCGAAGGACCCGGCGAGCGACCGGCGACTCATGTTCGACCCCGCGTTCTTCGACTTCAACGCGCTGCAGCGCTTCGGCAAATAGACCCCGGGGCGGGTCCGCAACCGGGATCCGCCCTCACCGCGTCGGCGGCGGCGAGCGCCGGATCGACTCGATGGCGACCGGTGGATCGAGTTGCTGACCACGCGTCGGCGAGGCCTGGATCGCGCGCACCACGTCCATCCCGGCGACCACGCGACCGAAGGCGGCGAAGCCTTGGCCGTCGGGGTTGCGCGGCCCCCCAAAATCGAGCGCGGGCTGGTCGCCGATGCAGACGAAAAAGTCGGACGTCGCGGTGTCGGGATCGGAACGCGCCATCGAAAGGGTCCCGTCGAGGTGGCGCAGGCCGGTGGCGCTCGTTCGTTCGAGGGCGATCGGGGGAAAGCCCTGCACGGCCCGCGCGGGCGACGGTCCGCCCTGGACGACCTCGATGCGTACGGCGTCGCGTGGCTGGTTTTCCGGGGTGACCGCGCGGTGGAAGCGGCCACCGTCGAAGAGACCGGCGTCCAGATAGCGCAGGAAGTTGGCGACGGTCGCGGGGGCGCGGCCGGGGTCGAGTTCGGCGGTGATCGCGCCGAGCGCGGTCCGGATCTCGATCCGGACGGGAGGAGCGGGCCCCGGCCGCGATCGACAGGCGAGCGCGCCGAGCGCGAGCGCGATCCCGAGCACCGCCGGCGGTCGCATGCGCCGAACCCGGAGCCCCGCAGCGCGGAAAAAAGCCATTGCCATCGGCGCTGTAATATGACGGCATCATCGGGCAACGCCAAGTCCAGCCCGGGAGAGAGACGATGGCCCGACGAAAGCCGACCCGCCCGATCCCCGCATCCCTCTCGCTTCCCTCGGGCGACGGGTCGCTGTCGCGCAGGGAGTTCCTCGCGGGAATCGCGGCCGCGACCGGCGCGCTCGCGCTCGGCGGTTGCGGCGACACCGCCTCCTCCGCGGGAGACGATCCCGAGGCGAGGCCCCTGCCCGCGCCCGGCGCCTCCGGCATCGAGCACGTCATCGTCCTGATGATGGAGAACCGCTCCTTCGACCACTTCCTCGGCTGGGTACCGGGTGCCGATGGCGTGCAGGAAGGCCTGCGCTACGCCGACAAGTCGGGCCTCGTGCATCCCACGTTCCCGCTCGCTCCGGACTTCCAGAACTGCCGTTTCCGCGATCCCGACCACTCCTATGCGGGAGGACGCGAGCAGTTCGCCGACGGTACCAACGACGGCTGGCTTCTCGCGGGCACCGACGACGTCTTCCCGATCGGCTACTACGAGCAGGGCGACCTCGCGTTCCTCGGCTCCGCCGTGCCCGCGTGGACCACGCTCGACCGCTACTTCTGCGCAATCCTCGGACCGACCTACCCCAATCGCATCTTCATGCACGCGGCCCAGACCGACCGCAGGCGCAACACCTACGACGTCTCGACGCTGCCGACGATCTGGGATCGGCTCGCCGCGGCCGGCTTGACCGGTCGCTACTACTACAGCGACCTGCCGGTGACCGCGCTGTGGGGCGGGGCCCTCTCCGGCATCTCCACCCCGATCGACGCGTTCTTCGAGGATGCCGCCGCCGGACGACTGCCGCACGTGTCCTTCGTCGATCCGGAGTTCGTCGGCGAGGGGCAGGGCGTCTCCAACGACGACCACCCGATGGCCGACGTGCGCAACGGCCAGGCGCTCCTGAACCGTATCTACGAAGCGGTCGTCTCGAGCCCGAACTGGCCCGGGACGGTGCTGGTCGTCAACTACGACGAGTGGGGCGGCTTCTACGACCACGTGCCGCCGCCGCTCGCCCCGCGCACCGCGTGGGACGAGACGATCGCCAACGACGGACGCCTCGGATTCCGCGTGCCCTCGCTGGTCGTGTCGCCTTTCGCGCGACGCGGTTTCGTGGGCCATGCGCAGTACGACCACACCTCGGTGCTCGCGATGATCGAGTGGCGCTGGGGGCTCGAAGCGCTCTCGGCCCGCGACGCGAGCGCGAATAACCTGGCCGCGGTGCTCGACTTCGCCCACCCGGACACGCGGGCCCCCCGCTTCGATGTACCGAGCGGCCCCTTCGGCAGCGCCTGCGGAACCGGTGGCGCCGAACTTGCCGCGAACGCAGCATCCGCCATCCGCCCGGAACTCGCCGGCCTCGCCGAGCTCGCCGCCCGCTACGGGTTCCGCCGCCGCTGATCGTCCGCACGGCGGACCGCGCCGCGGCCGCGGCTGCACGGCGAGCGCGGGTCTTCAGCCCGCCGCGAGGGCCCGCGCGAGCAGCGCACAGAGCACGAGCACGGTCGTCTCGGCGAGTTCACCGCCGGCCTCGATCGAGACCCGGCTCGCGCCGCCGCGGCGATGCGCGAGGATGCGCAGCCCGATCGTCTGCGCGGCGACCGCGAAGAGCAGCCCCAGTCCCACCGCGTTGGCGAGCGCGAGCGTCATCGCCATGGCGCTCACGCTCGCGTTGCCGAATTCACGGAAGGTGCAGCCGCGACAAAGCGTCGCGGCGAACCCGTCCCCGGGACGTGGGATCGAGCCGTAGGCCTGCACGACCAGCGCCCAGCGTCCGAGCAGCGCGGCGAGCACGACCGCGATCCCGAGTGCCCGGCCGGCGAGCGCCGCGACGGCCAGCGCCTTGGCGACCAGCAGGAGCGCCGTCGCGAGACTCCCTGCGGCGAGGGCCCCGGCCCCGGGCACGCCCCTCGCGTCGGCATCGGCGTCGACGTCCGAGAGCCCGGCTTCCGCGACGAGACCACCGTCGACCGGTCCTTCGTCGGGGGTTTTTCCCGCGTCACCGGAGACCAGGGCCGCGATTCCGAGCAGTACCGCGCGCGGTCCACCTCCCCCCTGCAGGAGGGCAAGCGCGCCCACGACGAGTGGAGCGACCAGCACGGCCGGCAAGAAGGCGCCCGCCCCCCGTTCGATCGCCGCGACCAGCAACCCATACAGGAGGCCCAGTGCCGGGAAGAAAAGCGTCCCGTGCGCGAGGTCCGCGCTCGCCGACTCGTCGAGTCCGGCGAGCCATCGCACGGCCGCGCGCAGCGCCGGCAGGAACGGAAAAGGGGCCTCGCGCACCGATGCCGATTCCTGCTGCGCCTCGTCGTCCATCGAGCCCAGCGATAGCGTGCCGCGGCGCCGCGGCAAGGCGGTCTCAGGCCCCGAGCCCGTCGAACCAATCGAGGATGCGCACGTTCTCCGAGCGCGGGTAGGTATGCGAGAGATCCGCGATCTCGCGGTAGACGACAGCGGCCCCGGCCGCGCGCAGCGTCGCATGGGTCTCGCGGGCCATCTCCACCGGGAACAGGAAATCCCTCGCCCCGTGCACCAGGTAGATCGGCATGCCGCGCGCGCGACCGAGGTTGCCGAGGGCCTCGTTCACCGGGTGCAGCACGCCGCAGAGCGGCGCGATCGCCCGGTAGACGCCAGGGTGGGCGAGGCCGTAGACGAGCGCGAAGGTGGCGCCGTCCGAGAGCCCGGTGAGCAGGATGCGCCGACGATCGATCGGCCAGCGGTTCGCGATCCAGCCGAGGATCGAGAGCAGGCCTTCGCCCTCGATCGCGCCCCAGGTCTGGTCCACCGCGGTGGGTGCGACCAGCATCCAATCGCGGCTGCGCGCCTCCCGCAGCCAGGTCCAGAGGAAGTCGCGACCGTTGCCCGACCCGCCGTGCAGGGCGACGAGCAGCGGACGCGGTCGCTCGGGCGCACGCCCCTCCGGCACGTAGAGCGAGAAGCCGCCGTGGTGGCCGCTCGGCCCGACGTGGACGAGTCCGGTCGCGGGCCCCTCGGCGTCGGCACGACGCGGCGCTCGATCCGGCACGATCGCCCCCGGCAGATCCCAGAAGCGGGCGAACGACGGGAGCGTCGCGCGCAAACCGTAGAAGCATTCCTGGGCGCGCGCGGCATGGTGGAGGGCTGCGAGCACGCGTTCGATCCGCGCGAGGGGCGGCGCCGATGACAGCGACGACAGGGCTTCGCAGGATCGCTCGGTGTCCGCGAAGCCGGAGTCGAAGCGCTCGGCCCACGGAGCGAGTCCGGCGGGCGTTCGTGCCGCGTCGAGCGCACGCCGGACGCTGCGGAACAGCGGCGCATGGACGCTCTCGGCACGGGCGGCGATTTCGTCGAGGATGTCGGGCGACAGGCGCTCCCCGCTGGACTCCAGCCAGAGGAGGAAGTCCCGTGCCCCGTGGGCCGCCGCGAGAGCCGATCGCAGGTAGCCCTTCTCTTCCGGACCGAAATCGCCCATTCCGCTCCCAGATTGCGCCACTCCCGGGCCCGAGGAAAGAGCGCTAAGGAAGGGAATGCCTGCGCAGGACGAACGAGATCCTTCCGGCGTCGATCCGCGGGTGCTCGCGGCCCGCCTCCGGCTCCGCGAGCGCTTCCTGGAGCGCACCGCCGCGACGCCTTCGCTCTCCGACCCCGGCCCCCTCGGACACGGGCCGCCGAACCGACACGGGATGCCGAAGCTGCCACCGGGCCAGACGGCGGCAAAGCCGGGCAAGTGGCCGGTGCTCGACCTCGGCATCACGCCGGACCTCACCGAGTCGAACTGGACGCTGCGGGTGGACGGCGCCTGCGCGAACCCGTTCGTCCTCGACTGGCAGGGCCTGCTCGCCCTGGAGCAGGTCGACGACACGAGCGATTTCCACTGCGTCACCGGCTGGTCGCGTCTCGACGTCCCGTGGCGCGGCGTGCGCCTGTCCACCGTGTGCGCCCTCGCGCTGCCCGACGATGCGGCGACCCACGTCCTCTGCCACGGCCACGACGGCTACTCGACGAACCTGCCGCTCGCCGAGGCGCTGAAGGACGACGTGCTGCTCGTCCACGGTGCCGACGGACGGCCGCTCGCGCTCGAACACGGCGGGCCGGTCCGCATGATCACGCCGCAGCTCTGGGCCTGGAAGGGGGCCAAGTGGATCGCGCGGCTGGAGTTGCTGCCCGGGGACCAGCCCGGCTTCTGGGAGCGCAACGGCTATTCCAACACGGCCCACCCCTGGCGCGACGATCGCTACTCACGCCTGCGCTGAGCAGCGACCGAGACGCGCGAACGGCGCGCGCGACGGCCGCCCCCTCGCACGCGACCGCGGGGCGGCGAAAAAAATCGCCGCTTCGGGGTGCGAAGGACTCGATCCGGGCGAATCCGGCGTTACGATCCGCGGCGGGTCCATGGGAACCGATCGGGAAGACGGCCGCTTCGAAGGCCAAAGTGCCGACCGCGGGAGTCCTGCGGCGACCGACGTCGCGGCGACCGGAAAGGTCGAGGCGGGCGAACTGCCGGTCCGGATCCGGCCCGCCGTGGCCGTGGTGCTGGCAATCGGGGCCGTGATCTCGGTCGCCTCGTTCATCCTCGATCCCCCGCCGGAGATCCGCTACGGTCTGGTCGGCTTGATCGCCGTCCTTTACTTCCTGACCAAGGTTCGCCATTGGCTCTGAGACCCGGGGCCGGCCGGGATCGGAGCGAGCGCCCGTTCGGGGTGTGCGGAGAGCGGACGAACGATGCAGCCACGGCCTGAAACCGCGCGACATATCGACGAGATCGGCACGAAGCTCTTCGCCGGACTCGGCAGCAACGCGATCTCGGTCGAAGTCTATGGCAGTGCCGCGAGCGACGACTTCGCCCCGCGACACTCCGACGTCAACCTGTTCATCGCCCTCCATAACGTCTCGTTCGCCGATCTCCGCCTGATCGGCACCGTGCTCCAGCGCGAGTCGGACCGGCTCGGGCTGCGCTTCGCCACCCCGCTGGTGGTCCGCCCGGACTTCCTCGATACCGCCGGCGACTCCTTCCCGATCGAACTCACCGACATGCGCCTGCGCCATCGCCTGCTCGCCGGGGCGGACCTGATCCCCCGGCTGCTCATCCCGGCGGAGGCGCTGCGCACCGCGGCCGAGCGCGAGGCCCGGACCACCCTGCTGCGCCTGCACAGCCTCGCGATCCACCGGCCGCAGGACTTCCACGTGCGCGAGGCGCTGGCCCAACTCGTCTCTGCCGTGGTGGTCATCTGCAGCGCGCGCCTCGACGCGCCGACGATGCGCTTGCCGCGGCAGCCGGAATTGCTGCGCCGAACGAGCGAGCAGGCCGGCGTGAACCTCTCGCACTTCGAGCAGCTCCACGAGATGCGCGAAGGCCGACGCGCCTGGCCCGAGGATCTCGATCTCGACCGGTTCCTCGACGCCCTGATCGACGAGATGGAGGCCCTGGTCCGGGCGATCGATGCGCACCGCGTCTGAGATCGCCGCGAAGGATCCGCGCCGCGCGCGCCGATCCCGACTCTCCCCGCTCGCCGGACTGCTCGCGGTCGCGGCGCTGGCGTGGCTGCCCCTCGTCTCGCCGCGTCCCGCAGCGGCCCAGGCAAAGCACATCGACGTGCCCCCGCCCGGGGGCTTCGTGTCGGACTTCGCCGGGGTGGTCGAGCCGGCGACCCGGCAACGGCTCGAACTCCTGATCCAGGAACTCAAGCAGAAGACCGGGGCCGAGATCGCCGTCGTGACGCTGCGCTCGACGCAGCCCGAGACCATCGACGATTACGCGATGGCGATCGCCGAGCGCTGGAAGCCCGGCGTCGCCGGCAAGGACAACGGCGTCGTCTTCCTGGTCGCGACGGACGACCGCAAGATGCACATCCTGACGGGCTACGGGGTCGAGGGCCCCCTGCCCGACGGCAAGGTCGGGGCGATCCGAGACCAGCTGGTGGTCCCGGCGTTCCGGCAGGGCGACTTCTCCCGCGGCATCTCCGACGCGACGATGGCGCTCGCGGGCGCGATCGCGAACGACGCCGGGGTCACGCTCACCGGACTGCCCAAGCGCACGCGCGCCGCACCGCAGGAGATCAGCCTGTTCCAGTTGCTGTTCCTGCTCCTGCTCTTCTTCATCATCATGCGGCTCATGATGGGAGCCGCTGGTCAGAACGCCCGGCCTGGTTACGGATACGATCCGCACGATCAGGGATTCTCGCGCTCCGGATGGCGGCGCGGTGGATTCGGCGGCGGCTTCGGCGGTGGCCTGGGCGGTGGATTCGGGGAGGTTTCGGGTGGCAGTGGAGGCTTTGGTGGATTCGGTGGATTCGGCGGCGGTCGCTTCGGAGGAGGCGGCGCCGGAGGGAGTTGGTGAAATGATGAACGATCGCAGAGGAAGAATCGGTCTGGGTTTCGCAGGTCGAGGGCTCGTCGCCCTCGCGGCCCTGATGCTGGGCTCACAGCTCGCCGGGTGCGGCTACAACACGCTCGTCTCGCAGAAGGAGGCGATCGGTGGCCAGTGGTCGCAGGTCGAGAACCAGTTGCAGCGGCGCAATGACCTGATCCCGAACCTGGTCGAGGTGACCAAGGGTTACGCGACCCACGAGAAGGACGTCTTCGACAACATCGCCAAGGCCCGCGCGCAGATGCTCGGCGCGAAGACCAAGGACGCACAGATCGACGCCGCCAACTCCATGTCGGGCGCCCTCGGTCGGCTGCTCGCGCTCGCCGAGGCCTATCCGCAACTCAAGGCCGACACCCAGTTCGCGCGGCTCTCGGACGAACTCGCCGGCACCGAGAACCGGATCGCCACCGAACGGCGGCGCTACAACGACATGGTCCAGACGTTCAACACGTCGGTGAAATCGCTGCCGACATCGCTCTGGGCGGGCTGGGCCGGCTTCCAGCCGGAGAAGTACTTCGAGGTCGCCCCCGGGGCGCAAGCTGTCCCGCAGGTCAAGTTCTAGGCGGCTCGACCGGCGCCGTGCGGGCCGCCCGCACGGCACGCGGTCCGCGGACGCGCGGAGAATCGTCCTCCGCGCGTCCACCCGCCCGACACCCACCCCGACGCCATGTCCTACGCCACGACGAATACGCGTCTAGCGGACTGCCGCGAACACGGCGCCGGCTCCGGCGCGGAGCTCTTCGTGGTCGAGGGCGAGTCGGCCTCCCGCGCGGTCGAGAGCGTGCGCGACGCACGCCTCCAGGCGGTGCTGCCGATGCAGGGCAAGCCGCTGAACGCGGTGAAGGCTTCGCGCAAGACGGTCGCTGCGAATGCGCTCTTCGCGGCCCTCGTCGAGGCGATAGGCACCGGTTGGGACGACGCCTTCGACCTCTCCGCCGCCCGCTACGACCGGGTCGTGCTGCTGACCGATCCCGACGCCGATGGGATCCACTGCGGCGTGCTGCTGCTCATGTTCTTCCACCGCTGGATGCGCCCCTGGCTCGACGACGGACGCCTCCTCGCGGTGCAGGCGCCGATGTTCGAGATCGTGCCCGCGACCGGTGCGCCGATCCGCGCGTACACCGAGGAGGAGTACCGGGAGCAGCTCGAAGAACTCGGGCGTTCGGGGGCCGGGATCGAGTCGAAGATACGGCACCGCGGGCTCGGCAGCATCGACCCGGGTACGCTGCGGACGTGCTGCGTCGTGCCGGAGACGCGTCGGGCGTTCCGGCTCCGGGCGGAGGACGCGGTGGCGGCGATCGACGTGTTCGCGCCGGGGATGGGGGGAAAGGCCGCGGGCGGGCGCGAAGGTTCGGGGAGCAGTAAACTCGCAGGGGCGAAGAACTCCCTGCGCGACGGGCGGTCGGCGAAGGCGGACGCGCAGCAACTGCCGTTATTCGGGGAGGCGGGCAAGGCTCCGCGACGCGGATCGGGCGGACGAAACCAGAGTTCGTGACGGGACGGACGACGACCGTGCGTTTCAGCGCGGCCGGTGTAAGCTCGCAGCCCGCGGACATCCAGCTCAACCGGAGGCCTTCATGAGCAACGCGATCGAGTGGCCCGAGAAGACCCGGGAACTCCACAGCCACCACTTCGACTCCACGATCTGGAACGACATCGCGTTTCGCGACGACGACGTCGTCATCGCCACCTACGCCAAGTCGGGCACGACGTGGATGCAACAGATCGTCGCCCAACTGCTCTTCGACGCCGACCCCGGCGTCGCCGTGGCCGAGATGTCGCCGTGGGTCGACCTGCGGGTACCGCCCAAGGCGGTGAAGCTGCCGCTGCTCGAGGCGCAGACGCACCGGCGCTTCATGAAGACCCACCTCCCGGTCGATGCGCTGCGGTTCGCCCCGCAGGCGAAGTATCTCTACGTTGGCCGTGACGGACGCGACGTCGTCTGGAGCATGTACAACCATCACGTCAACGCGAACCAGTCGTGGTACGACGCGCTCAACGACACCCCGGGGCGCGTCGGTCCCCCCATCGAGCCGCCGCCGGCCGACATCCGGCAATACTGGCGGGAATGGTTCGATCGTGACGGCCATCCGTTCTGGCCGTTCTGGGAAAACGTGCGGAGTTGGTGGGCGATCCGCGACCTGCCCAATGTGAAGTTCGTCCACTTCGCCGACCTGAAGAAGGACATGGCGGGGGAGATCCGCGGGATCGCGGACTTTCTCGGCATCGACATCGACGAAGCGCGGTGGGACGACATCCTGACGCATTGCTCGTTCGAGTGGATGAAGAAGAACGCCACGAAGACCGTCCCCCTCGGCGGCGCCTTCTGGGACGCCGGGGCCGAGGTGTTCATCAACAAGGGCGTCAACGGGCGGTGGACCGAGTCGCTCACCCCGGCCGAGGCGGCGGCCTACGAGGAGCGCAGCCGGGCCGAACTCGGCGACGCCTGCGCCCGGTGGCTTGCGGTCGGCGGCCCCGTCAAGAGCTCGGTGAGCCCGCGGGGATGAGCGGCGGCGCAGGCCCTGGCCTCGTCCGGCCCCTTCGGCCGGGCCATCTGCACGATTGACCCCACCCGCCCGCGTGCCGTACTCGGGCCCATGGACCTGCGACGCCTCTTCCTTGCCGCCAACGCTCTCCTCTGGATCCTCTACGGCCTGTTCTGCCTCGCCCGTCCTGGCTTCCTCGACGAGGCGGCCGGGATCGTCGCACGCACGACCACCGCGACCACCGAACTCCGTGCGATGTACGGTGGCCTGCAGGTCGCGATCGGGGCCATGGCGGCGGCCGCGCTGCTGCGGCCGGCACTCGAAGGCGCGGCAATCGGTGCAATCGGATCGCTCGCCGCGGGGCTGTTCACCGGGCGCGCGATCGGCGCGCTCGTCGACGGCGGGTTGTCGAGTTACACGGTCGGCGCACTCATGCTCGAGAGCACGCTCGCCTTCCTCTCGCTCCGGCTACTGCGCTGACGAGCCGCGGGCGGGGATGCGTCGCCGGCGCGACCCGCGCGCACGCCTAACGCGAACCCAGCACCCGGCCGCGCAACTCGCCCAAGCGCGAGGCGAGCCAGCGCTTCGCGTCCTGCCCGCGCAACCCGAAAAGCTCGGTGCGCTGCGCCTCGAGACAGCGGTCCTTCTCGGCGATCCAGCCCTCGGCGAAGCGCTCCGTCCGCTCGGCCGCACGGGCGCGCGGCGTCATGAACTCAGCCGCGGCGATCCCGGGCTCGACGGCCTCGAGCACGAGCACGTACTCCGAGAGGCAGCCCTTGGTCAGCGAGACGTCGAGGAGCCGCAGTGCCAGTCCCGACTCGGTCGCGGATCGCCGCAGCAGCGCGATCATCGAGTCGTAGCTGAAGACGTGCTGGTGGATGTTGTCGTCGCGGTGGCGTTCGAGGACCGCGAGCGCTGCCGCCTCGTTCGCGCCGAGCAGTGCACGCGTCGGCTCGTCGAGATCGAGGGTGCCGGTCGCCCACATCGTCTCGAGCACTCTCCGCAGGCTCTCGGGGTCGGGAAAGAGGCCCGGGTTCCAGGCGAGCGCGAAGGCTAGGATGTGCTCGTCGACGCTGCGGCGACGCGACGCGGCCGCGTCGTCGATCAGGTGCTGGACCGGCGTGATCGCGCGCACCCGGTCCAGGCAGTGCTGCGGCGCCGGGAACGCCATGTAGAGGATCCCGCCACTGCGGAGTTTGCGACGCCAGAGCCGCAGCGTCCCGAGCGGGTCGACCAGGTGCTCGACGACGTGGTTCGCGACGATGAAGTCCTGGCTCGCGTCGGGGATCGGCGCGAGTTCCTCCGCGGACGCGACGACTCCCACCTCGACCAGTTCCGCCACGTCGGGGAAGGCACGGCGCAATTCCTCGGTCGTCAGGGTGTCGACATAGACCACCTTCGCCTGCCCCGCGGGCACCCGCAGCGGTGCGTCGAGCGCGCCGATCTCAAGGCCGGAGCCCGAGAGATAGGGGACGAAAAACTCGCGGTTGGTTCGAATGTCGAGCGTGGGCATGTTCACTCCGGCGGCGGCGATCGGGCCGCGCCGGCGGCGGCGGCGTCGACGACGCTGACGTCGCCGATCACGCCCGGCGGACCCAACGGCGACGACCGACGTAGACCCTATCGGCCGACGGGTCGCCGGTGCAAATCTCGACGCCGTGCAGCAGCGAGGACGACCCTTGAATGCACCGCCGGGACACGGCTCAGCGCGTGGCGAAGCGCGCGCGGAAGAGGCGGAACCCGACCGCGAGCAGGATCGCACCCTGCAGGAAGAGGAGGCCCGAAGGGCGCAACACCGCGGCGAGGCCTCGGTCGCGCAGCACGAGATCGACGAGTCCGCCCATCGCCCAGCGCGAGGGTGTCCAGTCGGCGAGCGCCCGCATCCAGCCGGGTTCGACGTGGAGCGGCCACCACAACCCGCCGATCGCGGCGATCGGCAGGACGAGTGCGAGTGCGATCGGCAACGC
The DNA here is from genome assembly GCA_945872365.1 of Klebsiella pneumoniae. GTDB lineage: Bacteria > Desulfobacterota > Binatia > UBA12015 > UBA12015 > REEB422. The sequence goes on from CAMBZJ010000008.1 coordinate 59,105, forward strand.
CTGCTCCAGCGAGCGCGCGAGCCCGGCCGCGAGGGCGCCCAGGCCCACGGCCGCAAACGAGATGGCGGCGACCAGCAGGAGCAGTGCCGCCGGCGACGTGCCGAGCGAGATGCCGAAGACGAGTGCTCCCCAGGCGAGCAGTGCGAGCAGTTGGACCGCGCCGACGACCATCCGCGACGCGGCCTTGGCGAGCAGGATCCCGGTGAAGCCGACCGGCGCGACGAGCAGTCGGTGGATCAGCCCCGACTTCGCCTCGACCTGCAGGGCGGCCGCCGTCGCATAGACCACCGAGAGCAGCGTGAACATGACCGCGAAGCCCGGTACGTTCTGCTCGTGGGACCGCCGCGCGATCCGGGCGCCGGTCAGATTCGTCTCGTGGACTTCGAGTCGCGGATTGCCCACCGGGTCGGCGATCTCGGCGGCGTCGCGGCTCGTCAGGAGGAGCGCCACCTTGACGCGGTTCACGCCGACGCCCTCGGCCGGGTCGGTCAGCAGGAGGATGTCGCTCGGTCGACCCTGCAGGTAGCGCTTGCTCAGGCCCTCGGGGAACACGACCGCGGCGGCCGCACGACCGCGGTCGCGGACCATCGCCTCGGCTTCCGCGCGCGAGGTCTCCAGCACGTCGGCATGCTCGCGCAGCAGCTTCACGAAGGTGCGAGCAACGGGTCCCTGGTCGTCGTCGACGACCGGGACGAGCAGCGGCGGGCGCTTGCTGCTCTGGTAGCGGGCGGCGCTGAAGACCGTGATGAAAAGGATCGGACCGAGCAGGAGCCAGACCACCGCACCCCGGTCGCGCAGCAGCAGGCGCAGCTCGTTCAGGAACACCGCGCTCAACGCCGGCTCCGCTGCAGAAGGCTTCGCGACGGAGTCCGGTTCACCCCGTCACCCCGGGCGACCGGATTCGTCAGAGCCCGAATCGCCGAGCGTAGGCGCCATAGCGAGCCGTCTCCTCCTCGGCGTCGAGACCGAATTCGTCGAGGGAGTATTGGTGGCGCCCACGGCGATCCTTGGGGTTCTCGGCGAGATAGGCGCGCATCCGGCCCTCGAAGGCCGGGGTGAACTCCACGTCGAAGGCCTCGTAGATCCCGCGCACGACTCCGACGGGGTCACGCATGAGGTCGCGGTACAGTACGTCGAACACCCGGCGGGGCGCGATGGCGCCCGCGTCGCGGGCGCGCAGGGCCCGTTCGAGTCCGCTCCACCAGCGGCGCGTCATCTCCGCGCCGACCCCGACCGGATCGACCTCGTCGCTGAAGACGCTGCGCAGCGCGACCGTCAGGCTCGCGAGCGAACCGACCACTTCGAGCGGGGCGCGATGGGTAAAAACGAGTCCCGCGTCCGGGTAGTTGGCCACCAAGGCCTCGATGCCGAAGAGATGGGCGGGAGCCTTGAGCACCCAGTGCGGCGACGGCGCACCCCAGTCCAGGTGCTGCAGGAAGCGGCGGTGCCAGTGGTAGGAAGCCGTCAGGTCATGCGCCTCGAGCCACGTCTCGTAGGACGGAACGTGGTACATGGTCTGGAACTGGAGGCCGAGGAAGCAGTGGCTCGAGATGACGAGACACTCCTCGGGCAGCAACGCCCCGGTCGGATGGATCTTCTGGAACTCCGGGGCGAGCCGATGAAACCAGCGGATCTGGCGGTCGGCCAGTCCGATGCGGGGATCGCGCCCGGCAAGGCTGCGCCGCGGCGGCGGCGACGGGTACATCATCTCCCACCCAAGCGGCGCGCGGGCCGCGGGATCCTGAGCGAGCAACCCGTGCAGCAGCGTCGTGCCAGTGCGCGGGAGGCCGGTCACGAAGATCGGCCGGCGGATCGGCTGGCCGGCGATCTCGGGATGGCGCCGCAGATCGTCCTGCATGCGCAGTCGGCTCGAGAGCAGGCGCACGATGTCCTTGCGGGCCGCGATGCGCCCGACCAGGTTGAGCCCAGCCTCCGCTTCGAGAGAGGCGACGACGCGACCGAGCGGCTCGCGGAAAGCGTCGTCGCCGAAGTCCTCGAGCCCGGTGCGACGACGCGCGGAATCGACGAACGCATCCACGTCGAGCCGAACCAGCGGAAGACCGGCCCGCGTCGCCGCACGGCCGCCCTGGTTCAGCGCCCGGAAGAGCGCCGGCCCCTGGAATCGCGCCGGGATCAAGGCGCCTCCTCCCCGGCAAAAGAGCCGATACCGGCCATGCCGACTTCGGCCTGCCATGCGACCAGGCCGGGCAGCCCCAGCAGCAGGTCGCGCGCGCGCTTGCTCAGGGAGAGTGCGAGACAGGTCTCCGGGGGGATTCCGAGCGCGCCCCCGAGGACCAGGTAACCGCCCTCCTGGACTCCCAAGGCCCCGGGCACCGCGAAGGCGGCCGCCCGGACCGCCTGCACCAGGCTCTCGAGAATCAGCGCGCTCGGCACGTTGGCCGGGATACCCAAAAAGCGCAGGGCGAGCCAGACCTCCCCCGCCCCGGCGAGCCAAGCCGCGAGGTGCCACCCGAAGGACCGGCGGAGCGCGCGCCGGTCCGCATAGAGTTCCCCGATCGACCGGTCGAGTTCCTCGGCCCGCACGCCGAGCGATGCGCCCCGCACCCGGTCCGTCATGCGCCCGAGGAGGCGCGCGCCCGGGCCGAACAGGCCCCGTCGCTGCAGGAGGAAGAAGCCGCCCACCATGCCGGCCATCAGGACGGCCCCCAGCGCCGCCACGAGGCTGAGACGCCCGGCGCCGATGCGCCCGACCAATATCACCACTCCGAGAAACGAGAACGCGACCAGACTGAGCGCGACGAGCGTCATATCGACGACGACGCTCGCACCGGCCGGCCCCGAGCGGACCCCGCGTCGGCGAAGCATGCCGGCACGCACGATGATCCCGCCGATCTGCAGCACCGGAAGGAGCGAGTTCACCGACTCGCCGATCCAGCGGCCCCGGACGAATTCCGCCGCGGGCGGCCGCTCCGACGGTGGAACGAGCGCGCGCCAGCCGAAGGCGTCGAGCACGAGCGGCACCAGATGGAAGGCGGCGACGACGAGAAGCCCACCACCCGCCACGCGGAGCGCGGCGAGCACGTCCCCGAAGCCATGCCAAGCGATGATGCCAGTGAAGAGCGCGATCCCGACCGCGAGGCCCAAGCCGAAGGCGCCGCGCTTCTTCGCGGGGCTGCCGTCGCCGGCCCCGGCGGAGGTCATGCGCCTCCCGCAGCGTCTTCGCGGCGGACGCGAAGGAGTTGCGCGACGGTCAGCGCGGCGAAGATCGGCGCACCCACCCCGGCTGCGGCGACGAACCAGCGCAATCCGCCGAACCAGGTGATCGGGGCGACCAAGTACAGGATGTCCTCGATCTCGAACGCACCCGCCGACGGTTGCCGGAACCCGACCTCCGCGCCGCGACGGCGCGCGAGTTCGCTGCGCGACCGGAAGATGACGATCAGGGCCGCGCCTGAGAGAAGGCCCAGGACCGGTGCGACGCCGCCGAGCGGCCCGTGGCGCAGCCCGAGGCCCATGCCGACGAAGGTCGCGAGCTTGACCATGAGATCGGCGACGCGATCGTAGACGTGCCCGAACTCCGAGGTCTGCCCGGTGGCGCGGGCAAATTCCCCGTCGGCGTGGTCGAGCAGCATGGACACCGCGTAGAGCAGCGCGCCGAGGTTGGCCTGGTGGTATCCCCCGTGCGCGAAGCACAGGGCCCCGAGCAGGCCGCCCCCGAGGGCAACGGTGGTGATGTGGTTGGGGCGCAGTCCGGTACCACGCAACGGCAGCACCAAGGCCTCGGCGACCCTGCTGTCAATCGTCTTCGCCAACCCCACCCCTCCCCCGGACGGCCCGCTTCTAGCACCACCCTCGGTACCGCGTCGAGGCCGCGCCGCTTGGCCGAGGTCAGGCGGGCGCGTGCGGCCGTCGAGCGAGTTCCTGCAGGATGCGCGCATGCTCCGCGCGCGTCAGGCGATAGCGCGACAGGAACACGAGCGTCATCAGCCACAGACCGAACAGGCCGGGTCCGACGATCCAGCCGAGAGCGGTCGCCTGCTCCGGGGCGACCACCGGCGGCGGCTCGCCCGGGGTCGGGCGCGGAAAGTGGATGAGATCGAGCGCCAAGCCGGCGAGGAAGGTGCCCACGCCGGTCGCCGCCTTCGCCGAGAAGGCGATCGCCGAGGAGAAGATTCCCTCGCGTCGACTGCCGTGTTCGAGCTCGTTCTGGTCGATCGTGTCGCTGATCATCGACCCGATCAGGATGCCGATCGACACGGCGCACGCGACCATGAACGCCGAGTGCGCGACCAGCACCGCGAGCAGGCGCGAGCTGCCGTTGGCCGGCATCAGGCCCGCCAGGCGCAGGAAGACCGGCAGCGGCCCGACGAAGACCGCCGCCGTCGCGAGTGCCAGCGCGGCGTGACGCTTGTCGAACCTCACGCTGATCGGCCGCGCGAGGGCCGCGCCCACGGCGACCCCCATGACCAGCGCGGGAACGAAGGCCGCGAGCTGCTCAGGCGCGAATTCCCAGAAGTACGAGTTCAGGTAGAGACCGAAGATGTCGGTGAAGGCACCGCCGACCGAGGCGAAGAGCGAGGCGACGACCAAGGTCCGGTAGGACGGGTTGCCGAGGGCCTCGCCGACCTCCGCGCGCAGCCGTCGCAGGCTGAACGGACCGGCGGACGGCGGACTCCTGAGCCCGGGAATCAGGCGATGGGTGCCAAGTGCACACAGGAAGATCGCCGAGCCGATCATCGCCGCCCCGGTCGCCGACCAACTCGCGTAGCCGGCGCGGTTGCGCAGTCCGTCGGCGAGTTTTGCGCCCGGCGCCATCAGCCACAGGTAGGCGAGAAGCGTGATCACGACCGCCCCGGTCCAGCCGAAGAGATGGCGCCACGCGAGCAGCGAGGTGCGCTCGTCGTAGTCGGGCGTGAGCTCCGCCACGAGGGAGTTGCTCGGGATCGAGTAGAGCGACATCGAGCAGCGCACCAGGATCGAGAACGAGGCCAGCCACGCGAAGAGTCCGCTGCTCGATAGTCCGGCGGGCGGATTGAACAGCAGGAAGAAGCTCACCGCCATCGGCAGCGCGGCTGCGTACATGAACGGGTGGCGGCGACCCCAGCGGGTCCGGGTCCCGTCGGAGAGCGAGCCGATGAACGGGTCGATCGCGGCGTCGACGAGCAGCGCGGTCGCGCCGGCCGCGCCCCCCAGCCAGCCAGGCAGGCCGAGCACCTGGTTGTAGTAGAACAGCAGAAACGTCTTGAAGGCGGCGTCCTTCACGCCTTCGGCCACCGAGCCGAACCCGTAGGCGAACTTGGTGGAGAACGGGAGCCGCGGCGTGCTCACGCCGCCTCCTGCGAGTCGAAGCCCATCGTGCGATCCCCCGTCCGCCTTCTCAGCGACACTCGAAGTCCGCCATGCGCGGCGCGCGCATCTCGTCGCGGAAACGGTCGTAGGTCCAGGGCCACGCGGTCGGCAGCGAATCCGCGTCGAGGTACCAGCTGCGACAGCCGCTCGCCCAGATGGTGTTCTTCGCCGCCTGTCGCCGCTCGGCGTCGAAGCGCTCCATCGCGGCCGGCGACACGGCGACTTCGCGGCAAGCGCCCGAGCGGATGCGGTCGAGAATCTGCAGCACGTAGGCGAACTGCATCTCGACCACGTCGATGAGCGAGAAGTTTCCGACCGGTCCGTTGGGGCCGTTGAGCAGGAAGAGATTGGGGAACTCCGGCACGGAGATCGCGAGGTAGGCGGCGGGTCCCGCCTGCCAGGACCGATCCAGGGTCGTGCCGCCGCGGCCCACGACCTCCATGGGCCGAAGGAAGCGGTCGACGCGGAAGCCGGTCGCGAGGACGAGCACGTCAAGCTCGTGCAGGCGGCCGTCGCGCGTCCGCACGCCGGCGGGCTCGATGCGGTCGATGCCCAGGACGACCAGGTGCGCCTGCGGCCGCTGGATCGCCTCGTAGAAGCCGTCGGAGAGGATCAGGCGCTTGCATCCCGCGCGGTAGTCGGGGCGGAGTTTCTCGCGCAGGACGGGGTCGCGCACCTGGTTCTCGAGGTTCGCCACGCAGAACTGGTGGATCGCCTGCATCTGCGGTGCGTCCATGTCGGAGAGGTGGTTCGAGAAGCCCGAGATCATCTGCTCGGCGACCTGCTCGCGCAGCCCGCGCATCGCCTCGGGCTGCGCCCGGAAATGCGCCATCTCCACCTCGCCGAAGGGCGCGTTCTCGCCCGGGGCGATCCATTGCGGCGTGCGCTGAAAGAGCCGGAGTTCACCCACCCGGTCGACGAGTTCGGTTGCGATCTGCACGGCACTCGACCCGGTTCCGACGACGCCGACGCGTCGCCCGGCGAGCGGCACCGAGTGATCCCACCGCGCGCTGTGGAACGACGCTCCGGCGAAAGAGGCGAGGCCCGGCAGGTCGGGGATCGAGGGATGGTGCAGCACGCCGGTCGCCGCGACGAGCACGTCGGCCTCGTCGCGCACGCCCCCGGTCGCCTCGAGTCGCCAGCGCCCCTCCTCGAAGCGGGCGCTCGTGATCTCGGTCGCGAACCGGATGCGCTGGTCCACCCCGTGCCGACGGGCGACGTCCTCGAAGTAGGCCTGGATCTCGGCCCCGGGAGCGAAGCGGCGGCTCCACTCGGGATTGAGCTCGAACGAGTAGCTGTAGAAGTGCGACGGCACGTCGCAGGCGAGGCCCGGGTAGGTGTTCTCCCGCCAAGTTCCGCCGAGGCGTTCGGCCTTCTCGTAGATGGCGAAGTCGTAGCCGGCCTCGCCGAGCTTGATCGCCGCAAGGATTCCGGCCATGCCGGCTCCGACGACAACGACGCGGGGTCGCGGGGAAGCAGCCATCGCGTCGGGCTCCTAGCGGGAAATCGGCCGCCGGGCACGCGTCGTGCGCCGCGCGGCGCTGGGCGCGCCGGGAACGGACCGGCCCGACGTACCTTGGAGCGCACGAGACCCGACCGGCCCCGGCGTCCGCCCGGGTAGACCGTCGCGCCGAGATGCCGCGAGACGAGGACGCCGTCCTCGATCGACTGGTACTCGAGGTGGCTCGACACGTACTCGCTCGCGAAGTCGGAGCGCGCGCGCATCCAGGGCACGTAGGCGTTCGCCCCGAACATGGGCCCCACGTTGTCGGCGACGATCACGCCGCCCGGGCGCAGCAGGCCGCGCTCCAGGACGAGCCGCGCATCCTGCAGATAGAGGCCCTTCCAATGGTCCAAGAAGACCAAGTCAAAAGCCTCGTCGCGGGCGGCGATCGTCGCGGTGGAAGGTCCGTGCACGAAATCGCAGCGGTCGCCGACGCCGGCGAATCCGGCGATCTCGCGCCCGACGCGCACCGACGACTCGTTCACGTCGATCGAGACGAGCCGGCCGCCGCCGCCGAGGTGGCGGGCCATGAGCACGGCCGAGTACCCGACGAAGGTCCCGAGTTCGAGGATCCGCGCCGCGGGTCCGATCCCGCGCACCAGGCCTTCGAGGAGCGGGCCCTTCTCGTCGCCGACGTTCATGAGGAAGCGCTTCTCGACGGCGAAGCGGTCGAGTGCCGCGAGAACCGAGACCGGGTCGCCCGGCGTCGCGCGCGAGCGGACCCACGCCAGGGCGGCATCCCGGACCGGCGGTTCGCGACGCAGCCAGGCGAGCGCCGTGCGACCGCCCTCGCGCAACGCCCAAGGGATGGCGCTGATCCGGGTGGCGAGCACCCCGGACCTTGGCCGGCTCGCGTCGTCGCTCATCGTCGGTCGACCGGGGGCTCGCCGAGCAGCGCCGCGCGATCGGCGTTGCGCGTGGCGGCCGCGTTCGTCGCCTCGGGAACGACCTTCGGCGCCACACCGGCGTGCCGCGCCTCTTCCCAACGCGCGGCACAGACGCACCAGCGCTGTCCGGCGCGCAGGCCGGGAAACCCCGGACGCGACGTCACCAGGTCGTTGCCGCGCTTGCGGGTGAAGTCGAGGAAGGCGTCGTCGACGACCGCGCAGACGGTGTGACTGCCGGCGTCGTTTTCGTCGGTCGCGCAGCGACCGTCGCGAAACCAGCCCGTCATCGGGTCGGTCGAGCACATCGCGAGCGGAGCGCCGCGCAGGTTGCGCTGCTCGGCCCCGGGGGAGCCCGACGCCGCAGAAGCCGGGCCGCAACCGCTCTCGCCCGCCGGCGCAGCACCGGTGCCGCAAGCCGCGGCGTCACCGGCCGCGCCCCCAGCGGAAGCCGGGCCGATCGCGCTCGCGAGCAGAGCGAGGAGGAGGCCGGCCTGCATCCGGTTCGTCGTCGAGCGCCGCATCGTCATATGTAGAGCCTACCACGGGCCAGCGCTCGCCCAACCCCCGGGGCGCGAAACGCGGCCCCCGATTGCCCGCCTGCCCCACGATCCCTAACGTCGCCTCGATGTCGCGCGCAGTTCGGTTCGGGGTCACGCTGCCCCAGATCAAGCGATCCTGGGCGGAGGCCCGGGACGCTGCCCTGGAGTTCGACCGCCTCGGTTTCGACTCGGTCTGGGTCTGCGACCACCTATGCGGCGTCCCGATGCCCAACCTGCCGATCTTCGAGGCCTGGAGCGAACTTGCGGCCGTGGCGGCGATCACCTGCAAGGTCGAACTCGGGACGCTCGTGACCCCGCCCTTCTTCCGCCACCCGGCGGTCTTCGCCAAGCAGATCGCGACGATCGACCATATCTCCGGCGGCCGGGTCATCGCCGGGCTGGGCACCGGCTGGTACGCGCAGGAGTTCGAGAGCTACGGCTTGCCCTTCCCTCCCGTGCGCGAGCGGCTGCGGGCGATCGAGGAGACCTGCGAGATCCTGCGCCGGATGTGGACAGAGCCCTCGGCCACCTACGCCGGCCGCCACTTCTCGGTGACCGACGCCGTCTGCGAGCCCAAGCCGCTGCGGCGGCCGCCGATTCTGATCGGCGGCGGCGGCGAGAAGATCCTGATGGGGCTCGTCGCGAAGTACGCCGACCAGTGGAACAACCTCGCCGCGTTCCAGGCGAAGCTCGGCGACAAGGTCGAGGCGCTGCGGCGCCGCTGCGACCAGCTCGGCCGCGACTTCGACGAGATCGAGGTCTCGCAGCAGTGCGTCGTCGTCATCGGCGAAGACGACGACGCCGCGCGCGCGGCCCTCGCCAAGGCGTCGCGTGTCTACGGTGGCCACATGGGCGAGGCGCTCGAGGAGCACGGCATCTGGGGATCGCCGCAGGGCGTGATCGAGCGCATCGAGCGCCACGTGAAGCTCGGCTGCACCTCGTTCATCATGGAATTCTTCGGGCGCGACACCCGTGAACCGGCGCGGCTCTTCGCCCGGGAGGTCCTGCCGGCATTCCGGTCGTGAAGCGTCGCCGACGCCCGGTCGCCGCCCACTGCGGCGGGCCGTATCGCGTGGCCGGTGCGGGCCCGGTCGGCGGCGACCCACTCGTCCCGGCCCCGTGAAGCAACAGGTCGAAACACGTGAAGAACCTCCTGAAGAACCTCGCCCTCTCGGGCTTCGTCCTGCTGCTTTGCATCGCGGCGCTCGAGGGCCTGCTGCGGCTGATGGGCTACGGCAACCTGGAGATCTACGACCCGGACCCGCTGCTCTTCTGGAAGCTGCGACCGAACCAGGACTGCTTCACCAAGATCGACCGCAAGCCGGTGCACGTGAACGCGCACGGCACGCGGGGCGCGGAGTTCACGGACGCGAAGCCGGCCGGGACGATCCGCATCCTGTCGCTCGGCGACTCGCGCACCTTCGGCTGGGGCGTGAGCGAAGCCGAGTCCTACTCCGAGCAGCTGGGCTCACTCCTCCAGGCGAAAGCCCCGCCGGGGGCGCGCATCGAGGTGATCAACGCCGGCGTGAACGCATGGTCGTTCCCCCAGCTGCTGGCCTTCTTCCGCGAGCGCGGCCTCGCCTGGCAGCCCGACTACGTCATCGTCGGGGAGGCGAACCTCTGGACGCAGTTCTCCGAGAAGAGCAGTCCCGAGTTCCGCGACCAGTTCCTGTTTCGCGTACGCCTGAAGAACCTCCTGCGCCAGCTCGCCGCCTACCACTACATCGTCGAGGTCAAGCTGAAGGACCTCTACGACAAGGAGCGCGTGCGCTTCATCCCGGTCGACCCGTCGAGCGACGAACTCTTCAAGGACCAGCAGCAGAAGGACCCTGAGGGATTCTTCCGGGAGCACATCGAGAAGCTCTGCGAACTCGCGATCGCGCGCGGCGTGAAGCCGGTCCTGCTGTTCATCCCGACGGCCAAGGAGGCCGCCGGCTCGACCGTGCCACGCGCCCTCAAGGCGAAGCAGGAAGTGGCGGCGAAGCTCGGCATCCCGCTCGTGGACACGAGCCCCGACATCGGCCCGACCGGCGACGCCCTTTACCTGGACGCGGATCCGGTGCATTTGAACGTCCGGGGCAACGATCTGGTGGCCAGGCGGCTGTTCGAGACAATGGAACCGATGATCGGCCACTCTGGCCCGTGACGGGACGGACGCGCATGGGACTTTCGAACTTCCTCAAGGAACGCAAGGCCTGGGTGATCGGGCCGATCGTGCTCTTCGTGGTCGCGCTCGCGTTGATCGTCATCGGCGCGCGCGGATCGGCACTCGCGCCCTTCGTCTACAGCCTGTTCTGAGGGGACCGACCGGGCGCGCGGTCACTCGATGCGGTCTTCGAGCCGCACCGGCCCGGCCCAGAAGCCGCCCTTGAGCGTCATGCGCTGTACGCCCGCGTACTTCGCGGCCGGAACGACGCTCGACCAGGTGGCGTCGGACTGGAGCACTTCGAGATCGGTCGCGAGCCGGACGACGAGCGCATCCCACGGGCTTCCCGGAACATCCAGGGGTGCCGGCAGCGGGAACTTCGCGAGCGTGCGCGTCACCGTCACCTCGGCCACGTCGGTCGCGTAGAGCATGCGGAAGGTCCGACCGTCGTCGAGTACCAACTGGGCTTCGACCGAGAAGATGTCGATGTCGCGGACGGGGATCTTCAACTGCCGGAAGGGCGCGATCAGCTTCGTCGAAGCCTTGGCCGGGTAGGAGAGCTTCGGCACCAGCGAGCCGACCGTGGCGCGGATCGTCGTCTTGCCGAGGTCGGGATCGTAGAGCCCCTGCTCGACGAGCGTCTTGCTGTTCGACCGCCAGCCGGTCGTCGGCGCATCGGCGAACACCCCCGGAGGATCGCTCACGAAGCCGCCGGCCCCTTCGAGGTTCAGGCGCACGCGGCGCAGGGCCAGGTTGCCGAAGACCTGTACCTGGTCGATCCCGGCGAAGGTCTCCCCGAGTCCGACGAGCAGGTCCGCCCGCAGGTCGCGGGTGAAGCCGACGACGCCCGTGCCGACGAGACCGGCACCGAGCGGAAAGGTCGGGATGTTGCGTTCGACGTAGGCGACGCCTTCGCCGGAAACCCAGGCGATCTTGCGACGCCGGCCACGTGCGTCGGTGACGACGGCGAGGAACTTCCAGTCCTGGTCTGATGCGAGCGAGACCGCCAACTGGCTCCGGCCCTGTGCGAGCGTGGCAAAACTCGGGGAGCCCACGCCGAAGACGGTGGCGGGCACCCGGTCGGTTGCGAGCACGAGCGCCTCGCCCGGCAGGTCGTCGACGGGCGGCACGGCCTGCGCCGAGAAGTCCCCGGAGCCGGCCACCTTCGCCCAGCCGGCCAGCGGCAGGTCGAGCGGCGTGATCGCCGCGACGATCGCGGCCTCGTCGACCGTGATCTCGTTCGACGGCGTACTTTCGTTGCCTTGCGCATCGTAGCCGGCGACCCGGAAGCTCATGTCGCCGCCGAGCGGCAGGCCGGCGAGGGTACACGTCACGGTCCACGACATCGTGCCGTTTCCGGCGAGCGGCGGCATCCCGACGTCGGTTCCGGCGTCCCAGTCGCCCGCAGCGGGCTTGAGATAGACGCGATATCCGATCGAGCCCCAACTCGGCTCCCAGGTGACGCGGGCCCGGAAGTCGGTCGCTGCGCGTGCGGCCCCGACCATGCAGGTGCACGCCAGAATCGCGACCAGAAGCGCCTTCGAAAGAATCCTTGGACCGGTCATTTCAAGAGCAGACTAGCAGCGTTCCCGCCCTCGGGGGAGCCGGAAACGGCGCGGAAGCCTCGGGAAATCCCCGATACGGTCGCGGCCCCGGGCAGGTCGGCGGCGGGGCCTTGGACCGGCCCGGGGCGCAGGTCGGTTGTGCCCCCCGGGGGCGCACGTTGTATGGACGCCGCCATGCCGACTCGCAGCGATTGCGCCGAAATGCTCCGCCAGCCCGCCCTCGACCTCGATGCCTTCGCCCGGGCCTTCGAGTCGGCCCCGCACGAGGAACGGGTCGCCATCACCGAGGCGATCGACCGCGCCGGCCAGGAGAAGCTCTGGGCGGCGGCCCAAGGCGGCCCGGTCACCATCGAGGAGATGGTACCGCGCGACCTGGGGCCGCTGCGCCCGGTGATCTTCCACGGCAAGAACTCGCTGCCGCTGTTCTCGCGCTTCCAGAAACGCTTCTGCCGGCCGGCCGCCGGGGTCGGGCGCGACGAACTCTGGGGCTACAACCACCAGGCGCTCACCGCCTTCACCGGCCCGGGCTACTTCGTCGCCTACGACTCGCCGGGGAACACCTTCGGTCCGGTGGCGGTCGACTACACCCGCCTCCCGACCGGGCGGCCCGAGCAGTGGCCGGAGATCCACGACAACAAGTATCGACTGTCGCGCTTCATCTACAACGGGACCATCGACTACCTGCGGCGCGTGTCCGGTCACCTGCTCATCGGACGCGCCACGCGCGCGCGGGACGCCATGCCCAACTGGTTCCTGCTCTGTCGGGAGGATCCTCGGAGATGAGCCGCCTCGCCGCCTCGGGTCCCAACGCCACGCAGATCGACTACTGGAACGACACCGCGGGCCCGAAGTGGGTCGCGCTGCAGGAAGCGCTCGACCGGCAGATCGGACCGCTCGGCCACGCCGCGATGGACGCGGCGCGGGTCACCCCCGGGGACGAGGTCCTCGACGTCGGTTGCGGCTGCGGCGCCACCTCGCTCGAACTCGCACGGCGGGTCGCGCCGGGTGGCCGCGTCGTCGGGATCGACGTCTCGACCGTGATGCTCGAGGTCGCGCGCGGCGCAGCCGAACGAACGGCGACGACCGGGCTCTCGTTCGAGAACGCCGACGCCCAGACGGTGGGCCTGCCGCCGGGGGCCTTCGACGTCGTCTTCTCCCGCTTCGGCGTCATGTTCTTCGCCGACCCCGGCGCCGCCTTCGCGAACCTGCGGCGCGCGCTGCGCCCCGGCGGAAGGCTCGCCTTCGTCTGCTGGCAACCGCTCGAAAGCAATCCCTGGATGGCGCTGCCGCTGATGGCCGCACTCCAGCACATGCCAGCCCCCGCGCCCGCACCGCCCGATGCACCGGGTCCGTTCGCCTTCGCCGACCCGGAGCGGGTGCGCGGCATCCTCGGCGGCGCGGGCTTCGCTGAGGTCGCGCTGGATCCGCTCGAGATGGAACTCGTCGTCGGGGGCGGACGCGATCTCGACGGCACGGTCGACTTCCTCCTCCAGATGGGTCCGCTCGGATCGGCGCTGCGCGCAGCCGATCCCGACCTGCGCGACCGGGTCGCCGCCGCGGTGCGAACGGCGGTCGAACCGTTCGCCGAAGCCACGGGCGGCGTCCGCATGGCCTCGGCCGCCTGGCTCGCGACCGGCCAAGCCGGCTGAGCGACCGGCCCGGCGGCCAATACCGATGTCGACGCACGACCGAGACCCCGCGGACGATCCGCCCGCGGTACCGCCGAGGGTGCCCCACCTGCCCGGCCTCGCAACCGGCGGGTCCAACGGTCGCAACAGCGAGCGCCGCTTCCTCGAGGGGCCGGCCACCCGCATCGAGGAACTCCGTCGTGCGACCGGAATCTTCTTCGAGCTGATGCGCGGATTCCGCCAGATGCACTTCATCGGCCCGTGCGTGACCATCTTCGGTTCGGCCCGATTCCCTGAGTTCCACCCCTACTATGCACTGGCGCGCGAGGTCGGGGCGAACCTCGCCCGTGACGGCTTCACCGTCATGACCGGTGGCGGTCCCGGCATCATGGAAGCCGCCAATCGCGGTGCGAGCGAGGCCGGCGGCTATACCGTGGGCTGCAATATCGTCCTGCCCAAGGAGCAGGCGCCGAACCCGTATCTCGACCTGATGATCGAGTTCGACCACTTCTACGTCCGCAAGGTGATGCTGGTGAAGTACTCCTACGCCTTCGTCATCATGCCGGGCGGATTCGGCACGCTCGACGAGACCTACGAGCTGCTCACGCTGATCCAGACGGCCAAGGTCGAGCGCAAGCCGGTGGTCGTCATGGGCACCGACTTCTACGGCCCGATGGTCGACTGGCTGCGTACGAAGATGCTGCGCGAGGGGACGATCGGCGAGAGCGATCTGGAACTCCTCCTTCTCACCGACTCGGCCTCCGAGGCGGCACAGATCGTCTACGAGAACGCGCGCGCGCCGCTCGAGCGCAGACCCGACTTCGTGCGACGCCCGCGCTGGATCCTCGGTGAGCGCCCTACCGGGAAATCTTGACGGGACACGCGCCGCGACATAGGCCGGTACGGGAGGGATTCCGTTGACCCGAAAACCGGCCGGCCGCAGCATCGACAGTCCTGTGAAGAGGCCGCGCCGGCGCGGGGTACCGCTCGGAGCGCTGCTGGTCGCGCTGCCGGCATCGGTCCTGCTCTCGGCGTCGATGGCCGCGCCCGGCAAGGCCGGGGCGACCGGTCCGGCGCACGCATTCGCGACGACCGGGCCGGCCTCGCCCGGTGCGCCGCGGGTCGTCGAGATGACCCCGGGCGGCACGATCAAGCGCCCTTCCCAGGCGACCGTCTCGTTCGCGACGCCGATGATCGCCCTCGGCGACCCGCGTGCGGCCGCGCCGGCAAGCGTCTCCTGCACCCCGGAGGCCCGGGGTGCCGGGCGCTGGATCGACAGCCGGCACTGGGTCTTCGACTTCGATGCCGCGCTGCCGGGTGGCGAGCGCTGCTCGATCGGGATCGCGGCGGGACTGCGCGACCTCGCCGGCCACGCGCTCGAACCGACCGCGTCGCACGGCTTCTCGACCGGTGGCCCGTCGATCGTCTCGCTCCGCCCGGATGCGGGTTCGACGATCGTCGAGGACCAGGCCTTCGCCGTCGAACTCGACGCCGAGGCGACCGCCGCCTCGATCGAGTCGCAGGTCCACCTCGTCGCCGTGGGGCTCCCGGAGAAGATCGAGGTCACGGTCGCCGACGCGGCGACCCGCGACGCGGTGCTCGCAACCGACCGCTGGTGGGAGCCGCGTGGTCCGGTCGTCGTACTCGTGCCCAGGCGCAAGCTGCCGCCGGAGGCCAAGGTGCAACTCGTGTGGGGCCGCGGTGTGTCGACGCCCGGCGGCGCGACGAACGACGCGGACGGCCGCCTCGCGTTCGTCGTCCGTCCGGCGCTGCGCGGGGAGGTGCGCTGCGAGCGCGAGAACGCGCGCGCCGGCTGCGTCCCGATCACGCCGATCACGCTGCGCTTCACCGAGTCCGTGCCGGCCGACCTCGCCGCCCGGATCGGTCTCGTCGCCGCCGACGGGACGCGCTTCCCGCAGGCGCCAGCCGACGGAAGTACCCGCGAGGTCGAACGCGTGACCTTCCGCGGCCCCTTCCCGCCCTCCTCGGAGCTGCGCCTCGAACTCCCGCAGGAGATCCGCGACGAAGCGGGCCGACCGCTCCAGAATCTCGAGGAACTGCGTTCGCTCCCGGTGCGGGTCGACGCGACGCCGCCCTTGGCGAAGTTCGGGGCGCGCTTCGGCGTCCTGGAAGCCAAGGGCGAGCCCGCGCTCCCGGTGACGATCCGCGGGCTCGAGCCGGAGGCGATGCTGCGCATGCGCGCGCTCGGCGGCCCCGGCGACGCCGGCGCGCTGGTGCGCGGCAGCCTGCGCAAGCTGCCGGCCGACCGGCCGGCGGAGTTGATCCGCGGCCTGCTCGGGCTGGTCCGCGCCAGGCGCGACCGCTCGGCCCTCGCCGACGCGCCCGCCGGGGAGGTGAAGTCGATGGCGCTGCCCCAGCCCGAGGGCGCGGCGATGCAGGTCGTAGGCCTGCCCATGCCGGGGCCGGGCGTGTACGTCGTCGAACTCGCGAGCACGGAACTCGGACGCGTCCTGCTCGATGCGAAGCAACCTATGTACGTCGCGACGGCCGCCGTCGTCACCGACCTCGCCGTCCACTTGGAGCGCGGCGTCGAGCGCTCGCTCGCCTGGGTCACGTCGCTCGACGCCGGCAAGCCGGTGGCCGGTGCGGAGGTCGCTGTGCACGACTGCGCGGGCACGGTACTCACCCGTGCGCGCACCGGCGACGACGGTATCGCGTGGTTCGACCACCTGCCCGCGCCGGGAGCCGAGGCCACCTGCAAGGATCCAGCCGATGCCACGGGCGACGACGCGGACCAACCCGACCGCTTCTGGAATTACGCCGAGACGTCGAGCCTGTCGTCGCTCTCCCGGGGTCTCTTCGTAACGGCCCGGCTCGGCGACGACCTGGGCTTCGTGCACTCGAGTTGGCAGGAAGGCATCGAGGGGTTCCGCTTCGACCTGCCGTTCGATTTCGCGGCCGGGAACCCGCCGACCCGGGCCCACACGGTCCTCGCGCGCAACCTGCTGCGCGCGGGCGAGACCGCACACATGAAGCACGTGCTGCGGGCGGCGACCGGGAGAGGCTTCGGTCCGTTGCCCGCCGACGAGCGGCCGACCAAGGTCGTGCTGCGCCACGAAGGCAGCGGGGCGGAGGTCGAGTTCCCCCTCGCGTGGAGCGACGACGGGAGCGCCGAGAGCGAGTGGAAGATCCCGCGTGAGGCGCGGCTCGGCCTCTACGACGTCATCCTGCGGCGTCCGGCGCGGGCCGAGCGCCGCCCGCCCGCAGCGGGACCGACGCCCGCGCCCACGCCCGCACCGACGCCACCGCCACCCTACGTCACGCTGCACGAACCCGCGGCCGACGAGTACCGCGAGTGGACGACCGGCTCGCTGCGCGTCGAGGAGTTCCGCATCCCGCTGCTCAAGACGACGCTGCGACTGCCGGGCGGACCGGAAGTCGCACCCGACGCGATCACGGCCGACGTCGCATCGACCTACATGGCGGGTGGACCCGCCGCCGGACGGCCGGTCGTCGTACGCAGCCGCCTCGGGGAACTCGCGATCGACTCGCCGCCGGAGTTCGGGGGCTTCCGGTTCGGCGGCGGCTCGGTCAGGACCGGGATCGAACGCCATTCCTCGACCGAACAGGGCGCCGGCGACGACGGGGAGGAGTCGGGCGCCGGCGCGACGGCCGACCGCGGCGTGTTCCGGCGCGAGGAGGCGCGCCTCGACGGAACCGGCTCGGCCCGCGTGACGATCGACGGCTTCCCCGCCGTGACGCGGCCGAGGCGACTCCGCGTCGAAGCCGAGGTGCGCGATCCCAACGGGGAAACCCAGACCACGTCGGCGTCGCTGCCGATCTGGCCCGCCTCGCACCTGGTCGCGCTGAACGCCCGGCCCGATCCACGCCATGCGAGGCGCGGCGCCGCCGAGGCCGCGGTCATGGACACCGCGCGCAAGCCGGTCGCCGGCGCGCGGGTCGACGTCGACCTATTCGAGCAGACCACCTACACCACGCGCCAGCGCATCGTGGGCGGCTTCTTCTCCTACCAGAACGTGACCGAGACCCGCCGCGTCGGCGCCTTCTGCCGCGGCCGCACCGACGCCTCCGGGCGCATGCGCTGTCGGCACGGGCTCCCTGCAAGTCGCGACTACCTGCTGCAGGCGACGGTCCGCGACGAGGCGGGCCGCGCCTCGACCGACGTCGCGTGGCTGCCGCTCGGCGGCGACGACTCCGACTGGCCAGCGCAGACCGACGACGACCGGATGGACGTGATCGCCGAGCGCCGGGCCTGGGAGCCCGGTGAGACCGCACGGCTGCGCGCCCGGCTTCCCTTTCGCGAGGCGAGCGCCCTGGTCAGCGTCGTGCGCGAGGGCGTGCTCGAGGCCCGCGTGCTCCGGCTGTCGCGGGCCGACGCGAGCTTCGAGGTGCCGATCCGGGCGTCCTATTCGCCCAACGTCTTTGTCCACGTCCTCGCGGTGCGCGGGCGCGTCGGCTCGGTGCAGCCCACCGCGCGACTCGACCTCGGCAAGCCGGCGTTCCGCATGGGCATCGCACGCCTCGAGGTCGGCTGGAAGCCGCATCGTCTCGATGTCCGCGTCGCGCCCGAGCGCGAGGTCTTCCACCCGCGCGAGCGGGCAAGGGTGCGCATCACTGCGACCGCGGCCGACGGCAGCCGACTCGCCCCCGGTGCGAACGTCGCCGTGGCCGCGGTCGACGAGGGCCTGCTCGAGATGCTGCCGAACGACAGCTGGAAGCTCCTCGACGCGATGATGGGAGTCCGCTCCGACCTGGTCGAGACCTCGACGGCGCAGTTGCAGGTGATCGGCAAGCGCCACTTCGGCAAGAAGGCGAGCCCCTCGGGCGGTGGCGGGGGCAGCCAGCCGACCCGCGAGATCTTCGACTCGCTTCTCCTGTGGAGCGACCGGGTGGCGCTCGACGCCGACGGACGCGCCGAGGTCGAGATCCCGCTCAACGACTCGCTGACCGCCTTCCGCATCGTCGCCGTCGCGACCTCCGGCGACGATCGCTTCGGCACCGGCGAAGCGACGATCCGATCGACTCAGGACCTGATGGTGCTCTCCGGGCTCCCGCCGGTCGTGCGCTCGGGCGATCGCTTCCGGGCACCGTTCACCGTCCGCAACGCGTCCGCGCGCGCTCTCGATGTCGAGGTCGCGGCGCGCGTGCCGGAACTCGGCGCGCCGGATCTCGCGCCGCAGAAGCTCCGGCTTGAACCCGGCGAGTCGCAGGTCGTCGGCTGGGAGGTCGAGGTGCCGGTCGGTGTCGACGCGCTCTCCTGGCAACTCGACGCGCGCACCAGCGACCGCGGCGGCGGGGTCGGCGAGAAGGGAGCCTCGGACCGTCTCGCGGTGCGCGAGCGCGTCGCGCCCGCCGTCCCGGTGCGCACGCTGCAGGCGACGCTCGCGCAATGGAGCCCGCCCGGCCCCCTGTTGCAGCCGGTCGCGATTCCCGCGGGTGCGATCCCCGGCGCGGGCGGAGTCTCGGTCGGAGTCTCCGCGAGCCTCGCGGCTGGGCTCGACGGCGTGCGTGCCTGGATGCGCGACTATCCTTACTCCTGCCTCGAACAGCGCGTGTCGCGCGCCGTGGCGCTCGGCGACCCGGCCGGTTGGCGCGACGTGGTCGGTCGCCTGCCCGCCCTCCAGGACGACGAGGGCCTACTGCGCTTCTTCCCCTCGACGACCCGTGGCAGCACCTGGCTGACTGGCTACGTCCTGCAGGTGGCGCACGCCGCCGGGCTCGAACTTCCGGCGACGGTCGAGGAGAAGATGAAGTCGGCGCTGCGCTCCTTCGTCGAGGGCAACCTGCGCGGACGGCCGGACGAGTCGAACTCCGCCCTGCGCAAACTCGGAGCCATCGCGGCCCTGGCCTCGGCGAGCGACCGGGGCGTCGATCCCGCCCTGCTCGGAGGGATCACGATCGAACCCGCCTCGTGGCCGACGCACGCCGCGCTCGACTGGTGGGAGATCCTGCGCCGCTCGCCCGGGCTGCCCGAGCGCGAGCGATGGATCGCCGAGGTGAAGGACGTCCTGCGGGCGCGCCTCGACCTCTCCGGCACGACGCTCGCGTTCGCCGCCGATTCCGCCGGCCACTTCTCCGACGGCTTCGGGGACCAGGACGTCGACGCCGCACGCCTGCTGCTCGGGGCGATCGACGGCGACGCCTGGGTGGAGGACCAGCCGCGCCTCGTGCGCGGCGCGCTCGCGCGCCAGCGGCGCGGCGCCTGGAGCGGAACGGTCGCCAATGCCTGGGGCACGATCGCGACACAGCGCTTCGTCGCGACCCACGAGAAGGACCCGGTGAGCGGAACGACGACCGTCGCGCTCGCCGACGCCGCGCCGTCGATCGACTGGGCGAAGCAACCCGCCGGCGGCACGATCTCCCTCGCCTGGCCCGCCGCCGGCGCGGACCTCGCAGTCGACCACCGGGGTACCGGCCTTCCCTGGGTGGCGATTCGGGCGACGGCCGCCGTGCCGCTCTCGGAGCCGATCTCGGCCGGCTTCCGCATCCGCCGCTCGGTGGAGCCGATCGAACGCAGGAGCCCGGACCGCTGGAGCGTCGGCGACACGATGCGGGTACGCATCGAAGTCGACGCGGGCGCCGACCAGGGCTGGACCGTGGTCGACGACCCGGTGCCCCCGGGCGCAACCTACCTCGCTCGCGGCTTCGCGAACGACGCGATGCTCGCCAACCCTGCCGCCACCCCGGCACCGGGCGTATCGGCGACCTTCGAGGAGCGCGCCTTCGAGGGCTTCCGCGCCTATTACGAATCGGTCGGGGCCGGCCGGCTCGTCGCCGAGTACTCGATCCGCCTGAACCAGGCCGGCGACTTCCACCTGCCCCCGACGCACGTCGAGGCGCTCTACGCCCCGGAGGCCATGGGCGACGCGCCGAACGCGCCGCTCGAGGTCGTCGAGTGATCCGCGGCACCGGGCCGCACCCCACCTCGGCGACCTTCCTCGCCCCTGCCACCGCGGCCGCCGCCTTGCTCTTCGCGCTCATCGCGCTGCGTGCGACGGCACCCGACGTCCCCGCCTTTGCGGACGTGCGGGCGGCGTATCGCCCGTCGGACGTCCTGCTGCTCGACCGCAACGGCGAGGTGCTCGATGCACGCCGCGTCGACCTGCACGGACGGCGCCTCGCCTGGACGTCGCTCGACCGGGTGACCCCGTCGCTCGCGCGCGCGGTCGTCGCATCGGAGGACCGCCGCTTCTGGGAGCACCGGGGCGTCGACGTCCCGGCCCTCCTCACGGGTGCCGTCGCCCGACTGCGTGGCGGTCCGCGTCGGGGTGGGAGCACGATCGCCATGCAACTCGCCGACCTGCTCGGACTCGCCCCGTCACGCACCGCCGGCCGGGGGCTCGCGGGCAAGGCCGCACAGGTCGCGGCGGCGCGCGCGCTCGACGACGCCTGGACGAAGCAGCAGATCCTCGAGGCCTACCTGAACCTCGCTCCACTGCGCGGCGAGGCGATCGGCGTCGACGCCGGTGCTCGCCTCTTCTTCGGCCGGGCACCCCACGCGCTCTCCGCGGCCCAGGCGGTGACCCTCGCGGCCCTCCTGCGCGCACCCAACGCCGCGCCGCAGGAAGTCCGGCGCCGCGCCCGGCGTCTCGCCGACGACCTGAGCGACGGGGCCGGCGCGCAGGGGCGCGGGGCGATCGGTGCCGACGAGGCCGGACCACCCGACGACGCCGCCATCGCCGACGCCGTCGACCGGGCCTGCGCGACGGACGCAGCGCGCTCGCCGGTCGCGCGCGTGTCACTCGCGCCGCACGCGGCCGCGCGTCTCCTGCGTGCCGACGGACCGGTCGAGTTGCGCACCACGCTCGACGCCCGCCTGCAGCGCGCCGCGTCGGCGATCCTCGAGCGCCAGGTCCGGGCGCTCGACGGGCGCAACGTCCACGACGGCGCGGCCGTGGTCCTCGACGTCGAAACCGGCGAGATCCTCGCCTGGGTCGGCGGCAGCGGCGCGTCGGCGAGCGCACGTCACGTCGACGGCGTGGTCGCCCACCGGCAGGCGGGATCGACGCTCAAGCCGCTGCTCTACGCGCTCGCGCTAGACCAGCGCCGCCTCTCCGCCGCCTCCCCGATCGCCGACCTGCCGCTCGAGATCGACGTCGCGGGCAGCGGCGCCTACCGACCACGCGACTACGACGAGCACTACCGCGGACTGGTCACCCTGCGCGCGGCGCTCGCGGGCTCGCTCAACGTCCCGGCGGTCCGCACGCTCGAACTCGTCGGTGTGGCACCCTTTGCCGGGATCCTGCGGCGCATGGAGTTCGCGGGCGTGGACCGGCCCGGCGACCACTACGGGCCGGCCCTCGCTCTCGGCGCCGCCGACGTGAGCCTGCTCGAACTCGCCAACGCCTACCGGGCGCTGGCGAGAGGCGGGGCATGGACGCCGTTGCGACCGCTCGCCGACGGAGCCGGTGCGGAGGCCGCCGCGGGAGCGCAACCGGTCGGCGCGGCGAACCCGCGCGACACGGGTCCGGAGGGGCGCCGCATCTGGTCCCCCGAGGCCGCCTTCGTCGTCGCCGACGTGCTCTCCGACCGAGACGGCCGCAGCGCGACCTTCGGACTGGAGAACGCGCTCGCGACCCGCTTCTGGTCCGCGGTGAAGACCGGCACGAGTCGCGACATGCGCGACAACTGGTGCATCGGCTTCACGCGTCGACACGTGGTCGCGGTCTGGGTCGGCAACTTCTCCGGCGAACCGATGCACGAAGTAAGCGGCATGAGTGGGGCAGCCCCCGCGTGGCAGGAGATCATGGCCCTGCTCATGAACGGTCGCGCGGACGAACGCCCGGCCGCGCCGCCGGGACTCGTGCGTCGCCGTGTGCGCTTCGGCGCCGAACCCGAGCGCGACGAATGGTTCCTCGAAGGGACCGAGCCGGCCACCGCGCGCATCGAGGTCGCGGCGCCGATTCCGCGCATCGAGTCCCCGATGGACGACGGCGTCTTCGCGATCGACGCCGATGCACCGGCGCGACGCCAGCGCATCGCCCTCGACGCGAGCGGCGCCCCCGCGGGCGCCCGCTGGAGCATGGACGGTGCCGCAATCGGCGCGGCCGGGCCGCCGCTCCTCTGGGAGCCGCGGCCGGGCCGTCACCGGCTGGAGCTGGCCGACGGCGCGGGCGCCGTCCTCGACGCGGTCGACTTCGAGGTCAGAGGCCCGGTCCCGGCATCGCCCCGCTCGATCCCGCCGTCATCCCCCCGTCCACCGCGATCGCCTGGCCGCTGACGAACGAAGCGTCGTCGCTCGCGAGGAAGAGCACGAGACGCGCGACTTCCTCGGGTTCCCCGATGCGCCCCAGCGAGTGGACGCGACCGAAGGCGGCGAGGACTCGGTCGTCGATCTCGAAGCCGCCGAGCATCGGTGTGCGGATGATGCCCGGGCAGACCGCGTTCACGCGGATGCCAACCGGCCCGACCTCGATGGCGGCCGTCCGGGTGAGCCCGACCACCGCGTGCTTGGTCGCAGCGTAGGAGCCGAGCATCGGCGCACCCGTCAGGCCGGCGACGCTCGCCGTGTTGACGATGCTGCCCCGGGCCGGGCCGGGATTCGCCGCCATCGCCGGCACCGCATGCTTGATCCCGTGGAAGACGCCGTTCACGTTCACGTCGAGCAGGTCGCGGTGCGCCGCCTCGTCCATCGCGGCAAGGGGCCCGTGCAACTCGATGCCGGCGTTGTTGAACATGACGTGGAGCCGGCCGTACTCCGAGACGGCACGCGCCACCAAGGCTGCGACTTCCTCGGAGCGCCGCACGTCGGTCCGCTGGAAGACCGCACCGATCTCCCGCGCGAACTGCGAGCCGTCCACCACGTCGCCGATCACCACGTGGGCGCCCGCCTGCGCGAAGAGCCGCGCCGTCGCGGCGCCGATGCCCGAAGCCCCGCCGGTCACCACCGCGGTCTTGCCGTCGAGTCGATTCACGGAATTCCTCCTCCGCCCGCAGTCGCGGGCCTCGTGGCGCGGCTCAGGAGAGCAGCGCGGCCAGGGCGGCCGCGGCGATCGCCAGCCGGGCGAAGAAGCCCGGCTGGATGATCGCGTGATCGGACGCGATGCTGCGGACATTCTCGGGCGCGATCGCCCCCGTCGTCACTCCCTCCACGATCTCCAGGCAGTCCTCGGCGAGGATCTCGCGGAAGCCGTGGCCGATTTCCGGCGTCGCGACCGAGGGGTCGCCCTTGTAGCTCACCTCGGCTCCGCCATAGCCGAAGTGCGCGTTCAGCAGCCAACCGATGCTGCCCGCGAGCCCTTCGGCGGCGCCACGCAACGGCGCAAAGCGCTCGCCGAGCGCCTGCAGCGGACGAAACGGCGGCGGGGCCGCCGGCCCGAGCCTGCGGTAGCAGGGGTCGACCAGGTGCGGGCGCTCGGCGAGCATGAACGACGTCTCCCAGGCGCCGGCGTGTTCGCCGGTGACGAGGGCCCTGCGCTCGCGCTCGTCGAGCGTGCGTCCCAGCAGTTCCTCGAGGCGCGCGTTGCGACCGCCGGTGATGATCCGGTGCAGCACCTGGATCGAGGGCGTGACCATCCGGATGCCGCGGCGCCGGCTGGTACGTCGACAGGCGCGCTCGAGAGCCGCCGCATGGCGCGGGCCGCCGTGGCCGTTGGTCACCACCACGGTGCCGAATCCCGCGCGCGCGAGCGAGGCGCCGTGGCCGAGCAGGACCCGGTAGACGGCCCCCGGCGGCGCGTCCATCGAGCCGCGCAGCGGCAGTTCGTCGGCGCCCAGCGTGAGCGGCGGAAAGACGGCGACGAGCCAGTCCTCGTGGCGTGCGGCGAAGCGGCGCGCGGTCTCCTCCGCCATCCACGACGCCATGGCGACGTCCTGCACGATCGGCAGGTGCGGCCCGTGCACCTCCAGGGCACTCACCGCGAGGAAGGCGATCGAGCGCCGCGGGTCGAGCACCCGGATGCGGTCGTAGGTGAGTTCTTCGGCGCGGACGAGCGGCATCTCAGCGGATCACGTAGACCGGGTTCGGCAGCTTGTAGACGCGCTCGGCGAAGCCGCCGTTCAGGTCGCTCGCCTGGTCGCCGACGGCCGCGACGATATTGTAGCCGCGATTGATCAGGTCGCGCCGGGCGCCGACCTTGAACTCCGCCGCACTCGAGAACTTGGCCCCCGCCGGTGGGCCGATCACCTCCTCGAAGGCGTAGCCCTGTTCGCGCAGGTTGCGCCGTGTCGCATCGAGCAGCTCGGGCGGCCGGGTGACGACGAAGAAGACCGCGATGCCGAGTTCACGCGCCCGCCGCGCGAGCGCGAGGACCGGCCGCACCGCCGGTGCACGACCCTGCTTCTGCCACTCGCGCAACCCGCAGGGACCGCGCTCGAGATTACAGGGTCCGTCGACGATGCGCGCCCACCGGTTGGCGCGCAGCGCCTCCCAGTTCGAGAGCGCCGTCTCGTCGACGTCGAGGACGAGCGCGGGCTTGACGACCGCCTTGCCGCGCTCCTCGAGCCAGGCCCCGGCCTGCGCCGTCACCGCCGCGACCTCCGCCTCCCAGCGACCCGACCGGATCCAGCCGTCGATCGCGGCCTGGGTGTCCCAGAGATTCGGTACCTGGACCGGGGCCGCCTGCGCCTGGGCACCCCCGGGCGCCGCAGGGCCGGCTGCGCCCGGCTGATTCATGCCGCGCGCCCGGGCCGAGCAACCGGCCGCACCCGCGAGCGCGAGGGCTGCGAGCAGGGTCCGGCGCGATGTCGATGCGGCTGCGGACGATCGGCGCATGGGCATTCCCTCCGCCGCCGAGGCTAGCCCCGCGCGCGGGCGACCGCACGCGGCCTCTGCTACTTTCCCGCCGCGATGGCCAACGTTCGCTCGATCGATCCGACCCGCCTCCCCAAGCACTTCGATTCGGCCGAGGCCGAGGTCCGCTGGCACGCGGCCTGGGACCGCCTCGGGCTGCACCGCTGGGACCCGGCACGGCCGCGTGAGGAGACCTACGTCGTCGACACGCCGCCGCCCACCGTCTCGGGATCGCTGCACGTCGGACACGTGTTCAGCTACACGCACGCCGACGTGCTCGCGCGCCAGCAGCGGATGCGCGGGCGCAACGTGTTCTACCCGATGGGCTGGGACGACAACGGGCTCCCCACCGAGCGCCGCGTCCAGAACCACTACGGCGTGCGCTGCGACCCTGCGACGCCGAGCGCCGCCGACCTGCGGCTCGAGGCCTCGACCGACCCCAAGGCGCCGCCGCGCCTGCTCTCTCGCCCCGACTTCATCCGCGCCTGCCTCGAACTCACCCGTCGCGACGAGGAGGCCTTCAAGGCGCTGTGGCGCCGCATCGGGCTCTCGATCGACTGGCACGAGGAGTACTCGACGATCGACGAGCGCTGCCGTCACATCGCGCAGGCGAGCTTCCGCGACCTGTGGGAGAAGGGGCACGTCTACAGCGTCGAGGCGCCCACGATGTGGGACGTCGACTTCCAGACCGCCGTCGCGCAGGCCGAAGTCGAGGATCGTCCGACCCGCGGCGCATTCCACGACATCGCCTTCGGGGTCGAGGGCGGCGACGCGTCGTTCGTCATCGCCACCACGCGGCCCGAGTTGCTGCCCGCCTGCGTCGGCGTCACCGCGCACCCCGACGACGCACGCTACAAGGCGCTGTTCGGCAGGCGTGCGATCACGCCGATCTTCGGCGTGCCGGTACCGATCTTCCCGAGCGAATTGGCCGACCCCGAGAAGGGCACCGGCATCCTCATGGTCTGCACCTTCGGCGATGCGACCGACGTCGCCTGGTGGCGCGAGCAGAAACTCGCGCTGCGCCAGGTTTTGGGCCGCAACGGCCGCTTCGTGCCGGTCGAGTTCGGCTCGGCCGGCTGGGAGAGCGCGCGGCCCGAGGCGGCCAACGCCGCCTATGCCGCGATCACCGGCAAGGCGGCGGGTGGCGCGCGCCAGGCGATCGTCGAGATGCTGCGCGACCCGGCACACGCGGCGACGGCCGACGGACAGGCGGCCCTGCGCGGCGAGCCACGCCCGATCGAGCACTCGGTCAAGTACTACGAAAAGGGCGACCGGCCGCTCGAGTTCGTCTCCAGCCGCCAGTGGTTCGTACGCCTGCTCGACAAGAAGGACGCGCTGCTCGCCAAGGGTGACGAGGTCCGCTGGCACCCCGACTTCATGCGCCTGCGCTACCGCAACTGGACCGAGAACCTCAACGCCGACTGGTGCATCAGCCGCCAGCGTTACTTCGGCGTCCCGTTCCCGGTCTGGTACCCGCTCGACGACGCGGGTGCTCCGCGCCACGACAGCCCGATCGTCGCCGACGCGGCGAGCCTGCCGGTCGATCCGACGACCGACTGCCCGCCCGGCCTCACGCCCGAGCAGCGCGACCGCCCGGGCGGCTTCACCGCCGAGACCGACGTCTACGACACCTGGTTCACGAGTTCGCTCACCCCACAGATCAGTTCGCGCTGGGGCCTGGAACCCGACCGCCATCGCCGGCTGTTCCCCGCCGACATCCGCCCGCAGAGCCACGAGATCATCCGAACCTGGGCCTTCTACTCGATCGCGAAGGCGCTCCTGCACGAGGACACGATCCCCTGGCACCACGTCGTCGTCTCCGGCTGGATCCTCGACCCCGACCGCAAGAAGATGTCGAAGAGCAAGGGCAACGTCGTCACCCCGATGCACCTGCTCGACGAGCACGGCGCCGACGGCGTGCGCTACTGGGCCGCCTCGGCTCGACTCGGCATGGATACCGCCTTCGACGAGAAGGTCCTGAAGGTCGGCAAGCGGCTCACGACCAAGCTCTTCAACGCAGGCAAGTTCGTGCTCGGCCAGGAGGGGCCCGAGGCGCCTATCACCGCCGAACTCGACCGCGCCTTCGTCCAGCGACTGTCGCTGCTCGTCGAGCGCGCGAGCGCGTCGTTCGACGGCTTCGACTATGCTCATGCGCTGCAGGACACCGAGGCGTTCTTCTGGCAGGACTTCACCGACAGCTACCTCGAACTCGCCAAGGGCCGCGCGCGTGACGGCCGCGATGGCTCGGCGATCGCGGCGCTGCGCCTCGGGCTGAACGTGCTCCTGCGGCTGTTCGCGCCGGTGCTGCCCTACATCACCGAGGAGGTGTGGTCCTGGGCGTTCGCCGCGGAGACCGGCCACGAGAGCATCCACCGCGCGCCGTGGCCGACGGTCGAAGAACTGCGCGCCGTTCCCGCGCCAGCGGAGCCCGCCTGCTTCGACGCGGCGGTCGCCTGCCTGGGCGCGATCCACAAGGCGAAGACCGAGGGCGGCGTGTCGATCGGGCGCGAGGTCGAGCACCTCTCGGTCGCGGCCCATCCGCAGACGCTCGACCGGGTCGCAGCCGTGCTCGCCGACGTGCTCGCCGCCGCGCGCGTCGCGAGCCATGCGCTCACGGCGCGCCCCGATCTCGCCGAGGGCGTCTTCGAGGTCGCCGACGTCCGCTTCGCCCCCGCGCCGCCGCCGGGCAACCGCGGCGAAGGCTGAGGCGCGAAGCCATGCGCGGGGCGCGACGATGAACGTCGACGAGGCGATGCGACCCGGCCGGCGCGGCCTCTTCGTCGCCGGCGAGTGGCGCGACTCGCTCGACGACGCGCGCTTCACGGTGCACGACCCCGCGACCGGGCAGGCGATCGCCGACGTCGCCGACGCGACGCCGGAGGACGGCCTCGCGGCCCTCGCGACCGCGGAGGCGGCGCGGCCGGCGTGGGCGGCGTCCGCGCCGCGTCGCCGGTCGGAGATCCTGCGGCGCGCATTCGAAGCGATGCTCGCCCGCACCGACGCGCTCGCGGAGCTTCTGGTTCGCGAGAACGGCAAGCCACTCGCCGAGGCCCGCGGCGAGGTCGCCTACGCGGCCGAGTTCCTGCGCTGGTACTCGGAGGAGGCGGTGCGCATCGACGGTTCGATCGCGACCGCGCCCGGCGGGGCGCACCGGATCGTCGTCGTGCGCAAGCCCGTCGGCACCGCGCTCCTGGTGACGCCCTGGAACTTTCCCGCGGCGATGGTGACGCGCAAGGTCGCGCCGGCGCTCGCCGCCGGCTGCTGCGTCGTCCTGAAGCCGGCCACCGAGACACCGCTCACCGCGCTCGCGCTCGCGGGCCTGCTCGCGGAGGCCGGCGTACCGCCGGGCGTGCTCACGGTCCTGCCGACGACGCGCAACGCCGAGGTGGTATCGGCGATGCTCGCCGACTTGCGGGTGCGCAAACTCTCGTTCACCGGGTCGACCGAGGTCGGCAGGCTCCTGCTCGCGGGGGCCGCGGCGCGGGTGCTGCCCTGTTCGATGGAACTCGGCGGCAACGCACCGTTCGTCGTGTTCGCGGACGCCGACCTCGATGCGGCGGTGGAGGGATTTCTCCTCGCGAAGATGCGCAACAACGCCCAAGCCTGCACGGCAGCGAATCGCATTCTGGTCGAGGAGGCGGTCATGGAGGACTTCTCGCGTCGCATCGTGCGCGCGATGAAGGCGTTGCGCGTCGGGCCGGGAATGGAGCCCGGCGTGCAGTTCGGACCACTCGTGGACGCCGCGGGGCGCGACAAGGTGGATCGCCTGGTCGGCGCTGCGGCCCGCGCCGGGGCCCGGATCCTGTGTGGCGGCAGCGTGCCCGAAGGCGCAGGCTTCTTCTACCCGCCGACCGTGCTGGCCGACGTGGCCCCCGACTCGCCGATCCTGCGCGAGGAGATCTTCGGGCCGGTGGCTCCCCTGGTGGCGTTCCGCGACGAGGCCGAGGCGATCCGCCTCGCCAACGCGACCGAGCACGGACTCGCAGCCTACGTCTGGAGCCGCGACCTCGGCCGGGCGATGCGCGTCGGCGAAGCGATCGAGTCCGGCATGGTCGGCATCAACCGCGGCATGGTCTCCGACCCGGCGGCGCCCTTCGGGGGCGTGAAGCAGAGCGGGCTCGGTCGCGAGGGAGGCCACGAGGGCCTGCTCGAATTCACCGAGCAACGCTATCTCGCGGTCGAGTGGTGAGTCGGGCTAGCCACCTCCTCTCGTTAGGAGACTTCCCGACCCCCCTCGGGTGGGTGCGCGTGCGGCGCGCGGTGCGGCCAACCGGCGCACATGGTGCGAACGCCCGCCGGGGAGGTCGCCATCGCCCAGCACGACTGGGTCGCGCGGCCCGACACCGGACCGGACCATGTGACACACAACGGAGAGCGTACGACCTGCCGACGCACGACTGAGACGCGCCGCAGGAGAAGAGCAAGCGGGTCACGGGTTGCCACAGGCCGCGGCGCAAACTAGGAAGAACTGTGGAGCGTGCACTAGGGAACGTCGCGGGCGCCGTCGGCGGCCGACCGTCCCGCAATCGCCCTCCCCCGCGGCCGAGCGGGAAGGGCAACGGAGGAAGCAGCATGAGGTTCTCGAAGACCGAGGTGATGCGATGGTCGCTGGCCACGATCGCGGCGTGGCTGGTGTTGGCGGGAGCCGCCGTTCCGGCTCGTGCCGGCTTGGCGGGGTTGATCGACACCGACACCCTCGAAGACCCGTTCGTCCAGCTGAACGACGTGGCGACGGAGAACAGGGACACGTTCACGATCCGCGGACGCGTCGAGGTCGCCCTCGGCCAGAGCCCGGTGGCCGACGGGGTCGCGAACGGCGTCACGGTGACGGTCCTCGAGTCGGCCACGCCGGCGCCGCCCGTCGCGGTCGATGCGAAGACGTTCACCGCGGCCGAGTGCAAGGCGGTCGCCAGCGGACGCAGCCTGTACTGCAAGGACTCGACCGACGGGAGCTTCTTCCGGCTGCGCCGCTCCTCGTCCCCGACGAAGTTCCGGGTGAACACGGTCGTCCGCAGGCAGGAGTTCGTCTCCCCGGCCAAGCCGTTCGAGACGCCGCTCTCGGGCGACGTGCAGATGAGCCTCTTTCACTGGCTCGGCGAGACCGACCCGAGCCTGTGCCGCGTCACCCAGAACGGCGAGCGGACCACCTGCCGCGTGAAGAAGTGACGCTCCGGCCCAGGGGCCGCACGACGGCCTGATTCGACCCGGGGGCGGGTGTCGCGATCTGCGGCACCCGCCCCTTTTCTTCGCCCCGCCGTCGAATTAGCCGGGGGGGGGGCTTTCCGGTCGCCTCAGACCGCCGGGGCCATCGGCTGCGACCAAGTGGAACGATTCGGGGATTTTAGATGACGAAATGATGACAGGACGTGCGAATTGGCGTAACGGAAAGGGATGCAGAACTTGTCCGACGTCAGGCGTCCCCTCTTCTTCTCATCGGCCGTCTCGCTGCTCGCCGCGAGCCTTGCGGGTGGCTGCGGCAGCTCGAGCAGCGGAGCCGCCGGCCCCGCGACGAGTTCGAACATCCAGCATGTCGTCATCGTCGTGCAGGAGAACATCAGCTTCGACTCCTATCTGGGAACCTACTGCACGGCGCCCACCGGCTCGGATCCGTCCTGCACCGACGGCCCCGGGTGCTGCGAGCGGGCGCCAGCGGCCGACCCGGGCACCGGCACCGCCCCGCTGCTGCTCGACGACGCGGAGCACGGCGGGTTCGACCCCGTCCACTTCTCCACCTGCTTCTCCTCGGAGATCAACGGCGGCGCGATGGACCAGTACGTCGAGGGAGCGGTCTGCGGCTCGAATCCGCGGAACCTCGCCTACGCCGACGATGCGAGCGTCTGGTACTACCGCGACCTGGCGAAGAATCACGCGGTCGCCGACCGATACTTCCAGTCGGTGGTCGGTGCGAGTTCCGCGAACGACATGTACCTCGCACGCGCGAACTTCGTCTTCGAAGACAATACCTACGTGCCCGAGGGTGCGATCGGATCGTCATGCCTGCTCAACAAGAACACCGCCCTCTACGACGACCCGACGATCGGCGACCTGCTCGCCGACGCCGGCGTCCCCTGGGCCTTCTACATCGAGGGCTACCAGGAGATGGCGGACGCCGAGGCCGCGGGCGGGTGCCCGCCGCCCGCCCCCGGGTGCGCCCTCGGCATCGGCCTCTACCCCTGCACCTACGACCCGAGCGACATCCCCTTCCAGTACTACGAGCGCTTCCGCGACAACCCGCAGTACATGAAGGATCTGTCGCACTTCGAGCAGGACGTCGCCGCCGGGACGCTGCCGGCCGTGAGCTTCGTGAAGGGCCTCGGCTTCCGCACGGAGCACCCGGGCTACGGCATCACGATCTCCGACGGCATGGACTTCACCCGGGCAGTGATCGACCGCGTGCAGGGCTCGCGCTACGCAGACGACACGCTGGTTCTGGTCGTCTACGACGAGAGCGGCGGGTATTTCGACCATGTGGCGCCGCCGCCGAACAGCAGCGTCGACGGAAAGCAGTATGGGCCGCGCATGCCGACCTTCGCGGTCGGGCGCTTCGCGCGGAGCAACCACGTCTCCCACGTGCCGATGGAGCACGCGTCGGTGGTCAGGTTCGTCGAGTGGAACTGGTTGGGCGGCAAGACCGGGCAACTCCAGACGCGCGACGCGGTGGCGAACAACATCGGCAGCCTGCTCGACCCCGCCGAGACCGGGAACCCCGTCCCGGAGTGATCCGGGAGCCTTTCGAGGCGGGCGCGGGCGGTCTTGCGTGAGCGACCGCCCCGCCCCGTCCCCCGGCCTTGCCGGGGGGAGCCCGGATCGCGAGAAGCCGCCCTCCGGGCCCGGGCCTGGACGGGGGCGTCCGGCCGCCAGGCCCGTTGCGCCCGAGGGGCGCGACCTGCGCTTCGCGGCGCTCGCCTTCGCCGCCCTCGGCGCGCTCGTATTCGCATCGCATCGCGAGGCGCTCGGCTGCTGGTTCGCCTCGGACGACTTCCGGTGGCTCGAGATCAGCGAACCCGGGGACGTGTTGCGCAGCTTCGTCGGCCCCTGGGGACACGGCCCCGCCTACCGGCCGCTCTCGCGCGTGAGCTTCCTCGTCGACCATGCGCTCTTCGGCCTGAATGCGACGGGCTGGCATGCGCACGGTCTGCTGCTCCACGCGACCGCCGCGACGCTGCTCGCGGTCCTGCTGCGGCGCCTCTCGGGCGATCGCGTCTTCGCGCTCGCAGCGGCCGCGGTCTTCGCGGTCTTCCCGCTCGGGTACGAGAACTCGATCTGGATCTCGGGCCGGATCCACCCGCTCGGACTTTGCTGGTCGCTCGCCGCACTCGTCTTCTTCGACCGCGTGGCCGTGGGCGGCCGGCGCGGCGACGCCGCGGCCTTCCTCGCCTGCTACGCGATGGGCCTTCTCACCTACGAGGCGAGCGTGTACGTGCCGGCCTTCGCCGTGCTGGTCGCACTTGCGAGGCGCCCCGGCGCGGCGCGCCGCCCGGCCGTCCTCCGCACCTGGCTCGCCGCCCTCGCGCTCACGGTGGCCTGGATCGCGCTCCGCTCCCGGGCCGTCGGCGGCGCGACCCTCTACCCGATGCGAGCGGTCGGGGAGATCCCGTCCCTCGACTTCACCGCGCATGTCGCGGGGGCGCTCCGCCGCCTGCTCCAGCGACTCCAGCCCGCCTGGTGGGCGCTCGTCGCAGCCACCCTCGCGACCGCCTGGGCGGCGCCGCGGCGGTTCGCGGCGTTACCGCTCGGGGCGATCGTCGCACTGCTCGGATTCGCCCCGTTCGCGCTCGTGCTCGGCGGTGTACCCGCCCGCTTCCTGTATGCGAGCCAGCTCGGCATCGCGATCGCCGTGGGCGCGCTCGTCGCGGGTGCGGCCTGCGTACCGCGCGTCGGAGGCCTGCTGGCCGCGGTCCTCGCCGCGGCGATCCTCTGGCCGCTCGCCACGCAGACCGATGCCATCGCACGCGACTGGCGCACCGCGGGACAGGTCGGTCGACGCGTGCTCGACGACGTCGAGACGTCGACTCCGCCCAACGCGGGACCCGGGATCACCGTGCTGCTCGGCGCGCCCTACGAGATCCGGGGCCGGATGGTCTTCTCCACCTACCTCGACGCCGCGATGCGCGTCTTTCATCCCAGCTACCCGCGGCTTGTCGTGCCCGGCCAGTACTTCCTCGACTCCGACCGCCGCGTCGCCGCCGGGATGATGGCGTCGACGATCGACGGCGACGCCGCGCGCCGCGCAGCACTCGGCCGGCCCGCGGTCGGGTGCACTCAGGCGCGACAGGCGCTCGACGCGGGCGGGCTCGATGCGTTCGTAAGCGCGCTCGCGGGCTGCGGCGGGAGCTTCCTCGCCGTCACGCAGCCCGACGGGACTGTCCGCGCGATGGACCCGACGGCTGCGGCGGCGTCGCTGCGGGCCGTGGGGCTCCGGCCCTAGGCCGCCGAGCGAGCGCGGGGGCCCGACTTCGAAGTTCGTCCGCTGGACCCGAACGACGCTGCCGGCATCCTGCGCGGGACGGCCGCCTCCGCCCGCTGATCGAGCCCCGGGGCTGGCGCCCGGCCCGGCGATCCCGTTAGATCCGGCGGACGCCGCCCCGTCGCGGCCGTGAAAGGAGACCCGCCGTGCACTTCGACCACTCCGACAAGGTGAAGGCCCTGCTCGCCAGGCTGCAGGAGTTCATGGACGCCCACGTCTATCCGAACGAGTCCGTCTACGACGCCCAGGTCGAGAAGAGCCGCTGGTCGCAGCCCGCGATCATGGAGGAACTCAAGCAGAAGGCGAAGTCCGCCGGGCTCTGGAACCTGTTCCTGCCCGGGAGCGACCGCGGCGCGGGCCTGACCAACGTCGAGTACGCGCCGCTCTGCGAACTCACGGGCCGCTCGGGCATCGCGCCCGAGGTGTTCAATTGCGCAGCCCCCGACACCGGCAACATGGAGGTCCTCGAGCGCTACGGCACAGAGGACCAGAAGAAGCAGTGGCTCGAGCCGCTTCTCGACGGCCGGATCCGCTCCGCCTTCGCCATGACCGAGCCTGAGGTCGCGTCCTCCGACGCAACGAACATCCGCTGCCGCATCGAGCGCGACGGCGACCACTACGTGATCAACGGCCGGAAGTGGTGGACGTCGGGTATCCTGCACCCGCACTGCCGGATCCTGATCGTGATGGGCAAGACCGACCCGAACGCACCCACCCACGAGCAGCAGTCGCAGATCCTCGTGCCCTCCGACGCGCCGGGCGTGAAGGTCCTGCGCCATCTCCCGGTGTTCGGCTACGACGACGCGCCGCACGGCCACGGCGAAGTGCTCTTCGAGGATGTGCGCGTGCCGGCCGGAAACATCTTGCTCGGCGAGGGTCGCGGTTTCGAGATCGCGCAGGGCCGGCTCGGTCCTGGCCGCATCCACCACTGCATGCGTGTGATCGGCCTCGCCGAGCGCGCCCTCGACGCGATGTGCAGGCGCGTGAAGAGCCGGGTCGCCTTCGGGAAGCCGATCGCCGAGCAGACGGTGACTCTCGAGCGCATCGCGGAGTCGCGCATCGCCATCGAGCAGTCGCGCCTGCTGACGCTCAAGGCCGCTTACATGATGGACACGGTCGGCAACAAGGTCGCCCGCAAGGAGATCGCGATGATCAAGGTCGCGGCCCCGAACATGGCTCTCAAGGTGATCGACTGGGCGATCCAGGCGCACGGCGGCGCCGGCGTCTCCGACGACTTCGGACTTGCCGGCATGTGGGCCGGCGCACGCACGCTGCGGCTCGCGGACGGACCCGACGAGGTGCACCGCAACCAGATCGGCAAGCTCGAGCTGCGCGAGCACTGAGGCGGATCCGGTGGGCGAAGCCGATTGCCGTCTCGCCGACGCCGACGCAGGCGCCCTACGGCGCGGCCAAGACCGGGTTGAATGCGCTGACGATCGCCTGCGCACACGCCTTCGGCCCGGGGGGCCCGACGGGGGACGGCCCTGACGAACGCCCGCGGGCCGCATGGCGGCCCTCATCCGCGGCGCGACGGGCGCCGTGGCTTTCGGAGGATACGATGACCCAGACCCGCATGCCCGCCATCGCCCTCGCCGCCGTTCCGGGCCGACGGCGCGCCATCCTCGAGGTCGGGCGCGAGATCGAACGGCGCGGCTTCTCCGGGATCTACTGCGCGAGCTTCGGCGACGGCCTGGGACTCTGCGAGGCGCTCGCGCTCGTGACCGAGCGCATACGGATCGGCACCGCGATCGCGATCCTCTACACCCGCCACGTGACCGACTATGCCCAGACCGCAGCCCTCGTCCACGAACTCTCGGGCGGCCGCTTCGACTTCGGCATCGGCGTGAGCCACGGCCCGGTGCACCAGCGCCTCGGGCTCGCGGTCGGCAAGCCGCTCGCCGACGTCCGCCGCTTCGTCGCGGATCTGCGGGCCGTGCCGCGGGTGGGCGAACTGCCCCCGGTCGTACTCGCGGGCCTGCGCGATCCGATGGTGCGGCTCGCCGGGGAGATCGCCGACGGCGTCGTCTTCGCCAACGCTGCCCGGTCGCACATGGGCCACTCGCTCGGACTTCTCCCGGCGGAAAAGCGCGCGGCGGGCTTCTTCGTCGGCAACATGATCCCGACGTGCATCTCCGACGACGTCGCGGCAGCGGCCGCGGTAAACCGCAAGACGCTCACCTCCTACGCCTTCCTGCCCAACTACCGCGCCTACTGGAAGGCCGCCGGCTACGTCGAGGAGATGGAGGCGATCGAGCGGGCAATCGAGGCACGCGAGCCGGATCGCATA
This sequence comes from Klebsiella pneumoniae, assembly GCA_945872365.1. Lineage (GTDB taxonomy): Bacteria > Desulfobacterota > Binatia > UBA12015 > UBA12015 > REEB422. Next base: position 95,151 of record CAMBZJ010000008.1, read on the forward strand.
CCGGCGCTGCTCTCGGAACGCTGGCTCGAGGACACGACGCTCTTCGGCTCCGCCGCCCAGGTCCGCGAGGGCGTGGCGCGCTGGTTCGAAGCGGGCGTCGGCACGCCCATCTTGGTGCCGTCGTCGGCCGCGGGGAACCAGATGAAGGCAATCGAGGAACTCTTCGCGGCCTACGCCTGAGGCCGCTCACGTGGCTCGCGGAGGGCGAGCAGAGCCTCGCCTGTCACTCCTCGTCGGATCGGGGGACGTCCCGGCCGCCCCGGGGCGTCGGCGCCGCGTTCACCAGCGGGCGCGGTCGATCCGCGCCACCGCCTCCTCGACGTTGGCGCGCGAGTTGAACGCCGAAAGACGGAAGTAGCCCTCGCCCGATGGACCGAAGCCGGAGCCGGGCGTACCGACGACGTTCGCCTGCGAGAGCAGCCGGTCGAAGAAGTCCCATGACGAGAGTCCCGCAGGCGTGCGCAGCCAGATGTAGGGCGCATTGGTCCCGCCGAACACGGTGAAGCCGGCCGCAGCGAGTCCCTTCCGGATGATCGCCGCGTTCTCCATGTAGAAGCGGACGATGTCGCGGGTCTGCTCGCGACCCTCGGGCGAGTACACGGCGGCGGCCCCGCGCTGCACCGGGTACGAGACCCCGTTGAACTTGGTCGTCTGGCGGCGATTCCACAGCGCGTTCACCGCCACCCGCTCGCCCCCCGCCTCGGCCGTGACCGATTTCGGCACGACCGTGAAGGCGCAGCGAGTGCCGGTGAAGCCGGCCGTCTTCGAGAAGCTGCGGAACTCGATCGCGACGTCCCTGGCACCCGGGATCTCGTAGATCGAGCGCGGGATGGCGGGATCCGAGACGTAGGCCTCGTAGGCCGCGTCGAACAGGATGATCGAGCCGTTCGCGCGCGCATACTCGACCCAGCGCGCGAGTTCGTCGCGCCCGGCGGCCGCTCCGGTCGGGTTGTTCGGCGAGCAGAGGTAGATCAGGTCGACCTTCTGCTCGGGCAGGACGGGCACGAAGCCGTTCTCGGCCGTCGCCGGCATGTAGACGATGCCCGCGTAGCGCCCGTCGGCGCCCGCGGCCCCGGTGCGGCCGGCCATCACGTTCGTGTCGAGGTAGACGGGGTAGACCGGGTCGGTCAGTGCGACCACGTTGTCGAGCCCGAAGATCTCCTGGATGTTACCGCTGTCACACTTCGAGCCGTCGGAGACGAAGACCTCGTCGCGCGCGATCTCGACGCCGCGCGAGGCGTACTCGTGCTCGCGGATCAGGTCGATCAGGAAGTCGTAACCCTGCTCAGGCCCGTAGCCGCGGAATCCGCCGTCGGTCCCCATCTCGTCGACCCCGGCCCGCATGGCCTCGACCACCGCGGGGACGAGCGGCCGGGTGACGTCGCCGATGCCGAGCCGGATGATCTTCGCGTCCTTGTTCGCCGCGGCGAACGCCGCGACGCGGCGGCCGATCTCGGGGAAGAGGTAGCCGGCCTTGAGCTTGAGATAGTTCGCGTTCGCCTTCGCCATGCGGCACGGCTTAACCGTTCACCGGCGGGGAGCCAAGCCGCGAGCGTCGTGTCGGTCGCGGGGCCGTGCCCGTGCTCGGGTGCCGCGTCGAAACCCCGCTCAGAGGTAGCGCGCGACCAGGTTCTCCAGCCGCTCCTGCCCGCCCGAGCGCGGCTTGGGATCGAGGCCGCGCTCGCGCACCAGGTCGGCCAGGTCGGCGAGCGATCGTCTCCCCTCCAAGATCTCGCGCCCGAGCGCGCCGCCCCAGCCCGCGTAGCGCTCCTCGACCGCTCGTACGAGCGCACCGTCCTCGATCATGCGCGCCGCGACCCGCAGCCCGCGTGCGAGCGTGTCGATTCCGCCGACGTGGGCGTGGAACAGGTCCGCCGGATCGATGCTCTGGCGGCGCAGCTTCGCATCGAAGTTGCAGCCGCCGCTCCCGAAGCCGCCGACACGCAGGACGTGGTGGAGGGCGAGCGCCATCTCGGGGACGGAGTTCGGGAACTGGTCGGTGTCCCAGCCATTCTGGGCGTCGCCGCGGTTCACGTCGAGCGAGCCGAAGGCGTCGTTCGCGATTGCCCAGGCGACTTCGTGCTCGAAGGACAGGCCGGCGAGCGTCGCGTGGTTCACCTCGATGTTGAGCTTCACCTCGCGCTCGAGGCCGTAGCGACGCAGGAAGGCGACCACGGCGGCCGCGTCGCGATCGTACTGGTGCTTGGTCGGCTCCATCGGCTTGGGCTCGACGAGCAGCGTCCCGCCGAAGCCGATCCGGTGCTTGTGCTCGACGACCAGCGCGAGGAAGCGTCCGAGCTGGTCGGCCTCGCGGCGCAGGTCGGTATTGAGCAGGGTGTCGTAGCCCTCGCGCCCGCCCCACAGGACGTAGTTCGCCCCGCCGAGGCGGTGGGTCGCCTCGAGCGCGCGGCGCACCTGGGCCGCGGCGTAGGCGAAGACCTCGGGGTCTGGATTCGTCGCGGCGCCGGCGGCATAGCGGCGATGGCTGAAGAGGTTCGCGGTACCCCAGAGGAGCCGCATCCCGGTGCGCCGCATCCCGGCCTCGACCAGGGAAAGGACCCGGTCGAGGGCCGCCTCGGTCGCGGCGAGCGAGTCGAACTCGGGCGCCACGTCGCGGTCGTGGAAGGTGAAGAAGGGGACGCCCAGCTTCTCGAAGAACTCGAAGGCGACGTGCGTCTTGCGCTCGGCGAGAGCGACCGGGTCGCCCGCGCCGAACCACGGCCGATCGAAGGTCTCGGCCCCGAACATGTCGGTGCCCGGCCAGCAGAACGTGTGCCACCAGCACACGGCGATGCGGAGTTGGTCGGCCATGCGCTTGCCGAGGACGATCGCCTCGGGGTCGTACCAGCGATAGGCGAGCGGATCGTCGCCGTCGGGCCCCTGGTAGCGGATCCGGTCGATTCCGCGGAAGAACGGCTCGTTGGTCGTCATCGCACACCTCGTGGCGGCGGCGCGGGGCGCCGCAGGTTCAGATCTCGCGGAAGTGCGGGCGCAGGTCCCGGTACAAGGCGCGGAAGAGCGGCAGGCGCCGCGCGTAGCGCTCGACGAGTTCCGGCTCCGGCTCGATCACGTGGTCGATCGGCGGCGCCGTGCAGACGAGCGATGGATCGCCGCCGTCCGCAGCCAGCCGTGCGAGCCGGGCCGCGCCGAACGCCGGTCCGACCTCGCCGCCCGCGACGTAGGCGAGCGGCCGGTCGAGCGCGCTCGCGAGGATGCGACCCCACAACCGGCTCCGCGCACCCCCACCGATGACCGACACCCGGTCGATCCCGGTTCCCGCGTCGCGCAACGCCGCCTCCCCGTCCGCAAACGCGAAGGCCACGCCCTCGAGCACCGCGCGACCGAGATCGGCGCGGGTCGTCTCGTGCGTCAGCCCGAAGAAGACGCCGCGCGCGCGCGGATCGTCGTGGGGCGTGCGCTCGCCGGAGAGGTAGGGCAGGAAGATGAGGCCCGCGTCCGGCGGCAACCCCGGGTCGTCTTCGGGCCCGAGGATCTCGGCGGGACTCGCCGCGCCGGTCACGCCTTCGAGCCACGCGAGACAGCTCGCCGCGCTCAGCAGGACCGCCATCTGGTGCCAGGTCCCCGGCAGCGCGTGGCAGAAGGCGTGCACGCCGCGTGCCGGGTGCGGCCGGAAGGCATCGGTCGCGACGAAGTACACGCCCGAGGTGCCGAGCGAGAGGAAGGCCTCCCCCTCGCCCACGACACCGACGCCGACCGCGCCCGCGGCGTTGTCGCCGCCGCCGCCCGCGACGATCGTCCCGCGCGGCAGTCCCCAGTCCCGCGCTACCTCGTCGCGCAGCGCACCACCCGGCTGCGAACCCTCGACCAGTGCCGGCATGTGCCGCTCGTCGAGACCGGTCGCCGCGAGCATCTCGCCCGACCAGGCGCGTCGCCCGACGTCGAGCCAGAGAGTTCCCGAGGCATCCGACATCTCGCTCACCGCGTCACCCGTCATACGCAGGCGCAGCCAGTCCTTGGGGAGCAGGACCCGGTGGACGCGCGCGAACACGGCCGGCTCGTTCGCGGCGACCCAGAGCAGCTTGGGCGCCGTGAAGCCGGGCATGGCCGCGTTGCCGGTGATCTCGCGGCTGCGCGGCTCGCGCCGCTCCAACTCCGCGCATTGCTTGCCGCTGCGCCCGTCGTTCCACAGGATCGCCGGGCGCAGGACCGACTCGCTCTCGTCGAGCAGCACGGCGCCGTGCATCTGGCCCGAGAGTCCGACCCCGCGCACGCCCGCGAGCTCCGCACCCCGGCGGGCACGCAGGGCCCGGACCGCGCGATCGGTGGCCGTCCACCAGTCGGCCGGGTCCTGCTCCGACCCCAGGGGCCGCGGCCGCTCGACGTCGAGCGACGCGCTCTCGTGGTCGACCAGGTGCTGGTCGCCGTCCACCAGGACGACCTTCACGCTCGACGTGCCGAGATCGATGCCGAGAAACACAGCGTGTTCCTAGAACGGGCCCGCGGGGCCGGCAACGCCCGGCCCGGGCCGCTCGGCGCGCCGAGCGGCGCGCGAGTGGAGGAGTGCCCCGAGCGCCGCACCCGCGAGCAGTCCCGCCGCGTGCGCGACGTGATCCGCGCGCGGCGAGGCGCCGACGAGCAGGGCGTAGACGGCGGCGAGCGCGGCCACGACCTGCCAGCGTCGGAAACGCCGGGGAAGGAGCGACGCACCGCCGAGGGATTCGCCGGCGAGAGCGCCGATCACGCCTGCGATCGCACCCGATGCCCCGGCCTTGAGTCCGGCCGAGGGCGCCAGCACCCAACTCGCGAGGTTGCCGGCGACGCCCGCGCCGAGGAACACGGCGAGAAAGCGCGGCACGCCGATTTCGCGGGCGAGCAGTGGCCCGACGAAGAGCAGCGTACCCAGGTTGGCGAGCAGGTGTTCGTAGTCGAAGTGCAGGAACACCGCGGTCGCGAAGCGCCAGGCCTCTCCGCGATCGATCCGGTCCGAGGCGACGGCGCCGGCGTGCAGCATCTGCTCCCAGGTCGCATGCGTCGCGCCACCGGTGGTCGCGAGGTAGGCGGCGATGCACGCCGCGACAACCGCGAGGACGACGAGCGAGGACCGGTCGAGCCACGGGCGGCGGTGGATCGCGGCGTCGCCCCCGCCGGAACCGTTCGACTTCCCCGACGACAAGCCGGGAGCCGCGCGTCCGTCGCGGGTTCCCTCGCCGGACGCGGCCGGGGCGGCGAGCGGGGTCTCGGCTTCGACGTCGGCGAGCAGTTCGTCGGCGCGCACGAGGTCGGCCTCGCGCACCGCAATCGCGATCGTCCCGCCGATCTCGCGCAGCGACTCGGCCGGAATGCCGAGCGCCACCAGCACGAGCAGGGCCGCGTCGGCGCGCGCGCGATCGAGCCCGGTGCGCACGAGGACGGGTCGCGCAGCGGGGCCGTCCACCGCGTCGAAATCGTCACCGCCCGCCGTCATGTCCCCCCACCCCTGCGCGGCGACGGCGTCGCCGCCGCGGTGCAGGGCCTTGCCGTGTGCGCGCCGACCTCGTACTCGTCGGGGCGGGCGCGGGGGGCGTCGGCGTCGGATCGCGGACCGGAAAGGGTGCGCATGGCTTTGAACCGGGATCGGAAAGGGAGGCGCCTCCTCGCAGGAGCGATCGTGGCCGTTCTCGCGACGGCCGCCCGGGCAGGGGCCGGCGACGGCGTAGAGTTCTCCGCCGCCTGCAATGCGACCTACGTCAACAAGCGCGTCGGCGCCAACGAACAGTGGGCAATCACCTGGGACCTCGTCGCCCGCGCGAGCGGCAACGTTTTCCAACGCGACGGCGGCCCGCCATCCTTCATCGAGTGCTACCGGCGCGCCGGAGGCACGGAGACCGAGATCGCCTTCGACTGCTACGGTGCACCCCCCTGCCCCGGTCCGCCCTGCGCGGCGAAGTGGAGCCTGATCCCGGGCCCCACGCTCGTCCCCGCCTCCTTCTTCTACCCCCCGGGCGTGAACCCCGCCGATCCGAAGGCGGCCTGCACGCGCCAGCGCACCGTCTGCGCCTCGGGCTGCAGCGACACGAGCGTGCAGCAGGCGATCGATCGCGCGCCGCCGCACTCCTTCGTGCGCATCGGCCCGGGCACCTTTCGCGAGGACCTGCGGGTCGAGGACAAGAGCGTAACCCTGTTCGCGACCGGGGACACGGTGATCCGCGGCAGCGGCGCCGGAACGGTGCTGATGCTGCGCTGCGAGCGGAATCCGGGGGCGCTCGTCCAGTGGATCGGCGGCGCGCTGACCGGCGGCGGAACGAATGCGCCGGCGGGCCACTACGACGGCGGGGGCATCGTGAACCTCGGCTGCAACGCCTCGGTGCAGGACGCGAACGTCACTGGCAATACGACCTGGGGCTCGGGCGGCGGGATCGTCAACGTCGGCGAAATGCTCGTCGGTCGCAGCACCGTGACCGACAACGGCGCGGGCAACGGCGGCGGGATCGCCAACTACGGCCGCCTGCAGGTCGTCGACGCCGCGCTCGACGCCAACGCGGCCGGGATCGGACCGGTCGCCGGGCGCGGCGGCGGAGGACTCGTCAACTACCCCGACGCGGTCGCTTCGGTCGTCGACTCGACCGTCTCCGGGAACACAGTGGCCGAGGGGTGCTGCGGCGGGGGCGGAATCCTGAATCTCGGCGAACTCGACCTCGCCGGTGCGATAGTCGCGGACAACGCGGGGGACGGCCTGCGCAACGACGGCGGCGATCTCGCGGTCGAGGACTCGATCGTCGAGCGCAACGCCGACGGTGGATTGTGGAACCGCGCGGGTGCTCTCGCCGTCGTCTCCGGAAGCGTTCTTCGTGACAACACCGGCCGCTCGATCGGCGGGCTCGCCAACGACGGCCGTCTCGAACTCCGCGACACCCAGGTGACCGGGAACCGCTCGAGTCGCTTCGGCCCGGGCGGCGGGATCCTGAACGACGGCGAGTTGCGGCTCGACGGGGTCCTCGTCGCGCGCAACACGAGCGAGGATCCGGCGGGGGCCGGGCTCTTCGTCCGGGCCGGTTCGATCACCGCGTCCGACACCGAGGTCGTCGACAATCTCCCGCGCAATTGCGCCGGGACCCCCTTTGCCTGCCCCTGAGCGCGGAGATCGCTGCCAAAAGCCGGTATCTCCGCGGAAAAGCTTGGCTTCCGGCGCGTTTTCTGCGAAAGGGACGCGGGGGAGCCGCAACTGTGGCTGTGGCCGTGGCGGAGGAAGTGGAGGTTGCCGTGGTGGTTTCGACTCTTTGGCGTTTCATCGCGCCGCGAAGGCCGGCGGTGGCGCTCGGCTCGCTGGTCGTGGCCCTGCTCCTCGGCCTGCTGCTCCCGGCTTCGGCCCGCTCGCAGGAATCGGGTGATCCGATCCTGCGGCCCTGCAGTCATCCCTGCCCCGCCGAGATCCGCTTCGCGAAACGGCCGGGGCAGCTCGATCGACTCGTTCTCCACGCTCGCATCAACCCGGCGAGCGACATCGATCCCTCGACCGAGAACTTCACCATCGCGCTGTCGAACCTGCTCGGCCTGATCGACGGCCAGACGCTCGCCGCCGGGACGATCACCGCGGGACAGAACGGCCTCTCCTACTTCAACGCCCCCGGGGCGCGTGTCGCCGGCGGCATCGCCCGCTTGAGGATCCGTCCGCGCAGGGATCCCCTCGGCGGCTACCGCGTGGACGCCGTCTTCTACGGTGACCTCTCCCTCGCGACCGAAGCCACGATGACGACCCTGATCCGGATCGGTGACGATCTCTTCAGCGACATCGGGACGTGGACGCAGACGCCGACGGGCTGGGTCTACGAGTTTCCGACCTGATTCCGGTGCGACGCCCGCCGGGCGAGGTCGGGCCACGACGAGCGGCGCGCTGCCGCAGGCGCGCACGGAACGAGGGCCGGTGAGCGTTTCCGTGCGTGGCGAGGTCCGCGTTTACGGACGCTGCGAGAAGCGCTTCTCCCAGGTGCGGGAGGCCTTCCTGGCGAACCTCGCGGAAGGTCGGGACGTCGGCGCAGCCTGCTGCGTCTACCAGCACGGGCGACCCGTCGTGGACCTCTGGGGCGGCGTCGCCGATCGGGAATCCGGGCGACCCTGGGAGGAGGACACGGCGGTCGTCGTATTCTCCTCGACGAAGGGTGCCACCGCGATCGCAGCGGGACTCCTCGCGCAGCGCGCCCGCTGCGACCTCGACGCCCCGGTCGCCGCCTGCTGGCCCGAGTTCGCAACTCGCGGCAAGGATCGCATCCCGTTGCGCTGGCTACTTTCGCACCGCGCGGGGCTGCCCTGCATCGAAGGCGACTTCACCCTGGAGCAGGCGCTCTCCTGGTACCCGGTGGTCGAGGCCCTCGCGGCGCAGGCACCGCTGTGGGAGCCGGGCACCGCGCACGGCTACCACGTGCGCAGCTTCGGCTGGCTCGTCGGCGAGGTCATCCGGCGCGTGGACGGCCGGACGCCCGGGCGCTTCTTCGCCGAGGAGATCGCGCAACCGCTCGGGCTCGACTTCTGGATCGGCCTGCCGGAAGCGATCGAGCCGCGAGTCGCGCGCATCCTGCCACCCGAGCCACCCGCCGACCCGGCCATGCGCGAGCTGATGGAACGGCTCATGGGTCCCGACACGCCGAGCGGGCGCGCGCTCACCGGGCCGTCGGGACTCTTCCACTACGACGACTCCTGGAACGGACGCGCTCTGCACGCAGCCGAGCTGCCGTCATCGAACGGGATCGCCACGGCGCGCGCGATCGCACGTCTCTACGCCTCGACGATCGGCGAGGTGGACGGCATCCGGCTGCTCGAACCGGCGACCCTGGCCGACCTCCTCCGACCGCAGGCCGAGGGGCCTGATCGCATCCTGCTGCTGCCGACCGCGTTCGGAACCGGTTTCATGCTGCCGCCGTCGCTCTGTCTCGCGGCGGTGCCGGGCAGTTTCGGGCATCCCGGTGCGGGCGGCTCGCTCGGCTACGCCGACCCGGCGAGCGGCATCGCTCTCGGCTACGCGATGAACCGGATGAGCGTGGGGCCGACGCTCGACCCGCGCGCGCGGTCGCTGGTCGAAGCCGTGCACGCGAGCCTCTGAGGCCTCCCGGACCGACGTACAGCGCGCGGCAGCGCGTTTCGCGCGGGCGTCCGGCTCAGTCGGCTTCGCCCGACAGGTAGCGCGTCTCGAGGTGACGGCGGAACACGGCCGGGTCGAGCGGGCGACCGGTGGCCCGCTCGATCAACTCGCTCGTCGGAAGCATCGAACCCAGGGAGTGCACGTTCTCGCGCAGCCATCCCATCAACGTCCGGGCCTCGCCGCGCGCGATCTCGCCGGGAATGCACGGCTCGGCGCGGCGCGCGGCCTCGAAGAGCTGGGCGGCCGTCATCGCTCCCAGCGTATACGTCGGGAAGTAGCCGAAGGAGCCGGCGTACCAGTGGATGTCCTGCAGGCAGCCGGTGCGGTCGTCGGGGGGCTCCACCCCGAGCAGTTCGCGCATCCCGTCGCGCCAGGCGCCGGGTAGGTCGGCCGGGTCGAGCGTTCCGCCGATCATGGCGCGCTCGAGCCGGTAGCGCAGGATGACGTGCGCCGGGTAGGTGACCTCGTCGGCCTCCACGCGAATGAGCGTCCGCGCGACACGCGTCGCGCGCCGACGCAGCGCATCCGCACTCCATGCGTCCACGAAGTCGTCGCGCTCGACCCGCTGCACGACACCACCGCTCTTGCGCGCGGGTGGTGCGGCGAAGGCCTGCCGGGCAAGCGGCGCGAGCCAGGCGAGAAATTCGGCCGAGCGGCAGACCTGCATCTCGACCAGAAGGGACTGGCCCTCGTGCACGCTCATGCCACGCGCGAGTCCGACCGGACGATGCCGAAAGGCCGCAGGGAGGCCGCGCTCGTAGAGCGCATGGCCGGTCTCGTGGACGACGGCCATGAGACCGCGCAGGAAGTCGGACTCGTTCCAGCGGGTCGTGATCCGCACGTCTTCGGGCACCCCGCCGCAGAACGGGTGGTGGCTCGTGTCGAGTCGGCCATGCGAGAAGTCGAAGCCCAGGTCGCCCATGACCCGTTCGGCGAGCCGGTGCTGGGCGTGCGCCGGAAACGGGCCCGGCAGAACCGGCACTTCACCCTCCGCCCGCTGCTTGTCGATGACCGCCGACGTGAGCCCGGGCAGGAAGGTCGTCAACTCCGCGAACAGCCGGTCGATCTCGGCCGAAGAGCCGCCGGGCTCGTATTCGTCGAGCAGCGCGTCGTAGGGGGAGACGCCGAGGGCCTCCGCCTTCGCCTCTGCGATCTCGCGGGTGAGCCCGAGCACCTCGCGCAGGGCCGGGAGCACGCCCGGAAAGTCGTCGCCGTCGCGTCGAGCGCGCCAGTCCATCTCGCAGGACGAGACGGCCCGCGAGTGGCGCACGACGAGGTCGCCCGGCAGCGCCATCGCGTGGCGGCGCTCGCGCTCCATCTCGCGCAGGTTCGCGAGTTGCCATGCGTCGGAGCCGTCGCAGGCCGCCTCAGCGCGCGCGCGGGCGAGCCAGTCGCCGACCTCCTCCGCCACCAGGAGTTCATGCGCGATCTCGCGCAGCGTCGCCATCTGCTCGCCGCGCACGGCAGCACCCCCCGACGGCATGACCGCCGCCATGTCCCACTGCAGGACGCCGATCGACTCGCGGACGAGGGCGATCCGGCGGAAGCGGGCCTCGAGCGCCGCACGGGCCGTCGCGCCGGCGCCGCCGTCGGCACTCGAACCGGAGCCCCGTGCGCGCCCGGTCGCACCGGGCACGGGACGGGTAGCCGGCGCCCTTGCGCGGCGGCCCCGCCGGCTCACGGATGCGCCGCCCGCAGCCGGAGGGCCGACTTGCCTGCGTGGCCAAGGGCGACGAACGGGCGACTCATGGGCGATGGTCCCGTGCGGTCGCCGTCGCGACTCGATCGCGCGATCTGGAGCATGGTTCAGGCGCCTAGGTAGTCTTCCACCCGCCCGACGCAAAGCCCACCCGCCGGGTGGGCGCCTGCACCGGCCGGCCCCGCGGCACCTCGCCCGTGCCGGCCGAGCATCCGGGCAAGGGCCGACAGCCCCGCTTATGCACTGCGTGAGCCGACGCCCCGGCATGAACCAGACCGCGCGGAACGCCGGCGGATCGACGGTCCGGATCGTTGGCAAGCAGGAAGCAAACGGCTAGGGGAGAATTCTCCATGAGCCTTTCTCGTTTCCGCCTGTCGTCGTCGGTCGGCAAGAAGTTCCTCAACGGGCTGACCGGAGTCCTGCTGCTCGCCTTCATCGTCGCCCACCTGGCCGGCAACCTGACGATCTTCGCCGGACAGAACGCGCTGAACGGCTATGCAGCGCTCACCCACAGCCTCGGCCCGATGCTGATCGTGATCGAAGTCGCCCTCGCGGTCGTGTTCCTCGCCCACGCGGCCAGCGCGATCGGCGTCTGGCGCGACGGGCGGCGCGCGCGCCGTGTGTCGAACACGCGGCGCGCGAGCAAGGGGGGTGCGAGCCGCCAGACCCTCGCTTCGCGCAGCATGATCTGGACCGGACTCGCGCTGCTCGCGTTCCTCGTCATCCACCTCTGGCAGTTCCGCTTCGGACCCGGCGAACACCAGGGCTACGTCGCGCGTCTCGGCGATCGTGAGGTGTGGGACCTGTGGCGGGTCGTCGTCGAGGTTCTCAAGCAGCCGCTGTGGGCCGCATTCTACACCGCGATGATGGTGCTCCTCGGCTTCCACCTGCGACACGGATTCTGGAGTGCCTTCCAGTCGATCGGGCTGCTCGGCCCCGGACTGCGACCGCTCGCCTTCTCGGCGGCGCTGGTCTTCGCGCTGGTCGTCGCGGCGGGCTTCGTCGCGCTTCCGCTCTACGTCTACTTCCTCGTCCCGACGCCGGCCGCCGGCGTCGCGCTGGTGTACCCATGAACGCTCCCGCGCTACGCGAGATCGACGTCAAGGACGATCTCGACTCCCGCGTCCCCGACGGCCCGATCCAGACCAAGTGGGAGCGCCACCGCTTCGACATGAAGCTGGTGAACCCGGCCAACAAGCGGAAGTACACGATCATCGTCGTCGGCACCGGGCTTGCCGGCGGATCGGCCGCCGCCTCGCTCGGGGAGCTCGGCTACAACGTCCTGAACTTCTGCACGCACGACAGCCCCCGGCGCGCCCATTCGGTCGCCGCGCAGGGCGGCATCAACGCGGCCAAGAACTACACGAACGACGGCGACAGCATCTGGCGCCTGTTCTACGACACGATCAAGGGCGGCGACTTCCGCGCCCGCGAAGCCAACGTGCACCGGCTCGCCGAGATGTCGGTGTCGATCATCGACCAGTGCGTCGCCCAGGGCGTGCCCTTCGCCCGGGAGTACGGCGGCCTGCTCGCGAATCGGTCGTTCGGCGGAGCCCAGGTGTCGCGCACGTTCTACGCGCGCGGGCAGACCGGGCAGCAGCTGCTGCTCGGCGCCTACGGCTCGCTCATGCGACAGGTGAACGCCGGCCGCGTGAAGCTGTTCCCGCGCCGCGAGATGCTCGACCTGGTGGTCGTCGACGGCCACGCGCGCGGCATCATCTGCCGCAACCTCGTCGACGGCAAGATCGAACGCTACGCCGCCGACGCCGTGGTCGTCGCGACCGGCGGCTACTCCACCGCCTACTTCCTCTCCACGAACGCGGTGAACTCGAACGCCACCGCGATCTGGCGCTGCCACAAGCGCGGCGCGTACTTCGCCAACCCCTGCTTCATGCAGATCCACCCGACCTGCATCCCGCAGCTGGGCGAGGGGCAGTCCAAGCTCACCCTCATGAGCGAGAGCCTGCGCAACGACGGGCGCATCTGGGTGCCGACGGTGCCCGACGACGCCCGGATCCCCAGGGACATCCCCGAGGCCGAGCGCGACTACTTTCTCGAGCGGATCTACCCCGCCTTCGGCAACCTCGTGCCGCGCGATGTCGCCTCCCGCGCCGCCAAGCGGATATGCGACGAGGGACAGGGCGTCGGCCTGACCAAGCGCGCCGTGTATCTGGACTTCTCGGACGCGATCGGACGCCTCGGCGAGGCCACCGTGCGCGAGCGCTACGGCAACCTCTTCGACATGTACCACGAGATCACCACCGAGAATCCCTACAGGACACCGATGCAGATCTACCCGGCACCGCACTACACGATGGGCGGGCTCTGGGTGGACTACAACCTCATGAGCACGATCCCGGGGCTGCACGTGATCGGCGAGGCGAACTTCTCGGACCACGGGGCGAACCGCCTCGGCGCCTCGGCCCTCATGCAGGGCCTCTGCGACGGTTACTTCGTCCTGCCCTACACGATCGGCAACTACCTCGCGGGCGTCGCGCCCGGCAAGGTCGGTACCGATCACCCGGCCTTCGCCGGGGCCGAGGGCGACGTGAATCGGCAAGTGGCGAAGCTGCTCTCGATGAAGGGCAAGCGCACCGCGCGCGAGTTGCACTGGCAGCTCGGTCGCCTGCTCTGGGACCAGTGCGGCATGGAGCGCAGCGGCGCCGGCCTCCTCGCGACGATCGAGAAGATCCGCGAATTGCGCGCGGAGTTCTGGACCAACGTCCGGGTCGAGGGCAGCGCCGAGGACCTGAACCAGAGTCTCGAGTATGCGGGCCGCGTCGCCGACTACTTCGAACTCGGTGAACTCATCGCCCTCGACGCGCTCTCGCGCGACGAGAGTTGCGGCTGCCACCTCCGGGTCGAGCACCAGAGCCCGGAGGGCGAGCCGATCCGCGACGACGAGGACTTTGCCTACGTCGCCGCGTGGGAGTGGAAGGGAGAGGGTGCACGCCCCGGGCTGCACCGCGAGAAGCTCGTCTTCGACAACGTCCACCTGGCCGTACGGAACTACAAATGAGCGATCAGCACGGGACCCGTTCCTACCACCTCCAGGTCTGGCGGCAGGCGCGCGGCGCCTCCTCGGGCCGGATGGCCTCCTACGAGGTCACCGGCATCGATCAGAACATGTCGTTCCTCGAGATGTTCGACCAGCTGAACGAGACGCTGCTGCGCAAGGGCGAGGATCCGGTCGCGATCGACAGCGACTGCCGCGAGGGCATCTGCGGAACCTGCGGCGTGTGCATCGACGGTCGCCCGCACGGGCCGTTGCCCAACATCACGACCTGCAGCCTGCGCATGCGCGAGTTCCCCGACGGTTCGACGATCGTGGTCGAGCCGTTTCGCGCCGACGCATTCCCGGTTGTGAAGGACCTGATCGTCGACCGCTCCGCCTTCGACCGGATCGTGATGAAGGGCGGCTACATCTCGATCAACGCGGGTTCCGCCCCCGAGGCGAACGCGGCGCCCGTCCCGAAGGACGCGGCCGATGCGGCGATGGACTCCGCCGCCTGCATCGGCTGCGGAGCCTGCGTCGCCGCCTGTCCCAACGCAGCGGCCGCGCTCTTCACCAGCGCCCGCGTCCGCTACCTGTCGCTGCTGCCGCAGGGCCAGCCGGAGCGCACCACGCGCGTCATGGGCATGGTCGAGCAGATGGACGCAGAGGGCTTCGGGCACTGCTCGAACCACGGCGAGTGCGAGGCCGCCTGTCCGAAGTCGATCTCGATCGAGAACATCGCGAAGATGCGCCGCGAGTACCTGCGCGCCTCGCTACGGGCGGGCTGACGCAACCGGACCGCGCAACCTCCGAGCGCCGGGCCGGCGAGCCGGCGCGGTTTCCGGAAGCCCCGACCATGCAGGCCTTCCGCCCTGCATGGTGGCTGCCGGGGCCGCACCTGCAGACCGTCTGGGGAAACTTCACGCGCCCGCGAGACCTCGTCGCCTTCCGGCGCGAGTGGCTGCCGACCCCCGACGGTGACGAACTCGCCCTCGACCATGTCGACGCCGTCGCGGGGGCACCGCGGGTCGTCGTCCTGCACGGGCTCGAGGGGAGTTCCTACTCGGTCTACGTGCAGGGGTTGCTCGCACTCGCACGCGACGCCGGGCTCGCCGGGACCGCGCTCAACTTCCGCTCCTGTGCGCGCGAGCCGGGCCGGATCGAGCGCTGGATACCCAACCGCACGCCCCGGCTGTACCACTCGGGGGAGACCGAGGATCTCGGCCTAGTCGTCAGCGAACTCCGCCGTCGCGAGCCCGCGACGCCCATCCTGGCGATCGGCATCTCGCTCGGCGGCAACGTCCTGCTGAAGTGGCTCGGCGAGAACCCCGGCCAGCGCACGATCACCGCCGCGGTCGCGATCTCGGTGCCCTACGATCTCGCGGCCGGGGCGCGCCACCTCGAGGGCCGCGTCTCCCGGCTCTACCTGCAGCACTTCCTGCCGACGCTGATCGCGAAGTCCGAAAACATGTTGCAGCGCCACCCCGAACTCGCGAGCCGCGGCCTCGACCTCGAGGCGGTCCGCGCGGCTCGGACCTTCCATGAATTCGACGGGGCCGCGACCGCTCCGGTACACGGATTCGCGAGTGCCGAAGACTACTACGCGCGTTCGAGTTCGATCGGTTTCGTCCGAAGCATCGACACGCCGACGCTCTGCCTGTCGGCCGAAGACGACCCCTTTCTCCCCTCGGAGGTGGCATGCGCGTTCCGCGCGGCTGCACCGCCCGCCGTCGAGGTCCATCTCACGCGACACGGCGGCCACGTCGGCTTCGTCGCCGGGCGCCGCCCGGACCGCGCGGAGTCGTGGGCGGAGCGCCGGGCGATCGACTGGCTGCTCGACCGCATCGGCGCCATCGCGGTTTCCGGCGACCGTCGCCCCCGGGCCGCCGGCCCGGCCCGACACGAACTCCGAAGGAGTCAACCATGAAGAGCGGCCTGCGCCGACTGCTCGTCGGATTCGGACTCGCCGCCGCCTTCGGCGGCCTCTTGTTCCAGCGCTACTGGTACTACCTCCCCGGCCTGATCGCCTCGATCAAGGACCCGGTCGTCGCGAACCAGCCGGTCCTGTGGTCGCCCGGCCCGGAGACCGCCGAGACGCCGGCGGACCGGCGCCCGCCCAACGTCGTGCTGATCCTGGCCGACGATCTCGGCTGGAACGACCTCACCTTCGGCGGCGGTGGGGTCGCCGGCGGACAGGTGGCGACGCCGAACATCGACTCGATCGCGCGCGACGGCGTGAGTTTCAGCAACGGCTACGCCGGCAACGCGACCTGCGCCCCGTCGCGCGCCGGCATCCTGACCGGTCGTTACGCCACGCGCTTCGGCTTCGAGTTCACGCCCACCCCGGTCGAGTTCGCCCGCCTGCTCGGCCACACCTCGGGCAGCGGACCGCCGACGATCTTCCATGCCGACCGGGTGAAGGACGCACCCCCCATGGCGGAGATGGTGGTGCCGTCGAGCGAAGTGACGATCGCCGACCTGCTGCGCGAGCGGGGCTACCGCACGCTCATGCTCGGGAAGTGGCACCTCGGCGAGACGACGGCGGCGGTGCCGCAGGCGCGCGGCTTCGACGAGACGCTGGGGTTCCTGCAGGGCGCATCGCTGTTCCTGCCCAAGGGTGATCCGCGCGGCGTCGAGTCGCGACAGGACTTCGATCCGATCGACCGCTTCCTGTGGGCCAACCTCCCGTTCGCGGTGAGCCACTCGGGGGGCCGGCGCTTCGAGCCGTCGGGCTACATGACCGACTACCTCGGCGACGAGGCAGCCCGGGCGATCGAGGCGAATCGCAACCGCCCGTTCTTCCTCTACCTCGCCTTCAACGCGCCGCACACGCCGCTGCAGGCGCTCGCGTCGGATTACGACGCGCTCTCGGGCATCGCCGACCACCGCCTGCGGGTCTACGGGGCGATGATCCGGGCGCTCGACCGGGCCGTCGGGCACGTGCTCGAGGCGCTCCGGAAGAACGGCCTCGACCGCAACACGCTCGTCTTCTTCACCAGCGACAACGGCGGCGCGCACTACATCGGGCTGCCCGAGGTGAACCGGCCCTTCCGCGGCTGGAAGGCAACCTTCTTCGAGGGCGGCATCCACGTGCCCTTCTTCGCGCGCTGGCCGGCGATGATCCCGCCGGGGACGGTGTACGCGCCGCCGGTCGGACACGTCGACATCTTCGCGACGGCCGCCGCCGCCGCAGGCGGCGCGCAGGCCGCCAGCGAGCGCGCGCTCGACGGCGTGGACCTCGTCCCGTTCGTCGCCGGACGGGCGGGTGGCGTGCCGCACGAGTCGCTGTACTGGCGATCGGGCCCCTACAAGACGCTGCTCGCCGGGGGATGGAAGCTGCAGGTGGCGGAGAATCCGCCGAAGTCGTGGCTCTTCCACCTCGCCGAGGACCCGACCGAACAGCACGACCTCGCGGCGAGCCAGCCCGGAAAACTCGCCGAGATGACGGCGCGGCTCGCCGCGATCGACGCCGAGCAGGCGCCGCCGCTCTGGCCCTCGCTGCTCGAGGGAGCGGTCCCGATCGACCATCCCCTCGGTGTGCCGTTCCGGCCCGACGACGAATACGTCTACTGGTCCAACTGACGGGGCAGCCCGCGCGTCGTGTGTCGCATGTCGCGTACGGCCCCCCGTTCGGGCTCCGGCGGTATCGGCAAGACGGTGGCCCCGAGCATCCCCGCCACCGAGGCGCCACCGGCCGGCTTCGCCTTCGGGCGCATCGATGCGGTGGTCGCCGCAGGCGACGGAGCCCGGTGACGCGACCGCGGGCCGCTCGCCACCCGACCTACGCCCGGACGCGCCGCACCCGGGGGCTCGACAGCACGAGGACGAGCGCCCCCGCCATGAACGCGGCATTCAGGAGGAACGGAGCCCGGTGGGACCACGGGTAGAGAGCCGTTCCGATCAGGGGGCCGACGATGTTGCCGAAGACCGAGACCCCGCCGACGATCCCCGCCGCAGCCCCCTGTTCGGTGGCCTCGACCGAGAGCGAAGCCGCCGCCGATGCGCCCGGCCGCACCAGGCCGAGACCGAGACCGAGGCAGGCGAGCGCGAACAGGTAGAGCGGCAGCCCCGTCCCGAAGGCGAGCAGCAGGAAGGCCGCGAGCATGAGCAGCGTCCCGCTGCGCAACAGCGACCGCGAGGTGGGGCGGAAGCGCTGCACGATACCGAGTTGCGCCACCAGCCCCGCAGCGGCGAGCACGACGAGACCCAAGCCGGCGACGCGCACGGTCCGCTCGGAGTCGAGCCCCAGTGCATCCTGGAGGAAGAAGGCGAGGGTCACGACCGTCGTGCCGCGCGCCGCCTGCATCGCCGTGCTGACGAGCAGGAAGGGCATGATCCGCGGGTCGAAGACGCGCATGCGGCGCGTGGAGGCGCGGTGCGCCTCCGGGTGGGTCGGCGACTCAGGGAGCCAGCGCCACAGCGTCGCGGCACTCGCCACCGCGAGTACGGCCGACAGGTAGATCGGTGCGACCAGGTCGATCGCCGCGAGCAGCGCGCCGACCGCGGGACCGATCGTCTCGCCGAGGCCCATCGCGGCGCTCACCAGCGCCACACCGGCGGTCCGCTGGGAGCGACTCGTGCGATCGGCGATGTAGGCCTGCGCCGCGGGACCGGTGCCCGAACCGAGGAGCGCGAAGACGCAACGGGAGACGACCAGCATCGGGTAGATCGCCAGCGCCGGCAGGAGGTCGCGCGCGCCGATCTCGATCACGGTCGCGATGAGCGCCATCGAGAGCGCGTAGCCGAGCAGGCCGATGATCATGACACGGCGACGGCCGGCGACGTCGCTGCGCCTTCCCCAGGCCGGGCTCACGAAGACCCAGAGCGAGGCGGAGGTCGCGAAGATCGTCGACACCTGGAACGGGCTGAGCCCGATCCTGCGCGCGGCCGGCGGCAGCACCGAGAAGAGGATCGACTGCCCCATGCCGACGCTGACGAGACAGGCGAAGAGCAGCGCGAACTCGCGCGGGAGAGAGGAGCCGGCCTCGGGCGGTACGGCGGCCTCGCGCCCCACCCCCGCGACGCGCGGCTCGTGCCCGTCCGACGGTGCCGCACCCGTCGATTCGCCCACCGGAGATGTCACCGGGCGCATCCTCAGCCCATCGTCGAGAAGTCGGTCGCGGCGCCGTCCGTCCGCGGCGCGGCGAACGCCGCCGCGACCGACGCGAGTGCACCGACGACGTCGCCGACGACGATCGGAAGGGCGCGGCTGCGCGGCGAGAGCAGTTCCGCCTCGACCTGCCGGTCGTGCAGCGCCAGCAGCGGATCCCAGAAGCCGCGGTGGTTCACCAGAACGAGCGGTTTGCGATGCAGGTCGATCTGGCGCTCGACGAGGATCTCCGAGAGTTCCTCGAGCGTGCCGTAGCCGCCCGGGAGCACGACGAAGGCGTCGCCCCGATGCGCGAGCCCCGCCTTGCGGGCGCGCATATCGCCGACGGTCTCGAGATCGTGCAGTCGGGCATGGGCGACCCGCGAGAAGGTGTCGAGGATGACGCCCTCGACGCGGCCGCCGGCCGCGAGGGCGGCGTCGGCGAGCGTCCCCATGAGCCCGATGCGCGCGCCCCCGTAGACGAGCGTCCAGCCGTGCTCCGCGATGCCCCGCCCCAGGTCCCCCCCGAGCGCGAGCAACTCCGCGGGCGCGCGGGTGGAGGAGCCGGCGTACACGGTGACCGACCGGCGCTCTCCGCCCGTCGCGTCGGCCGCGCCGGCAGTCGGTGGTCCGGTCGGTGGCATGGCTGCAGGGTGTCCCGGGGTTCCTTCCTAACGCGCGCGCTGCGGCGCGGCCAGATTGTGTCGCATCCCGATCCGGGCGATGGTCGGCGCATGGGCCAACGACCCTATGTCTTCCTCGATCGCGACGGGACGCTCATCGCCGACGTCCACCACGGGCACCGGCTCGAGGACTACGAGATGCTGCCCGGAACGATCGACGCGCTCGGCTGGCTCCAGGCCGCGGGCTTCCGGCTGGCGATCGTGACCAACCAGAGCGGCATCGGCCGGGGGATCTTCACGCTCGACGACTACACCCGCTATCACGGCCGCCTGCTCGACGACCTCGCCGCGGCGGGGCTCCGGGTCGACGCCACCTACATGTGTCCGCATGCGCCCGACGACGCTTGCGAGTGTCGCAAGCCGCATCCGGCGACGCTGCACCGCGCACGTGCGGAACTCGGTGCCGACCTGGCCGCGTCGTGGATGATCGGCGACCACGTGAGCGACGTGCAATTCGCCGCCAACGCCGGGGCGAGCGGCATCCTCGTGCTCACCGGCCACGGCGAGGTCGAGGTCGCGAAACTCGGCGACACTCCGACCGCGGCGGTCGTGGCGGACCTGCCGGCGGCGGTGCGCCACATCGCGGAGTCGACGGCCCCGATGCAGGGTCCACGTCGGCGCTGAGCGGAGGACGTCCGCTTGCGGCCGGCCAGCCGGCCGCGAGGCGCCGGGACTCAACGAACCGCGAGGTTCGGGCCAAGTTGCCTCACGAAGAAGAAGGGGGCGCCTGCGTGGCAGGCACCCCCCCCCCGGGAATCCGCGGTCCGCTCCCGGCGAATTACCGCCTCTGGATCTTCGCGTGCGAGGCGGCGCCGTAACCGCCCACGGCCTGTCCGGTGAACGCAAAGAGGTAGCGGCCCCGGTCCGTGGCTTCGCCCGAGACCGGCGTGAGGGCGAGGAAGCCCGAACTCGCCGGCACGATGTAGGATGGGAGCAACGTCCCGTCGGGCCTGACGTAATCGGGAATGAGCGGGTTCGCGCCACCCGTCAGCGACCGGAAGTCGACGCAGTTCACGGTGACGTCGGGCAGGGAGGTCGAGACCTCCAGGTTGTCGAAGTAGTTGTTGTAGAACCTCGGGTTCTCGTCGAGCGGAACCGCGACGCCGTCGGAGTTCACGCCGAGCCAGCCCAGAACGACGAGGCTCGCGTCCACGCTGTTCGGGCTCAGGGTCTGCAGGACGTAGCGACCGAGGCCGGCTTCCGGTCCCTCGGGGAGTACGACCGCGTAACGCCCACCGTCCCACTCGGCGAACAGCCCGCTCGCGTCGTTGCCGAACGAGTAGCCGGCGTTCGTGTCGGCGATGGTGAACGTGCCGACGATCGCACCGCGCGAGAGCACGCGGTCCGTCTTGTCGTAGGCGGCGCACTTCGAGTCCGTCTCGTAGGCGGTCACCGTGACCAGGCCGCGCTGGCCGGTCAGGTCGACCACCGAGCCGTCGGTCTCGTTGTCCTGCAGGATCGAGTACATGTTCGTCGGATCGACCACGATCGTGTCCCGCTCGGTGAGGCACATCGAGAGGTCGGCAACTTCCTCGCAGTTCTGGTTCCAGAAGGTCCAGTGCGTCGTGACCTTCGCCCCGCCGTTTGGCGAACTCGCGTGCGGATTGCTCACGATCAGGAAGGTCGCCTTCCCGGCCGTTGCATCGAACGGCATGACCAGTTCGGTCGCCGGCTGGGTCGAAGACTCCTGACCGCTGAATGCCGAAGCGCCAGACGCGAGCCCGAGGAGCAGAGCCCCCGTCGCCAGCGCCGAAGCCAGCATGATTGTTCCCCTTCCTGCCACGATCACATCCCCCTTCCTGCCACGGCACCACGAGGGTCCGGAGCGGAACACGCCACCCATGGCTCGACCCCGGCCCCCTCTCGACCAGTTCGGGTCCGCCATGGCCTTCCGAATATCGGCGAAACCCCCCCCGTCTTGCAAGGCCCCCGCCCCCCGGGGACCCAGGAGCGCCCCGGCACTCCCTTCCGCACCCGGGCGTCCGGGCGCAGGGCGGACTCGGCCGCTCGGCTCAGACGATCCGGCCCGCCCGGGCTTCGGTGTAACCGCCATCCTCCCAGACGACCTGGCCGTTCACGGCGACCCGATCGATTCCGACCGCGTGGCGCACGTAGCGGTTCGCCTCGCCGGGCACGTCGTGCACGAAGTCCTCGGCGCCGCGGTCGATCCGGTCCGGGTCGAAAATCACCAGGTCGCCCGCCTGCCCCGGAACGAGGCGGCCACGCCCCCGGATCCCGAAGGCATCGGCGAGTTCGCCCGTCAGGCGGTGCACCGCGTGCTCGAGCGAGAACGCCTTCATCTCCCGGACCCACCGCGCGAGCAGGTAACTCGTGTCCCCGGTGCCACAGAACTGCGAGATGTGCGCCCCGGCATCGCTCGCCCCGACGTGGATCATCGGGTGCCCGAGGAGCGCGGTGACGCCGGCCGGATCGACGTGCAGGAAGTTCCGGAAGGAGAACTCGGTCTCGAGGTCCTCGGAGAGCGCGAGGTCGATCATCGCGTCGGCGACGTCGACGCCCTTCCCGGCGGCGAGCTTCGCGACCGGCATGCCTTCGAGCGCGCGATTCTCCGCGCACGCCACCCGTCCGACGACGAAGGCGTTCTCGAAGTCGGGGATCGCGAAACGCAGCATTCCGAACTGCATGCGCAGGTCGGAGCGTCGCTCCGGGTCGGCGAAGGCCGCCCGGCGCTCGGGCAGCGCCATGCGCATCGGATCCGCCCAGGCCGGGAGGCCGAGCAGCAGAAAGGAACTCTCGGATAGCCGCAGGTTGATGTCGAAGGTGCGCGGCATCGACTGGCCGAAGACCCGCGCACCCTTCGCGTTCTCCTCTTCGAGCGCCGCGAGCGAGTCCGACCACAGCGAGTTGGCGCTCGAGTGCACGATCGGCGCGATCGTGCACATGAGCCCGGTCGCCCGGGAGATCGCCGCCATCTCGTGAATGTTCTGGAGTTGTTCGGGCGGGTTGTAGAAGACCGGCACCGTCTGGATGAGGCCCCGGCCGGCCTCGGCCATCGCGCGGCCGAGCGCGACGATCTCCGCGCGGTCGGCGAACCGGCTCGGCACCGGCTTCATGTTCTCGTCGATGTCGACGTAGGACGTCGAGAGCCCGGCCGCGCCGCCGCGGATCGCCTCGCGCAGGACGCGGCACATCTCGGCCGTCTCCTCGGGCGTCGCGGTGCGCTCCTGGGAGGCGGCCCCCATGACGTAGCTGCGCAGCGCCGAGTGCCCGACGAGTCCCGCAACGTTGATGCCAAGCCCCTCCGAGATGAAGGCCAGGTACTCGGGGTAGGTCTCCCAGGTCCAGGGCACGCCCTCGGCGAGGGTCAGCAGAGGGATGTCTTCGATCTGCTTGAACATCGCGGCGAGCGGGCGCACGCCTTCGCGGCGCACCGGCGCGAGCGAAAGCGAGCAGTTCCCGAGCAGGACCGTCGTGACGCCATGCTCTAGCGACGGCGTCGCGAGCCGGTCCCAGCAGAGCTGGGGATCGAAGTGGGTGTGGATGTCGATGAAGCCCGGCGCCACGACCTGCCCCTTCGCGTCGATCTCGCGTGCGCCCGGCCCGGCGTCCTCGAGACTCGCCGATTCTCCGACCGCGGCGATCAAGCCGTCGCGGACGGCGATCGCGCCGCGGCGCTCCGGGCCTCCGGTGCCATCGACGATGCGGGCGTTCCGAATGAAGAGCGACGACGATTTCTGCGAACCAGCCATGGCGAATCGACCTCCCGCGTGGCCCGCCACGCGACTCGGATGCTGCGCTGCCGACGCGCTGAATCTCTCCGGTTTCCGACCCCGGAGCAAATCCCTGCCGGAACGGGCAACCCCGGCCAATCAGGCCACCGACAATCGTGGCGAGCCGGCCGCTCAGGCCTTGAAGGGCTGGTTGCCGAAACGATCGAGGTGCACGAGTTCCCCGATCGGCCGCCGCGTCGTCGGCCCGTAGCGGCCGCGCGGCCAGCCGAGCGGTACGACCGCGCAGGGCGAGACGTTCCACGGGAGCCCGAGAGCGCGACGGGCGAGAAAGTGGCTCCACAGCGGAAGCGTGATGAGGGCCGCCCCGAGGCCGACCGAGCGGGCCGCGAGCAGCAGATTCTGCACCGCCGGGTAGATCGACCCATAGTAGCTGGTCGACGCCATCGCGGGCATCGGGAGCGGAAATGGCAGGCGCTGGCCGCGCAGGCAGGCGACGACGATCACCGGGATCTCCTCGAAGTGATCGGCCTGCCACTCCACCGCGTCGATGATGCGCAGCATCTTGTCGTCGCCCCGGGCGAGACGGCGGCCGAGGCCGCCGTAGAGGTTCCAGGCCATCCGGTTCAGGCGACCGAGCTTGCCCTTCACCGCGGGATCGCGGACGACCACGAACTGCCAGTTCTGGGCGTTGCTGCCACTCGGTGCGCGGATCGCGAGATCGAGCAGGCGCAGCACGAGGGCGTCGTCGACCGGATCGGTCTTGAGCCGCCGGATCGCGCGCTGGGTGCGCATCGCCTCCTCGAGGGGCATCGAGAAACTCGCGGCGGACGCTTGTTCGGCCTCGGACATATTCACCTCCTGCGCCGGGTGCGCCCGAGGCTTCTAGCGCGCGACTTGACGCTCGGCACCGCCGGCGCTTTGGATGCCGCCATGGCCCTTGGCGCCCGAAACGACGGCCTGCCGGCTCTTTCGAACCTGAACCGCCTGCGCCGCATGCTTCCGTTCCTCATGCCGACGCGGAACGAGGCGTACGTCCTCTTCTCGCAGGAGGTCGAAGCCGTGCCGACGCGCGAGCTCGCGGCCGAGTTGAACCGCGGCCGCGCCGAGGATCGAGCGGCCACGCCCTTCCACCTGCTCCTCTGCGCGATCGCCCGGACGCTGCACGAATTCCCGCGCCTGAACCGCTTTCTCGCCGGCGGAAGGCATTTCGAGCGCCGCGGCGTCTGGCTCGCCTTCAGCGGAAAGCAGCGGCTCGACCTCGACGCGCCGGTGTTCTCGCGCAAGATGGAATTCCTTCCCGGCGAACCGGTGCAGCGTACGATCGACCGGATCCACGAGCTGCTCGAGTTCGGGCGCACCGGGCGCGAGTCGGCGAGCGACCGCGAGGTCGACCTGCTGCTGCGTCTCCCGGGGCCGATCCTCCGGCTCGCGGTGCGCTCGGCGCGCTGGATCGACGGCCTCGGCCTGCTGCCCCGCTCGATGATCGAGGACGATCCACTTTACGCATCCGCCTTCGTCACGAATCTCGGCAGCGTCGGGCTCGACGCCTGCTACCACCACCTTTTCGAGCACGGCAACGCTCCGATCTTCGTCACGATGGGGCGCGTGCACCGGGCACCGTTCGTCGACGAGGGCGGCGACGTTCGCGCGCGCGAGGTCTTCGAACTCAAGTACACGTTCGACGAGCGCACCGAGGACGGCTTCTACGCGGCGCGTGCCCTCGAACGCCTGAAGCAGCTTCTCGAGCATCCCCGCGAGATGCTCGTCGGCGGCGAACTTGCCGCGGGCGGCCACCGGCCACCGGGAGGAAGACCATGAACGCAACAGCGACGACGAGTGCCAAGGCCGACGGGCCGGGCCGCTGGATCGTCCAGGGGCGGACGGTCACCATGCCGGTCGAGGTGCGTGACGCTTCCTCGGGGGCGGTGACCTACCTGGTGTCGGCCGCGGTCGCGCGTCGGCTGCTGCCCGACGACCGCCTCGAGATCGTCGAGGTCCTGCCGGGCACGGCGCTCTTCAGCCTCGCCGTGATCGACTACCGCGACAACGACCTCGGCGACTACAACGAGGTCTCGATGGCCTTCTTCGTGCGTCGCCGCGGCGAGTCGGCGTCGCTGCCCCTGCCGTGGCTCGGCGGCTGGGTCGACCTGCTGCGCAACCGGCTCGCGACCTGGATTTGGAAGCTGCCGGTCGACCAGTCCTTCACCTGCGACGCCGGGGCGGGTATCTGGGGCTTCCCCAAGAGCATCGAACGGATCGACTTCGAGGACGCCGGCGGGCGCCGCACCTGCCGGCTCGAGATGGACGGCCGGCACGTCTTCACGCTCTCGGTTCCGCGCGGCGGCGAGCGCACGCTGCCCGAGGCGCCGATGACGACCTGGACGCATGTCGACGGGCGGCTGCACCGAACCACGTTCACGGCCGCATCGACCGGGGTCGGCTTCACCCTCGGCGGCGCGGACCTGGTCCTGGGTTCGCATCCGATCGCCGACACGTTGCGCTCGCTCGGGCTACCGCGCCGCGCGCTCATGTGCGTTTGGATGGAGCACCAGCGCGCGCGCTTCGACGCACCGGAGCCGGTCGGGGACTGAGGCAGCGCGGCGCAGGCCTCGACTCCCGGCCTCCGGTGCGAGGCCGACCTGTCCCCTCGCCTCAGAGGCACCTGCCGGCGAGATGTCCATCGGCGATCGCCCGGTCGGCCCAGCGCGGCACCAGCGCGTCGCCCGCGCGGACGACTTCGAGGGCGAGGGCGCTGCGCCGCAGCGCGTGGCGCGGTGAGAGGAACTCCTGCAGCAGGTACCCGTGCGCAGCGTGGATCTCGATACCGTCGAAGCCGCCGTCCGCGGCGTTCGCGGCCGAACGGGCGAAGTAGGCGACGAGTTCGGCCATGTCGTCGTGTTCGAGTGGCTTCCCGGCCTCGAGGGAATTGGGCACGTCGGAGGCTGTCCACACCGGGAGCCTCGATCAGTTGCCCTGGTTCACACCGCCGTTGTGAGCGAGTTGCAGGAATGCGAGCACGCCGTTCGCCCGCCGGGCGGGTCGGCGTTCAGACAGCGGCCGCTTCCTCGACGGCGCCCGCGCCGGCGACCCCCGGCGGCAGATAGCCCGCCGCCAGTTCGCGAAACGAGCCCACCTGCGCCTTCTCCCAGGCGGCATCTTTCCCGAGTTCCGCGGCGAGCACGCGCGCCACCCGGGGAGCCGCCTCGATCGAAGCGCGCGCGTCGAGCAGAAGTCCGCGCGTGCGTCGCGCGAGCACGTCTTCGATCGTGCGCGCCATCTCATGGCGCGCCGCCCATGACACCTGGCCCATGACGTAAGGGAGCCGCGGATGCAGGGGTTCGCGCCGGGTCGGGTCTGCGTTCAGAAAGGCCTCGAGGGCCGCTGCGTCGGCACCGTAGGCGCGCAGGTGGGCGGCCCGGGGAAGTGCCGGGTCGGCGCGATCGAGCCAGCCGTGAAGCTTCAGGTTCTCGGTGACGCAGGCGCGCTCGGCGAGTCCGCCCACCGCGATCGCATCGTCCACGGCGTCCTGCGCCATCTTGCGGTAGGTCGTCCACTTGCCGCCGATCACGCTGACCAGTCCGGACTCCGAGACGAGTACCGCATGCTCGCGCGAGAACGACTTGCTGTGGCCGGCCGATGCGCTGCGGCGGCGCAAGCCGCGCACCCTGGACTTCGGCCTCGGCTCCTGCTCGCGCACAAGCGGGCGCAGGCCGGCGAAGACGCTCAGGCAGTCGGCCTCGGTCGGGTCCTTCTCCAGGTAGCGGGCCGCGTTGCGCAGGATGAACCCGATCTCCTCGGCGAGCGGTCGCGGCTCGATGTCGGCGCGGGGAACCTCGGTGTCGGTCGTGCCGACCAACACCCTGTCCTGCCAAGGGATGACGAAGAGTACGCGACCGTCGTCGGTGTGCGGCACCATGATGGCGGTGTCGCCGGCGAGGAAGCTGCGATCGAGCACCAGGTGGACGCCCTGCGCCGGCGCCACCATGCCCGGCCCGGTGGGCTCGTCCATGCGGCGCACCTCGTCCGAGAAGACGCCGGTCGCGTTCACCACCACCCGCGCGTGCAACTCATGCGAGCGCCCGGTCTCCACGTCGATCACGGTCGCCCCGGCGATCGCGCCTGAGGGTTCCTTCAGAAACCCGGTCACGCGCACGTAGTTAAGCAGGCTCGCGCCATGGTCGGCCGCAGTCTGCGCGAGTGCCAGAGCCATCCGCGCGTCGTCGAATTGCGCGTCGTGATAGACGACGCCGCCGAGCAGCGATTCGCGCGCGACGTTGGGGATCCGGGCGATCGTCTGCTCCCGGTCGAGCAGACGCGACGGCGCGATGTTCAGGCGGCCGGCGAGGCGGTCGTAGAGCTTGAGCCCGATGCCGTAGAACGGCCCCTCCCACCAGCGGTAGCGCGGCACGACGAAGGCCAGGTCCTGGACCAGGTGGGGCGCGTTGCGCACGAGCAGTCCGCGCTCGCGCAGCGCCTCGAGGACCAGGGATACGTTGCCCTGCTGCAGGTAGCGCACCCCGCCGTGGACCAGCTTGGTCGACCGGCTGGAGGTCGCCTTGGCGAAATCCCACTGCTCGACGAGCAGCGTCCGGTAGCCCCGGGTCTGGGCGTCCACCGCGATGCCGAGGCCGGTCGCTCCGCCACCGACGACGAGGACGTCCCAGGGAGTCCCGTCGAGGGTTCCGATCATCTGCGCGCGATCCATAGCTCTGGCCCGGGCTGCGGCCGGATGCCGCGATCGGACCCTAGCAGAATCGGCCGAGAACCGAAGCGCCCCCGCTAGGCCGCGCGCAGCGGCAGACCGCGAGGGCAGACCAGGGTGTCGCTCGCCCGCCGACCGCGGAGTTCCTCGCGGCGCTCCTCGATCCGGTGGACCGCCGCCGCCAGATCGGCGCGATGGCGCACGATCACTCGGTGCTCGAGGTCCGAAACGGCGGCCGGCGAACGCCACGCGAGTTCACCGTCGCGCGCGGCGAACCGAAATCCGTAGATCTCGAGCTTCGTAAGCAGTCGCATGGGCGGGATCGAGGCGTAGATGCGAAGGTCGAGGAAGGTGGCCCCGCGGCGTCGCACGCCAAGCGACTCGAGGTGGCGGACGATCGCCAGTTCGGAAACCGCGGGATACCCTTCGCAAGCGGCGAAGAGTTCGTAGCTGGCCAGGAGTTCGCGCAGGGGACACTCGGCGCGTGGCGCCCGCTGCACGGCGAAGGCGAGCCACTCGCCGAATTCGTGCGGAATCACGCGGCCAAATTGCGAGGGATGCCAACCCCGCGGCGCATCGCCCCGGGCCTGACCCGGATTCCCCCCGGGTGCGTCGTAGGATTTCCTTCGGCTCATGGGCGTCGCTCGCGAACGGAGCGCTTGTATCGCTTCCCCGGAGCGATTGCCACGCCAGCCGCCCGCGTGTACTTCTGCCCGATGCTCGCAGCCGTCAAGCTGAAGTCCCGCCGCCGCCCTCTCCTTCCCGCGCGCTTCGCCGGCGCGGCCATCGCCGCAGCCCTGCTGCTCGGTGGACCGCCGAGCGCCCGGGCGGCGGATCCGGCCGTCGCGACCGACCCGGTGGCCGCGCCGGGAGTGCTGCTACCTCCGCCCGACGTGACGCTGCGGCCTCCGGCGAGCGACGCCGACGGCATCGCCTCGCGCCACGGCATCCAGCAGTGGGGCGTGAAGCTCGGCTACGGCTGGTCGAAGCAGCACCAGACCGGCGTGATCCCGGTCTACGGGCAGGCGGGCTGGTCGTTCTGGGACGTGATCGATCGCCCCCTGCTGCGCTGGCACATCGACCTGCAGTACATCATCGAAGGATGGATGGCGGGCGTCCACAATCCCGACACCTCGGCCTTTGAGATCGGCCTGAACCCGATCAGCCTGCGCGTCTCCTACGATCGTGGCCAGCAGTTCGTCCCCTTTGCCCAGGGCGGAATCGGCGTGATGTACACCTCGCTGCAGGGAATCCGGGCCGGCGGCCCGTTCCAGTTCGACGAGCTCTTCGGAATGGGCCTCGAGATGTTCTGCAACCGCCACTTCGCGCTGACGGTCGAATACCGCTATCGGCACATGTCGAACGCCGGCATATCGACCGACAACCGCGGCCTCGATACCCAGTTCGTGCTCTTCGGCATCACGGAGCACCCGCAGCGCTGAAGTCCGCCGGGCCGCGACGCAGCAGCGCGACCGGGAGCAGCGACGCGCAGGCGATCATCTGGGGCGGCATCGCGATCATCGCAGCACCTCAACCCGCCATCGGGTGGCCGCGCTCGAAGGTGCGCGCCTCGATCGGACGGATCGGGTGCACCGCATCCGTCTCGGCGAACCAGATCCACTCGTCGAACTGCAGCGGCAACGACGCCCGGAAGTAGTGGCTCTGCAGCTCCGACTCCGGCCGGTAGACGACCCCGATCGCGCGCTCGAGACGGGGTGGTGCGAGTTCCGCGCGGATCGCCGGTCGTCGAGGGTCGCGCAGCGCGAGGAGAAAGGCGGGGACGCCGGAGTCACGACAGAGCCGCTCGTAGCTCTCGGGATGCGCCCCGCGGACGCGCATCGACTGGACCGGGCCGTCCCACTCGTGGGCGGCGGCGACGGTGCCGTGATCGGTGCCGAATCCCACCAGGTAGCACCCGTCCCCGAAGGCCTGTCGACAGAGCTGCCCGACGTCGACCTGGCCACGCACACCCATCTCGGTCGCCCGGGCGTTTCCGAGGTGGGTGTTGTGGACCCAGACCACCACCTTCGATTGCGGCCCGCGGAAAGCGAGCAGCGACTCGAGGGTGTCGAACATGTGCCGGTCGCGCAGGTTCCAGGAAGCGTCGCCCCCGTAGTACATCATGCGGTAGTAGCGCTCCGCGTTCTCGATCAGGGCGGCATTGCGCGAGGCGTCGAGGAAACGATCGCCGTCGGCCTCCGAGTAGGCGAGCCGGTTGAGCAGGATGTCCGAGAGCATCGCGACCGCCTCCTGCTCGCACGCCCGGTAACGCCCGGTCCGCACCGCACCGCCGTAAGCGTGCGGGTCGTTCTCCCAGGGGGCGAGGCAGCCGTAGCGACGCCGCGCGACGGCGGCGGCGGCGGGATCGACCGAGTCGAGGTAGTCGAGCACCGACCGGATCGAGGAGAACATGCTGTAGAGATCGAGGCCGTGGAAGGATACCTCCGGTCGCTCGCCGCGCTCGTCGCGATTGTACTCGCGCAGCCAGGAGACCATGTCGAGGACCTCGTGGTTGCGCCACATCCAGGTGGGGAAGCGCGCAAAGGCGGGGTGCTCGGCGCCGACCCGCGGGACGCCCGCGAGCGACGGCCGCACCCACTGGTCGACCCGCGCGGCGTCCGGCCAGTCCGCCTCGACCGCGACCATGTCGAAACCCTTCTTCCGGACGAGCTCCCGCGTGATGCGGTCGCGCATCCGGTAGAACTGGGAGGTGCCGTGGGTGGCCTCCCCGAGGCAGACCACGCGTGCGTCGCCGATGCGTTCGAGGAGCGGTCCCAGATCGATCGACTCGATGTCGTCGATGCCCTCGACGCACTCGTTCAGGAGATGGGTCACCGCCTCGGGACAGCTCGGCGCGCGGTGCGAGAACATGACCGCGTCCGTCGACTCGGACGACCAGCCCTGCGCCCCGACGAGCGGCACGAAGCGGACCGAGCCGAGGTCCTCGCGGATGAAGCTCCCGTCGTTCTGCTTGCGCAGGCGCAGCAGGCGCTGCGTCTCCCGCCCCTCTCCGACCGGCAGCACGAGGCGCCCCCCGGGCGCGAGTTGCTCCATGAGCGCATCGGGCACCGAGGGTGCGCCCGCGGCAACGGTGATCGCCTGGTAGGGAGCCTGCTGCGGCCAGCCAAGCGACCCGTCTCCCTGCAGGATCTCGACGTTGTCGTAACCGAGGCGCGCCAGCCGCCCACGCGCCCCCTCGGCGAGCGCTGTGTGGCGTTCGATCGAGAACACCCGCCCCGCGACCCGCGAGAGGACGGCCGCCGCGTAACCCGAACCGGTGCCGATCTCGAGGACCCGGTCGCCCGGTACGAGTTCGAGCGCCTCGGCCATCAACGCGACGATGTAGGGCTGGGAGATGGTCTGGCCGCACTCGATCGGCAACGGGCTGTCGCGGTAGGCGAATTCCGCCATTTCCGGCGGCAGGAACGTCTCCCGCGGCACCGCAGCCATCGCCCGCAGGATGCGCTCGTCGCGCACACCGCGGGCCGCGATCTGGGCGCGGACCATCTCCGCGCACTCGTCGTGCCCCGTTTCGCCCGATCTCGTGTCCATGATTCCGCCTCCCCCGGTGTTCACCGCGTGGCCCTCCGCAGACTTGCGGTTGCGAGCGCCGTGCCAACCGCGGCGCCATACCGCTCGCCCCTCCAGCTGAATTCTTTTCCAACTTTGCGAATCACCCCGGGCCGGCCTCGCAGCGACGGGAACACGCAAACCCCCGCATGGGGGCGCTTCCTAGGGAGCTGAACCTCTTCCACTTCGGTCGGCGTTTCGACCTCGACGAGAAGAGGGAGGCGCCTTGGCGAGACCAGCGAGGTCCGTACCCGAGCTACGGGAGCACCCCTGGGAGAGTGCACGAACCCGGCTCTTCGGATGGAGTTACGCCGGCGACGCCGGTGCCGATCGCACGCTCCATGATTGCAAGAAGGTGCGTCCTCCGTCTCCCCACCATGATGACATGGCACGGGATCTACCCGCATCCTACGGCTTGTGCGGACCGGGATTTCCTGCGGACAGACTGTCGTAGAGTCGAAGAATATCGTCTTCGGTTAAATCGACGAACGTGTCGATGCTGCGTACCGCCGCCACCACCGCCTCATGGGAAATTCCGGTGCGGGCTGCGA
>CAMBZJ010000009.1 GCA_945872365.1 Klebsiella pneumoniae
GGTCGAGGAGGCGCGCCGCGAGGTGCCGTTCCTGCTGGAAGTCCGAGACGTGGACGAGGATCCGGCCCTGGCCCGCCTCTACGGCGAGGAGGTGCCGGTCGTCCTGGTCGATGGCCGCAAGGCCTTCAAGTACCGGGTGGACGCCCGCCGCCTGGTGCGTCGGCTGCGGGCGCGCCGCTGGTTTGGGAGGTCCTGAGCCGTGCCGCGGATCGCCGTCGACGCGATGGGGGGCGACTTTGCCCCCGACGAGGTCGTCAAGGGTGTCGCCCGGGTCTCGCTCGAGTCGGAGATCGAGGTGGTGCTCGTAGGTGCCTCGGATCGCATTCAGGCGCTGCTCGACGAGGGGCCCTATAATCCGGAACTGATCTCGGTGCGCCACTGCGCGGGCGCGATCGGGATGGGCGAGGACCCCTACGAGGCGCTGCGCGGCCGCCGCGACGCCTCGATCGTCGTCGCGGCGCGCATGGTCGCCGATGGCGAGGCCGATGCGCTCGTGACCGCCGGCAACAGCGGGGCCGCGGTGCTCACCGCGGCGAAAAACTTCAAGCTGATCCGGGGCGTGCGCAAGGCGGCGCTCGCAAGCGTCTACCCGCGTGAAACCGAGCACCCTGGCCAGGACGTCTTCGGGTTGCTGCTCGACGTGGGCGCGACGATCCGCTGCGACGCGAACGAACTCGCGCAGTTCGCCATCATGGGCAGTGCCTATGCCCGGCGCGTCTCCAAGCAGCCCGCGCCGCGGGTCGGCCTGCTCAACATGGGCCGCGAGGAGGGTAAGGGCGGCGAAGTCCTGGTCGAGGCCCATCGCAAGCTGCGCGCGCTGCCGTCGATCCACTTCGTCGGCAACGTCGAGGGCAACGACATCGCCTCGGGCCGCGCCGACGTCGTGGTCGCGGAAGGGCTCGTAGGCAACGTCGTGCAGAAGCTCCTCGAGGGCCTTGGCCAGGCCGCGTCGCACCTGGCCTCACAGGCCGCCAACGACAACTGGCGGTGGCGCCTGGGCATGGCCATGCTCGCTCCGGGCATCGAGAAGGTGCGCGACATGACCGACTTCGGCTCCTACGGCGGGTCGCCGATCCTCGGGTTCGAGCGCCTTTGCATCAAGGCCCATGGCCGTTCCTCCGAACGCGCGATCGCCAACGCGGTCAAGGTGGCCGCCAAGGCCGTGCGCGATCGCATCGCCGACGAGATCGCCGAGGCGGTCGCCGAGATCCGGTGAGGGGGCGCGAGGCAAGACGTGTCGACGCGCCGGACGTCCCGTCGGCCGACCCCCCGGCCGTGGTGTTCCGCTGGGACCTCGACAAGACCTACCTGCGCACCGAGTTTGAGAGTTTTCGACGCCTGGTGCTCATTCCCTTCGAGTCCGCGACCGACAAGGTGAACCTGCCGGCGGTCCCGCAACTGATGGGTGCCCTCCGGCGTGCCGCGCTCGCGCGCGGCGAGCGCCCCTGGGTATTCTTCCTCTCGGCGAGTCCGCCGCAGATCGGCGCCGAGATCCGCAAGAAGCTCGCCCTCGACGGCATCGAGTACGACGGGATCGTCTTCAAGGACCAGTTGCGCAACCTGCTCCGCGGTCGCTTCCGCACGATGCGCGAGCAGGTCGGCTACAAGCTCGGCGAACTTCTGCACGCGCGGCGCCAGGGGCCGGCGGCGCGCGAGGTGCTCTTCGGCGACGACTGGGAGAGCGACCCGATCATCTATTCGCTCTATGCCGACGTGCTCGCCGGTGCACTCGGTGGAGACCGGCTTGCCGCGCTTCTCGCCGCGCTCGCGGTGGACCGGGAGTCGATCGATCGGATTGCCGCCGACGCGGAGGTCCTGACCGCAGCGGTTCCTTCGCCCGACGTCCAGCGCATCTTCATCAACCTGGAGAGACGCACGCCGCCCGGCCGCTTCCGCGTCTTTGGTCGTCGGCTCGTGCCTGCGTTCAACTACTTCCAGACGGCGCTATCGCTCTACGAGGTGGGCCTGCTCGACGCAGTCGGACTCGGCGAGGTGGCGCGTGCGCTTCACGAGCGGGGCTTCCGCGGCGAGCGCCTGCGCAACTCGCTCGACGACCTGGTGCGCCGCGGGCACCTGGAGGCGGAGACGGCCGACCGCGCGATCCTGGTTCTGCACCGCGACGGCCGCGACCTGCAGTCGCCGGGCGAGCGCACACTCGGGGCGCGCGCCATGGCGACCATGTTGCGGCTACGCCGGCGCATGGCGCGGTCCGGGTCTGCGCCCGATGCGCCGACGGCGATCGATTGGGAGAAGGTGGTTTCAGAGTGGATGGCGACCCGGAAGCCCTGAGCGGCCGGGGCCTAACTGGTCCGCTGAAGCCGCGGGCGAGGCGCATCCAGCGCAGCGGCGAGACCGACGGACGCCCAGCTCGAATCCGCGATTCCGGGTGTCCCGGCGAAGCGGAGCCCTTCGCCGGGACACCCCGGTATCGGTCAGGCCACCTGCTGGGCGGGAGCTTCGCCCCGGGCCGGCATACTCCGGCGCGAGTGGCGAACCCGGGGGGCGGTGATCTTGGAGAGGTTCGCTTCGACGCGGCGAGCGCTCGGAGCCCGCTTGCGCTCGCCCGCCTCGGCCGCGATCCCGAGCAGTCGGGCGCGCAGCCGGTCGACGTCGATCGAGAGAACGTCGCAGATGCTCTCGAAGGCGAACGGGTAGGAGGTGTCGCTGGAGCGCACCCAGCGGGCCGCTTCGACCGCGGCCATGCGAGCCTTCGCGCTCTGGCTGCGGCCCGCGTCGAGGCACGCGATCGCGTCTTCGAGGATGGCGACGAGGAGGCCCTTCACGCCTCGCAGGGGGCTTCCCTCCGGCGAGCCGCCGAGGAACTGCTCGGGCAGGATCGTCGTCTCCGGCCAGTCGTTTCCGATGTCTTCGTGGTTCGCGGTGCGCATGGGCGCTTTCCTCCTTGCAGACACTCTCGCCATTTCCGGGCCGCGGGAACATCGGGAGATACCCCCGCCGCGCATCGGGAAATTCCGCAGGCAGCGCGCCTTGGGGGAATAGACGAGGTGGCGAAGCCGCCTCCGAGTTCTCGTCGCTTGCGCGCGTGGCGGCCTTCGGACAACGTCGGCGGGCAGGTCGGCCCTGCAGGACCTTTCGTCCTGCCGCCGACCCGGGGGAAGAGAAGCATGAAAGCGAAGCTGATCACCGTGACGGCGGCCTTGATGATGATGGCGGTGGGTGCCTCGAGTGCCCACGCAGTCGTGTGCGCGCGCGGCTACCGCGGCGCGGGTTGCGCGGGGCCCAATGGCGCCGTGGTCGCCCGCAGG
The DNA here is from genome assembly GCA_945872365.1 of Klebsiella pneumoniae. GTDB lineage: Bacteria > Desulfobacterota > Binatia > UBA12015 > UBA12015 > REEB422. The sequence goes on from CAMBZJ010000009.1 coordinate 3,267, forward strand.
CCCGCCCCGGTCGTGGTCGCGCCACGCCGCGCCGTGGTCGTGGCCCCGGCCCATGGTTGCCGGTGGGTGAACGGGGTCAGGGTCTGTCGCTGACCCGCTCGACGCGGGGACCGCGAGGCGGGTCGCCTGCGAGGCTCTGAACGCCGCGCAGGTCCGTAGCGTAGTCGTCAGCGGGGACCGACGGATGGGTCCATCGGTCCTTGCCGGCGATTCTCGGCCGCCGGCGGCGGTCCCCCGCCCACCGGGGGCCTCCTGCGGCGCGGCCCGCATTGCTCCTCCGCCGGGCCTGTGTTTTGACGCAGCCATGTCGATTTCCCGGCCGAGCATCAAGACCTTCGTCCTTCCCGAGGGAGGAATCTTCGACCGAAGCGTGCCGATCCACCGGACGCCCGGCGGCACGGAGTTCGTCCGCACGCCCGACGAGCGCTTCGCCGGACTCTCGGGCTACCCGTTCGCGCCGCACTGGGTCGAGATCGACGGCCTGCGGGTCCACTACGTCCAGGAGGGGCCCGCCGACGGCCCCTTGGTCGTGCTCGTGCACGGACAGCCGACCTGGTCCTATCTCTACCGCAAGATGATCCCGATCCTCGCTGCGGCGGGATTGCGGGTGATCGCGTGGGACAACGTCGGCTTCGGTCGCTCGGACAAGCCGATCGATCCGAAGGTCCATACCTATGCTCGGCACGTCGGCTGGTACCATGCGATCCTCAATGCTCTGGCGCTGCGCGACGTGACGCTCTTCTGCCAGGACTGGGGCGGCGTCATCGGCTTGCGGGTCGTGGGCGACTCCCCGGAGCGCTTCGCGCGGGTCTGTGCCGCGAACACCGGGCTCGTCGTCGCACCCGACGGGAGCGGCATGACCCTTCCCGAGACGGTGCGGATGGGCACTGACCCCCGGCGATTCGGCGAGGCGGCGATGGCCGACCTGCCGACGCGCAAGGGCTTCACCGCGACGTTCCAGTGGTGGATCGACTACACGCTCGCCTCGTCGGATTTCCGTGCCGGCGACATGGTTCACGTACACACGCGCGGGAGTCTGACCCCCGAGGAACAGGCCGGCTACGACGCGCCGTATCCGTCGTACATCTACGCGATCGCCCCGCACGTCTTCCCGGCGATGGTGCCGACGATCATCGATGACAACGTCGCCGCATGGGAGTCGCTGGGCCGGTTCGAACGGCCATTCCTCTTCCTCGGCGGAAACCTCGACCCTCTGGGATCGGTGGCGGTCCAGACGCGCCATACCGATCACATCCCGGGCGCGCGTGGACGTTCGCACGACCGCTACGACGCAGGCCATTTCATCCAGGAGGAGATCGGCGAGGAGATGGCCGGACGGCTCCTGCGCTTCGTTCGCGAGGATCGCTAAGTGTGCCGACGCCGCGTGGAAGCGGGGGCGTTCGAGCGGGGTGCCGCGGGTGGCCGCCGTCGGCCGGACCCGCGACGCGCGTCGCTCACGGCTTGTAGCGGATGAGCATCTCGAGCAGCTGCCGGGTCCGCGAATTGTAGGGGGGGTAGAGCATCCCGAGCATCGAGAAGCGCGGGTTCCTGAATACGGGCTTCATCTTCGTGAATTCGAGGAAGCCCTCGATGCCGTGGTAGTGCCCCATGCCGCTCGCGCCGATGCCCCCGAAGGGCATGTCGTGCTGCGCGACGTGCAGCACGCAGTTGTTGATCGTCACACCGCCGGAGATCGTCGAGTAGAGCACCTTCTCCTGTATCGCGTTGTCATTCGTGAAGAGGTAGAGGCCGAGTGGTCGATCCTTCGAGTTCACGTAAGCGATCGCCTCGTCGAGCTTCCCGTAGGTCTTCACCGGAAAGAGGGGACCGAAGATCTCCTCCTGCATGATCCTCATCTGGTCGTTCACGTCGAGGACCAGGTGCGGCGGGATCTTGCGCAATTCGTCGTTGAAGTCGGCTCCGGGAACGAGGGGGACCAGGGTCGCGCCCTTCTGGCGGGCGTCATCGAGAGTGGCGCGCAGTCGCATGTAGGACTTCTCGTCGATGACCGAGGTGTAGCTCTGGTCGTTCGTGTCGGGATACCGCTTCGCGACGATCCGCTTCGCAGCGGCGACGAAGGCGTCGCGGCTGCGCCCGGAGACGAGCAGGTAGTCCGGGGCGAGGCAGGTTTGGCCGGCGTTCAAAAACTTCGCGTAGAGGATTCGCGAGGCCGCCTCGGCGATGTCGAAGTCGTCGCAGACGATCGTCGGCGACTTGCCGCCGAGTTCGAGCGTGACCGGTGTCAGGTTTTCGGCGGCCGACCGCATGACCGTTCGGCCGGCATCGGCGGAGCCGGTGAAGATCATGTGGTCGTAGGGCAGGGTGGAGAAGTCCTGGGCGCGAACGCCGGGCAGGATCGCGACCGTATCCTCGGGGAACACCTCGCGGAATTTGCCGTCGAGGAGACGGGCCAGGTTCTGCGAACTCGAGGCCATCTTGACCATCGCGCGGTTACCGGCGGCGAGGATGCTCGTCAGCGGGCCGACCGTGAGGAACAGCGGATAGTTCCAGGGGGAGATCACGCCGACGACGCCCTTGGGCTGCGGAATGACCGTGTTCGATCCGCCGGCGAAGGTGACCGACACCGAGCGCTTCTGCGGGCGCATCCAATGGCCGACGTGCTTGATCGCGTGGCGGATCCCGTCGACCGAGGCGAAGACCTCTGCCATGAGCGTTTCCTCGACCGAGCGGTGGCCGAAGTCGGCGTTGATCGCCTCGGCGATCGCCTGCGCGTTCTCGCTGAGGATCTTGTCGAGCTTGCGCAGGTTCTCCTTGCGCTCGGCGAGCAAAGGGTACGGGTGCGCCATGTAGGCCTCGCGCTGCAGCGCGAAGACCCGCTGGGCCTCGTTCTCGGAGCGGTCGACGATGCGGAGTTGTGCGGTCTGCGCCATGACGGACCTCGCTTTCCAGGTTGGTCCTTCTCTTCTCTGCCAAGCGGCCCGGTGGCGCAAGGTGCCGGGGCCGGCGGGGAGGCGCTCCCGTGGGAAGGTGCTTCGGGCCCGCAGTGGCCCACCCGAGATGCGACCCTCCGTGGAGGTCTGCCTGGAGTTGCTGGGCCTCGCGGCCCGCGGCACCGAACCCTACGCCACCGCGGCAAGGACGCTGCTCCGGGACTGGGTCGCCTGGGCCGAGCGGCACATCGACGGCGCGGCCCGCTCACCTGGCGCGGCCGACGCTCTCCTCGACGACCACAGGTCGGGTCCCGTCGGCCGCGAGATCCTTCGCGGTGGCCTCCGCGTCCGCGCGCTGCGCGAACGGTCCGACCCGCACCCGGTAGACGGTGCCGCGGGGCGACTCCGCCGCGATGACGTAGGCGCCGGGCTTCGGGGCCGCGCGCGCGACGAGCCGGCGCCGGAAGTCCTTCGCTTCGGACTCCTCGTCGAACGCGGCGATCTGCACCGCGAAGCGCACCTCGAGACTCTCCCCGGGTGCGACGAGGGGGTCGAGTCGTACTCGGCAGGTTCCCGGTCCGAGCATGTCGAGCTGGCGCGCCGCTTCGTGCGACAGGTCGATGGCGCGTCCCCCTACGAAGGGGCCGCGGTCGTTGATGCGGACGACCGTGGAGCGTCCGTTGTCGAGGTTGGTCACGCGCACGCGCGTCCCGAGCGGCCAGGTCGGGTGCGCCGCGGTCATTGCCTCCTGGTCGTAGATCTCGCCGCTGGTCGTCGCCTTGCCGTGAAAGCCGGGGCCGTACCAGGAGGCGACACCGGTGATCGACGAACCGGGTGCGCCGGATTTCACGGGGTGGTGCGTCGAGCAGGCCGCGAGGAGGAGCAGCGACAGGGCGATCGCAAGGCACACCGGGTGCCACCCGCCGGCCCGACGTCCCGAGCCGGATCGTCGCACAGGAATCTCCGCACCGTACTCCGCCACCCGCTCCCCCCGTCCGAGCCCGACCCTCTGGCCCGGCGGACGCGAACCTAGTCGGCAGTTCAGGGCCCGGCAAGCAGCCCAGAGGGGCGGTGGGCGGCGCCCCGCGCTGCTGTCGTTTCGCCGTGGCTTCGCCGTCGCCGGTCACCTGTGCTAGGGAGCGGCCGGGGCGCGAGTGCGCGCCTCGGCGCGAGGCGTCGGGAGGTGAGGGGTTGCGCGTTCTGGGAATCGATCCGGGGTCGCACGTGACGGGCTGGGGGCTCGTCGAGGCCGTGCCGGGCGGGGCTCGCCACGTAGCGTCGGGTGTTTCCATGCCGCGCTCGCGCGGCAGCGCCCGTCGGCTCGGCGAACTCGCCGATTCCCTCGACCGGCTGCTCGACGAGTGGCGCCCGGACGCGGTCGCGATGGAGCGCGCCTTCATGGGGCGCAACGCCATGAGTGCGCTCAAGCTCGGCGAGGTGCGCGGCGCCCTGCTCGCGGTTGCCGGCCGTCGCGGGATCGACGTCGTCGACTATCCGCCGGCGACGGTGAAGGTGGCCGTCGCGGGCAGCGGACGCGCCGAGAAGGGGGCGGTCGCGATCGGAGTGCGTCACATGCTCGGCGGCCGTCACGAGGCCGGCGACTCGACCGATGCGCTCGCGGTGGCTCTTTGTCACCTCCTGCACGCGCGTCACCGACGGCGCATGGATCTCGCGGAGGACGTCGCCGGGCACGAAGTCGTCGCGCGTCGCGGGTTGCGCGTGTCGGCCGCGCGCCACGCCGTCCCTGCCGTGCCGGACACGCCTGTGCGGGCCGCCCTGCGCCTATCTGTGCGTCGGAGCGGGCGGGGAAACCGTCTCGCATGATCGGAGCGCTCCGCGGGCGGATCGAGTCGAAGTCGCCGGGAGTCGTCCTGGTCGACGTCGGCGGCGTCGTCTACGAGGTCTCGGTGTCGCTCCAGTCGTTTGCTCGCATGCCCGACGAAGGCGCGGCGGTACGGCTCGACGTCGTGACGCACGTGCGCGAGGACGCGTTCGTGCTCTTCGGCTTCCTCGACCGGGACGAGAAGGAGATGTTCCACTGGCTCCAGACGGTGAGCGGCGTCGGCCCGCGCCTCGCGCTGAACATCCTCTCCGGCATGCCCGCCCGCGACCTGCGCGGCGCGCTCGCCTCGGGTGACGTCGCCCGGCTCACCCGCCTGCCCGGGATCGGCCGCAAGACCTCGGAGCGGCTGATCCTCGAGCTTCGCGAGCGCTGCCAGCGTGCGGAGTCTGCGGCCCTCGACGCGCCGGGGGCTGCACCCGAGACTGTCGGTCGCGACGAGGAGGCGGTCTCGGCGCTCGTCAATCTGGGCTACAAGCGGGCCGACGCCGAGAAGGTGCTGCGCGACATCGCACCCGACGTCAGGCTCGAGGATGCGATCCGAGAGGCGCTGCGGAGGTTCGCGCGATGAGCCAGCCGCGCGACCCCGCGAGCCCGGTCTCAGTGCAGGCCGGCGAGGACGAGGTCCGTTTCGAGGCGTCGCTGCGCCCCGAGAGTCTCGACGACTACGTCGGCCAGGACGCGGTTCGCAACCAGTTGCGGGTTTCCATCGCCGCGGCGCGCGAGCGTGGCGATCCGCTCGACCACGTCCTATTCAGCGGTCCACCGGGTCTCGGCAAGACATCGCTCGCGCAGATCCTCGCCCGCGAAATGGGCGTGCAGTGCCGCAAGACGCAGGGTCCGGCGATCGAACGCGGCGGAGACCTCGCAGCACTACTCTCGGACCTCGACCGCGGCGACGTGCTCTTCATCGACGAGATCCACGCGCTGCCGCGCAAGGTCGAGGAGATCCTCTACCCGGCGATGGAGGACTTCGAACTCGACCTGATCGTCGGACAGGGGCCGACCGCGCGCAGCATGCGACTCGCACTCAAGCCGTTCACGCTGGTCGGGGCGACGACCCGCGCCGGCATGCTGAACGCGCCGCTGCGCGACCGCTTCGGTACCGCCTTCCGGCTCGAGTACTACCGCAGTGAACAACTCGCCCGTATCCTCGCGCGATCCGCGCGCATCCTCGACTTGCAACTCTCGGTGGAGGGGGCCGACGAGATCGCGCGTCGTTCGCGCGGCACGCCACGCATCGCGAACCGCCATCTCAAGTGGGTTCGCGATTTCGCCCAGGTCCACCACCCCGGCAAGCCGGTCGACGCGGCGATCGCCTCTTGGGCCCTCGAACAAAACCGGGTCGATCCGGTCGGGCTCGAGCCGATGGACCATGCGATCCTGCTCGCGGTACTCGACCGCTTCGGGGGCGGACCGGTGGGCGTCGACAGCCTGGCGGCCCTGCTCGGCGAGGAGCGCGAGACGATCGAGGGGGTGTACGAACCCTTCCTGGTCCAGTCGGGGTACCTCGAGCGGACCCCCCGCGGGAGAATGGCCACCGATCTGGCCTACCGGCACTTCGGTCGGGAGGTACCGGTAGGCTCCCGGCAGGGCCGCCTGCTATGAGGGATGGCATGGGACCTCTCCTGATCCGCATCGGCCTCCTCGTCGCCGCGATCGGCGTCGTCTTCGTCGTGACCGGCAAGCTCGGAGTCCCGCTCGGCCGCCTGCCGGGCGACATCGCCATCGAGCGTCCCGGTTTCTCGTTCTACTTCCCGATCACGACGTCGATCCTGGTGAGCGTGGTCCTCTCGGCGATCTTCTACCTGCTGCGACGCTGAGCGAGCGGGGTCCGGAGCGAGATGCGGGACGCGGACGCGTCGCAGCGGAATTCCGGGGCCTCGTCCTCGCCCGCAGGTCCGGATGCGTCCGAGTCACGCGCCTCGGACGCCAGGGTGGGCCGCGAGGAATCCTCGGCCGTCGAGCCGGTCGGGATGTCCGTCGCGGAGGACGACGCGGAAGAACGCTCCCGCCCGTTTCGTCGTCGCGAACTCGTCCTGCTCGCTGCGACCGCGCTCGCCGTAGCACTCTTCCTGCTCTTCGAGACGCGGCTGCCGCCGTTCAGCAGCGCCCAGACGCTCTCACAGAACATCGTCTTCTTCCTCCTCATCAACCTGAACATCGTCCTCATCCTCTTGGTCGTGTTCCTGCTCGGCCGCAACATCGTGAAACTCGTCGTCGAGCGGCGGCAAAGGGTCCTGGGTTCGCACCTGCGCACCCGTCTTGTCGGCGGGTTCGTCGCGGTGGCGATCGCACCGGCGATCTTCCTGTTCCTCGTCGCGCTCGGCTTCATACGGACCTCGATCGAGAGCTGGTTCTCGGTGCAGGTCGAGAGTGCGCTCGAAGGCTCCCTCGACATGGCCGACGCGTACTACCGGGAGTCGATGGCGGGGGCGCTGCACGAGGCGCAGATGCTCGCCGGCCGTCTGTCCGGGCCGCGGCGGCGAGAGGCCGAGGCGCTCCTCGTCGCGGAAAAGCAGGTCGAATGGAACGCAGCCGCGATCTCGGTGTACGACTCGGCCCTAGCGCCGGTCGCCACCGCTTCGGCGACCGGACTCGCAGACGGGTTTCGCAAGCCGCCCGACCGGGCGTTTCTCGAACGGGTTCGCGACGAGCGCGAGGTCTCCGCCCGCCTCGATGTCGCGGGCGGAGATCTCTTGCGCGCTGGCGCACGGATCGACGCCCCGGACGGCTCGCTGCGCGGGGTCGTGATCGTCGACGAGGTGGTTCCCGGGAGCGTCGTGCGGCGTCGCGACGAGATCGAACAGAGCTTCCGGCAGTACAAACAGCTGAAGCTCCTGCGGCGTCCGATCATCAACAACTACGTCCTGACGCTGCTCCTGGCCTCGCTCGTCGTGGTCTTCGGCGGCACCTGGCTCGGCTTCACGCTCGCACGCAGCATCACCGGACCAATCCAACGCCTCGCCGAAGGGGCCCGGCGGGTGGCGGCCGGGAACCTGGAGGAGACGATTCCCCCGGGTGGCGGGAGCGACGAACTCTCCGCGCTCGTCGTCGACTTTAATCGCATGACCACCAACCTGCGTTCGACACGCGAGGAACTCGTCGAGCGCAGCCGGACGCTCGAGGCGATCCTCGGCGACATCTCGGCGGGCGTCCTCTCGATCGACCCTCATGGATGCATCGACACGGTGAACCCGGTCGCCCGCACCCTGCTCGGGATCGACGCCCGCGTGCGTGGCCGACCGTTCCGCGAGGTCTTCGCGGCACAGCGCTTCGCCTGGGTGAGGGAACTGCTGCTCGCGCTCGAAGCACGTTCCCGCGACGGGGTGCTGGACCGTCTCCCGGCGCAGCGCTTCTCGGTCGAGTACGACGACGAAGGTGCACTCGAGATCGTTGCGAGCGGGGTCGTGCTGCGCGGCGCATCGGGCCAGGCGATCGGGGCGCTGCTGTTCTTCGAGGACGTGACCGAACTACTCGCGGTGCAGCGCATGGAGGCCTGGCGCGAGGTCGCCCGGCGGATCGCGCACGAGATCAAGAACCCGCTCACGCCGATCCAGCTCTCGGCCCAGCGCCTGCGCAAGCGCTATGCGGCGATTCCCGACGGGGCCGTTCTCGACGAGTGCACCCGGACGATCATTGCGCAGGTCGAGGTGCTCAAGAACCTGGTCGGCGAGTTCGCGCACTTCGCCCGGCTCCCCAGGGGTGCGCGCGTGCCGACGGATCTGAACGCCCTCGTCGAGGAGGTACTGGTCCTCTTCCGCGAGGCGCGCCCGGACGTTCGCTTCTCCTTCCGTCGCGATACGGGGCTGCCGCTCCTCGACGTCGATCGGGACGGCATTCGCCGGGTGCTGACGAACCTTCTCGACAATGCCGTCGCGGCAGTGCTCGGACCGGGGCGCCCTGCCGGGGTCGGCCCCGCGGACGGAGGAGGTGCCCCCGGTGAACCGCGTGGCACGGTCGAGATCCTCACCCGCCACTCACCGGACCGCGACGTGGTGCTGCTCGAGCTCGCCGACGACGGCGTCGGCATGACCCCGGAGGTCAAGGCGCGACTCTTCGAGCCCTATTTCTCGACGAAGCCCGATGGCACCGGCCTTGGCCTCGCGATCGTCTCGGCCGTGCTGGCCGACCACCAGGCCTTCGTGCGGGTGCGCGACAACCAGCCGCGCGGGAGCCGGTTCGCGATCGAGTTCCCGGTCCGCCAGCGAGCGGCCGGGTTCGCCGCGACGCTCCCGGCCTGAACCCGGGGCGGGGCGTCCCGCCGGCTTTCATGCTACGAGGCATCGCGTGAACACGGGCTCCCGACGGATCCTCGTCGTCGACGACGAGGACGAGATACGCCAGAGTCTGCGCGGCGTCCTCTCCGACGAGGGCTTCACGGTAGAGGAGGCGGGCGACGGGCGGCGTGCCTTCGAGATGCTGAGCGCGTCGCGCCCGGACCTGGTCATCCTCGACGTCTGGCTTCCCGAGATCGACGGGATCGCCCTGCTCGAGCAGATCAAGGCGCGTCATCCGGATCTCCCGGTCGTCATCATCTGCGGGCATGCGAACATCGAGGCAGCCGTGCGAGCGACGCGGCTCGGCGCGGCGGACTTCATCGAGAAGCCGTTTTCCATCGAGGCACTTCTGGGCTCAATCGAACGTGCCCTCGGTGCGCCCAACCAGCCGGTGCAGTCGGCCTCGGAAGCGATCCCGGCGCCGGGGCCGCGGAGTGGCAATCACGTTGCTCCCGCCCGGCTTCTTCCCCAGCGCACGATCGGCCGCAGCGTGGTTGCGAGCGGGCACGGGCTCCACTCGGGCGTGAAGACCGGCGTCATTCTGCACCCGATGCCGCCGGGCAGCGGCATTCTCTTCCAGAGCCTCGCGACCGAGAAGAGTGTTCCCGCGCGCGTGGAATTCGCGGATTCGACCGGTTATGCGACCACCTTGTTTCGCTCGGGCTTCGGCGCCAAGACGGTGGAACACCTGCTCGCGACCCTCCAGGGTTACGGGGTGAGCAACCTGCTCGTGAAGATGGAAGGCGAGGTTCCGGCACTCGACGGCTCGGCTCTTGAGTTCTGCCGACTGCTCGAGGAGGCCGGCGTGGTCGAGCAGCCCGGGGCCCCGGTCGAGGTCTATGCCGTCGAGCGGATGATGGAGGTCGGCGAGAAGGGCAGCCGCCTCGTCATCGAACCCTACGACGGCTTCGCGGTCGATTACACGCTCGACTATCCCCAGCCGGTTGGCGTGCAGCACTACGTCTACGAGCATCGCGGCCCGGAATCATTCCGCGACGAGATCGCACCGGCCCGCACGTTCGGCTTCGTACATGAATTCACGCAGCTCGCCGCGGCTGGGCTCGCCGCCGGGGGACGACTCGACAACTGCGTCCTCATCGGGGAGGACGGTGTCATCAACGGAGAGTTGCGCTTCGCGAACGAGTTCGTGCGCCACAAGATCCTCGATGTGATGGGCGATTTCGCATTGCTCGGCCAGCCGATCTGCGGTCGGATCACGGCGCGGGCGACCGGCCATCGCCACAACGTCGCGATGGTGCGGCGCATGGTCGAGGTACGCTCGGCCTCCTGAGCGTCGCGGCCCAAGGCGACGAAGCCGGGCCAGGCTCGTGTCGCGACCCGGGCTCGTGTCGCGATACGGCCCTGGGCGCGACCCGGCCCTGGGCCGCGACCCCGTGTGCCGGCCTTCCTAGCGCAGGAGCGGCGCCGCGAGCGTGCCCGTGAGCGTGTAGACAGGCTTCTCGCCCGGCGGCCGCTTGGGCAGGAGTGCGGTCACGATGCGCAAGGCGGGCGGTGCGTTGGGCGGAACGTCGATCGAGAGCTTGAGGTTGAGCGTGCTGAGCGCGACCGGCTCGCGCACTACGACGTCGCCGCTGCCCTCGACCGAAAGCTGGTCGCCACTCGCGCGCAATTCCTTCAACTGCAGGCGGGCGCCGTTCATCTGCGCGGCGATCGCGACGTCCCGGAAGGCGAGGTCGGGGACGGGGAAGCCGCGAACGACGAGTTCGTGGATCTCGAGTCCGCGGGCGTCGAGCCGTACGGTCCCCTCGGCGCTCTGGGTGGTGCGGCCGTCGCCGGCGAGGTCGAGTGCGAGATCTGCGCGACCGGTGAAACGGGCGGGCGGCGGCAGCAGGGCGGCAAGAGCCCGCCCCAGGTCGGCCCCCGCGAGTGTGAGCTCGACGTGGGTCTTCGAGCCGCTGCGGGCCACATCGCCCGCGAGCGCCCCGTCCCAGACCCGTCCTTCGACGCTCCCGCTCTCGGGGTGGCCGAGCAGGAGTCCGGCGAGGGGTGTCCGGACGGTCGTCTCTTCGAATGCGATGGAGGAGCCGGGGGACTTCGGAGGGGTCAGGCGCAGGCCCTTCACCCGGTAGCCGTTGGGGAAGGCGAAGGAGACGTCGTCGAAGTCGATCGAGACGGGTGCCCCGGTGGTGCTCGTTTCGACCAGTCGGCGGGCGATCAGGTCGTGCGGCAGCGTGTAGGCGAGGCCGAGGAGGAAGGCGGCGAGCGTGAACAGCGCGTACCAGGGCCGCGAACCGAGGCGACCGCGCGGGACTCCGGGGCGGTCGCCGACACCCCCCGCGTTCGCGGGGGGCGGTGCATCGGCACCACCGCGCAGGAAGCGCCCCGGGAGTTTCACGACCCGCGCAGCCTCGACACGACCAGTGTCGCGTCCACGAGTTCGGGGTTCTTGTACTTGCGCTTGAAAGATACGCGGGCGAGATGCATCGGCTTGTCGCGTTGCTCGATCGCGTAGAGCAGGCTCACCAGCGACTTCATCTGAATGCCCTCGACCCGCATCTCCACGGACTCCTCCGAGAGCTTGTCGCCGACGGTGCGGGTGGTCGGGTTCATCGCGGTGATCTTGTCCCGGCCGACGATCGGAACGGCGATCGACTCCAGCTGGGCGAAGGCCGAGTTGGCGCCCTGGGCGCCCGACATGGCTTCCTCCAGATGGGACACCTCGTCGCGCATCGTTCGGTAGCGGCCGGTCAACTCGCCCACGGTGACCGAATCGCGTCGCGCGGCGGCGAGTCCACGGTCGAGCCCGGCGAGGGCGTCGGTGATCGGCTCGGCGATTGCGAGCCAGGCAAAGAGGAGTGCGGCCACCGCGGCGGCGGCGAGCACCATGCGGCGCTCGCGCGGCTGCAAGCCCTCGAGCCATCCGGCGATCCGCCCCCGGGGGCCGGCTGCGAGTCGGGCGATCGCGCTGCGCAGATTCTCGATCACGAGGCCTCCCCGTGTCCGAAATCCACCGAGGCCCGGAATTCGACACGTCCGTCGACGCCCGTCTTCACGTCCTTCACATCGGCGCCGTGCGCGCCGGGTAAGTCCTTCAGAGCGCGCTTGATCACGTCGACCGACTCGTAGCTGTCGGTCCGCGCATGCAGCCGCAGGCCCTCGGGGTCGAGCGTGAAGTCGTCGACCTCGAAGGGAATCCGCTCGGGGACCGCGGCCGCGATCGAGCGCATGATCTCGAGGACCGGTGGCCGGTCACCGGCCGCCCCGGTGAGGCTCTCGCGGCGCTTGGCGAGGGTGTCGATCGCCGCTTCGAGCTGGGTGCGCTCGCTGCCCGGGGCGGCCCCCGGGAGGACGCCGCTCACCTGGCGGGCGATCTCCGCGCGCAGCGCGGCGAGTTCCGCCCGCCGTGCGGCCACGATCGCTCCGAGGCTCGCGAGGGCGAGCAGTCCGGCGACCCCGGCGAGGACCGCGGTCGAGCGGAGTTGGCGGCGGGCCTCCTCGCTGGGTGCGTGGTAGGCGAGGTCGCCGCCGCGCAGGTTCGTCCCGGTGCGCGCGACACCCGCGGCGCGTGCGGCCAGCGCGATGGCCCGCAGGTGTTCGAGTGGGGCCGAGGCGAGCCAGGCCGGCAGGTGGCGGTGCGGATCGGTCGGCCTCATGCCGGCTGCGAGCGCGATCTCGCGAGCCAGCGGGGCCCCGGGTCCGACCGCGGCGACCTCCGGGCGCTTCTCGCCGGCAATCGCGAGCAGGCCCCAGCGGATGCGGCGCCGCATCTCGTCGTCGCCGCCGCGGTCCCCGGCGTCGAGTGCATGGAGGGCCGCCAGATGGTCGTCCTGGAGCAGGGCGACCGCACCGTCCTCGCGCGCCTCCACGACCAGCAGGTCGAGGGCACGCTCGAAGAGTCCGGCGGTCGCCACGGCACCGATGTCGACGATCGCGGGGTCGAGCCCGGCGGTGCGTAAATCGTGAAGGTGCGCGCGCACCGCCTCGCGTGGGGCGATCGCCGCGAGCACGGTCGTCCCGCCGTTCGAGCGATCCAGTGGCGCGAACGAGGTGATCGCCGTCGAGAGTTCGAAGGGCACCAGGCTCTCGAGCTCGAAGGGTACGGTGGCGGCGAGCCGCGCCTGGTCGGCGAAGGGAAGACGGAGCAGGCGGAAGGTGGCCTGCCGACCCGGAAGCGCGGTCGCGACCGCATCGGGACTCGACTTGCAGTGCGTGGCGACACAGGCGCGCAACTGCTCGGAAAGTCCCATGGACGGGTCGCGTGGCTCGCGCCACGACCCGACGAGTCGAGGCGCACGGCCGGCCACCTCGACGAGGGCGAGGGACACGGCATCCTCCCCGGGATCGACTCCGAGCGCGAGCATCGCTTCAGGGTACCCCCGGAGGGGCCAGGTCGGAAACCGGCCGCTCTCGCCAGGCGATCCGGGTCGCCCGGCGGGCATCCCGCCGGACGATCGCGGTCACCCCCTGGGTGAGGTCTCCCACCGTCCCGCTGGCGACGATCGAGAACACGCTGCTCTTGATCCGGATCATGCTGCGCGCGTCGCCTTCCGGGCATGCCTCCACGTCGCGCGTCTGCTCGAAGCCACCGGGGGGGACGCGGAAGTCCGCTCCCACGTCGCAGCCGATCGCGCGCAGCACGAGCGGGTCGGCGGTGTTCACGTTGACGCCGACGCTCGCGCCGCGCTCGCCGTAGGCGGTCACGTAGGGACGCAGTCGCTGCATGGTGCGGTCGTCGAAGCCGCGCAGGAGTCGCAACTCCTCGACCGTGGAGAGAGGGGCGTGCCGCGCGACGCAGGCCGGCAGCGAGCAGAAGGACTCCGCTGTCGCACCGGCAGGGGTACCGGGTGGTTCGGTCCATGCGACGATCTCGTCGAGCAGCGCCCGGTCGAGGTCGAGTTCGTCGAAGAGCTTCTCGAGGGCCGCACGCATCCGCTTGTCGCGGACCTGATTCAGGTCGAGCTTGCCGTCCTCGTCGGTGATCTTGAGACCGACCGTGCCGTCGCCTGCTGGCACGACGATCGGCATCGCCCACAGGCCGTCGGGTGCGGTCACCGACGGGTTCTTCTTCGCGTCGTCGATGAGCAGGGCCTCGCCGGCGACCACGGCTGAGCGCGCGAGGAGCTGGGCCGCGATCGCGTTGCCGGCATTGCGGCCCAAATGCGTGTGGACCATCGCCGTGTCGGCGAGCTCGACCACGATGACCGTCAGCAGGGTCACCGCGAGCAGGGCGGAGAGCAGGGCGAGGCCGCGCTCGCGGCCGTGTGCCGGGTGGCGCCTCAACTGCGCGGTCCGAGCGGCAGCGTCACCGCGAGGCGGTAGGGGCTCGAGGTGCGGTCGCCCTCGTCGACCCCGATCTCGAATTCGACCGCGCGTGGCAGGTCCTCGGGCTTGCCGGTCTCGCCGCCGCTCCAGGTGGTCGCCCAGTCCGGCGTGCGTGTCGGCAGGACGCGCACCTGGAATGACTTCACCCCCGAAAGCACGACGGCTTGCGCGGGCGGGGTGCCATCGGGTGCGACCGAGGCGAGCTGCTCCTTGACCAGGCGCCCGGAGCGTTCGCCCGCCACGGGGGGATCGAGCCGGTAGCGGACGACCTCGATCGGGTCGCGTGGGCCCGCGCCGAGGCGCTGTGCCGACGTCGTGGTGAAGGAGATCTCGCTCGACGGTCGGTCGAGCGTGCGGTCGGACACGCTGAAGCGACGACCGCGCAGCGCGACCGCGCCGGTCACTTCCTCGGCCATCCGACCGAGCGCGATTCGGGCCGAGGTCGTCTGCTCGAGCACCTCTTCCGCGCGGTCGCGGGCCTCGATCGCGAGCCGGAACGGCGCCGCCTGCGCGATCGCGATGATCGCCGCGATCGAGAGCGCGACCAGCAACTCGAGCAGGGTGAGCCCCGCCTCGGTCCGCCGGTCGTGCGGGGGCCGCCCGCAAGCCGTCGTCACGAGCTGCCCCCGCGCAGGAAGAAGGTCAGTTGCGCCGCGGCTCCGGGTTGCTCCGCCGGAACCACGCGGATGCGGATCTCGCGCGTCTCGGGCAGGGGCGTGTCGTTGACCTCGCGCTCCCAGGAGTAGCCCGAGTCCTGCCCGGGATGGCGCTCCTCGAAGTCCCCGTTGGACTGTCCGACCTCGGGTAGTCCGCCGAGTTCGGTCTCGGTGACGAGCGTCCGGGCGAGCAGCAGGGCGCGGGTGTAGGCGCGCTCGCGTGCGACCAGGTTCAGGCTGCGCACGTGCAGTCCGAGCATCGCCGTGAAGGCGATGGCGAGCACCGCCATCGCGACCACGACTTCGAGTAACGTGAAGCCCTTGGCCGACGGCCCGCGGGTGCGCTGCGCCTTTCGTGGTCTCATCGCGAGACCAGGTCCCGGGCGTCGATCCGCCCTTCGATGACGCGGGGCCGCGAGGTCGCAGGTTCGATCGCGATCGTGAAGGCCCGGCCAGTACCGTCGTCGAGGTGAAGCACGGCCGGGTCGGCATAGCCATCGGGCGAAAAGAGGGTCGCCGGGAGCCCCTCGGCGGTGGCGACGATGCCCGGCCCCGCGATGTCGATCGCGATCGAGTCGGGCAGGCGCGTCGCGCGATAGAGCGGCGCATCGTCGTCGACGAAGCGAGCCCCGGCCGTCCCTTCGACGAGGACGGTGCCACGGTAGGTGCCGCGCGAGGGATCGACGACCAGGCGGACCCATCGGCCGCGCAGGGCCGCATCCTCTCGCAGGAAGCGGATGTGTTGCGCGAGCTTGCGCGTGCTCGCGTCGAGCGAGACGCCGCGCAGCGCCGAGAGGCGCGGCACGACAAGTGTGGCGAGCAGTCCAATGAGGGCGAGCGTCGTCAGGATCTCGATGAGCGTGAAGCCGGCGGCCTCGGCGCAGGCGGCCCCCGGGGGCTGCGACGCCGCTCGCATGTGCGAAGCGAGCGACCGCGGGCGACGGGCCGTTGGCTCGCCGCCCGGTCGCTCGCTCGCCGGGGCGGAGGGAAGGGTCACAGCTTCCGCGAGTCGATGTCCGCGTTCTTGCCTTCGCCGCCCTCCACGCCGTCGGCGCCGAAGGACAGGATCGAGAAGTTGTTGCCGTCGCTGCGAAAGACATAGCCCTGTCCCCAAGGGTCGACCGGCAGCTTCTCGAGGTAGCCGTCGGCGTTCCAGCGCCGCGCGGGCGGACCGGAGGTCGGCGGTGAAACCAGCGCCTGCAGGCCCTGCTCGGTCGTCGGGAAGCCGCCGTTGTCGAGCTTGTAGAGTGAGAGGGCCTGCTCGATCGACTTGATGTCGGCGGCCGCTTTGGTCTGGCGTGCCTCGTCGGTGCGACCGAGGATCCGCGGCGCCACGAGCGTGATGAGCAGCCCGAGGATGAAGACGACGACCATGATCTCGATCAGCGTGAAGCCCGCCGCCGAACGCAGCGGCCTCGGGGGCGTGCTGGCGAAGCGTCGCCGCGCGGTCGCGGGGAGGGAAAGGGCTCGGGTGTGCATGGCGTGTCTCCTAGCGTACGAGGGCATTGATCTCGAAGATCGGCAGCAGGATCGCGAGTACGATGAAGAGGACGACGCCTCCCATGACCACGATCAGGATCGGCTCGAGCACCGCGGTCGCGGTCGTGAGCGTCCCCTCGATCTCCTGTTCGTAGGCGATGGCCGCCTTGTCCAGCATCGATTCCAGCTCGCCCGAACGCTCGCCGACCGCGATCATGTGGATGAGCAGCGGCGGGAACAGCCCGGACTCCTTGAGCGGGCCGGCGAGTCCCTGACCCTCGCGGATCGCCGCGCGGGCCTGCCCGACGGCATCGGTGAGCGCGAGGTTGCCGGTGACCTCGCCCGCGACGTCGAGAGCCGGCAGGAGGGCGATGCCGTTGGCGAGCAGGGTCGAGAGCGTGCGCGCGAAGCGCGCGACCGCGATCCGGGTCGCGACCGGTCCGACCACCGGCATCGTGAGCAGCTTGCGGTCGAGCCACAGGCGTCCGGCGGGGCGCCGCAGGGTCGCCAGCAGGGTTCCGGTCGCGGCTGCGAGGAGCAGGACGATCAGCCACCACCCGTCGGAGACGGCGTTCGAGATGCCGAGAAGGATGCGCGTGAGCAGCGGGAGTGTCTGCTTCTGCTCGGCGAAGATCCGCGTCACGCGCGGCACGACGAAGCCCAGCAGGAAGCCGACGATGCCGAGCGACACGGCGGTCATGAGGACCGGGTAGGCGAGTGCGCCGCGGACCTTGGCGCGCACCCGTGCCTGCGACTCGGTGTAGTTCGCGAGCCGGTCGAGGACCAGGTCGAGCGCGCCGGCGGCCTCGCCTGCGCGGACCATGCCCACGTAGAGCGTCGGAAAAACCGAGGGGTGGGCCGCCATCGCGTCGGCCAGCGACTGTCCCTGGGTGACCTGGTCGCGGACGTGTGAGAGCACCCCGGCCATGGCCGGGCGCTCGGTCTGTTCGCTCACGGCGCCGAGCGCCTCGACGACCGGCATCCCGGCACCGACCAGTGTGCCGAGCTGGCGGGAGACCAGGGCCAGGTCCGCGGGCCGGACGCGGCCACCCGGTCGCCGGATCGCCGCTCCCCGGGCGCGCTCCTCGTCGATCGAGGTCGGAAAGACTCCGTCGCGGCGCAGCCGCATCCGCGCGCCGCGCGCGCTGTCGGCGTCGATCACGCCGCGCACCGCGCGCCCGTCGGCCGTGAGTCCGCGATAGGCGAAGACGGCCATGGCGGTCAGGCCCGAAACCTAGAGTACATCGTCCTGAGTGACCCGGAGGATCTCCTCGACCGTGGTGACTCCTTCGCGCACCTTGGAGGCACCGTCGTCGCGGAGTGTGGGCATGCCCCGGCCGGTCGCGAGCCTGCGCAGGGCGGCGGCGTCGGCCCGCTGCATGACGAGCGTGCGCACTTCGTCGTCCACGTTCAGGATCTCGTGGATCGCCGTGCGTCCGCGGTATCCGGTACCCTTGCACTCGGGGCAGCCCGGGCCGGCGGCCGAGATGGCCGCTCCCGCGGCGATGCCGAGTTCGCGCTCCTCCGCTGGGGTGGCATGTGCCTGGACCCGGCAGGACGCACAGACCCGTCGCACCAGGCGCTGCGCCATGACGCCGACGACCGACGAGGACACGAGGAAGGGTTCGATCCCCATGTCGACGAGACGCGAGATCGCGCCGAAGGAGTCATTCGTGTGCAGGGTCGAAAAGACGAGGTGGCCGGTGAGCGCCGCCTGGATCGCGATCTCCGCCGTCTCGGCGTCCCGGATCTCGCCGACCATGATGACGTCGGGGTCCTGGCGCAGGATCGATCGCAGGCCGCTCGCGAAGGTGAGGTCGATCTTCGGGTTGACCTGGATCTGTCCGACCCCGTGCAACTGGTACTCGATCGGGTCCTCGATCGTGATGATGTTGCGCAGCGTGGAGTTGAGCCGCGAGAGCGCTGCGTAGAGCGTCGTCGTCTTGCCGCTGCCGGTGGGGCCGGTGACGAGCAGGATGCCGTGGCTGCGCTGGATGAGTCGCTGCACGACTGCGAGATGCTCGCCGAGGAGACCCAGGTCCTCGAGCGAGAGCAGGGACCCGGTGCGGTCGAGAAGCCGGAGAACGACGCGCTCGCCGAACTGGGTCGGCACGATCGAGACGCGGACGTCGATGTCGCGGCCCGCGACGCGAAAGCGCAGGCGACCGTCCTGTGGGAGGCGACGCTCGGCGATGTCGAGTCCGGCCATGATCTTCACCCGGGCGACGATCGTCGGGTGGAAGCGCCTGGGCGGCTTGAGGACGTCGTAGAGCATGCCGTCGATGCGGAAGCGCACCGCCACGTCACGCTCAAAGGGCTCGATGTGGATGTCGGAGGCGCGGTCCTTCACCGCTTGGAAGAGCAGCGAGTTGACGAGCCGTATGATCGGCGCCTCGTCGTCGGCATCGAGCAGGTCGCGCGGTTCCTCGAGTTCATGGGCGACGGCGTCGAGTCCGGCCGTCTCGATGTCCCCCATGACCGACTCGGCCGAGCCCGTGGCCCGGTCGTAGGCCAGGTTGATCCCGTCGAGGATGGCACCGGCCGGTACGACGACCGGGGTGATCGCGCGCCCAAACAGTGCCCGCAAATCGTCGACGATCGGCATCGCGCGGGGGTCGGCGACGGCGACCAGGACCCCGCCGTGCGCATCCTCGTGCAGCGGCAGGCAAGCGGCCCGGCGCGCGTACTGGATGGGCACCGTCGCGACGAGCACCGGGTCGACCTCGCGCGGGTCGATCGTCTCGCGGAACTCGAGGCCGAACCGTGCGGCGAGCGCGGCCGCGGTCGCCGCGTCGGGCAACGCGGCGACCGGGACGCCGTCGCCGCGGTCCGGTCGGATCTCGCCGGGTTTCGGGTTGGCCATGGTAGGCGTGGGCCTAGTTCCCCGGCAGCAGGGTGTCGGCGCGGCCCTGGGCGCCCCCTTCGGCAGGCAGAAGGACCCCGCCGTCGATCGACTCGGGTGGCGGGAGCGGACGCCGCGGGGCGAGGGACCCATGGGTTCCCGCGAAGCGGCCGTGGCCGACCATCGCTTGGCGGAAGCGGGCCTTTTCGCCCTCGCTCGCCTGCAGCATCTGGTCGGGGTTGCGCACGATGTGCGGCGTCAGCAGGATGATGAGGTTCACCTTCTCCTTCTGCCGTTCCTCGTACTTGAACAGGTTGCCGATGACCGGGATGTCGGTCAGGTAGGGCACGCCGCTCGTCCCGGAGTCGAGTCGATCGGAGATCAGTCCGCCGATCGCCACCGTTTCGGAGTCGCGCACGACCACGTTGGTGGTCGCCGAGCGGACGGTCGTCGTTGGGCCGAGCTGGAGTACCTCGGAGAGCGGCGTCTTCACGAGGGCGGAAACCTCCTCGAAGAGGAGCAGCCGGACGGTGTCGCCCTCGGAGATCTGCGGGGTGAGTCGCAACGTGATGCCGACGTCCCGGCGGTCGATCTGGCTGAAGGTGTTCGAGAGGTTGGTCTCGTTCGTGGCACGACTGGTGACGAACGGGACGTTCTGGCCGACGACGATCTCGGCTTCCTCGTTGTCTGTGGTGAGGATCGTCGGGGCCGAGAGGACGTTCACACCGGTCTCGTTCTCGAGCGCGGTCACGACCGCGACCTCGGCCGGGATCTCCGTGCCGTCGGCGAGCACGACCTTCTGCTTGCTGATCAGAGCACCGAGAAAGCCGCCGATCGTGCTCAGGCCGCCGGTATCCCCGGTGGTGATGGCGTTGTTCAGATTGGTGATGTTCTTGAGGTTCGTGCGACCGAGCGCCACGAGGTTACCCATCTGCGCGGCCCCCTGAAGCTCGATGCCGAGTTCCCTCGCGCGGGCCATCGAGACCTCGAAGATGATCGCCTCGACGAGCACCTGGCGTCGCGCGACGTCGAGCCGTTCGATGACGTCGCGCAGGATTGCATAGTCCTGGGGCGCCGCACTGATGACGAGAGAGTTCGTCGCCGGGTCGGCGGTGATGCGCACCCCGCTCTCGAACTCGATCGCCGGCGGTCCGCTGCCGGCCGAGGCGGAGCCCGAACCATAGGGGCTGCCGCCGCCGCCGCGCGAGCCGAAGTTGCCGCCGCCGCCCCCGAGACCGCCCCCCATGCCCCCGCCCATGCCGCCGCCGCCGCCCGAACCCTGCGCGCCGGAGCCGGCCTGCTGGTTGCTGATCACGCTGCGGGGGTAGTTCCCGAAACGACCCCCCCCCTGCGTGACCGAGCGCCCGGGGAGGTTCTCCCGACGCCCGCCGAACGCCGAACTCGTACCCACGAGGTCGGAGAGGACCGCGACCATATCGGCCGCGTTGGCATGGCGCAGCGAGTAGACGTTCACGCGCCCGCTGCCGCGCGGCAGCGGGCCGTCGAGCTTTGCGACTAGCGCCCGGGCATGCCGGATGTCGAGCGCACTGCCGATGACCACGATCGCGTTCGAGCGATCGTCGGGAACCACGCGCAGGCCGCTGCCCTCGACCCTCGGTCCGGCCGGGACGCCCGCTGCTCCGCCGCCGATGCCGGGGATCGTGCTCGAGGTTCCCGGAGCGGAACCCCCGCCCGCGGCCCCGGCGGCGCGTGCCCGCCCATCCTCGATCGAGTCGCGCAGGATGCCGGCGAGGTCGTCGGCGTTGGCGTGGCGCAGCGGGATGACCTCGACCGACCGCTCCTGGCCGGGGACGTCGAGTTCCCGGATGAGGCGTGAGAGGCGCGATAGGTTCGCCGAGGAATCGATGACGATCAGCGAATTGGTCGGCGCGTAGGCGCTGACCAGTCCGTCGCGCGACACCAGCGGCTGGAGGACCTGCGCGGCCTGCGCCGCCTCGAGGTGGCGCAGCGGGACGAGTCGCGTGACGAAGGTTTCGCTCGGGGCGTCGTTGTCGCGTTCGATCGGCAGCCCGGCGCCCTTCACGTCCTTGGTCGGGATGATCTTCACGACCGGCCCGGTATCCACCACCGAAAAGCCTTTCACCTGGAGCACCGATTGGAACACCCGGTAGGCCTCGTCGACGGTGATGCGCGTCGGCGATACGACCGAGACCTTGCCGCGCACCTTGTCGTCGACCACGAAGTTCTTGCCGGTGATCTCGCTCACGAACTTGATGAGCGTCGGCAGCTCGACGTCCTGGAAGTCCATCATCACCAGGTCGTCGGGACGCAGCGGCCGAGGTGCATCGTCGGGCGCGACCTCCCGGGCCGCCGGAGCGGGCCGACCGTTCTCGCCCGCAGGAGCCTCCTCGGCGCCGGGTCGGGCGGCGGTCGCCAGCAGCCCCAGCCCGCCGAGCAGGGCGAAGGCGAGCAGGGGCGTGCGGCCCGGACGTGCGCGGCGCGTGGTGGGTCGTGGGGCGCGCGGTGTTCTCATCGGATCTCGTAGGTCAGGGTACGCGTCTCGCTGCCGCGCATCACGTCGACCGAGAGCTTGGTCTGCCCCTGCAGTTCTTGGAGCACGGCCATGGCCCGCGTCGGGTCGTTCAGGTCGATGCCGTTCACCCTCTGCACCACGTCGTTATTCTCCAGGCCGATCTTCTGGAATAGGCTGCCGCGCTTGATCGCGAAGACCTTGAAGCCGTTGGTGCGTCCGCCTTCCTGATTGGGCACGGCACGCAGCTGGGTGATCAGGTCCGAGAGGTTGGCGAGGGACTCGTCGACCTCCGACTGGGCCACGAGGTAGCGGTCATCGCCGATCTTCTTCACCTGGTCGTCCGAGATGCCCCCGGGCGATACGGCCGGCGTGGCGATCGGCGCGAGGTGCGAGGCGTCGGTGATGGTCGCGGCAGGTGGATCGTCGACGGCCAGCAGCTCGTCCGCGCCGGCGCGCTGGAGGACGAGACTTCGCCAGCCGATCCGCGAGACCTTGCCCCCGCCGAGGGAGTCCCCCGGAGACACGACCAACTGCTTGTGGGCCACGAGATCCTCGACGATCGCGAAGCGCTGGCCACCTCGCCGGCCGGTGCCGACGAGGCGCAGGGACGCCGGGGCGGTGGCGAGCGGCCCCGTGACGGCCGCCGGGCCATCGCTCGCCGGTGGGGCGGCGAAGACGTTGCGGCGGGTCATCGCCTGGTAATCCGAGAGCGGCCGTGCCGGCGCCGGCCGGGTCTCCGGGGACGTCGCGGTCCGTACCGGGCGCCCGGCGAGGGAGAGCCGGCTGCGCGCGAGGCTGGACACCAGCATGGCGGCGGAAACCGCCGCGAGTGCGAGCAGGACGAGCCGCGACGCAGCCCAGTGCGCCGGGCGGATCCGGGTGATCACTCCTTGGACGCCTATGCCAACCCCTGCTGAGGCGCAAGCGCGCGCCATCGGCGGAACCCGGGGACGCAGCGGGGCGCACCCGTGCGCGGTGGGGTGGCCGTCGAATTGACCCCCGGTGCGGGCTCCTTTAGACAGGGACAGCAACAGGCGGCGCGGGCGACCACGTGAGCGATGACGATCTGACGGCGACCCGCCGAGCCAAGCTGCAGGAGCTGCGGGCTGCAGGCGGAGCCTATCCGAACGATTTCCGTCCGGAACACCGCGCCTCGCGGTTGCACGCTGCCTTTGCGACCGCCGACGCGGCCGCGCTCGAAGGCGCGCGTCCGCCGGCCCGGATCGCCGGGCGGATCGTCGGCAAGCGCAGCTTCGGCCAGGCGATGTTCGTCGTCGTCGACGACGGCGAGGGTCGCATCCAGGCGTATCTGCGTCGCGACCAGCTCGAGGCGGACGCCTGGGCGATCGCCCGGTCGCTCGACCTTGGCGACCAGGTCGGCTGCGCGGGGGTCCTCTTCCGCACGAAGACCAACGAACTCACGGTCGCCGCCTCGGAGATCCGGCTGCTCGCGAAGTGCCTGCACGCTCCGCCGGAGAAGTGGCATGGTCTCGCCGACGTCGAGGTGCGCTACCGCCAGCGCTACCTCGACCTGATGTCGAACCCGGCCTCACGCGACATGTTCCGCAAGCGGGCGCGCCTCGTGGCCGGGGTGCGGCGCTTTCTCGCCGACCGCGGATTCCTCGAGGTCGAGACCCCGATCCTCCAGCAGATCGCCGGCGGCGCCGCGGCGCGACCGTTCCGAACGCACCACAACGCCCTCGGACTCGACCTCCAGATGAGGATCGCCCCGGAGCTGTTCCTCAAGCGACTGCTCGTCGGGGGCTTCGACCGCGTCTTCGAGATCGGTCGCAACTTCCGGAACGAGGGGATCTCGACGCAGCACAACCCCGAGTTCACGATGCTGGAGTTCTACCAGGCCTATGCGACCTTCGAAGACCTGATGCCGCTCACCGAGCAGCTGGTCTGCGCACTCGCCGAGGAAATCTCGGGTGGGCTGGTCGTGCCGTGCGGGGAGCACTCGATCGACCTGTCGCCACCGTGGCGGCGCATCTCGCTCGTCGGCGCCGCGGCGGGTGCCGCGGGCTGCACCGAGTCCGACCTGCGCGATCCGGCGCGTGCGCGCCGCGTCGCCGAGCGGCACGGGGTGCCGATCCCGCCGGCCGCCGG
This sequence comes from Klebsiella pneumoniae, assembly GCA_945872365.1. Classification (GTDB taxonomy): domain Bacteria; phylum Desulfobacterota; class Binatia; order UBA12015; family UBA12015; genus REEB422. The sequence continues at coordinate 27,141 of CAMBZJ010000009.1, forward strand.
CGCGGGTGGCATCGCGACCGCGATCTTCGAGCAACTGGTCGAGCCGACGTTGATCCAGCCGACCTTCGTCACCGGTTTCCCGACCGAGGTGTCGCCGCTCGCGCGGCCGAGCGACACGGATCCGTGGGTCGTGGACCGTTTCGAATTCTACGTCGTCGCCCGCGAGATGGCCAACGGCTTCTCGGAGTTGAACGATCCGGACGACCAGCGCGAGCGGTTCCTGCAGCAACTCGCGAGTCGGGCTCGCGGCGACGAGGAAGCACACCCGATGGACGAGGACTACGTGACGGCCCTCGAGTACGCGATGCCACCGGCGGCGGGCGAGGGCATCGGCATCGACCGGCTCGCGATGCTGCTCTGCGACGCGCCTTCGATCCGCGACGTGATCCTTTTCCCCCTGCTGCGGCCTGACCGGCGGACGCCGGTCAAGGAGTCCGCGCCGGAGCCGGAGGAGGGTGGGCGGCCGCGCTAGCGGACGCCCGCGAATCCGGCGCGTGAGCGGGCTCTCCTCGATGTCGTGGGAACTCATGGTGGGCCTGCGCTACCTGCGCGCCCGCCGTCGGGAGAAGTTCGTCAGCCTGATCGCCCTCATCGCCGGCCTCGGCGTCGCGATCGGCGTCATGACCCTCTGCATCGTGATGGCGGTCATGACCGGCTTCGAGGAGGACCTGCGCGACCGGATCCTCGGGTTCAACCCGCACATCGTACTCCTGAGCCACGGCGGCACGCTCGACGACTCGCCGCAGACCCTCGAAGGGGTCGCCTCGACGCCGGGCGTCGCCGCGGCCGCGCCCTTCGTCTACAGTCAGGTGATGGCCACCACCGCCCAGGCGGTGGCGGGGGCGGTGGTGCGCGGGATCGAGCCCGAGCGGGTCGACTCGGTCATCGACGTGTCTAGCCATGTGCGCGAGGGGTCGGCCACCAACCTCGGCAAGCCGGTGAAGGTGCAGACTGTCGTCGACGGCAAGGACGCCACGGTCGAGGTGAACCAGATCATCATCGGCTTCGAACTCGCGAAACTCCTCGGCGTCGGCGTCGGCGACTGGATCAACCTCATGTCGCCGCAGGGCACGCCGACGGCGCTCGGGTTCGTGCCGCGGGTCAAGCGCTTCGCGATCGGCGCGATCTTCGACTCGGGAATGTACGAGTACGACTCGACGATCGTCTTCCTCGCACTCGCCGACGCCCAGAAGTTCCTCGACCTGGGCCACCGGGTCACCGGCATCGAGGTCAAAGTCGACGACGTCCAGGCCGCGAACCGGGTGGCGCGCGCGATCGAGGTCCGAGGCGGCTTCCCGCTCTTCGCCCGGGACTGGATGGAGGTGAACCGCAACCTCTTCGCCGCGTTCAAGCTCGAGAAGTTCATCCAGTTCGTCGTCCTTCTGCTGATCGTCCTCGTAGCGGCCTTCAACATCGCAGCGACCCTGATCATGGTCGTCATGGAGAAGCGGAAGGACATCGCCATCCTGAAGTCGATGGGTGCGACCAACGGGGCGATCGGCTGGATCTTCGTCTTCAAGGGGGCGGTGATCGGGGTCCTCGGCACCCTTCTGGGCATCCTGGGGGGCCTGGGCGGCGCCTGGCTGATCCAGCGATACAAGTTCATCGACCTGCCCAAGGACGTCTTCTACGTTTCGACGGTGCCGGTGCGGATCTACCCCTGGAACTTCGCGGCCGTGGCCCTGGCCTCGATCCTCATCTGCATCCTGGCGACCCTCTACCCGGCCCGACAGGCGGCGCGACTCGCCCCGGTCGAGGTGATTCGTTACGAGTGAGGCGCGCGAGTGGCTGGAAAGGGAGAGGGGGGCATGCCTTACGTCGACGCGCGCGGGCTGGTGAAGGAATTCACCGACGGTCCGCGCACGGTGCGGGTGCTCTCCGGGGTGGACTTCGGCATCGCCGCGGGGGAGACGGTCGCGATCGTGGGTGAATCCGGAGTCGGCAAGAGCACTTTGCTGCACCTGCTCGGTGGCCTCGAGAGGCCGACCGCCGGCAGCGTCGCGATCGGTGGCGTCGACCTCGCGGAGCAGAACGAACGCGAGCTCGCCCGTTTTCGCAACCGAGAGATCGGCTTCGTCTTCCAGTTTCACCATCTCCTGCCGGACTTCACGGCGCTCGAGAACGTCGCGATGCCCGACCTGATCGCCGGCGAGTCGCAGGCTGTTGCCCACGAGCGCGCGTCGGCCGTGCTCGAGCGCGTGGGGCTCGCCGAGCGGATGACCCACCGCCCGGGAGAACTCTCCGGCGGCGAGCAGCAGCGGGTCGCGGTCGCCCGGGCCGTGGTACGCAAGCCGGGGCTCGTCCTCGCCGACGAACCCACCGGCAACCTCGACCCCGACACCGGCGACGAGGTCGAGCGCCTCCTGCTCGACCTCAATCGCGAGAACGGCACCACCTGCATCGTCGTCACCCACAGTGCCCGGCTCGCGGCAGCGATGGACACGCGTTTCCGTCTGGTACACGGACATCTCGAGGCCGTATGAGGTGCCATCCCATCGATCCCCGGCTCCGTTTCCTCGCGCTGGCGCTCGTCGCCGGAGCGCTCGTCGCCGGCTGCGCGGCGCGGACCCCGGCTGGTCGGGGCGTCCCGCAGGCTCCCGACCAGGTCTCTTCGCCGGCTTCGTCCACGGGTGCCGCGCGCGGGCTCCTCGCCCGGCTGATGGCCCCGATCGCGAGTCGGCTGGGGTTCTCGCCATTCTCGTCCGCGTCATCAAAGAAGGACAGCGCGGCGACGACCACGACCGCAGCCTCTCCCGCGGGCGAGGCCGTCGCCACGGTCGAGCCCGCACCGCAGCGCCAGCCGATCGACCCGTCGCGCTGGCTCTCCTCCCCGCCCGGCCTGCGCAATCCGCTGCCGCTGCTGGCGGTCGTCGAGCCGGCTCGCCGCAGCACGGCCGCATCGGGCCTCGACGAGGCGGCAGCGGAAAGCGGCTTCCACGGACGGGCGCCGCGGGTGGCCGGGGATGCACCCACGATCGGCACGGTGGTCATCGAGGGCAATAAGCGCGTCGACCAGGAAGCGATCCGGGTCCACGTGAAGAGCCGCGCCGGCGAGGCCTACGACGCCGATCGTGCGGACCAGGACCTGCGGGCGATCTGGGCGATGGGATTCTTCGACGACGTCGCGGTCGACCTTGAACAGTCGGGCGCCCGTCCCACCTTGGTCTTCCGGGTGAAGGAGCGGGCGTACATCTCCGCGGTCCGGGTCGAAGGCACCGACAACTTGAAGAAGGAAGACATCGAGACCGCCCTCAAGGTCCGGCCCCGGACGATCCACGACCCGGAAAAGGTCCGCCGCGGCATCAACGACGCGCGCAAGGTGGCCGAGGAGAAGGGCTACCTCGACGCGAAGATCACGCCGGTCCTGGAGCCGGTCCCCGGCAGCGACGAGGTCGCCCTGGTCTACAAGATCGACGAGGGGCGCAAGATCCTCATCACCGACCTGGAGTTCGCGGGCAACGAACACTTCAGCGCGCGCAAGCTCGCGGGCGTGATGCAGACTTCGGAAAAGAACTGGATCTCGTTCCTGACCGGCTCGGGCGCGCTCAATCGCGAGATTCTCAAGACGGACGTCGAGCGCCTGACCGCGTTCTACTACGACGACGGCTACGTCGCAGTGAAAATCGACGAGCCCGAGGTCGTTCGCGAGGGCGATAAGCTCAAGGTGAAGATCCGCATCGACGAGGGCCAGCAGTTCAAGTTTGGCGACGTCGAATTCGGCGGCGACCTGGTGGCCGGTCCCGAGACCGAGGAATTGCGCAAGAAGCTCGAGTCCAAGAAGGGCGACGTCTTCCGCGCTAGCGCGCTGCGTGCCGACGTCACCAATCTCACCGACGTACTCGGCGACCAGGGCTACGCGTTCGCGAACGTGGAGCCCGACACCCTGGTCCGGCCCGAGGACAAGGTAGTCGACGTGAACTTCCGGGTGAGCAGGGGCAAGCCGGTCTCGATCGGGCAGATCGACATCACCGGGAACACCAAGACCCGCGACAAGATCATCCGCCGCGAGCTCCGCGTCGCCGAGCAGGAGCCGTTCTCGGCAACGCAGTTGCGCAAGAGCAAGGAGGCGCTGCAGCGTCTGGGCTTCTTCTCCCAGGTGGACGTCACCACCCGCAAGGGCGCGACCGACGACCAGATCGACCTGGCGGTGGACGTGAAGGAGGGGTCGACCGGGGCCTTCAGCGCGGGCGCCGGCTACAGTTCGGGCGACCAATTCCTGTTCAACGTGCGCCTCTCGGAGAACAACCTCTTCGGGCGTGGCCAGCGCGCCGTCCTCAACGCCGACTTCGGCAGCATCCGGCGCAATATCTTCCTGTCCTACACCGAGCCGTACCTGTTCGACACCCGCCTGCTCGGGCAGTCCACGATCTTCAACACGCAACTCGACTACGGCGACTTTACGCGCTCATCGACCGGTTTCTCCGTGCGCGCCCTCTACCCCTTCGAGGAGATCGGACTGGGCGGCCTTGGCTGGTTGTCGCTGGAGGACACGAGCTTCGGCTTGGAGTACCGGCTCGAGCAGGCCCGAATCTACAACATCCGCTACAACTCGCCGCCGGCGATCTGGGCCGAGCAGGGCCAGACCTCGATCTCGGCGATCTCGCCGCAGATCCTGCGCAACACCCTGAACCACGCCTATGACCCGACGTCGGGGTCCTTTCAGGACATCTCGGTCGAGCTCGCCGGGCTTGGCGGCGACCAGAGATACTGGCTCGCCCAGGCGCGGACGCGGTTCTTCGTGCCGTTCTACCGGATCCGCGACTTCGGCATCTTCGTCTACTCGATCGGCGGCACGGTCGCGTACGGCAAGGGCGAGGCGGGTCTGACCGGGCGCGAACTGCCGCTCGTGCAGCGGTTCTTCCCCGGCGGCATCAATACCGTGCGCGGCTATGAAACCCGGACGCTCGGCCCGCGCCAGGAGACCTACAACCCGCAGGGCATCGTCATCAACAACAAGCCGATCGGCGGAACGAACGAACTCGTCGTGCAGAACGAAGTCATCTTCCCGATCTTCCAGCCGATGGGCATCCGCGGCGTCGTCTTCTTCGACGCCGGCAACGCCTTCCTGCAGAGCGACGGAATCGACTTCGGCAATCTCCGCTATGGCGTCGGTGCGGGCATCCGGTGGCTCTCGCCTTTCGGCCCGCTGCGCATCGAGTACGGCATTCCGCTCAACATCAAGGACGGCGAGTCCAAGAGTTCCGTCCTGTTCTCGTTCGGCGCTCCGCTCTGACGCGGCGCCGCTTCTCGTTCTCTGAAGGGAGAAAAGTTCATGAAGGCAGTCGGTTCGGTCCGCGTCGCGGCAGTCGCTCTACTCGTGGTTGCCTCGTTGCCCCTCGTCGCTCGGGCGGCGGACGTGAAGATCGCGGTCGTCGATCTCCAGCGCGCTCTCAACGAGTCGGAGCAGGGCAAGCGCGCCAAGGCGGACTTCAAGGCCCGGGTCGATCGCCTCGAGGGCCAACTGAAGGGCCAGAAGGACGAACTCGACCGCCTCAAGTCGGAGCTCGAGGCCAAGCAGGCGGTCCTCAAGGACGAAGAGCGCCGCAAGCTCGGAACCGAGTACGAGAAGAAGCGGCTGGACCTCAAGGGCAAGTTCGAGGAGGCGCAGGGGGAACTCGCCAAGAAGGACCAGGAACTGACCGGTGATATCATCCGCGGGCTGCAGGCGACGATCAAGCAGATCGCGGAGGTCGAGGGCTACACGCTCGTGCTCGAGACGAATTCGGCGGGTGTCGTCTACCACGTTCCCAGCATCGACCTGACCGATCGGGTGCTCGCCGCCTTCAACGGCAAGGGCCGCTGAGGACGGAGCCGCCGGGAGCGTCGTGTCGGACGGAAACGAGATCACGCGGCTGCTCCCGCATCGCCACCCGTTCCTGTTCGTGGACCGGGTGCTGGAGTTCGAGCCCGACCGCCGCCTCGTCGCCCTGAAGAACGTCACCGCGAGCGAGCCGCAATTCGCTGGACACTTTCCCGAGCGCGCCATCATGCCCGGGGTCCTCGTGTGCGAGGCGATGGCGCAGGCCGGCGGGCTCCTCGTCCACGGGACGGTCAACGGCGACCTCTCGGTGGACCGTCCGGACATGGAGCGCCTCTTTTTGGTGCTCTCCGGGATCGACGACGCCCGCTTTCGGCGGCCGATCGTCCCCGGTGACCAGTTGCGGCTCGACATCGACCTCGTGCGCAAGCGCCGACCGCTCTGGAAGATGCGCGGCGTCGCGACCGTCGACGGCCAGGTCGCCGCGGAGGCCTCGTTCTCGATGGTCGAGGTCGAGGGGCCTGCGGGTGTGCGCGCCGGCGACCGGTCATCGCCGGGCACTCGGATCCATCCGACCGCGATCGTCGAACACGGTGCGGAGATCGACTCGGATGTCGAGATTGGCGCCTATGCCACGATCGGCTGCGAGGTCCGGATCGGACGGGGCACTCGGATCGGGTCCCACTCCTCGATCCAGGGGCGAACGACGCTCGGCGCGGACAACCGGGTGTTTTCCTTCGCGACGGTGGGATGCTCGCCGCAGGATCTCAAGTTCCGGGGGGAACCCGGCCGTCTCGAGATCGGCGACCGCAACCTGGTCCGCGAGTACGCCTCCCTGTCCATTGGCACCGAGGGTGGCGGTCTGGTGACCCGCGTCGGACACGACAACCTGTTCATGAACTACTCCCACCTCGGCCACGACTGCACGGTCGAGGACCACGTCCACCTCGTGAACGGGGTCGCGATCGCGGGTCACGTCTTCCTCGGGAGCCACGCCATCGTCTCCGGCCTCGCAGCCGTCGCCCAATTCGTGCGCATCGGGGAAGGTGCCTTCGTCGGCGGCGGGTCGATGGTCGTGATGGACGTCCCGCCGTTCTGCATGGCCAACGGCGACCGCGCACGCCTCGTCGGCCTGAACGCGGTGGGGCTGGAGCGCCGCGGCCTCGCGGCCGAGCAGGTCGCCGTCCTGCGTCGTGCCTACAAGATTCTCTTCCAGTCGAAGCTCCTCGCCCGCGATGCAGTGGAACGCATCCGCAGCGAGTTCGCCGATTCGCCGCACGCCCTGGCACTCGCCGAGTTCGTGGCGGGCAGCGAGCGCGGCGTGACGCGGCCCTGAAGGCGGGCGACCGGATGGAGGAGAGGCGCGGCGGCGGACGGCTCGGACTCATCGCGGGCAACGGGATCTTCCCCTTGCTGGTCGCCCGCGGTGCGCGCGAGGCGGGCGTCGAGGTGGTGGCCTGCGCCCACGTCGGAGAGACCGACCCCGCGCTGGCGCAGGAGGTGTCGTCCTTCACCTGGGTGCGGGTCGGCGAACTCGGCAAGATCATCCGCACCTTCAAGGATGCCGGCTGCAGCAGTGCGGTCATGGCGGGCGGGATCACGAAGGTGCGGCTCTTCTCCGGGTTTCGCCCGGACCTGCGCGGTGCCGCCTTCTTGGCCCGCATGCGCACCCTGCACGACGACAAGCTGCTCACCGGCATCGCCGACGAACTCACGTCGGAGGGGATCCCGGTGGTCGCCTCGACCCTCTACCTGCCCCGGCTCGTCCCGGCGCCCGGCGTGCTCGGCCGGCGTGCGCCGAAGTCGCGCGAGCGCGAGGACATCCGCTTCGGGCTGCGTGTCGCCAAGGCGATCGGGTCGTTCGAGATCGGGCAGACGGTCGTCGTGAAGGACGGCCTCGTGCTCGCGATCGAGGCCGTCGAGGGTACGGACGCGGCGATCCGACGCGGCGCCGAACTCGCGCGACGCGGGGCGGTCGTGGTGAAGGTCGCCAAGCCCGGGCAGGACCTGCGCTTCGATGTACCGGCGGTGGGCCCGGGCACGATCCGGTTGATGGCCGAGACGCACGCCGCGGTGCTCGCACTCGAAGCCGGGCGCACGCTCGTACTCGAGCGCGAGAGCACGATCTCGCTGGCCGACATGGCGGGCATCGCGGTCGTCGCCATCGAGGCGGAACCCGAGGCCTCGGGCGTCCTCGCGTGAGCAGCGTTCCCGACCGGAGGCCTGGCGAGCCGCTTCGGGCGGCGGTCGTCGGGGCCGGCTACCTCGGCACGTTCCACGCCGAGAAGTACGCTCGCGCGGCGGGCTGTCGGCTGGTCGCGGTCGCCGACGTCGACCTGCCCCGTGCGGAGGCGCTCGCCGCACGGCTGGGTTGCCGCGCGGTCGCCGACTTCCGCACGCTCGTCGGCGAGATCGACTGCGCGAGCGTGGTCGTTCCGACGCAGCATCATCGCGAGGTCGGCGGTGCGCTGCTCGAAGCGGGTATCGACTGTCTCGTCGAGAAGCCGCTTGCGGCGGACTCGGCCGATGCAGCCGAGCTCGTCGCGATCGCGCGGGCCGGAGGACGCATCCTGCAGGTCGGGCACCTCGAACGCTTCAACCCGGCACTCACGCGGCTCGCCTTCGTGATCGACCGGCCACGTTTCATCGAGTGTCACCGGCTGGCGCCCTTCACGATGCGGGGCGCCGACGTGGACGTGGTGCGCGACCTGATGATCCACGACCTCGACCTCGTCCGGCTGCTCGTTCCGGAGGAGGTCGTCTCGATCGAGGCCGTCGGCGTCCCCGTGGTGACGCCGCGGTGCGACATCGCCAACGCAAGGCTGCGCTTCGCGGGGGGGTGCATTGCCAACGTCACGGCGAGCCGGGTCTCGGCGAAGCGGGAACGCAAGTTCCGGCTGTTCCAGCCCGACCTGTACGCGGCGATCGACCTCGGCGAGCGCTCGGTGCGGATCTGCCGACGACACCTCGACGAGAAGGGTGTTCCCGAGATCGAGTGGGAGCAGGTCGACCTCGGCGAGGCCGATGCGCTCGAGCGCGAGATCGCGGCGTTCCTCGCCTCGGTTCGCACCCGGGCGCGGCCGGCCGTGACCGGCGAGGACGGGCTCGCGGCGATGGACCTAGCCGAGCGGATCCTCGCCGTGATGGAGGGGACCTGATGTCGCTTCCACCGCGGGGCCGCTCCGCGGCGGCGATCCTCGACGCCCTCGACGGGCTCTCCCGTGCGGACGTGGACTGGCGTTCGGGTCGGGCTTTCAGCCTCGCCTATTACGCGGGGCCCGACGTGGCGGCCCTCGCGGATCTGGCCCATGCCCGGTTCCAGGCGACGAATCTGTTGAACGTCGCGGCCTTTCCGAGCCTGCGCGTGCTCCAGGCGGAGATCATCGAGATGGTGTCGGGCCTGCTCCATGGCGGCCCCGGGGCCGCGGGCTCGATCACATCGGGCGGCACCGAGAGCCTCCTGCTCGCGGTCAAGGCCGCGCGCGGCTGGGGCCGTGCCGAGCGCGGTATCGAGCGGCCGCAGATGGTGTTGCCGACGAGCGCGCACGCGGCCTTCGAGAAGGCTGCCCGCGACTACGGCGTGGAGAGCGTGCGGGTGGCAGTGCGCGAGGACTTCCGCGCTGACCCCGCGGCGATCGCGGCGGCGATCCGGCCGGAAACGGTGCTCGTCGCCTGCTCGGCGCCTTCCTACCCGCAAGGGGTCGTCGACCCGGTCTCCGAGATCGCCGCGATCGCGTCCGCGCGCGGCATTCCCTGCCACGTCGACGCCTGCATGGGCGGGATCACGTTGCCGATGCTTGAGCGTATCGGCGAGTCCGTGCGGCCCTTCGACTTTCGGGTGCCCGGTGTCACCTCGATGTCGGTCGACCTCCACAAGTACGGGTACACGGCCAAGGGCGCATCGGTGCTTCTGCACCGCGACAAGCATCGACGCGCCCACCAGGCTTTCGCGACCGATGACTGGCTCGGCGGCTTCTACGGCAGTCTCGGCATCCTCGGGACGCGCGGCGGCGGGCCGGTCGCGGCGGCATGGGCGGTCATGAACCACCTCGGCGAGGACGGCTACCTGCGGCTCACCCGCGCGGCGCGCACCGCGACGCTGCAACTCGCCGAGGGGCTGCGCTCCCGGCCGGGCGTCCGCCTCCTGGTCCCGCCCGATGCGACCCTGCTCGCGTTTGGGTTCGCCGACGCCGACGCCCCGGCGGTGGGAAAGGCGCTCGCGAGGCGCGGCTGGTGGGTCGACGACCAGGGGCCACCGCCGAGCCTGCACTGCACCGTGAACGCGGTCCATGGGCCGGTGGTGGAGGCGTTCCTCGAGGCGCTCGACGAGGCACTCGTCGAGGTGCGTGCGGCCGGCGCCACGGCCGACGCGAGGGGCTATGGCCGGGCCGAGTGAAGCCCGGTCCCCGCTCCGCGTGCCGACCGTGCTCGTCGTAGCGGGAGAGGCATCGGGGGACCTGCGCGGTGCGGAACTCGTCCGCGAGTTGCGCGCGCTCGTCCCCGACGTCCGCGTCACCGGTGTCGGCGGTGAACGCCTGCGCGCCGAGGGGCAGGACGCAATCGTCGACGCGGAGGAGATCTCGACGATGGGCCTCACCGAGGTCTTCTCGAGCCTCGGCCGGATCCTCGGCGCCTTTCGCCGGGTACGCGAGGCGATCGAGGGAGGCGGCGATGGAGTCCGCCCCGACCTGCTGATCCTGATCGACCTGCCGGACTTCAACCTCCGCCTCGCCCCGGTGGCGAAGCGCGCGGGTGTTCCGGTGCTCTACTACGTGAGCCCGCAGGTCTGGGCCTGGCGACGGTGGCGCGTCCGACAACTCGCGCGCAACGTCGACCGGCTCGCGGTCGTCTTCCCGTTCGAGCGGGAGATCTACCGTGGCCTGACACGAGTCGAGTTCGTCGGGCACCCGGCGCTGGAAACCGTTCGCGCGACACGGACACCGCAGGAGACGCGCGCGCGTCTGGGCCTCACGGGGGCGCGCCCGCTTGTGGCGCTCCTGCCCGGCAGCCGCGCGACGGAGGTGCGCTCGCTGCTGCCGGAGATGCTGCGTTCGATCGACGTCCTGCGGGCCGACGTCGAGGTGGACGCGGTTCTGGCGCTCGCCCACGAGGGATTGCGGCCGCTCGCGAGCCCCCTCGTCGGCAGCATGCCGGTGGTCTCGGGCGAGACCTGGGACATCGTCGCCGCTGCCGACCTGGTGCTGTGCGCATCGGGCAGCGCGACCCTCGAGACGGCGCTCCTCGAGCGCCCGATGGTCGTCATGTACCGGCTCGCACCGGTCACCTACGCGGTGGCGCGACTCCTCGTGCGGGTTCCGTTCATCGGCATGCCGAACCTGATCCTCGGCAAGCGCGCGGTCCCCGAACTCGTGCAGCACGAGGTGACCGCCGGACGCATCGCAGCCGAGGCCCGCGCGATCCTGCTCGATCCCCTGCGAGCCGCCGCGATCCGAGCCGATCTCGCGCGCGTCCGCGCTTCGCTCGGGCAGGGCGGAGCGGCGCGACGAGCGGCGGCGATCGCTGCGGAGATGCTGGGCGGCGAATCCGGTTCGCGACGCGTGTGAGGTGGTCGACGAGCCGTGGTTTGTCGGCGGTGCGCGACTTCGCTACCGATCCGGTGGGCATGGCCTCCACGGGGATCTACGGCAGGCTCTTGGGCTATATGCGCCCCTACGTCTGGCCGCGCTTCGTGGCCGCGATCGCCTGCATGCTCGTCTTCAGCTCGACGAACGGCGTCCTGCCGTTCATCGTCGAGCGCGTGTTCGACGACGTCTTCGCGCGTCACGACCTGGCGATGCTAGCCGGGCTTCCGGCCGCTGTCATCGTGCTCTTCACCGTCAGGGCCTTCGCCAACTACGGCAACAACTACCTGATGGAGTGGGTGGCGCAGCGGGTGGCGACCGACATCCGCAACGACGTGAACACGCACGTGCAGGAACTCCCGCTCTCGTTTTTCAATCGTACGCCGACCGGGGCGATCATCTCCCGGGTGTCGAGCGACGTTTACCAGTTGCGCGCGTCCCTGGTGGACGCCACCGTGTCGATCGTACGCGACTCGACCTCGCTCGTCGTGCTGCTCGTCTACGCCTTCTGGAAGGATACCGTTCTCGCCCTGATCGCCTTCGTCGCATTTCCGCTGGTGGTGGCCCCGGTTCTCACCCTGTCGCGCCGCCTCCGCAAGTTCTCGCGCAGCGGGCAGAACACCCTCGGCACCCTGACGGCGCTCCTGCAGGAAACCGTGCAGGGCAACCGGATCGTGAAGGCCTTCGGCATGGAGGCCTACGAGCGCCAGCGCTTCGACGCGGAGAGCCAGCGCCTCTTCCGCACGCACATGAAGGCGTCGCAGGCGAAGGCGCTCATCCAGCCGCTCATGGAACTGATCGGAGCGGTCGGGATCGCCGGCGTGGTCTGGTACGGCGGCTACAGCGTGATCGTCGGCGGGCGCACCCAGGGTGCGTTCTTCGCCTTCATGGCAACGCTGCTCCTGGTCTACGATCCGTTCAAGGGGCTCGCGAAGACCAACGGAGCCGTCCAGCAGGGACTCGCTTCGGCCGAGCGCATCTTCGAGTTGCTCGACGAACCGACCGAAATCGTCGACCGGCCGGGGGCGGTCGAAATCGGGCCCCTACGCCAGGCGATCCGGTTCGAGGCCGTGGATTTCCGCTATCCGCCGCGGGTGGGCGAGGGCAGCGGCCCGGTGACGACCGGACCGGATGGCGGGCCGCCGAAGGACGGCTTCGCGCTGCGAGAGGTCGACCTGGTCTTGCGCCGCGGGGAGGTCGTCGCGCTGGTCGGTTCGAGTGGCGGCGGCAAGTCGACGATCGCGGACCTGATTCCGCGCTTCTACGACCCGACGGCCGGGCGGATCTCGATCGACGGCCTCGACATCCGCGATGCGACGCTCGCTTCGCTGCGGCGGCAGATCGGGATCGTCACGCAGTTCACGTTCCTGTTCAACGACACGGTCGGTGCAAACATCTCCTACGGCGACCCGGCCATGTCGCAGGCCGAGGTCGAGGCAGCGGCACGCGCCGCCCACGCCGACGAGTTCATCTGCGGCCTGCCCCGGGGCTACGACACGATGGTGGGGGAACTCGGGGTCACGCTCTCCGGCGGCCAGCGGCAGCGGCTCGCGATCGCGCGCGCCCTGCTGAAGAACGCACCGATCCTGATTCTGGACGAGGCCACCTCGGCGCTCGATTCGGAGTCCGAGCGTCTCGTCCAGGAGGCGATCGACCGTCTCATGGAGGGCCGCACGGCCTTGGTCATCGCGCATCGACTCGCGACCATCCGGCGCGCCGACCGGATCGCGGTGGTCGTCGACGGACGCATCATCGACGAGGGATGCCATGACGAACTCTATCTTCGTGGCGGTGTCTACAGGAGGCTCTGTGACCAGCAGATGTCGCCGGGGGCGCCGGTTCCGGAGCAACTCGAAACAGCATCATCATGAGCGTAGACGCGACTGCGGCGCCGCAGCCGCCGGCCCCGCGGCGGCGCTTTCGTGACGGGGAGTTCGCGCTTTCGACGGGTGGCTTCGCGATCTATGCCGTGCTCCGCCTGCTCGGCAGGACGGTGCGCCAGCGCTATTTTGACGAGGGCGGGCTGCTGGCGCGCTTCGCCCGGGGCGAGCCGGTGATCCTCTGTTTCTGGCACGGGCGCATGATCATGATGCCGTTCGCCTACCGCGGTCGCGGCGCCTGCATCATGAACAGCCGGCACCGCGACGGAGAACTGATCAGCCGGGCGATCCGGCGCCTCGGCTTCGAGGTGGTGCGCGGGTCGTCTACGCGCGGCTGGGTCAGTGGCATGAAGGGCCTGCTCGAGGCGCATCGTCGCGGGCTCGACGTGATCATGGTCCCCGACGGGCCGCGCGGGCCGCGCTGTCGCGCCAAGACCGGAGCCCTCCAACTGGCCCGCCTGACCGGGGCCCCGGTCTTCCCGGTGTCGTACGCCGCAAGTCGGGCGGCTGTCGTGAGCGGAAGCTGGGACCGGCTCCTGATCCCGTTCCCGTTCTCCCGGGTCGCTTTCGTCGCGACGGAGCCGATCGCGGTGCCGCGCGACGCCTCGGCAGAGCAATTGGAGTCGTTGCGCGAGGAACTCGAACGCCGCTTGATCGCGGCGACGTCGCGCGCGGGCGAGGAAGTCGGTGCCGATCGCGCGGAGACTGCACGCTTTCTCGGCGGGGTTGCGAGGGTGCGCAAATCGTGACACGCCTCGAAATCCGGCGACGTTCCGGCGGGAGTGGCGGCGGGATCACCCGGCCCCCCGGCCGGCTCCTGTGCGCGGTCGCCGGGCGCGTTCGAGGGGAGGTTGGACCATGACGAGGTTGGTCGGTGTTGCCATGGCCACGGCGATCGTGCTCTCGCCGATGCCGCGCGCATGGGCGGGCCCCGGTGGCGTCTCGATCGCCATCGAGCCCCCGTCTCCGGAGTACGAGGCGGAGAAGGCAGGGCGCGACGCGCAGGCCACCCATGCCTCCGGCAAGGCCGCCGCTTCGACGGTCCCTGCCGGGGCGAAGCTCGAGGGACTCCAGCGGAGCTTCGGGGCCTTCTGCGTGCAATGGGGCGACAAGCTGCGCCAGCGCCAGAAGGACAACCTAGCGCAGGTAAAGTGGCAGACTTCCGCGGATGGTTCGTTGTTTGCCGAGTACGTCGGCTACGACCTCGACCACCTCGGGCCGCAGACGGTCTCCCACCCGGACACGACACCGATCGGAAAGATGGTCTACGTCGAGCAGCGGCTGCGCTGCAGCGGTCGATCGAAGGACGAAGCGCTTGCGGCGCCACCGGCGGTCGTCGAGCAGACCGAGGTGACGGAACTCTTCCGCTACGACGGCCGGGCTTGGGTGTACTGAGCGGCAAGCCCGGCGCGCCTCGCGCGCGACGTCTCCGCCCGCTGCGGACGTACAACGCCCTGCTGCTCGCCGCGGGCTTTGCAGTCGCCCCGGCCGCCGGCGCGCTGGCGCTCGTTCGGCCTTCCTGGCGGCGGGGACTCGGTGAGCGCTTCGGGAGGGGCTGGCACCGACCGGACGGATCGCCGGTCCTCTGGGTCCACGCCGCGTCGGTCGGCGAGGTCGAGGGTATCGCCCCCCTGGTCCGGCGGTGGAGCGCGGAATACCCCTCGGGGGGCGTGATCGTGTCGGCGCTCAGCGCGACCGGGTGCGATGCCGCGCGGCGCCTGTTGCCCGGGGCGATCGTCAGGACGTTTCCCCTCGACGCCCCGTGGCTCGCGCGGGCGGTGGTGCGGCGCATCTCTCCCGACTTGTTCCTCTTCAGCGAGAACGAGTTGTGGCCGAACACGCTCGACGAACTCGCGCGCATGGGCTGCCCGACGGTCCAGGTGAGCGGGCGCATGTCGGAGCGGAGTGCACGTTTGCTTGCGCGATTTCCGGGGTTCGCGCCCCGGGTACTCGACTGCGTGACCCGCTTCTGCGTGCAGTCCGACGACCATCGCCGACGCCTGCAGGCGCTCGGCGTGGACGACGCGCGGATCGTCGTCACCGGTTCGCTCAAGGGCGATCGCATTCCGGCCGAGCCGGCCTGGTTCGTGCCCGGCCTGCGCGAGGCCGGCCGCCCGGTTCTGGTCGCCGGCTCCACCCGCGAGGGCGAGGAAGCGGCGGTCCTCGATGCACTCGCGAGGCTCGGTTCGGACGCGCCATTCCTCGTCCTGGCGCCCCGGCACCCGGAACGCTTCGCGCAGGTCGCGTCGCTGCTCGAACGCAGCGGTCTCCGATTCGAGCGTCGCAGTTCGCTCGTGGAGGGCGGGTCGTCCCGCTTCGCGGCTGTCGACGTGCTCCTGCTCGACTCCCTCGGCGAACTCGCCGGGTGTTACACCGGCGCGGACATCGCCTTCGTGGGCGGCACGCTCGTGCCGGTCGGGGGCCACAACCTGCTCGAGCCCGCGCGCTGCGGGGTTCCGGTCCTCCTGGGGCCGCATCGCGACACCGTGCGCGCCTTTGCCGACCGGCTTGTCGAGGGGCATGCGGGCGCCGTGGTCGAAGACGCCGAAGGGCTCGCCGCGGCGTTGCGAACCCTGCTCGACCCGGCGGTGCGCGCACGGGCGGGCGCCTCGGCCCGGGCTCTGGCGCTCGAGGAGTCGGGAGGACTCGAGGCGACCTGGCGGGTCATCGCCGACCTTGACGGTCGCCCCGGTGCGGCCCGGGTGGCCCCGGCATGAATGCGGCCGGCGACCGGCACCGCGTGACGGGGCCCGCGGTGGTGCCCTGGGAGCGCGGCGGTTTCGCGCCGTGGATGCTCGCCCCGCTCGGGCGCCTCTGGGGCGGGGTGATGCGGCTGCGCAGCGCCGCCTACGACGCCGGCGTGCTGCGGGCGACGCGCATGTCGGTGCCGGTCGTCTCCATCGGCAATCTGAGCGTGGGCGGGACCGGAAAGACGCCTGCTTCGCTCTGGTTAGGCGATCGCCTTCGGAACCTCGGACTCGCCCCCGCCATCGTCACCCGCGGATACGGCGGCGACCTCGGCGGCCGCATCCTGCGCGCCGCGCCCTCGGCGAGGCCCGCGCTCGCGGGCGAGGGTGCGGTTTCGCAGGTGGGCGACGAGGCGGTCCTGCTCGCGGATCGATTTCCCGGGCCGGTGGTGTGCGGCGTCGACCGGGTCGCGGCAGCCCGACATGCGATCGGGGAGTGGGGAGCGGACGTCGTCGTGCTCGACGATGGCTTCCAGCACCGCGCGCTCGGGCGTTGCTTCGATCTCGTGCTGGTCGACGCCGGGGCCGGATTCGGCAACGGTGCGGTGCTTCCCGCGGGGCCGCTGCGCGAGCCCCTCTCGGCGCTGTGTCGCGCCGGTGCGATCGTCGTGACCAAGTGCGAAGCGATCCCGCCGGAGATCGCCACGCGACTCGACCGCCACGCGCCGGGGGTCCCGGTCTGCGCAGCGGCGCTCGAGCCGCGCTGTCTCGTCTCGGCGCATGGCGAGCACACCTTCGAGAGCCCGCTCGCGGACCTCGCCGGCCGGCGGGTCGTCGCGGTGTCGGGCCTCGCTCGACCGACGTCGTTCTACGAGGTGCTGGATCGTCTCGGCGCGAAGCTGGTCGAGGTGCTCGAATTCCGCGACCACCACGCCTATGGTCCGGCCGACTGGCAGCGGATCGGCCAAGCGGCGCGCCGAGCCGACCTCGTCGTCTGCACCGAAAAGGACCTCGTCAAGCTGCGACGTTTTCCCTTCGCCCGAGGCCACCTCTTCGCCGTCCGGGTCGATTTCGCACTCGCCGCGGCCGACGAGGCGGCGCTGCTCGACCGGATCGTCGGGGCGGCCGGGATCGGTCGGTTGCTGCGGGACGGCTCGGGCCGTGCTACGCTTGGGGGTCGGACGCCCGCACCGGAGGCGGTGGGGTGAACTCGGTTGCCCGATCCGGACGCCCGGCGTCGCGGAATCCGGTGACGAGGAAAGGTGGATCGGTGCAGGTTCTTGTGACCGGCGCGGCGGGCTTCGTCGGCTCGAATGCGGTCGATGCCTTGCTGGCGCGGGGCGATGTCGTGCGCGGCGTGGATTGTTTTCTGGATTACTATCCGCGTGCCGCCAAGGAGCGGAACCTCTCCGCGGCGCGTACGAACCCGCGCTTCGAATTCGTCGAGACCGACCTCGTCACCGGCGCCCTCGAACGTCTCCTCGACGGGGTGGACGCGGTGCTCCACTTCGCGGCGCAGGCCGGGGTGCGGGCGAGTTGGGGCCGCGACTTCCGGATCTATGCCGACGTGAACGTCCTCGGCACCCAGAGGCTGCTCGAGGCGTGCGCCGCTCGGCACCCGCGTTTCGTCTACTCCTCGTCGTCCTCGATCTACGGCGATGCGCCCGACCTCCCCACCGTCGAGACCACGTTGCCTCGGCCGGTTTCGCCCTATGGTGTGACCAAACTCGCGGGCGAACACCTCTGCCGGCTCTACGCGCAGTCCGCCGGGGTGCCGACGGTCTCGCTGCGCTACTTCACGGTCTACGGCCCGCGTCAGCGTCCGGACATGGCGTTTCACCGCTTCGTGCGCGCGCATCTCGTCGGCCACCCGGTCACTGTCTACGACGACGGCGACCAGACCCGTGACTTCACGTTCGTCGGCGATGCGGTGGCGGCGAACCTGCTCGCGATCGACCGAGGCGTACCTGGTGGGGTTTATAACGTCGGCGGCGGCTCGCGGGTGAGCGTCAACGACGTCCTCGGGATCATCGGCGAGATCACCGGCCGCCCGGTCGTCGTGCGCCGCGAGGAGCGGCAGCGCGGCGACGTACGCGACACCCACGCGTCGACGGAGCTCGCCCGGAGCGAACTCGGCTGGGAGCCGCGCACGGGCTTGCGTGAGGGCCTTGCGGCCGAGATCGACTGGGTTCGAGGCGAGATCGAGTTCTCGCGCACCTGAGGAGGATGGCATGTCCGTCAGTCCCGATTTGCTCGAGATCCTGCGCTGCCCGAAGTGTCGTCGCGAGGGCCGCGAGGGAACCCTCGTCCAGGCCCCCGCGGGCGACTCGCTGGAGTGCCCGGCGTGTCGGCTCCGTTATGCCGTGACCGAGGGGATCCCGGACATGATCATCGAGGAGGCGGCCCCGTTCTGAAGGGCCGGGGCTCTGCGGCCGTGCATCCACCGCGCCGCATCCTGCTCGCGCAGACGAGCTTCCTCGGCGACGTCGTCCTGACGACACCGCTCGCGCGTGTCCTCGCCGAGGGCCTTGCGAACGTCGAGATCTGGTGGCTCGTTCGCCCGGATGCGCAAGCCCTGATTGCACCGCTCGCCGGCCGGGAGCGGGTTCTGATATTCGACAAGCGCGGTCGCGCGTCCGGACCGCGCGGGCTGTGGCGCAGCGCCTGCGAGCTGCGCGCGATCGGTTTCGACGCCTCGATCGCCGTGCAGCGCTCGACGCGCACGGCACTCCTGCTCGCTCTCGCCGGCATACCGCTGCGCGTCGGGTTCGCCGGTGCGCCGGCCGCGCGGCTCTACCACCGGCAGGTGGCGCCGCGCGGCGCCCACGCCCGCGATCGACTGCTCGCGCTGGCGGCCGGGCTCGGGCTCGTCGTGCCCGATCCTCCTCCGGATCCCGAACTCCGGGTCGACGAGGACGCGGCCGGCCGTGTCGCGCAGTCCCTGCGCGCGGCCGGCATGGCGGACGATGCACGACTACTGGTGGTTGCGCCGGGCTCGGCTTGGGCGACCAAGCGCTGGCCGGCGCGTGGTTTCGCCGCGGCGTCGGCGGCGCTGGCTCCGGAGATCGACGCTGTCGTGGTCGTGGGCGGCCCGGGGGATGCGGCACTCGCCCGAGAGATCGGCGCCGACCTTGCGGGGCGGCGAAGCGGACTCCCGGAGGTGGTGGACCTCTGCGGTCGCACGGACACGGCGGGCCTGGTCGCAGCGATCGCGAGGGCTCGTTTGGTCATCGCCAACGACAGTGCGCCGGGACACGTCGCGGCGGCACTCGGCAGGCCGCTCGTCTCGATCTTCGGCCCGACCGTCCCCGCCTTCGGCTTCGCGCCGCTCGGGCCGCTGGTGTGTGTTGTCGAGCGCGATCTCGACTGTCGGCCTTGCGCGCGGCACGGCGGTGACGCCTGCCCGATCCGCACGCACGCGTGCATGGAGTCGATCGAGGTCGCGTCGGTCGCCGACGCGGCGCGTGAGGTTCTCGCGCGCGCCGACCGCGCTCGGGCGGCGGATCGTGACGCGGCGAGGAGTCCCTGATGCGTCCGCCGCTGGTGGCGATTCTCGCGGGTGCGCCGGCTCCGGCGTCGCCGCTGCGGCCGTTGGACCTCGCGGAGCGGGTCGTGCCGCTCGATGCCGAGGTCGACCTCGATGCCCTGCGTGGAATCGCTGCGGATTGCGACCTGCTTTGGCTTCCTTCGTGGGTGGTGCTCGACGACGACTTCGCGCGCGCCGTCGCGGCTTGGCGCGCGGAGGCACCCGCCGTCGCACGGGTCACGCCCATTTTGCGCGACAGCGATTGTGCGATCCGCTTGCCGCGCGCCGTCGTGGGCCTACCGGCCGCGACGGCGGAGATCTGCGGCGCCGCCCCCACGCCTCGGCCAGGCACCCGCACCATCGAATTCGCCGGCCCGCTCGTGCTTCACCCACCGACACTCTCCGAGCATCTCCGCGACCTCGATCGGCGCAGCGCGACCGCTGCACGACTGCTCGACGCGGCGGGCCAGCGGTCGGGGATCGCGGCGCTGGCGCTGCGACCGCTCGGGCAGCTTGCGCGCGCCATGGTCGGCGCCTCGGGCGACCGGCGCGCGGCGCTCGCCCGCGCGACGCTCGAGTCGTACGGGGCGGTACTGGTCCAGGCGAAACTGTGGGAGCGTCGCCAGGTGGGAACGGGGTCCGCGTGACGCCGGCGGGATTTCCGGGGTTTGCCGCGGCGGGCGAGGGCGTGCTCGTGCGCCGCGGTTTCGAGTCCGAGGCCCGGGCGTGGCGGGCGGCCCTCGACGCTCCGGCCCCGGCCCGGGAGCCCGGTTCCGCCGGGCGTGGCGGGGCCCGGGCTCTGCCGATCGCCCCGGGTGGCCGGGCGTGGCTCAAGATCTATCGCCACGGGGGACTCCTCGGCAGGCTGCTCGGCGAAGTGTACTGGGATCACCCGTCGCGCCCCCTGCGGGAACTTGCCGCGACCGAGGCCGCGCGCGCCTGCGGGGTGGTCGCTCCCGAGGTTCTGGCGGCGATCGTCCTACCGGTCGGACGACCCTTCACCGGGTTCTACCGCGCAGCGCTGGTGACGCGCGAGATCGCCGGGCGCCGGTCGCTCGCCGACGCGCTTCGTAGCGACCCGGACGAGCGGGAGCGCGCCGATCGGATCGGCCGTTGCTGGGACGTGCTGCGCCGACTGCACCGCTGCGGCATCCGCCATCGCGACGCGAACGCGACGAACTTCCTCTGTGGCGCGGCGGGCGAGGAACCCGCGCTCATCGACTTCGACGGAGCCGTGGTCGGGACCGCACCGGTCGGTCGGATCGGCCGATCCTTCGCGCGTCGCCGGCTCGCGCGATCGATCGGCAAGCTCGGTCTCGCGGGCTTCGATCGCGGCCGCGTTGCGACTCTGCTCGACGCGAGGGAGGCGTCGGCATGAACGGCCGGCCGACATGGGATGCCGCCGCTGCGGTCGAGGCCGCTCTCGCCATGGCGTCGGGTGGCGAAGGCGTCGGGCGTGTTCTGAAGCAGGGACGTCGCGGTTCGGTCGTGTGGCTCGACGACGCCGGCCCCGAGGGCGTCGCGGTCGTGGTAAAGACGGTGGTGTCGCGCGGCCTGCAGTGGCCCGGGGCCCACCGGTTCGGGTCGCCGGCGCAACGCCAGTTCCGCGCCGCGCGCCTGCTCCGCGATGCGGGGGTCGGGACGCCCGAGCCTTTGGGGGCCGTTGACCGCGCCGACGGCAGCCGGACGAGCAGTTTCGTCGCCCGGGCGGAAGTCGAGGGCGAGCCGCTCGATGCGTTTCTGCCGGGAGTCTCGGGCGCCGACCGCCGGGTGTTCGCGCGTGCGCTCGGCCGCTTCCTCGCGGCCGTCCATCGGAGCGGAATCTACGTCCCCGACCTGCGCGACAAGAACCTGCTCGCGGCACGCCTTCCCGGCGGCGGCTTCCGCTTCTCGATCGTCGACCTCGACCGGGTGCGCCGTCCCCTGGGCGGCCTTTCCTGGCGCCGCCGCCGCCAGAACCTGGTCCAGCTCGACCGGACGCTCGGCTGGATCGCGAGCGAGCGGGAACGGCTCGCGACGATCGTCGCCTACTGGCGCGCGTCGCCACGTCCGCGTCCGCCGCTTGGCAGGATGGTCGCCGAGGTGGACAAGGTGCGGCGGCGCAAGGACCGACGGGTCGCGCGTCGCCGGGCCCGGGCCGGGATCGTCCCGGAGGAGCGCCAGAAGCTCTCTTGCATCGTCGTCGCCGGCAACGAGATCGCGCACATCCGGGGCTGCATGGAGAGCGTCGCCTTTGCGGACGAGATCGTCGTGGTCGACTCCTTTTCGACCGACGGCACCTTCGAGGTGTGCCACGAGTACACGTCGCGGGTGCTTCGCCGTGCCTGGACCGGGTACCGGGACCAGAAGGCCTATGCACTCTCGCAGTCGTCGCATCCGTGGATCCTCAACGTGGACGCCGACGAACGCGTGTCACCCGAGTTGCGCGCCGCGATCGACCGGGTGCTGACGAGCGACGGAAGCGGCTGGGACGGTTTCGAGATCCCCCGGCTCGTCCACTACCTAGGTCGCTGGTGGCGTTACGGCGGTTGGTACCCCGACCTCCGGCTGCGACTCTTCCGACGGGAGCGAGCGACCTGGGGCGGGACCGACCCGCATGAGCACGTGATCCTGCGCGGACGGATCGGTCGGCTAGACTCGCCGCTCTGGCACTTCACCTACGACGACGTTTCCGACCATGTCGCCACGATCGACCGCTTCACGACGATCGCGAGCCGCAGCGGCCGCAAGCCGCCGCGCCGCGCTTCCTGGTCGCAGTTGCTGCTGCGGCCCGCCGGGCGATTCCTGCGCTTCTACGTCCTGCGCGGGGGCTTCCGGATGGGATTCCCCGGGCTCTTCGCCGGCATTTCGGCAGCGGTCTACGGGCACCTGAAGTACGCCAAGCGCGACGCGCGCGCGCGCGGCCGCGAGGTGGCACCGTGACGCCGCGGATGGCGGTGCTGCACGTCGACCCGGAGCGCGGCTTCAGCGGCGGCGAGACCCAGGTACTGGCACTGGCCCGCGAACTCCGCGACGCGGGCCACCGCAACGTCGTCGCCTGTCACCCTGGTGGCGAACTGGAGCGCCGGGCGATCGCGTCCGGGCTCGAGTGCGTCGCGCTCGGGGTCCGCCGCGGCCACGATCCCGGGGCCGGGCTCCGGCTGCGCGAACACGTGCGGACGCTGCATCCCGACATCGTGCACTTCCACACGGCGCGTGCCCTGACGCTCGCGCCCTTCCTCCCGCGCGGAACGGCCCGGGTGGTCACCCGTCGCATGGACCAGGCGCCGCGCGGGGCCGGCGCCTACGTTCGCTGGCTCTACCGGTCGGTCGACGGCGTCATCGCGATCTCCCGGGCGGCCCGCGTCGGTCTCGCGTCGCGCGGGGTGGCGGTCTCGGACGTCGATCTGGTGCCGAGCGGCGTGGACATCGCCCATTTTGCCGGAGCGCCGGGGCGCGACCCGGCGGCGCGCGCCGTGCTCTCGATCCCAGCCGGTCGTTCGGTGGTCGCGATCGTGGCGTCGCTGCACCGGCGCAAGGGGCACGACGTGCTGCTCCGGTCCCTCGCAGGGCTCGCCCGAGAGGGCGGCGGCCCGATCTGCCTCGCCGCCGGAACCGGACCGGAGGGCGATGCGCTTCTCGACCTGGCGCATGGTCTCGGGGTCTCGGGAGACGTCCGGTGGCTCGGCCAGGTGGCCGACGTGCGGCCGATCTACCGGGCGGCCGACGTGGTGGCGATGCCGTCGCGCGCCGAAGGGCTCGGCGTGGCCGCGATCGAGGCCCTGGCGTCCGCGCGTCCGGTCGCGGCGAGCGCGGTGGGCGGGCTTCCGGAGATCGTGCGCGACGGGGTCGAAGGATACCTCGTCCCGGTCGAGGACGACGCGGCCCTCGCGCGTGTCCTGGGGGCCTGTCTCGCCGACGAGGGCCGGTGCGCACGGCTCGGGGAGGCCGCGACGCGCCGCGCGAGCGGGTTCTCGGTCGCGGCGATGGCGCGCGGCACCGGGGCGGTGTACGAACGCATCCTCGCACGGCGCGAACGCTAGCGCTCCGGCCGGGCGCGACGGGCCGTGGCCCGCGCGGGACCGTGCCGGCACGACCGGCCGGCCGCGCGCCCTGCGCCGACGATGACGATGCGCCGAACCCAGACACGCCGCGCGACGCCGCGACGAAACGCGACTCCGACCCCGACCGCGCCGGCCTTCGATGCGGGCCGCCGGGCCGCACGCCTGCGGCTCGGGCGGCTCGTCGATCGTTTCGCGGGTGCCCGTGTTCTCGTCGTCGGCGACCTGATGCTCGACCGCTTCATCCGCGGCGACGTGTGGCGGATCTCGCCGGAGGCCCCGGTGCCGGTCGTTCAAGTGCGCTCCGAGGACGTTCATCCCGGGGGCGCCGGCAACGTCGTGGCGAACCTGGCGGCGCTCGGTGCGCGCCCGACGGTCGTGGGCTGGGTGGGGCGGGATGCCGCCGGGCGGGAACTCCGCTCGCTGCTCGGTGCGCTCGGCGCCGATGCGGGAGGGCTGGTCGTGGCGGGGTCAATCGTGACCATCGAGAAGACCCGCATCGTCGCGCACGCCCAGCAGATGGTGCGGCTGGATCGCGAGCCGGCGCGGCCGGGCCCGGCCATCGAGCGGGCGCTCGTCGACCGGATGACCCGCGCGCTTCCGCGCGCCGAGGCGGTCGTGGTCTCCGACTACGGCAAGGGGACGATCACGGCGGGATTGCTCGACCGGCTCGCCGCCTACCGGGCGGCCACCGGGCGACCCTACCTGATCGACCCGAAGCAGACGAACTTCGCCCACTACCGGGGCGCCACGCTGGTCAAGCCGAATACCCTCGAGGCGCGTGAAGCGACCGGTATCGCGATCGCCGACGACGCGTCGCTCGAGGCGGCCGGCGCGGCGCTCCTCGAACGCTGGGGCAGCGAGTCGGTGCTGCTCTCCCGGGGCGAGCATGGAATGTCGCTTTTCCGGCGCGACCGCAGGTCGAGCCACTTCGCCACCGCCGCCCGGGAGGTATTCGACGTGACCGGAGCCGGCGATACCGTGATCGCCGTTGCGGCGCTGGCGCTCGCGCGCGGTGGCTCGTCGGAGGACGCTGCGTGGCTGGCCAACGTCGCGGCGGGTGTCGTGGTGGGGAAGGTCGGCACCGCCACGCTCGACGCGGGCGAGTTACAGGTGGCCGTCGACCTCGCCTTCGCGGCGGGTGTCGTCGTGCCGCCGGCGGAAACCCCGCCCGCGGCCCGCCGGGGTACCAGGAGGCAGCCGTGAAGAGCATGACCGGATTCGGCGCGGCGAGCGCCCCCATCGAGGGCGGACGCATGGTCGTCGAGGTGCGCAGCGTGAACGCCCGGTTTCTCGACCTCAAGATCTCGCTGCCGCGCGAGCACCAGGCGGTCGAGGGCGAGGTTCGCGAGGCGACCCAGGGCGCGATCGAGCGGGGCCGGGTGGAGGTGTCGGTGCGGCGCGAGGGGCCGGTGCGCCGCCGCCCGAAGGTCGAGATCGACCTGGAACTCGCCCGCGCCCATGCCGAGGCGTGGCGCAAGGTGAAGAAGGCGCTCGACCTCGACGGCGACGTGGATCTCGGGCTGCTGCGCGGGAGTTCGGGCGACATCGTGCGCATCGTCGATGCCCCGGTTGATCCGTCCGACGAGCAGCCGGGCTTGCGCCGCGCCCTCGCCAAGGCACTCGTGGCCCATGCGAAGGACCGCTCGCGCGAGGGATCGCACCTGCGCGACGACATGAAGAAGCGGCTCGACACGCTGGACTCGCTGCGGGCCGACTGCGTGCGCGAGGCGGGCGAGATGCGCGGCGTCCTCGCCGAGCGCCTCGCCGCGCGCATCACGAGCATCCTCGGCGGGCAGGCTCCCGATCCTGTGCGGATCGTGCAGGAGGTCGCGATCGCGATCGAACGCAGCGACTTCACCGAGGAGATCACCCGGCTCGCCAGTCACGTCGCCGCCTTCCGGAAGCTCCTTCGCGAGGCCGCGCCCGCCGGAAAACGCATCGAATTCCTTCTCCAGGAGATGCTGCGCGAGGTGAACACGATCGGCTCGAAGGCCGGCCACCTCCCGGTGACCCAGGCGGTCCTCGCGGCGAAGAGCGAGCTCGAGAAGCTGCGCGAGCAGGCGGCGAACGTCGAATGAGCATGCTGCGGGAAGCGCGGGTCGACCGCAGGGGAATCCTGTTCGTGGTCTCGGCACCTTCGGGTGCGGGAAAGACCACCCTCACCCGGTCGACCTTCGAGGCGTTCCCCGACCTGTCGCCCTCGGTGTCGTGCACCACGCGACGACCGCGGGTCGGCGAGGTCGACGGCCGCGACTACTTCTTCGTCGAGCCGGTGGAATTCGATCGCCGTCGGGATGGCGGCGAATTCGTCGAATGGGCCTCGGTCTTCGATCACTCCTACGCGACGCCGCGGGCGCCGCTCGACGCGGCCGTCGAGGGTGGCCGCGACGTACTCCTCGACGTGGATATCCAGGGGGCACGCTCGCTCAAGCAGGCCTATCCGCGCGACGCCGTCGGGATCTTCGTGGTGCCCCCGTCTCTCGAGGAGCTCGAAGCCCGGCTGCACGCCCGTGGCACCGACGGCGCGCCGGAGATCCGCCGCCGTCTCGATCGCGCCCGCCTCGAACTGAGTGCCCTCGAGGAGCCGGGGGTCTACGACTACCGGATCGTCAACCGGGTTCTCGATCGCGCAGCCGAGCAGCTGCGGGCCATCATCGAGGCCGAGCGCTGCCGCAACCCTCGCGCCCGCTGAGTCGGGTTCGCCGGCGCCCCGCGCTTGCGGGTCGGCGGGAGCGGCCCTAGGCTCGAAGTGCGTGCGCATCGACGAACTCTGCAGGAAGGTGCAGGACTACCTGCCGGCCGCCCCGGTCGAGGTGATCCGGCGCGCCTACGAGTTCTCGGCCGAGAAGCACAAGAAGCAGCGCCGTGCCTCGGGCGAGCCCTACGTCTCGCACCCGATCGAAGTCGCGCACATCATCGCCGACCTTCGCCTCGACGTCCCGAGCATCGCCTCGGGACTGCTCCACGACACGGTCGAGGACACGCTCACGACAGTCGCCCACCTGCAGGCCGACTTCGGGGCCGAGATCGCGACGCTCGTCGATGGCGTCACCAAGATCAGCAAGATCAACTTCGCAAGCCGCGAGGAGCACCAGGCGGAGAACTTCCGCAAGATGATCCTCGCGATGGCGCAGGACATCAGGGTCATCCTGATCAAGCTGGCCGACCGCACCCACAACATGCGGACGCTGCATGGGCTCCCGCAGGCTAGGCAGGAAGCCGTCGCCCAGGAGACGCTCGACGTCTACGCGCCGCTCGCACACCGCCTCGGCATCCAGTGGATGAAGACCGAGATGGAGGATGCCGCGCTGCGCGCGCTCCACCCGGAGGTCTACTACCAGCTCAAGCGTGCAGTCGCGAAGAAGAAGGCCGAGCGGGAGCGCTACATCCGGGACACTCAGGCGATTCTCAAGCGCCAGTTCGACGCTGCGGAAATCGATGCCGACATCACCGGTCGCCCCAAGAACTTCTATTCGATCTACCAGAAGATGCGCGCCCAGAACCTGCTCTACGAGCAGGTGAATGACCTGATCGCGTTCCGCGTGATCGTCGACTCGGTGCGCGATTGCTACGAGACGCTCGGCGTCGTTCACCAGAACTGGAAGCCGGTGCCGGGGCGCTTCAAGGACTACGTCGCGCTCCCGAAGGCGAACATGTACCAGTCGCTGCACACGACGGTCATCGGCCCGCGCGGGGAGCGCATCGAGGTGCAGATCCGCACCCGCGAGATGCACCGCATCGCCGAGGATGGCGTCGCAGCGCACTGGAAGTACAAGAGCGGGTCCGACATCGACCTGGGCGACGTGCAGCGCTTCCAGTGGCTGCGCCAGATGCTCGAGTGGCAGCAGCAGGTGAAGGATCCGCAGGAGTTCCTCCACGGCTTCAAGGAGGACCTCTTCACCGACGAGGTCTACGTATTCACCCCCAAGGGCGACCTGCTCAACTTCCCGGCCGGTGCGACCGTGATCGACTTCGCCTACCGGATCCACACGCAGGTGGGCCACCAGTGCACGGGGGCCCGGGTCGGCGGTCGGATCGTGCCGCTGCGCTACCAGATCCAGAGCGGCGACACGATCGAGATCATCACCACCCAGAAGCAGACCCCGAGCCGGGACTGGATCAAGATCGTCAAGACCGTCCGCGCGAAGCAGAAGATCCGCGCCTGGGTGAAACAGCAGCAGGCGACCCGCAGCATGGCGGTCGGTCGCGAGATCCTGGCGCGCGACTTCGCCCGTTTCGGTCTCGATCTCGGGAAGCTCCAGAAGGACGGCTCGTTCGAGAAGGCGGCCTACCAGATCGGCTCGCGCACGGTCGACGCGCTGATCGCCGATGTGGGATACGGCAAGGTGGCTGCGCGCCAGGTGATCGAGGCGGTCGCGCCGGGAGCGGTGGACCGCCGCAGTGGCGAAAAGGAAGGCGCCCTGCAGCGCCTGTTCCGTGCGGTCGCCCGGCGTCCAGGCACCGGCATCCGGGTGAGCGGCATCGACGACGTGCTCCTCCGCTTCGCCCGGTGCTGCGACCCGCTCCCCGGGGAACGCATCACCGGTTTCATCACGCGCGGCCGCGGTGTCACCGTGCACGCGATGGACTGCGTCAAGGTGCTCGAGTCGGATCCGCAGCGACGGGTCGACTGTGTTTGGGACGCCGACGGGCGGTCGCCGCGCCCCATCCGGCTCGAGGTCACGAGCGTCGACGAACCCGGGCAACTCGCCGCGATCACCAAGGCGATCGCCCAGACCGGCATCAACATCGCCAAGGCGGAGGTGCGCGGCATCCCCGACCGCAAGGCGCTGCACGCCTTCGAACTGATGGTCGCGAACGTCGATGACCTCTCGCGGCTCATGCGAAGCCTGACCAGGGTACGCGGCGTCATGCGCGTCGAGCGCCTGCGGGCCTGAGCCGACGGGTTGCCGTGGCGACGCGAGAGGAGGGACGACTCGTGGTGGAAGAAGCAGCGGCCTTCTGTCCGGTAGCGACCGACCGCGCCCCGGCGGCGATCGGACCCTACTCGCAGGGCGTGGTGGCGGGGGACCTGGTGTTCTGCTCCGGGCAGATCGGACTCGCCCCGGCGACCGGCGTTCTGGTGGCCGGCGGAATCGAGGCGGAGACCCGGCGCGTGCTGGAGAATCTCGGCGCGGTCCTCGCCGCCGCGGGGGCCCGTCCGGGCGACGTCGTCCGGGCGACGATCTTCCTCGTCGACCTCGCGGATTTCACGGTCGTCAACGAGATCTACGGGAAATGGGTCGGTACGCCGGCCCCGGCGCGGTCGACCGTCGGCGTCGCCGCCCTCCCGCGCGGTGCCCGGGTCGAGATCGACGCGATCGCCCGCCGGGCCCGTTGAGGCCGGGGGCGAGACGCGGCTTTACAAGGGCGCCTCAGACCGTTACCCGCCATCCTTCATCGATCGGTCGGCACCCTGCGCGGAGTGGGTTACGCGGGCCGGTCCCCCCGGAGAAGAGATTCATGGCGCGCGCGTGCAAGATCTGCGGCAAGATCCGTTCGTCGGGTAACAACGTGAGCCACGCGAACAACAAGACGAAGCGCGTCTGGCGTCCCAACCTCCAATCAGCCCGGGCGACGATCGAGGGCACGGTGCGGCGGATCCTGGTGTGCACCCGCTGCCTGCGGTCGGGCAGGGTCGCCAAGGTCACCGGGTCGAGGACGAGGGCCGTCGCGACGGCCTGAGCTGCTTCCGCGACCGCTCGGCGGCGTCCGGTGCGGCCGCCGTGCGTCTGGCCGGTGCCTCGTCGCCGCGCGACCTGGCCACGAGCCGGGTGGTCGATTGTCCGGCCACGAGCCCGATCCGCAGTACGCGGCCGCCGCGTGCCTGCACTTCGTGGCCGCCGACGATCTCCTCGGCCTTCCAGTCGGCGCCCTTCACGAGTACGTCGGGGCGCAGGGCGAGGATCGCCTCGATCGGCGTGTCGTCGTGGAAGGTGACGACGAGATCGACCGCCTCGAGCGCGGCGAGCACCTCGGCGCGTGCCGCCTGGGGCTGTACGGGGCGACCGGGACCCTTCAGGCGACGTACCGAGCGGTCGCCGTTGATCGCGACCACGAGCAGGTCGCCGGCCGTGCGCGCGGCCGCCAGATAGCGAACGTGTCCAGGGTGAAGCAGGTCGAAGCAGCCGTTGGTGAACACCACCCGCAGCCCGCGGCGCTGCGCCGCACGGCAGATCCGACGAGCGCTTTCGAGCGTCGTCACCTTCGCCCGGTAGCCCCGGGCCCCCGCGATCTTCGCCATCGCCGCCGAGACTAGCGATGTTTTGCGGCACGCGCAGCCGGTGATACCAACCACCGCGATGGCGGCGGGCGCAGGCGACGCGAGCAGGGGTGGCGGGACCTCGCCCCCCGCGGTCGAGGACGACCGCATCGCGATCCTCGATCCGCTCGTGGCGGACCAGATCGCCGCCGGTGAGGTCGTCGAGCGGCCCGCCTCGGTGGTGAAGGAACTGGTCGAGAACTCGCTCGACGCGGGGGCCAGTGAGATCGAGGTCGAACTGCGCGACGGCGGACGCGAGTGGATCTCGGTGCGCGACGACGGCTTCGGCATGACCGCCGGGGATGCCCGTCGGGCCTGCCTGCGCCATGCGACCAGCAAGCTGCGCAAGCTCGACGACCTGCTGTCCATCGAGAGCCAGGGGTTCCGCGGCGAGGCCCTGGCGAGCATCGCGGCGGTGGCCGAGGTGGTTCTCGTGACCCGCGCGAAGGGGAGCGATGTGGGCGTGCGGATCGCAGTGCGCGACGGCCGGGTGGGGGAGGCGGAGCCGACCGGGGCCCCGGTCGGGACGACGATCGAGGTGCGCGGACTGTTTGCGTCGCTCCCGGTCCGGCGCAAGTTCCTGCGCGCCCCGGCCACCGAGACCGGGCACATCACCGAGATGCTCCAGCGACTCGCGCTGGTGCGGCCAGACGTGGGTTTCGCCTGTCGGCAGGGAGGCCGCGACCTGTTGCGCCATCCGCGGGTCGCGCGCTCCGAGGAGCGGCTGCGCCAGGTACTCGGTGCGGAGCGCTCGCGCACGATGCTCCCCTGCGAGGCGCGCGACGGCGAGATCGCCGTACGCGGCTTCGTGTCGCCGCCGGGCGAGAGCGTCGCGCAGGCCCGATCGACGCTCACCTGGGTGAACCGCCGCCTGGTGCGCGACCGGCTTCTCCTGCGTGCGATCCTCGACGCCTACCGGGGCGTGCTGCCGCAAGGCCGCTATCCGATCGCGGTGCTCGAAATCGACTTGCCGGGTTCGCTCGTCGACGTGAACGTCCACCCGACGAAGTCCGAGGTCCGCTTCGCGCGCGGCGACGCCGTCTACTCGATCGTGCTGCGCGCGGTGCGCTCGACCCTCGTTGCCGGGACGGTTGCGCAGTCCGCCGGGACGGGGCGGGGCGCGGTCCTTGTCGCGGGCTTGCCGCCCGCGGGCGCACCGGTCCGGGGAGCACCCGCGGCGACGACCGTCGTGTCCGGTGGCCCGGCGCGCGTCGAGGAGGCGCTCTTCCGCTACTCGGTGCGGTCCCCGGCAACCGTCCGACCCGATGGAGTCCGCGCGTGGGGCGGCTCCGCGCCCGCGTCGGCCGCGGTTGCCGGGCGGGAGGCACCGGCCGGCCTCGCTGGTGCGTCGGGCGGCGCGTCGGTGGAGTCGCTCCCGGAGAGTGCGCCGGCTGCGCCCTTCGGCGCGCTCCGGGTGGTCGGGCAGGCGTTCCAGACCTACATCGTCTGCGAAGCCTCCGACCGGCTCGTGCTGGTCGACCAGCACGCGGCGCACGAGAGGGTGCGCTTCGAGCGGTTGCGCCGAGCGGACCGGGCGCCAGGCGGCTCCTTGCCCCCGGCGCAAGGGCTCCTCGTGCCGCGCGCCTTCGAATTCGACGCGGCGACCTGTGTGCGCCTGCTCGACCTAGCGCCGGTCCTCGGCGCGGCCGGCTTCGAGATCGAGCGCTTCGGCGACCGCTCTCTGCTGGTGCGCTCGCTGCCGGCGGCGCTCGATGCGGCGACCGATCCCGAGGTGCTGCTCGCGGAGTTCGCAGGCGACATGCTCGAGATCGGTGCGAGCGACCGCCTCGAGGCGGCCCGGGACGCGCTGCTCGCGCGCATCGCCTGCCATGGCGCGGTGCGCGCCGGTGCACAGCTCCCGCGCGAGGCGATGGCCGCGATCCTCTCGGATCTCGACACCATCCCCTACGCGGCGACCTGTCCGCACGGCCGTCCGGTGATGATCGAGTGGTCGCGCGGAGAGATCGCGCGCGGCGTGCGGCGGAACTGAGAGGCCGTGCTCCGTCCCCGCCTGATCGCACTGGTCGGCCCGACCGCCGCCGGCAAGACCGCGACGGCGCTCGCCCTCGCCCCGGAACTCGGCGCCGAGATCGTATCGGTTGATTCCCGCCAGGTGTTCCGCGGACTCGACGTCGGTACCGCAAAGCCGACCCGGCTGGAACGCGCGGCGGTGACACATCACCTCCTCGACATGGTCGGCCCGCAGGAACTCTACGATGCCGCACGCTTCGCCGAGGACGGCCGCCGGGCGATCACCGGGATACTCGCCCGCGGACGCACGGCCCTGCTCTGCGGGGGGAGCGGGCTCTACCTGCGAGCCCTCACCGCGGGGCTCTGCCCGGCGCCGCCGGCGGATCCGGCCGTGCGCGCCGCCATCGAGCGAGCCATCGACGAGCGCGGCCTCGAGGCTCTGCGGCGCGAACTCGCGGCCGACGACCCGGAGGCCGTGCTGCGCATCGCATCCCGGGACCGGCTGCGACTGGTGCGCGCGCTCGAGGTGTTGCGCCTCACCGGCCGGCCGATCTCCGCCTGGCAGGCGGAGCACCGCTTCGCCGACCGCCCCTGGGAGGTCGCCACGTTCGTGCTTTCTCCGCCGACCGGCGAACTCGACGAGCGCATCCGCCGGCGAACCGTGGCGATGTTCGCGGGCGGAATCCTCGAAGAAACCCGTGCGTCGCTCGACGCCGGCGTGCCCGGTGCGGCGTCCTCGCTTCAGTCGATCGGGTACCGCGAGGCCCAACTCGTCCTGCGCGGCGAGTGGCCGCTCGACGACGCGGTCGCGGCCGCCACGTTCGCCACCCGGCGCTACGCGAAGCGCCAGCGCACCTGGTTCCGCGGCCTCGCGGACGCTCGTTGGCTCGATCCCGTCGATCCGCTCCCCGAACTTCGCCGGGACGGGCTGCGTTTTCTCGAGGGCGGAGGACTCCATGCCGCGTAGCTATCTCGACTTCGAGGAGCCGCTGCGCCTGCTCGACCTCGAACGCGAGGCGGCGCTGCTGCGGGGCGACGACGATGCGCTGGCGCGGATCGATCGCGAGACGGTGGACCGCGCTCGCAAGGTCGCCGCCGGGCTCACGCCCTGGCAACGTCTGCAGGTCGCCCGGCACCCCGATCGTCCCTATGCAATCGAGGCCGCCGGTGCGCTGTGCACCGATTTCGTCGAGCTGCACGGGGACCGCTGCTTCGGTGACGACCCGGCCGTGGTCGCGGGTCTCGCTTGGCGGGGAGCGCGGCCACTCGCGATCGTCGGCCACCAGCGCGGCCGCGACGCGTCGGACCGGGTTCGGCGCAACTTCGGCATGGCGCGGCCCGAGGGCTTCCGCAAGGCGCGTCGCATCTTCGAACTCGCCGGGCGGATGGGCCTGCCAATCCTGACCCTCATCGACACCCAGGGCGCCTATCCCGGCGCCGAGAGCGAGGCGCGGGGCATCGCGGAATCGATCGCCGGGTGCCTCGCGGCGCTCGCGGCGGCCCCGGTACCGGTGGTCGCGGCCATCCTCGGCGAGGGCGGAAGCGGCGGTGCGCTCGCGTTCGCCGTTGCCGACGAAGTCGTCGCGCTCGAACACGGCTGCCTCTCGGTCATCACGCCTGAGGGCTGCGCTTCGATCCTCGAGCGCCAGCGCACCCCGGAAGGGGTGGCCCGGGCGGCCGAGGCGCTGCGCATGGGCGCGCCCGACCTGCTCCGGCTCGGGCTCGTCGATGTGGTGGTCGACGAGCCGCCGGGAGGCGCGCATCGCGATCCCGACGCGGCGATCCAGGCGCTCGGCGCGGAGATCGATCGCGCCTTCGGCCGGCTCGAAGGGTTGTCGCCGGAGGCTCTGCGTGCCCGGCGCGACGCCCGCCTGCGCCGACTCGGGCGCGCCGAGACGTTCGTGATTGGTTGAGGTCGGACGCATGTGCTAGCGACCGGCGTCGTGGCGAATCCGTCGACGAGGCCGGCGCGCCGGGCCGCGGGCCGACCCGCGCGCGGCCGCGCGGCGCTCGATGCCCTGCGCGCGCGCATCGACCGTATCGACGGCGACATTCTGGATCTGCTCGTCGAGCGCTTCCGGGTCGTCGAGGAGGTCCTGCAGGCCAAGCAGCGCAGTGGAGACGGCGTCTACCGGCCGCTGCGCGAGCGCGCTCAACTGGAACGGCTCGAACGCCTCGCCTCGGCCGCACAGGGCCCTTTGTCCGGCGACGCGGTGCGCGCCGTCTTCGGCGAGATCCTCTCGGCCTCGCGTGCGCTTCAGGGAGCGCCCTCGGTCGCCTACCTCGGACCGGAGGGAACCTTCTCGGAGCGAGCCGCTCGCGCGCACTTCGGCGGCGCGGCGGACCTCGTGCCCGTCGCGACGATCCACGAGGTCTTCGCAGCGGTCGAGCGGGGACGGGCGCGGCTCGGCATCGTCCCGATCGAGAACTCGACCGAGGGGATGGTCGGCCCGACCCTCGACGCGCTCGTCGCCAGTCCGCTGCGGATCGTCGCCGAGCGGCGGGTGCTGGTGCGTCAGGCGCTCCTCTCGCGTGCAGCCCACCTCTCCGACGTCCGCCGCCTGGTCTCCCATCCGCAGTCGCTCGCGCAGTGCCGCGAGTGGATCGCGCGCCGCCTGCCCGAAGTGCCGGCGATCGAGGTGGCGAGCAACGCCCTGGCGGCGGCACGGGCCGCGCGCTCGCCAAGCACCGCGGCCATCGCCTCGCGCGATGCCGCCGGGCGCTACGGGCTGCGGGTACTCGCGGAGGATATCCAGGACGCGGCGAACAACGTGACCCGCTTCGTCGTGCTCTCGCCCGCCGGTGGGCCGACCGAATCCGGGGCGGACAAGATGTCGGTTCTTTTCTCCGTGCGAAACCGGCCGGGTGCGCTCTTCCGCGCCCTGGAGCCCCTCGCTCGCGAGCGAGTCGACCTGTGCAAGCTGGAGTCGCGTCCGATGCGCGGCCGCACCTGGGAGTACCTCTTCTTCATCGACCTCCGCGGACCGATCGAAGGGGCGAAGGTCACTCGCGCGCTCGCGGCGATGGAGCGCGAGTGCATCCTCTTCAAGATCCTCGGCGCCTACGCGGAAGCGCGGACGGCGTGAGGACCTCGGGGAACTCCGCTCGGGCGGTCCGATGGCGATGATCGAGCGGCTCGGCATCGCCGGCGTCGGCCTGATCGGGGGCTCGCTCGCACTCGCCGCACGTCGCGCCGGCGTCGCGCGCGAGATCGTCGGTCTCGGTCGCACCCGAGCGAACCTCGACTTGGCGCTCGCGCGCGGCATCCTAGACCGCGCGGACGTCACCCCCGACATCCTCGCCGGTGCCGATCTGGTACTCCTGGCGACGCCAATCGGCCTCCTCGCGGCGACCGCGCAGGCGATCGCGCCACACTTGGCTCCCGGCGCGATCGTCACCGACGCGGGCAGCGTAAAGGCAAATGTCGTCCGCGACGTGACGGCGGCGCTGGGTCCGGGACTGCGTTTCGTCGGCGGACACCCGATCGCCGGGACCGAGGATTCGGGTGCGGTCGCGGCCGATCCCGACCTCTTCCGCGGCGCGCGTTGCGTGCTCACGCCGGTCGCCGCGAGCGATCGTGCCGCGGTCGCCCGGGTACGCGCGTTGTGGGAAGCGGTCGGCATGGAGGTCGTCGAGATGGCGCCGGCACACCACGACGACCTGCTGGCACTGACGAGTCACCTCCCCCACGTGTTGGCCTTTGCGCTTGCGCTCGCCGCGGGCGGATCCAAGGCATCGCCCGGCACCGAAGCGCTCGAGTTCGCCGGCCCATCGTTCCGCAGCGCCACCCGGGTCGCTTCGAGTCTGCCCGAGACCTGGCGCGACATTCTGGTCGCCAACGCCGACGCGGTCGAGCGCGCGCTCGCATCGCTGCGGGTCCGCATCCAGGAGATCGTCGGGGCGGCGCGGTCGGACCCCTCCGGGCTCGAGGCCCTGCTGGCCGAAGGGCGCGGCGTGCGCCGTTCGCTCGGGCAGGACACCCGGTCGCCTAGCGCGGTGGCTACGGACACGGGCCCCGCGCTTGCGGCCGTCGCGCCGGCCAGGGGCCCGCTCTCGGGCGAGGTTCGCGTGCCCGGTGACAAGTCGATCGCACACCGCGCGCTCCTGTTCGGCGGAGTCGCCCACGGCACGACGGTCGTCCGCGGTGTCGGGGGCGGGGAGGATAACGCCTCGACGATCAGCGTTTTGCGCGCACTCGGCGTCCGCGTCGAGCGCGCGGGCTCGACGGTGCGAATCGAGGGGCGCGGCTTCGAGGGCCTCGAGGCCCCGCGCGATGTCCTCGACTGCGGCAACTCCGGCACGACGATGCGGCTCATGGCGGGCCTGCTCGCCGCCCGGCCGTTCGTCTCCCGACTCGACGGCGATGCGTCGCTGCGCCGTCGGCCGATGCGCCGGGTGATGGAGCCGCTCGAGCGCATGGGGGCGCGCTTCGCGAGCGCCGACGGCCGTCCGCCGATCGAAGTGCACGGTGGCTCGCTTGCCCCGGCGAGGTTCGAACTGGCAATCCCGAGCGCACAGGTGAAGACGGCGCTCGTGCTGGCGGGACTCCAGGCGGCGGGAGAGACGGTCGTGCGCGAGCCGGCGCTCTCGCGCGACCACACCGAGCGCCTGCTCGGGGCCTTCGGCGGCGTGGTCGAGCGCCGCTCGCCGGTCGAGATCGCCGTCCGAGGGCCGCAGTCGCTGCGGGGAGCCTCGATCGACGTACCCGGGGATCCCAGCGCGGCGGCGTTTTGGCTGGTCGCGGGATCGATCGTGCCGGGGTCCCGGCTGGTGGTTCGCGAAGTCTGCGTCAACCCGACCCGTACCGGGGCGATCGACGTCCTCCGTTCCATGGGAGCCCGCCTGCGGCTGGTCGAGCGGCCTCCGGTCGGCGAGGAGCCGGTGGCGGACGTCGAGGTCGAGGCGTCGCCGCTGCGCTCGGTCTCGATCGGTGGAGAGACGATGCTCCGTGCGATCGACGAGTTCCCGGTCCTCGCGGTCGCCGCCGCACTCGCGTCGGGCGAGACGCGCTTCACCGACGCGGGCGAACTGCGCGTGAAGGAGAGCGACCGGATCGCCGCGATGGCCACGGGACTGCGCACGCTCGGTGCCGAGGTCGAGGAGTCGCCCGACGGACTCGCGGTCCGCGGTCCCACGGTTCTCTCGGGTGGCATCGTCGAGAGCCACGGCGATCACCGCGTCGCGATGGCATTCGCGATCGCGGCGCTGGTTGCACGGGGCCCGGTCGTGATCCGGGGCGCGGAGGCGATCGCCGTCTCCGATCCGGGTTTCCTCGCCACGCTCGATCGACTGCGCGGGAGAGTCGGATGACTCGGCCGCGTCCGGTCGTGACGATCGACGGGCCCGCGGGTGCCGGCAAGAGTACGGTGAGCCGCACGCTCGCCGACCGTCTCGGCTTCGTCTACCTCGACACCGGAGCGATCTACCGGGCGCTCGCACTCGCGGCCGACGGCGCGGGCCTAGGCGACGCGATCGATCGCTCCGCGCAACGGTCGGGTGCGACCGCGGAAGAGGAACTCGCTCTTGGTCGGCTCGCCGGTGCGCTGCGCATCGAGTTCCGCGACGGCGGACGAAGGGTCCTCCTCGACGGGCACGACGTGAGTACTGAGATCCGGCATTCGGAGATCGGGCAGCGCGCATCGAAGGTGTCGGCGATTCCGGCAGTGCGCCGAGCGCTGCTCGACCTGCAGCGGCGGCTTGCCGAACACGGCGGGTTGGTCGCCGAGGGGCGCGACGTCGGCAGCGTGGTGTTTCCCGACGCCGAGGTGAAGTTCTTCCTCACGGCCGATCCGCTCGTCCGGGCCCGGCGCCGTGTCGGCGACCTCCGGGCGCGTGGTCTCGATGCCGACGAGGTCGAGGTGCTGGCCGAGATCGAGTCCCGCGACGCCCGCGATTCGTCCCGCGCCGTGGCTCCCCTGGTGTGCCCGGAGGGCGCGATCGCCATCGACAGCAGCGCGCTCGACGCCGAGGCCGTGGTGGGGTGGATGGAGCAGGTCCTAACCTCCCGCAATCCCGCTTGAAAAGCCGAGGGTAGGGGGGTATGCCTTGCGCTGCGTGCGGGGGATCTCCGGGCGCGAAATCCCCCGCGGAGGAATCGACTGCATGATGATTGCGAAGGACGAACCGTCGTCGCTCGACGACGATTTTGGCCGGATGTTCGAGGAGAGCCTCACTTCGGTCAAGCCAGGCGAGGTGGTCAAGGGCAAGGTCGTCCAGGTCGCGAATGGATTCGTTACCGTCGACATCGGTTACAAGTCTGAAGGCCAAATCCCGATCCAGGAATTCCGCGACCGCGACGGAGTGACCGACGTCCGAGAGGGCGACGAGGTCGACGTCTACTTCGAAGCCACGGAGAGCGACGGCGGCGGCGGTGTGAGCCTGTCGCGCGCGAAGGCCGAGCAGGTCAAGGTCTGGCGCGACATCGAGATCGCCTACAACGACGGTCAGCCCATCGAAGGCCTGATCGTCGGCAAGGTGAAGGGTGGACTGAAGGTCGACATCGGCGTGCCGGCCTTCCTCCCAGGATCACACGCGGATCTCCGTCCGACCCGCAATCTCGACCGGTTCATCGGTCAGAGGGGTCGTTTCCAGATTCTGAAGTTCAATCGCTCGCGGGGCAACGTCGTCGTGTCGCGCCGCTCGGTCCTCGAGCGCGAGCGCACAGCGCTGAAGGAAGAGACGCTGCGGGTTCTCGAGGAAGGCATCATTCTCGAGGGCGTGGTCAAGAATATCACGGACTACGGCGCGTTCGTCGATCTCGGCGGGCTCGACGGCCTGCTGCACATCACCGACATGTCGTGGGGACGCATCTCTCATCCCTCGGAAGTCATCAACGTCGGTGACCAGTTGAAGGTCGTCGTTCTGAAGTACGACCCCGAGCGCGAGCGCGTTTCACTCGGCATGAAGCAGATCATGCCCGACCCGTGGACGACGGCCGCCGAGCGCTTCCCCGTGGGTACGCGCATCCGCGGCAAGGTCGTGAGCATCACGGACTACGGCGCCTTCGTGGAACTCGAGAAGGGCGTCGAGGGCCTGATCCACGTCTCCGAGATGTCCTGGACGAAGCGGGTCACGCACCCGTCGAAGATCCTCGAGGTCGGTGCCGAGGTCGAAGTGGCGGTTCTCGACGTCGATCCGGGCAATCGCCGGATCTCGCTGGGGCTCAAGCAGGTCGCGCCGAATCCTTGGGAGCTCGTGCGCGTCAATCACCCGATCGGCAGCCACATCACCGGGAAGGTGAAGAGCATCACCGACTTCGGCGTGTTCGTCGGCGTCGAGGACGGGATCGACGGCCTCGTGCACATCTCCGACCTGCATTGGACCAAGAAGGTCAAGCACCCTTCCGAGGTCTACAAGAAGGGTGACGACATCGAAGCGATCGTCCTCGGCGTCGACGTCGACAACGAGCGCATCTCGCTCGGCGTGAAGCAGCTCAGCGACGATCCTTGGCAGGCTCTGCCGCAGCGCTACCCGGTGGGCTCGAAGATCAAGGGGCCCGTGACGAGCATCACCGACTTTGGTGTCTTCGTCGAGATCGAGGAAGGTATCGAGGGCCTGATTCATGTCTCGCAGATCTCGAACGAACGGATCGAGAAGCCGAGCCAGTACTTCAAGGTCGGCGATGAAGTCGAGGCGGAGGTCACCAACATCGACCCCCGCGAGAAGAAGATCGGGCTCTCGGTGAAGGCTCTCCAGCGCAGCCAGGAGCGCGAAGAGATGAACGCCTACATGAGCCGCGAGGGGCAGGCTGGGCGATTCTCGCTCGAGGATGTGGTGGGGGCGGATCTGCAGCGGGTGGTGGGCGAGAAGGCTAAGCCGCAGAGCTGAGACGATGCGTCGGGGCGCCACGGCGGCCGCAGGGCGGGCACGGTTGAGCACTTCGTGCCCGTCGGTGCGGCGATGAATGCGGCTCCGAATCATTTCCTTCGTCGGCTCGGTGCCGTTCTGGGCGGCTTCCTCGGCCTTTTCCTGCTCTCGTCGCTCGCGGTGGCCCTTCTGCACGGCCGTCATGGCGGGCGCCTCGGACTTTCCGGGGAGGGCATCGTCGCGGTGGTTCCGCTCGAGGGCGAAATCGTCCGCTGCGACGACTTCGTCGACACCCTGCGCGAACTCGGGAACGACGCGGGTGTCTCGGCTGTCGTGGTCCGGATCGATTCGCCGGGCGGCGGAGTCGCCCCCTCGCAGGAGATGTACGCCGCCGTGCGCGACCTGGCCGCGAAGAAGCCGGTGGTCGCCTCCCTCGGTTCGATCGCCGCTTCGGGCGGCTACTACGTCGCGAGCGCGACCGACGAGATCGTCGCGAGTCCCGGCAGCTTGACCGGGTCGATTGGTGTGATCCTCTCCCTGACCAACGTGAGCGGGCTTCTCGAAAAACTCGGAGTGCAGGCCGACGTGCTCAAGGCCGGCGCGCGCAAGGACATGGGTTCGCCATTCCGGGCGCTCGCACCCGAGGACCGCGCGATCTTCCAGCAGATGCTCGATCAGGTCCACGGTCAGTTCATCGAGGCGGTCGCGGCCGGGCGCAAGATGGACGTGGAGCAGATGCGCAAGCTCGCCGACGGCCGGGTGTACACCGGCCAGCAGGCAAAGGAACTCGGTCTCGTCGACCGACTCGGCGGACTGCAGGATGCCGTTCACGTCGCTGCGACCCGTGCCGGGCTGACGGGGGAGCCCAACGTCGAGACCCGCAGGCCGTCGCATCGTCCGTGGTGGTTGCGCGCGGTCGTGGGACAGGAAGCGGATGCTGCGCTGGACTCCGGGCTCGGCGCACTGCTTCGCAGCGTCGGCGCACTGAAGGATGGAGCGGGACCCGGGTTCGGCATGCTCTGGCGCATGCCGCTCGTCACCGAAGGGCTGCGCTCTTGAGGGCTGCGCGGTCGAGGAATCGTCTCTGGAGGCCATGGCGATGACGAAGCGAGAGCTCATCGAGGAAGTCGTCCACGTCCGTTCCGCTCTTCCGCGTCGGGAGGTCGAGGCGCTGGTGAACGGAATATTCGACACGCTCGCCGAAGCGTTGGCCCGCGGCGAGAGGATCGAGATCCGCGGTTTCGGCAGCTTCATCGTCAAGCGACGCAACGCCCGCGAGGGCCTCAACCCGAAGACCGGGCAGGCCGTGTCGGTCGAGGCGAAGCGGGTCGCTTTCTTCAAGGCCGGCAAGGAGCTCAAACTGCGCGTGGACTCCGGATCGACTGCCGCCGGGGCGCCGGAGCCGGTCGTAGCGGTGGCGCCGCCGCTACGATCCCAGCCGCCGGCTCGCAAGCCGGCAAGCGCCACGGTCGCCACCGGTTCCGCGATCGACGGCCATGCGAGCTACGGCATCGCCGCCGCCGGCGGCGAGGAGTAGGCCACGGCTCGGGCGAACCGGGACGTCGTGTCGGCAAACGGGCCTCGCGGCCGGTTCGCGTTGCGTCGGAGGGCTTGATGGCGGCAGCGACCACCCTGGGCGAGCTCGGGAGGGCGGGCGTCCGGACGCGCCGGGTGCGCGACGAGTTGCGGCAGAACCTGCTCGGCAAGATGTCGCGAGGCGAGCGCATCCTCCCGGGCATTCTGGGCTACGACGAGACGGTCATTCCCGACATCGAGAACGCGATCCTCTCCGGGCACCACATGGTGATTCTCGGCGAGCGCGGCCAGGCGAAGTCCCGGATCATCCGCGGACTCGTGGAACTCCTCGACGAGACGGTTCCGGCGGTCGCGGGTTGCGAGATCCACTGCGATCCCTTCGCGCCGATCTGTGCCCCCTGCCGGACGCGCAAGGCGGAGATGGGTGATCAGCTCCCGATCGCCTGGCTCACGCGCGAGGACCGCTACGCCGAGAAGCTCGCGACCCCCGACGTCTCGATCGCCGACCTGATCGGCGAGATCGATCCGATCAAGGTCGCGGAGGGGCGCTACCTCGCCGACGAATCGACCATCCACTACGGGCTCATCCCCCGCACCAACCGCGGGCTGTTCGCGATCAACGAGCTGCCCGACCTGATGGAGAAGATCCAGGTCGGCCTGTTCAACCTGATGGAGGAGCGCGACGTCCAGGTGAAGGGCTTCAAGGTCCGGCTGCCGCTCGACATCGTCATCGTGGCGAGTGCCAACCCCGAGGACTACACGAGCCGCGGCAGGATCATCACGCCGCTGAAGGATCGCTTCGACGTCCAGATCCGGACGCACTACCCGCGTTTGATCGAACACGAGATCGCGATCCTCGACCAGGAAGTCCCGATCGGCGACCGCGACGGGCGCGCCGTGCGCATGCCCGCGTTCATGAAGGAGATCGTCGCACGGATCACCTTCGAGGCGCGCCGCTCGCCCGACGTGAACCAGGCCTCGGGTGTCAGCGTGCGCATGACGCTCAACAACTACGAGACGTTGATCGCCAACGCCGAGCGCCGGGCGGCCCGTCTTGGGGAGTCCGAGATCGTCCCCCGGCCCTGCGACCTGCACGCCCTTGCGGCTTCGATGCTGGGCAAGCTCGAGATGGAACACTCGGGCGACGATCGCGGGGACGAGACGGCCTCGCTGGAGCGTCTCGTGAACCGCGCCGTCCTCGCGGTGTTTGACGGCACGACGACCGTCGATCGACTTCGGCGGGTGGCGGAATACTTCGAGGGTGGAGGTGGCGTCGAGGTGTCCGACGGAATGCGCGCGGACGAGTACATGGAGGGTGTCCGCGAGATTCCCGGCCTGCGCGAGGCGATCGCGGAGATGGGGCCCTTCGAGTCCCCGGCACTGGTCGCCTCGGCGACGGAGTTCCTGCTCGAAGGACTCCATCTGCACCAGAAATTGAACAAGGACACCGAGGGCGGGCGCGCGACCTACCGCGCCTGAGTCCCGGCCCCACGTCGTCCCATGGTCCGGATCCGCTACACATCCTGGGACGGGACGCAGGCGGTGCGGCTCGACCCGGAGCGCCTGTTCGAGTCGCTCGCCGACGTGCTTTCGCGCACCGACGACGTCGGGCAGGCCCTCGACTGGCTTCTTCGCGCGGGTTTCGAGATGGAGGGCGTCGAGGTCATGGGGCTCGACGATGCGCTCGACCGGGTCCGGGAGCAGATCCGGGCCCGCGAGCGCGAAGCCAACCTCGACGGTGCGCTCGACGGGCCGCGCGGCCGGCTCAATGAGATTCTCGCCCGAGAGCGCGAGCGGCTCGCTGCAGGGATTCCCGGCGACGAGGACGCGACGATCGCCCGGGAGAAGCGGGCCTTTCTCGACGACCTCCCCCCGGGTCTTGCGGAAGCCATCGGGCGCCTCGCGCGGGATTATCGTTTCGAGGATCCCGAGGCGGAACGCGCCTTCGGCGAACTTTTCGAGGAGTTCGAGGACATCCGGTCGGTCGAGGAGTTTCGTCGCATGCAGGGCGGGCGCTTTCGCGGCCCGCGGGGGCTCGACTTCCGGGAAGCGGTCGAACTGGTGCGCGAAATGGAGGCACTGCGGGAGATCGAGCGTCGCCTCGCTGCGGGCGATCTTCCCGGACTCGACCTCGACGACCTGCGCCGCCGCTTCGGCGACGACTTCGCGCGCGACCTGGAGCGGCTCGGGCAGATCGTCCTTCTGCTGCGGGGCGCCGGCTATCTGCAGGAGCGGGAGGGGCGCTTCGAACTCTCCGGCCGCGGCGCCCGGAAGCTCGGTGCTCTCGCCCTGCGCGATATTTACCAGGCCCTCCTGCGCGATCGGCCGGGTGCGCACCCGAGCGCGGCGCGCGGACCGGGCGAGGTACGCCACGATCGGACCCGACCCTGGGTCCACGGCGATGCGCTCCAGCTGGCACTCGTCCCGACGCTGCTGAACGCGATCGCGCGCGGCGCCGGCACGCCGGTCGCCCTCGAGCCGCGCGACTTCGAGGTGCAGGACGCGGATCATGCGACGACGACGTCGACCGTGCTGCTGCTCGACATGAGTTGGTCGATGAGTTGGGAGGGTCGGTTCGCGGCCGCGAAGAAGGTCGCACTCGCCCTGGAGAGCCTCGTGCGGACCCGCTACCCGCGGGACTACTTCGGTATCGTCGGCTTCTACACGCGCGCGGTCGAGTTGAAGCCCCGCGATCTGCCCGAGGCGACCTGGAACATGGGCGACCCGTTCACCAATCTCCAAGACGGCCTGCGTCTCGCGGCCAAACTCCTCGCCAAGCACCCCAACCGCAACCAGCACATGATCGTCGTCACCGACGGCCAGCCGACCGCCTACTTCCACCGCGGGCGACTGCATTGCGAGTGGCCGCTGGGCTTCGGCGGCGTCTCGCTGCGGGCATCGGCCGAGACGCTTCGCGAGGTCGAGCGCGTGACCCGACGTGGCATCACGATCAACACGTTCATGCTCGACGACTCGGCCGGCCTGCGCTCCTTCGTCGAGAAGATGACCCGCATCAATCGCGGGCGGGCCCTCTACAGCCGGCCCGATCGGCTGGGCGAGTACCTCCTCGTCGATTACCTCGGCCGCAAGCGCAAGCGCGTCTGAGGGGAGTCCGGCCGGCTGTCCGGTCGCGCGCCGGGCCCGAAGGCGCGGCCGCGGGTTGCGGTCCGCCGTCGAGCCGTGCAAGACAGGTGAACGGCACCCCGCGTACCGCCTCGGGCCGGTCGCGGGGCATCCGGCCGCGCCGATCGGGGCCGCCGGGGGAGCGATCC
The DNA here is from genome assembly GCA_945872365.1 of Klebsiella pneumoniae. Lineage (GTDB taxonomy): Bacteria > Desulfobacterota > Binatia > UBA12015 > UBA12015 > REEB422. The sequence continues at coordinate 71,464 of CAMBZJ010000009.1, forward strand.
GGTGCCGCGGGGCGGAGGCGCCGGCGCGGACGGGGCGGGAAGGCGGAGCGAGGTTGGCCGCATCGTCGCAGTCGGAGCATGGGCGAAAGCCGGTCAAGCTCACGCCGATGCTCGCCCAGTATCTGGACGTGAAGCGGCAGGCCGGCGACGCGGTCCTGTTCTTCCGCCTCGGCGACTTCTACGAGATGTTCTTCGAGGACGCCGAGCGGGTCGCGCCCCTGCTCGACCTGACCCTGACCTCGCGCAACAAGGACGATCCGAACCCGATCCCCATGTGCGGGGTGCCAGTGCATGCTGCACAGGGCTACGTGAGCCGGCTCGTCCTGCAGGGCGTGAAGGTGGCGATCTGCGACCAGATCGGTGATCCCGCCACCTCGCCCGGACTCGTCGAGCGCGGGCTCACCCGGATCATCACGGCGGGTACCGTGCTCGACGAGGACGAGGGGCTCGTGGGCGGGCAGCCCGGCCATTTGGTGGCCCTCTCGTCGGCGCGAGGCGACGGCTCGGTGGCGCTCGCGACCGTGGAGGTCTCCACCGGCGATGTGCGGTGCTGTCGTGCGCCCGATCTCGCCCGGGCGCGCGAGGAACTCGGCCGCATCGCACCACGCGAGGTCCTCGTCGGGTCGGTCGACCCGGCACTTTCCGCGCTTGCTCGCGAGGTGACCTCGGCGGTGGCGGAGCGCCCGGCGGCCGCGGCGCCGCAGGACTGCGCGGGACTCGTCGCAGGACTCGAGCCGGATCTCGGTGCCGCGCTCGCGACGGCCCTCGACTACCTCCGCGAGACCTTGCGCGGCGGCCTCGGTCACCTCCGGCCGCCGACCGTCTACGCGCTCTCGGCGCACATGGCGATCGACGAGCGGACGCGGCGCAACCTCGGGATCCTCGAAGGGCCACAGGGGGGCCGTCACGGCTCGCTCTGGTGGTCGCTCGACGAAACCTCGACGGCGATGGGTTCGCGCATGTTGCGCGACTGGTTGGTCGCGCCTTCGGTCGACATCGCCGTGATCGAGGGGCGCCACGAGGCGATCGCGGCACTGGTGGACGCCCCCGGCTGGCGCGCGGATCTCGCGTCGGCTCTCGCACTGGTCGGCGACCTCGAACGGCTCGTCGGTCGGCTCGCGGTGGGTCGTGGCGGCCCCCGCGAAGTCGCCCGGCTCGGGCGCGCGCTCGAAGCCGCAGGGGCGATCGCGGCCCTGCTTCCGGCCGAGGGTCTGCCGCCGCGTCTCGGGATCCTCCGCGGTTCGATCGAGCCTCCTTCGGGCCTCGCGGCGCGCATCGCCGGCCTGCTCGCGGACGAACTCCCCGTGCAGGCGGGCGAGGGCGGCGTGATCCGGTCCGGAGCCGATGCCGAGGTCGATCGCCTGCGCGGCCTCCAGAAGGATGCCCAGGGATTGCTCGCGGCGCTCGAGGCCCGCGAACGGGAGGCCACCGGCATCGCGTCGCTGCGGGTCCGCTACCAGCGGGTGTTCGGGTACTTCTTCGAGGTCACCAAGTCGAACCTGAAGCTCGTCCCGGCCCACTTCACCCGCAGGCAGACGCTCGCCTCGGCCGAGCGGTTCACGACGCCGGAGCTGCTCGAACTCGAGCGCGACCTTTCGGGCGCGGAAGACCTCTGCCGTCGGCGGGAGGCCGTACTGTTCGCGGGGCTCCTCGCCGAGGTCGGCGCAACGCAGGGAATCCTCACGGGACTCGCCCATGCGCTGGCGGAACTCGACGCGCTCGTCGGGCTCGCCGCCGTGGCGCACGTGCGGGGATTCCTCCGCCCCGAGATGCACCGCGGTCGTCGGCTCGAGATCCGCGACGGCCGACACCCGGTCGTCGAACGCACCTCGGCGGCCGGCAAGTTCGTCCCCAACGACACCGTCCTCGACGACGAACACGAGCAGATCGTCGTGCTCACTGGACCCAACATGGCGGGTAAGAGCACCTACCTGCGGCAGGTGGCGCTCATCGTGCTGCTGGCACACGCCGGTAGTTTCGTCCCGGCGGCCGCCGCAAGCATTCCGCTCACCGACCGGATCTGGACGCGCGTGGGAGCCGCCGACGACCTGGTGGCGGGAGACTCGACCTTCATGGTCGAGATGAAGGAGACCTCGGCGATCCTCGCCAACCTGACGCCGCGATCCCTGGTCGTCCTCGACGAAATCGGGCGCGGTACGAGCACCTACGATGGGATCGCGATCGCCTGGGCGGTGGCCGAGCATCTCCACGACTTCGAGCCGGCTCCGGGGGCGCGGGTGAAGACGCTGTTCGCCACCCACTTCCACGAACTCACCGCGCTCGCGGACCAACTGCCGCGGGTGCGCAACCACTCGGTCGCGGTGCGGGAGTGGCGCGACGACGTCCTGTTCCTGCGCAAGGTGGTCGCGGGCCCGGCAAGCCGCAGTTTTGGCGTGGCGGTGGCGCGACTCGCCGGGGTGCCTGAAGCGGTCGTGGCGCGTGCGCGGGAACTGCTGCGAAGCCTGGAGTCCGGTGCGCCGCTCGCGGGTGGCCCGCCCGTCCACCCCCATCGGGTGCTGCCGGCGACGAACCAACTCGACCTCTTCGCGGCGCCGCCATCGGGACTCGTGGAGGAGATCGCCGGGATCGAGGTTGACCGAATGACGCCGCTCGAAGCGCTCTCGCGGCTTCACGAAATCGTCGAGCGGGCGAGGCGTGGCTGATGGGGCTTCGGTCTTCACCGCATTACCTTTCCGTCGCACTCGCCGTCCTGCTCTGGGCGCGGTGCGCGGGTGCGGTGGCACCCCCCGCGAAGGCGCTCGTGAACCGCGTCGAGTGGTCCTCCGCCCCCGACGGCGGGCGGGTCTCGGTGCAGGTCGGGGGCGGCGAGGTGCGCTGGAGCGGGGGCCGGGCCGCTGCGGTTGCGGAGCGGGGACTCCCCGAGCGGGCTTTCGTCGACATCCGGCCGGCGGTGCTCGCCCCGTCGATCACGCGCGACCCGGTCGTGATCGAGAACGGCATCCTGAAGCGGGTGCGCGTCGGACAGAACGACCCCGAGACGGTCCGGGTCACGATCGAACTCGCGGTCCCGGTCACTGTCGACATCCGGGGCGAGAAGAATCCGTCCCGGCTCGTGATCGCGGTGAAGCGCGACCCGGTCGCGGGCGAGCCCGGCGCGGGCGCGGCGGGCGCGGCGGCTGCGGTCGGCGGCAGTGCGGCGGCACCCACCATGGGCGGGGCCGGCGCGCATCCACAGGGCGGCTTCGACCACTCCGGCGCGACCGCTGGCGCCGCCGGGGCAGTTGCGCCGACGGCAACGCCCGCGCCGGCCCCGTCGGCCCGCGTGACGCCGATACCGACACCGCAGCCCACCGCATTGCCGACGCCGACTCCGTCGCCTTGGTTCGCGGCTACGGCCGCACCGACACCCGCACCGACACCCGCAGCAACGCCTGCGCCGACCCCGGTCGCATCTCCCACCCCGACGCCGTCGGCGACCCCGACCCTGCTGCCGGTGTCAACGGCGACGCCCGGCGCGACGCCGCGCTTCCCGGTATTTCCGACCCCGAGCCCTGACCTCGCCGCGCCCTACGGGGGTCGCCTGGAGGGATTGTCCCCGGACTGGCCGACGCCGGTACCGACGCTCGCGACGGAGGCGGCAAGCGAACCGCCGAGGGCGCTTCCCAAGGCGGTCGGACCGGCGCGACGTACGGGTTCGTACCACCATCGCGTGGTCGTGCTCGATCCCGGGCACGGCGGCAAGGACCCCGGCGCCTCGGGGCCGGGCGGCATCGAGGAAAAGCGGATCACGCTCGCGATCGCGCGCGCGGTCGCGGCGCGGCTGCGCCGCGTCGATCCCGGGCTGCGCGTGCTCCTCACGCGGAGCGGCGATTCGTACGTCTCGCTCGCCGGGCGCACCGCGTTCGCCAATGCGAAGGGGGCGGACCTCTTCGTCTCGATCCACGTGAACGCGAGCGAGACCCCGGAGTCCTCCGGCATCGAGACCTATACGCTCAACAACAGCAACGATCGCGCCACCAAGCGCCTGGCGGCCCTGGAAAACGGTCTTGCGGAGGCCGGTGTCGAGCGCAGCGACCGCGATCTCGCCTGGATCGTGAGCGACCTGCTGCAGACCGGAAAGGAGGACGAGTCGATCGCGCTCGCCGAGAGCCTGCAGCGCGAGACGATGCGCGCGGTGCGCGCGCGCTGGCCGGACACCGAGAGCCTCGGGACGAAGAAAGGGCCCTTCTACGTGCTGGTCGGAGCCTTCATGCCGTGCGCATTGGTCGAGACTGGCTTTCTCTCCCATCCGGCCGAGTCCCAGCGCATCGCGTCCCGGGAATACCAGGAGGCACTCGCCGCCGGGATCGCCCGGGGGATCACGGGGTTTCTCGCTTCCGGCGAGGCCAACTCGAATCTTTGAAGCGCCCTGCAAGGCCCGGCGTGGACGGCTAAGGAAGGTCGAGGACGCGATCCCTCATGCAGCTCGTGGAAAACGACGGCGAATCGCCCGGACCGGTGGATCCCTCCGGGGCGGCGGCGCCACCGCCGGTACCGCTTCCCGAGGTGCCGAGCGACGCGTCCCTCGATGACGTCGCCGGGGCGGCGCGCAGATTCGTCGCCGCGTCGCGCGGTGCGCTCCGGGAGTGGCACGAGCGCGGGGCGGGTGGCGTCGCGCTCGTCGAGCGGCACACCGACGACGTCGACCGGCTCATCCGGTTCCTGTTCGACGCGGCGACCGCGCGCTACCGCAAGCGCTACGTCCAGCTCGACCAGCGCTGCGCAGTCCTGGCGCAGGGCGGCTACGGCCGTCGGGAGATGAACCCGTTCTCGGACATCGACCTGCTCTTCCTCCACCCGCACAAGATCACGCCTTACGTCGAGACCGTCACCGAGGCGATTCTCTACCAGCTCTGGGATTTGCGCTTCCAGGTCGGCTATGCCGTGCGCAGCTTGCGCGATTGCGTGACCCTCGCGGCCTCCGATCCCCAGATCAAGACCGCGCTCATCGATGCGCGTCGGGTCTGCGGCGACGTGGCGCTGGCCCAGGAATTCGAGTCGGTTCTCGACCGCGAGATCAAGGCGCGTGGAACCGACAAGTTCGTGCGCGAAAAACTCGCGGAGAGCGAGCGGCGTCACCACCAGTATGGAGACTCCGTCTACCTTCTCGAACCCCAGGTGAAGGAAGGGGAGGGCGGGCTGCGCGACCTGCACACGGCCCTGTGGATCGCGAAGATCAAGTTCAAGGTCGCGAGCAGCCGCGAACTCGCGGTGAAGGGTGTTCTCACCGAGGCGGAGTTCGCTGAATTGGAGTCGGCGCGTGACTTCCTGCTGCGGGTCCGCAACGCGCTCCACTTTCTCGGCGGTGGCCACCAGGACCAGTTGACCTTTGAGTTGCAGGAGACGGTCGCCGGGAATCTCGGATACGGTACGGCCCCGGGAGACCCGATCAAGGGCGTCGAGCGCTTCCTCAAGGACTACTACCTCCATGCTGCGGAGGTCACCCGTCTCTCCCGGTCGATCGTCGGCAGGGCCGTGAACCCCTCTCGTCCCTACCGGCTCCTCGGCCGAATCATGGCGCGTACGATCCGGCCCGGCGTCCAGATCGTCGCGGGTCAGCTGAACCTCACGAACAGCGGCCTGTTACGCGAGGACCCCACGGAATTGGTGAGGCTCTTCGCCTCCTCCCAGGCCCACGACGTCGAGTTGTCGCCGCGGCTCGCGGACCTGGTCCGGGCCGAGGCGTATCGGCTCGACGAGGGTCTGCGCTCGGACCCGCGTATTGCCGCGACCTTTCTCGCGATCCTCCGCGCGCCGTCGCGCGTCTACGAGACGCTCCACGAGATGCACCGGCTGGGCGTGCTTTCGCGGATTCTGCCGGAATGGGAGCACCTACGCTGTCTCGTGCTCCACGACCAGTACCACATCTACACGGTGGACGAGCACTCGCTCATGGGTGTCCGGGAACTCGAACGACTGCGCAGCGGCGAGCGCGCGGAGTTGTCGCCGCTGCTCACGCAGGCCATGCGCGACGTCGACAAGCCGGAACTTCTGATTCTCGGCATCCTTCTGCACGACAGCGGCAAGGGCCTCGGCGGCGGGCACTCGGAGAAGGGTGCGGTCTTCGCTCGCGGCATCGCCGGGCGTCTCGGCCTGAACCAGGACGAGACCCGAGAACTCGAGTTCCTGGTCCGCCACCACCTGGTGATGTCCCACCTCTCGCAGCGTCGCGACATCCACGACGACAATCTCATGGTCGAGTTCGCGCGCAGCGTCGGCAGCCCCGAGGCCCTCAAGCGGCTCTACCTGCTGACTTATGCGGACATGCGCGCGACCGGGCCGAAGGTCTGGAACAACTGGAAGGACATGCTGCTCGCGGAGGCGTACCTGCGCGCCCAGGAGGTCTTCGCCCGGGGTTTCGAGCCGGAGGATCGGGAGGCGCGCATCGCCCGGATCCGGGAGCGCGTCCCGGCCGAGGTGGCGATGTCGCGGGGCGAGGAGGGCGCCCGCGGCTGCAGCGAATTCCTCCGCGGCATGCCGGACCACTACCTGCTCGGCACCCCGGAAGACGTCCTCCCGTCCCACTTCGAGATGCTGCGGCGCTTCGAGGCGGGGGAGGACCCGGTGACGTCGGTCGAGCATCGACCCGAGAACGAGTTCACCGAATTCACGGTCGTGACCAATGACCGCCCTGGCCTGTTTGCGACCCTGACCGGCGTGCTCGCGGCGAGTGGCATGAACATCGTGGCGGCGCGGATCGCGACGTCGAAGCAGGCGGTGGTGGTCGACGCCTTTCGCATTTCCCATCTCGACCGTCGCGAGATCGCCCTCGACGAGGAGCGCTGGCAGCGCACCCGCGACCTGCTCGACGACGTCCTGGCCGGGCGGCGCGATCTGGCGGCGATTCTCGCACGGGCGACGAAACCGGGGCTCCTCGATCGGCGTCGCACCCGGCCGACGGCGACGCAGGTTCTGGTCGACAACCAGGTGTCGGAAGCCTGGACAGTGCTCGAGATCTACGCCCGGGACCGGGTGGGCCTGCTCCACCGCATCGCCCAGGTCATGGTGGACCTCGGTCTCGACATCCACCTGGCACTCATCACGACCAACGTCGACCAGGTACTCGACGTATTCTACGTGACCGAGTCGTCGGGCCGGAAGAGCGAACGGCTCGAGGAGATCCGCGCGGCCCTCGCGGAGGCGCTCGACGAACCCGCGGAGACCGACGGGGCGGGCGCGGCGACTGCGGCGCCATGAGGGCCTCGCTCACCATCGACCAACTCGTCGACAGGCACCTCGCCCGGTTGCGGGGCGAGGTCGGCGTCTCGGTGCACACCGCGGCCGCTTACGGCGACGACCTGGCTCGTTTCGCGCGCTTCGCGGCCGGGTCCTTTGGCGTGACCGACGCGACGCGAATCTCCCGCGAACTGGTGCTGGCGTTCCAGGCGGCAGAGGCCGGCCGAGGGATCGGTGCACGGACGCAGGCCCGACGGCTGTCGGCGCTGCGGGGGCTCTGCCGCTTCGCGGTGAGCGAGGGACTCTTCCCCGAGAGCCCGCTCTCCGATCTCCGCCAGCCGCGCCAGCCTCGTCGACTGCCGTCGACCCTCGGTGGCGCGGAGGTCGAGCGACTGCTCGCGGCCTCCGATCGCGGCCCGACTCCGCTGCGCGACCGTGCGATCTTCGAGATGCTCTACGGCGCGGGCGTCCGGGTGAGCGAGGCGACCGGACTGACCGTCGAACAATTCCTCGCCCGGGAGCGGGCGATCCGCGTCCGTGGGAAGGGCGACAAGGAGCGGCTCGTGCCGCTCGGACGCCCGGCCTGCGCCGCCCTCTCGCGCTACCTCGAGATCGAGCGTCCGAAGTTTCTCCGCGACCCGCGACGACGCGAGGTTTTCCTGTCGGCGCGAGGCGCCCGCCTGAGCCGCCAGGCGGTGTTCGCCCTGGTGCGGCGGGTGGCGGTACGCGCGGGGCTCGACAATCCCCTCTCGCCGCACGGCCTTCGGCATGCCTTCGCCACCCACATGGTCGAGCGGGGAGCCGACCTCCGGGTCGTGCAGACGCTCCTCGGGCATGCGAGCATCGCCACGACGGAGGTCTATACCCACGTGAGTCGCGCCCACTTGAGCCGGATCCACGCCGCCCACCATCCCCGCGAGAGGACCCGGCGTAAAGCCGCGCTGCGCGCGGCGTCCGTGAAGGGGGAGGTGGCACCGTGACGGCGCCCGCGGTACCGAGCCCACCGGTCGTCGTGAGCGGTATGCGGCCGACCGGACGCCTGCACCTCGGTCACCTCCTCGGCACGTTGCGCAACTGGGTGGCGCTGCAGGACGACCACCGCTGCCACTTCTTCGTCGCCGATTGGCACGTCCTCACGACCGACTACGAAAAGCCGCGCGACGTGCAGGGCTTCGTCGAGGACATGGTCCTCGACTGGCTCGCCGCGGGTATCGATCCCGAGCGCTCGGTGATCTTCCGGCAGTCGGCGATCCTGGAGCACGCCGAACTGGCGCTGCTCTTCGGCATGTTCACGCCGGTCCCGTGGCTCGAGCGGAACCCGACCTACAAGGAACAGCGCGAGCAGCTCGTCGACCGCGACCTGTCGACCTACGGCTTCCTCGGCTACCCGGTCCTCCAGGCCGCCGACATCCTGCTTTACAAGGCGCACGGCGTGCCGGTAGGCGTCGACCAAGCCCCGCACGTCGAACTCACCCGCGAGATCGCGCGCCGATTCAATCACCTCTACGGAGAGGTGTTTCCCGAGCCCAAGGCGCTGCTCTCGCCGGTGCCCAAGGTGCCCGGGACCGACGGCCGCAAGATGAGCAAGAGTTACGGCAACGCGATCCAGCTCGACGAGGATCCCGCTTCGATCGAGGCGCGGCTGGGTCGGATGGCGACCGACCCGCGGCGCGTGCGGCGGACCGATCCGGGGGATCCGGCGGATTGCCCCGCACACTTGTTGCATCGGGTCTACGACACACCCGAGGAACTCGAGTGGGTCGAGCGGGGCTGCAAGAGCGCTGGGATCGGTTGCCTCGAGTGCAAGAAGGTGATGATCCGGCACGTGGTGGCGGACCTTGAGCCAATGCGGGAACGCCGCCGGGATTTCGCAGCGCGGCCGGGGCAGGTCCGCGAGGTGATCGAGGCGGGGACCGAACGGGCCCGGGCGATCGCGCGGGAGACGATGGCGGAGGTGCGCGAGGCGATCGGTTTGGCCGGCCCGGGAAAGGGCTCCGTCCGGTGAGTACGCCACCGTCCGATGCCTATACCGTCCACCTCGACGCCTTCGAGGGCCCGCTCGACCTGCTGCTCCACCTCATCAAGAAGCACGAGGTCGACGTCTACAACATCCGGATCGCCGAGATCACCGACCGCTACCTGGAGTACCTGCGCGCGGCGGGCGATCTCGACCTCGACGTCGCCGGCGAGTTCCTGGTCATGGCGGCCACGCTGATCTACCTGAAGTCGCGAGCGCTCCTGCCGCCGGAGGAGCGCGAGGACCTCGAGGACGAGGAGCCTCTCGATCCGGAGGCCCTGCTCATCCAGCAGCTCGTCGAGCACGAGCGCTTCCAGAAAGTCGCGGCGGCGCTCGCCGCACGGCCGGTACTCGGTCGCGACGTATTCCCCCGGCCGGTTGCCGAACCGGTGCCCGGCGAACTGGTCGAGCCCTTGCGTCCGATTACCGTCGGAGAGCTTCTCGGTGCGCTGGAAAAGCTGCTCGCGCGCCGGGCCTCGGCCGCCGTGCACCGGGTGCGGGGCGAGAAGCTCGATATGCGCGACGGACTGCGGATGGTCATGGGGTACCTCCGCATCGTCCCGAACGCCCAGTTCGAGGAACTCTTCCCGGAGAATGCCTCGCGCATGCAGATCGTGGTGATCTTCATCGCGCTGCTCGAACTCATCAAGGACGGTGCCGTGGTGGCGGCCCAGGACTCGACCTGCGGAGCGATCGAGATCGCGTTGGTGCGCGACGTGGATCCGGAAAAGCTCCTCGAGGTCGCAGCCCAGGAGGAGGCGGGTTGAGTCGCGACAGGAAGAGGCGTTCCGGGCAGGCCGCCGCGGATGGCGGATCGGAGCCCAGAGAGACGGTCGAGACGATCGAGGGAGCGCAGTCGCCGGAGGCCGGGGAAGCAGCGGAGGCGCCGCAACTCGCCGGCTCCGAGGAGGACTTCTCCGACGACCTCCCCGGGGAGGGGCCGGGTGCGCGCGCGGCGGAAGATGCCGCCGCGGAGTCGCCCGAGGCGCAGTTCGAGGGCCTCGAAGGCGCTCCGCCGCTCGAGGCGGTGGTCGAGGCCGTGCTCTTCGCGGCGGCCGAGCCGATCCAGTTGTCCCGACTCGCCCGGCTGCTCCAAGGCTGGCCCAAGCCTGCCCTGGGCGAGGCGCTCGCGGCGATCGCGGCCCGGCTCGAGGCGGAAGGTCGCGGGCTTCGCCTGATCGAGGCAGCGGGAGGCTGGCAACTGCGCTCGGCGCCGGAGTGCGCCTTGTGGGTGCGACGTTTCTTCACCGAGAAGCCGCCGCGACTCTCGCGCCCGATGCTCGAGACGGTGGCGATCATCGCCTATCGCCAGCCCGTCACGCGGGGCGAGATCGAGGCGATCCGCGGCGTCAACTGCGACGCGGTTCTCGGGGCGCTCGTGGCGCGGTCGCTGGTCCGCATCTGCGGCCGTCGCTCCTCGCCGGGTCGGCCGGTGGAGTACGGAACGACCGAGGTATTCCTCGATCTCTTCAGCCTGCGCGAACTCGCGGAATTGCCGCCCTTGCCCGACCCGATGGCGCTTGCGCAACTCATGGAGTCGGCGGTGGACGAGAATAGCGGGGAGGCCGACGATGGCGGAGAGGTTGGAGAGGTTGGAGAAGTCGGAGAAGTCGGGGAGAGCCGAGAGGCTGCAGAAGCTGCTGAGCCAGGCGGGGATCGCCTCGCGCAGGGCGGCGGAGGACCTGATTCGGGCGGGGCGGGTGCAGGTGAACGGGACGACGGTCCGGGAGCTGGGGACAAAGGCGGATCCGGTCCGGGACCGGATCACGATTGACGGCAAGGCGGTTCGTCCGCGGCGGCTGCGCTACCTCGCCTTCCACAAGCCCGTCGGCATGGTCTGCACGATGGACGACCCCGAGGGTCGTCCATCGATCGGCGAGGTCGTGCGCGACCTGCGCGAACACGTGTTTCCCGTCGGTCGCCTCGACTGGGAGTCGAGTGGCCTCGTTCTGCTGACCAATGACGGCGACCTAGCGCAGCGCCTCACGCATCCCCGCTACGGAGTGGAGAAGGTCTACCGGGTGAAGGTCCGCGGCCAGCCCGACGACGAGGCCATCGCGCGGCTGCGCCGAGGAGTGCGCCTGCAGGACGGATCAACGCGGCCGGCGGAGGTCTCGATCGAGCGTCGACTCGACCGCAAGATGCGGCTCCGCATCGCTGTGCGCGAGGGGCGCAACCGCCTGATACGACGGATGTGCGAGGCGATCGATGCCCCGGTCGACAAGCTCTCGCGTGAATCGATCGGGCCGCTGCGGCTTGGATCGCTGCGCGCCGGAGAGGTCCGCGAACTCACCGCACCGGAGGTCCTGGCCTTGCGGCGCGCGACCCGGCTCGAGCGTGACCCGGCGGGAGAGCGCCCGGCGTCCGCGCGTCGGGTGCGCGGCTAGAGCGTGGTCGCTCGCATCTGGTCGTAGAGTTCGCGCCAGCGCGCGAAGTGCGCGTCATAGGCTCGGCGCTGTCGCTCGTCGGGATCCAGTCGACGCAGCCGCACCATCGCCTCGGCGGCCGCGCCGATCGAAGGATGGGTGCCATGGCCCGCCGCGGCCAGGATGGCCGCGCCGAGCGCCGTCGCATCGTGTTGTTCGGCGACCTGCAGCGGCCGGTGCAGCAGGCGGGCGAAGGTCGCGAGCAGGCTCGGGCTGCGGGTCATGCCGCCCGAGAGCGTGAGCGAGTGCACCGGACCCTGCAACGCCTCGATCTGCTCCAGGTTGGCCCGGACCGCGCAGACGATGTTCTCCTGAAAGGCGCGCAGCAGGGTCGCCCGCCCGGGGCGTGGCGTGAACGGCGGCATGCGCAGCAGGAAGCCCATGGCCTGGTGCGGATTGAACGACAGCAGGTCGAAGACGTGAGGGCCCATGATTCCGAAGGCGGGCTGGGGATCCTCGGGCAGCAGGACGATCTCGGCCTCGGCGCGCGCATGGCCCTCGGCACCCTCGAGCCCAAGAAGGCCGAGAAGCCATTCCCAGGTGATGCCGGTGTCGCCCGAGTTGCTCTCGATCGTCCAGCGCCCGGGCAGCACGTGGCAGCCGCTCCAGAGTCGCCCGCTCACGTCCACCTTGGGCTCCGCGGTGACGCTCATGACCGGCGCGGTCGTGCCGAGCACCGCCCCGGCCCGCCCCGGCTCGACGACCGCGGAGCCGAGCAAGGCGCACTGCGTGTCGCCCCCGCCGGCATACACCGGAGTGCCGGGTCGGAGGCCGGTCGCGGCCGCGGCCGACGGCGTCACCGCTCCGATCCGCGTCGCGGGTTCGACGACCGGCGGCAGCAGGCGCTCGTCCACGTCGAAGGCCGCGGTGATCTCGCGGCTCCAGGTGCGCGAGGGAAAGTCGAGCAGCATCGTCTCGCAGGCGTTCGAGGGTTCGGCGGCGAGCTCGCCGGTGAGGCGCCAGGTCATCCAGTCGCTGAGGGTCAGCACCTTGGCGACCGGAACCGCGTCGGGGCGGGATCGGTAGACCAACAGTCGCGCGAGCGTCGAGACGAACGGCGGCCAGTGTCCGCCGATCCCGACAGCGCGTTCGAGCGAGAGCCTGCCCATGATCTGCATGGCGCCGTCGAAGCCGCGTCCGTCCATGTTCGGGCCCGCGTAGACCTCGCGCCCCCGCGCATCGAGAAATACGCTGCCGAGGCGCTGCGCACTCGCCGAGACTCCGGCGATGGCATCGCTCCCCACGCCCGCCTTCGCCAGTGCTGCGCGCGTGCAGCGCGCGAGCGCAGCCCAGAAGGCGTCGGGGTCGAAAGAGTACCCGCGGGTGAAACCGGGCGGTTCGACCGGCTCTTCGCGGTAGGTCCAGGGCTCGCGTGCGACCGCGAGGCAATGGCCGGCCGCGTCGAACAGGGCGCACTTGCCGCTCCCCGTACCGTAGTCGAGTGCGGCGAAGATCGGTCCACGGTCGTGCATGGCGCCCCTCTCGGTCATCGCGCGGTATCGGGCACGGGCGTCAGGAAGTGGGAACGGCCGCAGTCGACGCGCCGAGCATGCGGCGGAAGAACAGCAGACTCATGAGGAAGGGCACGGCATAGTAGGCGAAGCGGAAGATCAGGACGGCGACCACGGCGGGTTCGAGCGGTACGCCGAGCGCGACGAACACGCCTGTCATGGAGCCCTCGAGGACGCCGATGCCGCCGGGCGCGAGCGAGACCAGCGAGGCGAGCATGCCGATCGCGAAGCCGACGGCCACTTCCGGAAACGGGATCCAGCGACCGGCGCACCAGAATGATGCCTGAAGTACGCCGAGGGTCGCGAGCCAGTCGAGGACGATCCAGCCGGCCGGCGCGAGCATGAGTTGCCACCGCGCGAGCATGAAGTCGAGACCGGCATTCACGTTGTGAGCCACCTGCCAGAGGTGGATGCGGCGCGGCAGCCGGTGGCTGGGGAGAAAGCGTCGGGCGAGTCGGTGGCCGACCAGTACCGCACGAGCGAGGAAGCGACGGCGCGCGAGCGGCCGGACGAGCAGGACGAGGCAGAGCAAGGTGAGCAGTACGAAGGCGCCGAGCATGAGCGCCGCGGCGACGAGCGCCGGCGTCCCGAGCGCGCCGTGGGCCAGAAGGAAGTAGAACCCCATCGCGAGAAAGAAGAGCAGCGTGAGATTCGTGAGCAGCCCCTGCACGAAGGAGATCGTGACCGCCGTGCCCATGGGGATCCCGTGCTGGCGGAAGAAGTACATCCGGAAGGCGAAGCCGGAGAGTCCACCGGTCGCCACCAGGTAGTTGATCGTGTTCGAGACGATCGTGATGCGCAGCATCGGCCGGAGACCGATCGGCGCTCCGGCGGCCTGGGCAATACCCTCGTAGGAGAGCGTCATGAACAGGTAACTGAGAAGGGTGAGCCCCACCGGAACGAGCAGTCGCGGCCAGGAGATGCTCCGTACCGCCTCCAGCAGAGCACGACCGTCGCTGTAGAAGAGCATGAGGCCAAGCGCCACGACCGCGAAGACCGCGGCGAGCAGGCTCAGGTTGCGACTCGGCCGGGTGGAGATCCCCGACTCGGGGGCGAGTTCACCGACGTCGAGGTCGGGCGGGTGGGGGACCGGTCGCTGGTGGCGGCCCTCGGCCCGGGCGGTCGGCTTCGATCCCATCGGTTCCATCGTCGGACCGCTCGCCCGACGATCCGGACCCTAGCACGGGTCTCACCATCCGCGCAGATCGACCTCCCAGGACTCGACGACCGCTTCCCCGTCGACCAGGTGAAGTCGCTCGTGGTAGGCGACGGTCGGATCGACGTGCGCCGGGCGGACCCGGATGCGCTCCCCGACGCGTGGGGCGGGCAGGCCGTCGGCCGCAGCGAACGTCACGTGCTCGTCGGAACAGAACCAGACCCGCGCGCCGTCGATCGACGGCGCGCCGTGATCCATGCCGAGGGCCTTCAGGCCGGCATCGGCGACCGCGTATCCGGGGGAAACCGAGACCACGGTCGCCAGTACGAAGAGAGCGGGGCGAAACGGCAGGCCGAGTTTCTCGTAGGCCGTGTCCATCAGCGCATACGATCCCGCCTGGATCTCGGTCGCCGACCGGTTGAGATCCCAGGTGCCGGTGCCGCCCGCCGAGACGATCCCGCCTCCGACCAGCGCCCGGGCCTCCAGCAGGCGGCCCATCGCCTCCTCGGTGCGCGCGATCCGCAACGCGCGGTCCTCGAGTCCCACCGCGTGCCCCTCGTAGCCCATGACCCCGCGCACGCAGAGGCCCGCGCCGCGGGCGAGTTCGGCGATGCGGCCGGCGTCTCGTGGATCACAGCCGCAGCGCGGCAAGCCGACGTTCACGTCGATCAGCACCTCGGCCACGCCGCCGCGCGCCGCCGCGGCGACGGTCGCCTCGGAGTCGACAGCGACGGTGACCCGGGCCCCGCGCTCGCGCAGTGCACCGAGGCGGCCCGCGGCGAGCACTTCGTTGGCGAGCAGCAGGTCGGCGCCGAGCCCCGCGGCCGCCATGCCCTCCATCTCCCGGACGGTCGCGCAGGTGAAGCCCGCGTGTCCGCGCGCCGCTTGGAGGCGGGCGAGCGCCGTGCACTTGTGCGCCTTCACGTGCGGCCGCAACCGGGCGCCGGGAAGAGCCTGCGCCATGGCATCGAGGTTGGCCTCCAGCACGCTCACCTCGACGACGAGTGCCGGGGTGGTCAGTTCGTGGGTCTTCATCGCACTTCTCCGGCCGCGTTCGACCGAGGTCCGGGAGTCGTCAGCGGCCCGCAATCGTCATGCGCGAGATCTTCAGCGTCGGTGCGGCGATACTGCTGCGCGGTTCGAGATCGTCGCCGACCATTTCGATGCCGCGCAGCATGTCGAGCAGGTTGCCCGCGATGGTGACTTCCTCGACCGGGTGGACGAACTCGCCGCGCTCGATCCACAGCCCCGCGGCGCCGCGCGAGTAATCGCCGGTCACGGGGTTCACGCCGAAGCCGGAGAGGGATGTGACGTAGAGTCCGCGTTCGACCGAGCGCACGATGTCCGCCGCAGGAGTCGTGCCGGCGAGCAGATGGAAGTTCGTCGGGGAGGCGCCGGGAACGTCGCCGACGGCGCGCGCCGCGTTGCCGGTGGTCGCGAGCCCGAGGCGGGCCGCCGCGTAGGTGTCGAGCAGGTAGCTGCGCAGGACGCCGGCCTCGACGACCGTCGTGCGCCGGGTCGCGACCCCCTCGCCGTCGAATGGACGGGAGGCGAGGCCGCCGCACAGGCGCCCGTCGTCGACCAGCGTGACGAGCGGCGAGGCGATCGCCTCGCCAAGCCGGTCGAGGAGGAACGACGTCCGCCGGTAGAGCGCGCCGCCGCAGATCGCCGAAGCGACGTGGCCGGCGAGGCTCGCCGCGGTCTGCGGGTCGAACACGATCGGCACCTCCTGGGTCGGCACCGGGCGTGCGCCGAGCCGGCGGAGAGCGCGTGCGGCCGCGGTGCGGCCGATCGATTCCGCGTCTTCGAGTCGCGCGAGCGAGCGCCGCGTGTCGTACCAGGACCCCGACTGCATCGCCCCGTCGCTCCCGGCCACCGGGGCGGCCCAGAGCGTGTAACCGGTTCCCCGGTATTCGGCGGCGAAGCCGCGGCTCGAAGCGTAGGCGACGCTCGACGAGCGCGTGGAGAATTCCGCTCCCTCGGAATTGACGATCCTGGGATCGGCATCGAGCGCCGCGGCCTCGCAAGTCCGAGCGCGTTCGAGCCGCTCCTCGGGGGAGGTATCGAGGCCGGCAGGATCGTGAATGGCCAAGTCGGGCAGGTCGCGCGCGAGCAGAGAGACGTCGGGCAGGCCGCCGGTCGGATCGGGGGCGACGACGCCCGCCATCGCGACGACGTCGGCGGCGAAGCGCTCGACCGCCGAGCCATCGAGGTCGGCCGTCGAGCCCGCCGCCGAGCCTCTGCCGACGAAGCAGCGCAGCCCCAGGCGGCGCTCGCGGGAGAGGACGACGTTCTCGACCTCACGCAGGCGCACGCTGCAGGACGACGCTTCGCCCTCGACGTAGACCGCGTCGCAGTCCGTCGCGCCCGCCCGACGAGCCGCATCGACGACGCGTGCGACCATCTCGGCGCCGGCTCCCGCGGTGGTGCTCAAGCGCGTGTTCCGCCGACGGTGATCCCGTCGATGCGCAGCGTCGGCAGGCCAACCCCCACGGGCACCGACTGGCCGTCCTTGCCGCAGGTTCCGATCCCGTCGTCGAGTTTTAGGTCCGAGGCGACCCGACTGATGCGGGTGAGCACGTCGGGACCGTTGCCGATCAGGGTCGCTCCCTTCACCGGGCGACCGACGCGTCCGCCCTCGATCAGGTAGGCCTCGCTCGCCGAGAAGACGAACTTGCCGTTGGTGATGTCGACCTGGCCGCCGCCGAAGGCGACCGCGTAGAGGCCGCGGTCGACCGAGCGGATGACGTCCTCCGGCGCATCCTCGCCCGCCAGCATGAACGTATTCGTCATGCGCGGCAGCGGATAGTTCATGAAACTCTCGCGACGCCCGTTCCCGGTCGGCGCGACTCCGGTGAGCCGGGCGTTCAGTCGGTCCTGCAGGTAGCCGACGAGGCGGCCCTTCTCGATGAGGACGTTGCGGCGCGTCGGCGTGCCCTCGTCGTCGACGTTGAGCGAGCCCCTGCGCGAGGCGATCGTGCCGTCGTCGATGACGGTGCAGAGTTCCGAGGCGACGCGTTCCCCGAGGAGTTTCGCGAACGCGGAGGTGCCCTTGCGGTTGAAGTCGCCCTCGAGGCCGTGGCCGACCGCCTCGTGGAGCAGGATGCCGGGCCAGCCGGCGCCCAGCACGACGGTCATCTGCCCGGCCGGGGCATCGACCGCGTCGAGGTTGACGATGGCCTGACGGGCGGCCTCGCGGGCGAAGCCGAGTGCGCGCTCGGTGTCGCCGACGAGCCAGGAGAAGGCGTGGCGGCCACCACCGCCGGCGCTTCCCTGCTGGCGCCGCGTGCCGTCCTCGGCGATGCAGGTCACGTTCACCCGCAGCAGCGGTTGGACATCGGCGACCAGTTCGCCCGCCGAGTTCGCGACGAGGACGAGTCTCTCCTCGGTGCCGACCGACGCCATGACGTT
This sequence comes from Klebsiella pneumoniae, assembly GCA_945872365.1. Classification (GTDB taxonomy): domain Bacteria; phylum Desulfobacterota; class Binatia; order UBA12015; family UBA12015; genus REEB422. Next base: position 89,161 of record CAMBZJ010000009.1, read on the forward strand.
GCGGATGCGCGGGTCGAAGCCGCGGGCCTCGCGGTCGATGCGCTGCAGGAGGTCGACCCGTTCGGGAAGCGGTCGGCGGATCTCGCCGCTCGGCACCGGGTAGAGATCATGGCCCGGCCTTCCCGGGGCGCGCAGATCGATGCCGCGCTCGACGCCGTCGGCGGCCGCGATGGCGCAGGCATGCCGCGCGGCGACCTGAAGCCGCTCGACGTTCACCTCGTCGGAGTAGGCGTAGCCGGTCTTTTCGCCGGCGAGCACGCGGACCCCGGCACCCTGCACGATGGAGTGATTGGCCTTCTTCACGAGTCCTTCGTCGAGCGACACCGAGTCGCTCGAGCGGAACTCGAAGAAGATGTCGGCGAAGTCGGCGCGCCGGGCGAGCGCGGTCCCCAGAGTGGACTCCAGGGTGCCGGGGTCGAGTCCGAAGCGGTCGAAGAAGAAGCGCTCCGGGACGGCCGGGGTCGTCCTCGGCTCGGGCGGATCGAACGATGTGTTCAAGGCACCTCCGGCGATCGGCCGACTGGCCGGTCGCACTGCGAATCAGATGATGGTCGGGTCCCGGCCCCTCAGTGGACGGCGGGTGCGTTGCGTACGAGTTGGGCGAGTGCCTGGCGGACGACGTCGCGCTCCGGGTCGCGCGGGGCAAGCTCGCAGAAACGTTCGAGGTCGGCGATTGCCGCGTGTGGACAGCCGAGGTGCTGGTAGAGGGCGGCGCGTTCGCGCAACCAGGCGGGCTGGTCGGGATTGAGCAGGACGAGACGGTCGACGTCGGCGAGGGCACGGTCCATCTCGCGTCGCCGCAGGTGGGTCGCCTTGAGGTTCCCCAGCACGCGGCTCAGGATCTCGCGATGGGTCGGGGGCTGTGCGAGCAGCCGCGCGACCGCCTCCGCCGGGTCGGAAGCGCCGGCCTCGCGCAGGCGCTCGGCGAACTCGGCCCTGCCGACCTCGCGCCCGCCGCGGAAGGCGTCGATGATCGAATCGCCGTGGCGGACCAGGAAGTGGCCGGGAGCATTCACGCCGCTCGCTCGCTGGCCGATCCGCTGCGCGGTCGCGACGTAGACGATCGAGAGCGTGATCGGGATGCCGCGCCGTCGCTCGATCACGTCGGACAGGAGACTGTTGCGTGGGTCGTAGTAGTCGTCCGCGTCACCGGCGAAGCCGCGCTCCCGGAAGATCTCGTCGGTCAGGACGACGCGCGCGGTGCCGGACTCGGCGTCGGCGCCGAGGCGGGCCGCGGCCGAGGCGGCGATATCGTCGAGGAAGTCGAGCGACTCGGGGAGGTCGAGGTCCGGGTACTCCTCGGCGGCGATGAGCAGGGCTCCTTCGGCGAGGTCGGCCGAAGGTGATTCGGCGATGCGCAGGAGGCGGGCGCGTATCTCGTCGTAAGAACCCAAGGCGGGGACCAACCCAGCTCGGAGCCTACCACCCGGAGCAACCCGATTCATTCCGGCACACCCTCCCGGGCCCGGCTGGACAGCCGGAGGGGCCGACGGCTATATGCTGCCGCACGCGCCGTCGGGTACCATTTCGGCGTCGCGATTTATGGGCCAATCCAAGGGACCTCTGGTCTCACTTATCGAAGTGGTGGAGGGCGCGCAGCCGCTCGTCATTCTTCCCCACGACAACCCCGACCCCGACGCGCTCGCGAGCGCCGCAGCTCTCCAGTACGTTCTCGAGGAGGTCGCCGAGGTGGAATCGGTCATCGCCCTCGGCGGGATCATCGGCCGTGCTGAAAACCGGGCGATGGTGAAGTACCTCAACATCCGCCTGGTGCCGGTGAAGGAGATCTGCTTCGGGCCGGAAACCAGGGTCGTGCTGGTCGACACCCAGCCCGGGCGATCGAACAACTCGCTGCCCGCGGACATCCGCCCAAGCGGCGTGATCGACCACCATCCCGCCTACGGAAAGTACGAGGGCGTCCCGTTCGTCGACCTGCGCGACGCTTACGGCGCCACCTCGACCATCCTCACCGAGTACCTGCGCGACTCGCACGCCACCGTCGAGAGCAAGATCGCGACCGCGCTCTTCTACGGCATCAGCGCGGAGACGCAGGATCTGGGCCGGGAGGCGACGCCCGCGGATTTTGCCGCGAGCCAGTTCCTCTATCCCTATGCGAACAAGCGGCGGCTCGGGAAGATCGAGAATGCCCGCGTACCCCGTGAGTACTTCCGCACTTTCCGCGACGCGATCGAAGGCGCGGTCGTCTACGGCAAGGTCGTCGTCTCCGATCTGGGCGACGTCCTCTACCCGGACATGGTTGCCGAGGTCGCCGACTTCCTCTTGCGCCTCGACGAGGTCGACTGGGCGCTCGCGATGGGGACCTACAAGAAGTCCCTGCATGTTTCCGTGCGCACGACCGACCGCGACGCCAATGCCGGCGACGTCCTCCAAAAGGTCCTCGGCAGCCGCTCCGCGGGTGGTCACGACATGATCGCGGGCGGCAAGTTGCGCATCGAGGGCAACGGACTCGAACGCGAGAAGGTCGCGGTGCGGGTGAAGGAACGCTTCCTGCGCCGCGTCGGTGTCGACGCGGCCGAGTCCCGCGATCTCGTCTGAGATCCTCGACCCGAGCAGGACCCTCGACCCGCAGCGCACCCGCTCGGCGTGGTCAGGCCGTGCCGGCCTCGAGCGCGTCTCGCGCCTCGATCCGGACCGCGTGCTCGGCATCCCCCAGCGCTCGCTCGAGTGCGGCACGGCCCGGCGGCCCGCCGCCGCCGGGCAGGCGTCCGAGCGCCCAGGCGGCATGGGCGCGCACGAGTGCCGCGTCGTGGCTGCCGAGAGCACGCAGGAGCACATCCGCTGCTTCCTCCCGTCCGCCGTTGCCGAGCGCGACGGCCGCGTTGCGCGCCAGTCCGGCGCGCCCGGTGCGACGCAGCGCGGTCGAGCCGTAGAGACGTCCAAAACCCGCCTCGTCGAGCGCCAGGATCCCGGCGAGCAGCGGTGCGAGTTCCGGGCGCTCCGCCGAGACCCGGGCGCCGTTCCAGGGGCACGGCTCCTGGCAGAGGTCGCAGCCGAAGATCCAGTCGCCGAGCAACGGCCGGAGCGCGCGGTCGATCAGGCCCTTGTGCTCGATGGTGAGGTAGGAGATGCAGCGCCTCGGGTCGAGGCGGTAGCCGGGTTCGAGCGCGGCGGTGGGGCAGGCGGCGACGCAGCGGTCGCAGGTCCCGCAGCGATCGACGGCCGGCGGGTCGGGCTCGAGTTCGAGATCGACCAGCAGGTCCGCGAGGAAGGCCCATGATCCCACCTCCTCGTTGAGCGTGAGGGTGTGGCGGCCGGTCCAGCCGACCCCGGCGCGCGCCGCCCACTCGTGTTCGAAGACGGCCCCGGTGTCGACGAAGGACTGCGTCCGGCAGCCGGGTGCGATGCGCCCGATCTCGTCGCGCCAGGCCTGCAGGCGGGCCGCGATGACGTCGTGGTAGTCGGGGCCGAAGGCGTAGGCGGCGATGCGCCCGCGCATCTCGCCGCGCCAGTCGCGCGGAGGGGGTGGTGGCTCGTGGGGCACGAAGGCGCTGATCATCGACCGCGCCCAGGGGTAGCGGGTGTTCGGGTCGAGTCGCGCCTTGCGGTGGTGCAGCAGGAAGCGCATGTCGCCGGCACGTCCCTCGGCGAGCCAGCGCTCGTAGAACTCCTGGCGGTCGATCGGGCCGATCCGGGCGATCCGCGGACGGGAGAAACCGAGGGCGGTCCCAGCCGACAGAATACGCCGCCTTCGCTCCGTTCCGGTCACCGATCGAGAGCAGCACGCCGACCGGGCCATCGACAAGGCGGCGACGAGTCCTCGCCGATCGTCAGCGGATCGTCGCACTCGGATCCGCCCGGGAGGACGTTCGCGGCACTCGGGCGGGTGGGGCGGGAGGATGCCGACGCGGCACGCGCTTTGCTGGTTTCGGCGTCGTCCCTCGGAGCGCGTCCGCGGAAGCAGGCGCCCGGGGAGGAATCACCCCCCGATGGCCCAGGTCGCCAGAGCCCGATGTCCCGTCCGGTCGCCCGGCGAGGACGTAACCGTTGCCGAATACCTGCCGCTCGTCAGGCAGGTGGTGCAGCAGATGCTCGGAGCCTTGCCTGCGTCGGTGGAGTTCGACGAGGTTGCGAGTTGGGGTGCCGACGGCCTGCTCGACGCCGTGCGACGCTACGAGGACGGGCAGGCGGCGAGTTTCCGTACCTATGCGCGGATTCGCATCCGCGGCGCGATCCTCGACCAGATGCGGGCGCTCGACTGGGTCTCGCGAACCGGCCGGGACCGGGCTCACCGGATCGCCGACGGCCGGCACGGCCTCGAGCAGCATCTCGGGCGTGCAGCGACCCAGGAGGAACTTGCCGCTGCGCTCGGAGTCGGGCTCGACGACTTCCACCACTGGCTCGGCGAGTTGGGCGATCTCACCCTGGTTTCGCTCGACGAGATCGCCCGGGAGGGGCGGTGGGGCGCGTCTTCGCCCCCCGACGACGACCCCTCGGCCGTCCTCTGCGAGCGCCAGCGCACCCGCGCGATCGCGGCGGCGATCGCGCGGCTGCCCGGCAAGGAGCGCGAGGTCGTGCCGCTCTACTACGCGGGCGACCTCACCATGAAGGAGATCGGACATCGCCTCGGGGTGACCGAGTCGAGGGTCTGCCAACTGCACGGGCAGGCGATCGGGCGGCTGCGCGAGATGCTCCGCGCCTTCGGCGGAGAGGAACTGCGGCCCGCCTGAGGTCCGCGGCTGCGGACGGTTCAGGCGGGAAGGCCGAGCAGATCCCGGGCCCGTGCGTATTCCCGCGCGTCGTTGACACCGAGAAAGCTTGCGCCGCCGGGATCAAGTCGGTCGAGCGCATCGCCTTCGAGTGCGATCACGTCCGGGTCGGAGAATCGGGCGGTCGGACGCAGCTCACCCCGCTCGAGTTGTTCCGCGTAGAGGCGAGCGAAGACCGCTCGATCGAGCACCGCCGGCATGGGCTCCCAGTACCCGCCGCGGCGCGGTATCACCGCGACCGGCGTGCTGGCCGCCCGAGGACGGCCGGCCTCGGCGGTCGCGAACAGCCCGGCGACGAGCGACGGGGAGAGGAAGGGAAGGTCGCACGGGACGACGATCGCCCAGCGGCCCCGAGCCGCGGCGAGCCCGGCGGCAAGCCCGGCCACCGGACCACGCGCCTCGGCCAGGTCGCGTGCCATGCCCAGGGCGTCGGCGCGCCTGGCGAAGCCGGTGCACGCGAGGGCCGCGCGCAACTCGTCGGCGGTCGCCGTCTCCCCGGGCCGGTCGGCCGCTGCGGCCACCACGACGAGTTCGTCGCAGGAAGCCTCGAGCGCACGCGCCACCCGCGCGATCATCGGCTCGCCGCCGAGATCGAGCAGCGCCTTGGGGCGGCCCATCCGCGAGGACCGGCCACCGGCGAGCAGTACGGCACTGCGAAGGATTCCCGGGCCGGTTGCCCCGGTCATCGCAAGGTCGTCCGTTCCCGCGTCAGATCGTGTGGAAGTCGGTGAGCCGCAGGAAGGCCTGGCGCCGTGCCTCGATGTCGGCGGGCGCGAGTTCCCAGAGCCGGCGCATGCCAAACTTCTCGACCACCAGCGACGCGAGGACCGAACCGAGCGCGATCGCCCGGCGCAGCGAAGCCGAATCGACCCGTCCGCCGTCGCGGGCGAGTGAGCCTATGCAGCCCCCGGCGAACGTGTCGCCGGCGCCCGTCGGATCGAAGACCTTCTCGAGCGGATAGGCCGGCATCGCGAACGTCGAGCCGTGCTCGAAGGCGAGCACGCCGTACTCGCCGCGCTTGATGAGAACGCGCTTGGGGCCCATTTTTAGGATGCCGTGCGCTGCGCGCACGATGTTGTGCTCGCCGGAGAGGATCCGGGCCTCCTCGTCGTTCACCACCAGCATGTCGACCCGCTCGAGCACCCGCATGAGCGCGGGGCGCGCAATCTCGAGCCACAGGTTCATCGAGTCGCAGGCGACCAGGCGCGGTCCCTTCAGCTGGTCGAGAACCGAGGTCTGGAGCACCGGATCGATGTTGCCCAGGAAGACCGTCTCGGCGCCGCGCAGGTGTTCCGGCACCTTGGGCGAGAACGTCGACAGTACGTTGAGCTGTGTGTCGAGCGTGTCGCGCAGGTTCAGGTTCTCGTGGTAGCGGCCCGACCAGCGGAAGCTCTTGCCGGCCGCCTGCTCGACGCCAACCAGATCGATGCCGCGCTTGCCGAAGTCGTCGAGCGTCGCCCGGGGGAAGTCCTCGCCGACGACCGCGACGACGGCGGCTTCCGTGCAGAAGCTCGCGGCGAGAGCGGCGTAGCCGGCCGAGCCTCCAATCTCGCCGACGACCCGGCCGGAAGGGGTCTCGATGTCGTCGAACGCGAGCGTGCCCACGATGAGGAGCGACATGGCGCGAGGGTCTAGCACGCGGGCCCGTTCCCGCCATCGGGTGCGGCACCTGCGCGGTGGACCGGTTGGAAGCCGTCCTCGGTGAGAATCGCGTCGACGGGCTGGTCGTGCGCTTCGAGCGGGAGGTCGTCGAGCACCTGCTCGGGATGGCAGACCCCGATGAGCGTCCAGCCCGCTCCGCGCTGGGCTGCGAACAAGCGGTCGTAGGCGCCGCCACCGCGTCCGAGTCGGGTGCCGCGACGGTCGAGCGCGACGGCCGGCGCGAGCACCACGACCGGTACCGAGAGCGTCCCGGGGAGGGCGGCCGGCCCCTCGGGTTCGCGGACGCCGCCGCGGCCGGGGCGCAGCGCCGGCTCGCTGGGGTCGGCGAGGGCGACCAGGTCGAGACCGCCGTCGACGGGCCGTTGCCGGGGCAGCAGGACGGCGACGCCCCGTAGCCGGGCGTCTTCGAGGATTCCCGACACGTCGGGTTCGCCATCGCAGGCCAGATACCCGACCAAGGTGCGCGCCCCGACCACCGGTGGGGCCGTGGCCGCGACCCGGGCGAGGTGCAGGCGCCCCGCGCGAATGCGCTCCGCGGGAAACCCCCGCCGTTGGCTGCGCAGGCGTTCGCGCAGCGCCTGCTTCCTCCGCCGCGGGCTGGCGGACTCGGCGTGGGGGCTCTCAGGGGGTTTCACGACGGGCAATTGTAACTCGTCCGGCGGGCCTGTTACAGGAGCGCGACATCGCGCAGCGGCGTGCTGCGCCCCTTTCCGAAATCCCTTCGCTGCGAGAGGAACGCCATGGCCCTCAAGAACTTCCTATTCACCTCGGAATCCGTCTCCGAGGGGCATCCCGACAAGATGTGCGACCAGATCTCCGACGCCGTCGTCGACGAGATCATCCGCCACGACCCCAAGGCGCGCATCGCCTGCGAGGTGCTCTGCAAGACCGGAATGGTTGTCATCGCCGGCGAGATCACGACCGACGCGCGCGTCTCCTATTCCGAACTCGCCCGCGAGACGGTCAAGGAGATCGGCTACACGTCCTCGGAGATGGGTTTCGACTACCAGACCTGCGCCGTCCTGACGGCGATCGACCGTCAGTCGCCGGACATCGCGATGGGCGTGGATCGCGCGAGCGAGCTCGACCAGGGCGCCGGCGACCAGGGGCTCATGTTCGGCTTCGCCTGCGACGAGACGCCCGAGCTGATGCCGCTGCCGATTTCGCTCGCGCACCACCTGGTGAAGCACCTGACCCAGGTCCGCAAGGAGGGCATGTTCGACTTCCTGCGGCCCGACTCGAAGTCGCAGGTGACCGTCCAGTACGAGGATGGCAAGCCGGTCGCGGTGCGAAGCGTCGTCATCTCGACCCAGCACTCGCCCGAGGTGTCCAATGAGCGACTGCGCGAGGCGATGATCGAGCAGGTCGTGAAGAAGGTCATCCCGACACGCTTCCTGCGGCCGGACACCGAGTTCCACATCAACCCGACCGGACGCTTCGTCGTCGGGGGTCCGATGGGTGATTGCGGCCTGACGGGCCGCAAGATCATCGTCGACACCTACGGTGGGTACGGCCGTCACGGCGGCGGCGCCTTCTCCGGCAAGGACCCCTCGAAAGTCGATCGCAGCGCCGCCTACATGGGCCGCTACATGGCGAAGAACGTCGTCGCCGCCGGTCTCGCCGCGCGCTGCGAGGTGCAGATCGCCTACGCGATCGGCATCGCCCGACCGCTGTCCGTGCTCGTCGACACCTCCGACACCGGCGTCGTGCCCGACGACCAGATCGCCAAGGCCCTGCTCGAGGTGCTCGATCTGCGCCCGCGCGCGATCATCCAGGCGCTCGACCTGCTGCGGCCGATCTACAAGAAGACGGCTTCCTACGGCCACTTCGGCCAGGCGCCCGAAGGGGGCTTCTTCACCTGGGAGCGCACCGACAAGGCGGAGGCTCTCGCCGACCGCTGTGGCCGCAAGGCACCGGGGCGCTGAAGAGGAGTCGACTCATAAAAGAAACGGCTGCACCGAGCCGGACGACGAGGCCGCGGGGCAATGGCTCCGCGGCCTCGTTCGTTCCGTGAGGGGGTGGTCGGAGCCTCAGCGCCCGGTCGCCATCGCGACCTGCATCAGGAAGCCCATGTCGCCCTGGACCTTGATCTTGCCCGTCATGAAGGCCTCCTGGCCGTTCATGCGCCCCTCGTCCATGGCGATCCGGTCGGCGAGCGCGACGGTCATCTCGGTCTTCGGGGTGGCGGCGCCGTTGAAGCACATCTCCATTTCGAGCGGGTCGCCGTCCGGGCGGGTCAAGTGGAGTACCATCGTGCCCTTGAGGGCCCGTGCCGCGGCGCTGCCGCCGCCCTTGCCCTCTTGCTGGACGGGAACGACGAGACCGGGAACGGCGCCGTTGCGGGAATTCACCGCGTCGAGCAGGTCTTTGGCGGAAAGCTTGAAGGTGACCAGAGCCGGTTCGCTTGCCGGGCCCTGCGCGACGGTCATCTTGCCGCCGGCGACGCGCACGTTCCACTCGCCGCCCCCCTCGCCCGTCACGACGTAGTGGAGTGAAGCATCCTCGGCTCCGGCGCCGTGGTCCTGGCTCGCGAAGCCCTCGGGCAAGATCTTCTCGAGGAACTCCTTCGCGCTGTTCACGACAGGTGTGGGATCGGACATCTGGTTTCTTCTCCTCGTTGTGTCTGGGTTGGCTCCGGTGTGGCCGGAGGTCGATCGGACGCGCGAAGCCTCAGGGTGCAAGCAACGGCAGGCCAGGGACCCCGAGCAAGACCGATGCGACGGTCGTACCGCTGCCGAGCGCGGGAAAGCCGTAGTTCGTGAAGAACAGCTGGTCGCGCCGTCGGCCGCGGCCCGACCCGTAGGCGAGGCTCGCCGGGCCGGCGACGTCGCCGGCTTCGACGTAGGGCCGCGGGGCGGCGGGGGCATCGCCGGGGATCAGCCAGAGCTTGCCGGCGCCGGCGAAGATGAGGTTCCCCTGGACGTCGAAGGCGAGCCCGTCGGCGAGCAGCGCTCCGTTTGCGAAGACTTCGCGGGGTCCGACCGTGCCTGTTGCCGGGTCGTAATCCATGCGCACGATTCGGTTCTGCAGCGTCTCGGCGACGTAGAGACGGCCATCGGGACCGAAGGCGAGCCCGTTGGGCGAGAGCACCTGGTCGGTGAGCGTGCGCTGGTTGCCCGCGATGTCGGTCGTGACGATGCGCGGTGCGCCTGCGAAGCCGCTCGCACTCACCAGGATCCGGCCTGCCGGGTCGATGGCGATGCCGTTGGGACTGTCGAGCCCGGTCGCGATGATGCGTCGTTCGCCGGCCTGCGAGATCCAGACTACGTCGCCCTCGGTGAAGAGCGCTGCGACGATCCCCTCGCCCGGCGCGACCGCCAGTCCGGCGAGTTGTGCGCCGACCTCGGCGAAGATGGTCTGGGTACCCGAGGCGGCGATCCGCAGGATGCGTCCGGTCGTGCTGCCGACGTAGAGATTGCCCTGCCGGTCGAAGGCCAGGCCCTCGGGGCCGACCAGAGCCGTCACGAAAGGCATCGCGGGCGGCGCTGGTTCGGGAAGGGGCCGAGGGCTCGTTCCGACTTCGCCGCAGGCGGCGAGGCTCGCGAGCGCGACCAGCGCGACCAGTGCGCGGCCTCCGCGGGCCGCGGTCCGGGTGGGCGCGGCCGGGGGCCTACTCATTTCGCGACCTTCGCGGAGGAGCGGCGCGGAAGGCATCAGTGGCGAGAGGATTGCGAGGGCGGTGTCTCGATGCCGCCCATGACCTCGGCGAAGTGGACGAACTCCTCCTCGGACAGGTTGATCGACACGCCGTTGGTGTGGAAGCTGATGCAGACCTGGGCTTCGCCCTGCTCGTCGATGAACCGGACGACCTCGAAGCATTGGCAGTCGTCGTAGAGGACTTCGTCGTCGTCATGGCCGCTCATGGGCTCTCCTTCCGGAGCCCGGTCGGCTCCATCGCTGGGTCCTAGCCGGTCGGCAGGTCGATGCCAAACCGGCGACGGGCGTCCGACCTCATCGCCCGCGCAGTCGCGCGATCGCGCGTCTGTCCTGCTTGCTCGGTCGCCCACCGCGCGTCGCGGGCGGCCCCGCCGCACCGGAGAGTCCCGGGGACGGCTCGGGAGGCGGGCTGTGATCGACGTAGAGGAGAGCGGCCTCGCTGAAGGGCAATCGCTTCTCCCCGAGTGCGAGGATCTCGAATTCGCGCGGGCCGTGCTCGCTGCGCACGGAGACCCGGTCGCCCGGCCGTACCGCTTTATGCGCGCTCGCGCGGGTGCCGTTCACCGAGACTTTGCCACCTTCGCAAGCCTGTTGCGCGAGCGGCCGGGTCTTGAAGACCCGGGCTGCGAGCAGCCAGCGATCGATCCGCACGCTGGTGCCGGATGCGGAGGTGGGACCGTCCACGGTCGCGGACTTTGGCGGGCGCCGGCGTTCGGCGCAAGCCGACGGCCTTGCGCTCGCGGCGCCGGCCGACGATCCTCGGGCGTGGCCTCTCCCGTGCTCGATCGGCGGATTTCCCTGCGGCGTGGCGGCGACCGCGACCGCGCGTTCATGGTGCGCTCGGCGCAGCAGAGCTTCGTCGGCTTCGGCGACTACGGCGACATCATCGACCGCTGGCTCGACGCCTACGGCGTCGTAAGCCTGGTCGCGGAGGACGCACGAAGCAGCCGTGGATTCGCCATCGTGGCCCCGCACCGTTTCCTCGGGCTGCTCGCGCCGCGCTTCGTCGAACTCGTCGCCATCGTGGTCGAGCCGGCGTTTCGCGGCGGCGGTCTCGGTCGATCGCTCCTCGACCGCGCGGAACTGGTGGCGCGGGCCTGGAACGCGCGCGAGGTCCGGTTGCATACGGCGCGCGAGAACCACGGGGCGCAGCGCTTCTTCGAGAAGGCAGGTTATCGGCCGCGCGACGCAGCGCCGATTTTCTACCCGCGCGGACAGCCGGCGATCGAGATGACGCGGCGCCTGCGCTGAGAAGCAGCCTGCGGCGGACGAATCAGGCGCGGTGCAAGAGCAGTTCGAGGTAGCTCGTCGCGATCGGCTCGGCGTCCTCGAGGCCAAGCAGTCGCAGGGCCGCTTCGAGGACCCGCCGCCCGGTCGCGACGTCGGTCGCGGCGGTCTCGACCTCGCAGAAGCGGCCGAGCCCCTCGACCTCGTCGAGGCTCACGACGATCGGTGGCGGCCCCGGGAGCCGGTACTCTACCCGCCGCTTGGCGACGGTCGCGACGGTGCGGAAGCCGAGCCGCTCGAAGAGCAGGCGAGCGGTGGGTTCGTCGGTGTCGAGTGCGAACTCGATCTCCTCGCGGGTCTTGCGGGGCGGATCGAGCTTCGGGCCCTTGTAGGTGACCCGCAACTCGGCACCGTCCCGCCGCAGGCGCAGCGCCTCGTCGGTCGTCGCGAAGTCCCGGGTCGGGTGCGCCAGGTAGACGTCGGTCTGTCGGCGTTCCGGCTCGGGTGCGGCGCCGAGTTCGTCGAGTCGTCGCCGCAGGCGTTCGGCCGCGGCGTCGGCGAGTTCGAGCTTGACCTCAGCCTCGAGCATGGCGGCGCCGAAGTCGGGCGAGCCGTTCCTCGCCGAGGTTGCGGATCGGGAAGCGGTCGCCCGAACTCATGTTCACGACGCGGGCTCCCTCGAGATCGACGCGCAGCCGCGCACCGGTGTGGATCACCAGGGCCTCGTTCAGTTGCAGGGGCGGAAGGCCCGCGTGCAAGGCCCACGACTCGAAGTCCGGATCGAACGAGTGCGCGATCACCGCCGCGATGCCGGCGGCGAGGATCGCGCGGATCGGTGCGTCGTCGATCGCGCCCCGCCCGAAGCGATCGCCGCCGACCAGGAAATCGCCAGGGCGCAGGCGGGCGGCGAGCCCGGGGTCGACGCTGGAGAACAAGCCCGGGGCCGCCCCGCCTGCCGCAACGGTCGTCCGTGGCAGGATCGCGTCGGCCGGCACGTCGAGTCCGAGCGTCCAGGCGTGTCCATTCAAGATGGGTATCCGCTCGTCGGCCTCCATCGATGATGCCTCCTCCGCGGCCACGCGTGTCTTATCGCGGACGCGGCCCTCGAACGCTAGGGAGCGGTTCCATGAGGATTCTCGTGTCCAACGACGACGGCATCCTGGCGCCCGGCATCGCCGCCCTCGCCGAGGGCCTCTCCTCGATCGCCGCGATCGACGTCGTGGCGCCGATGTCGGGCCAGAGTGGTGCGGCCCACGCGATCACGTTCATGACCCCCCTCATCACCGAGCGCATCTCGATCGGCGCCCGGCCCTTCGGGTGGGGGGTCGACGGGAGCCCGGCCGACTGCGTGAAACTCGGCGTGCGCGAACTGTGCGAAGCGCGCCCCGACCTGGTCGTCTCCGGGATCAACGCCGGATCGAACCTCGGTGTCGACGTCGTCTACTCGGGCACGGTGGCCGCCGCGGTCGAGGCCGCGTTCATCGGCATCCCCTCGATTGCGTTCTCGCTCGAAGAGGGTGGGGGATTCGACTTCGCCGGCGCGGCCGTCCATGCGCGCGACATCGTCGAGCGCGCGATCGCTCTCGGCATCAGCCCCGGAATGGTGCTCAACGTGAACATCCCACGACTCGATCGTGGCGAGCCGCGCGGCGTGCGTGTCGTGCCGCAGAGCACTGCGCCGTGGACCGACGCCTACGAGCGCCGCACCGACCCGCGCGGACGCGACTACTTCTGGCTCGGTGCGGCGAGCGGCCGAGCCGCCGAGGACGATCCCGACACCGACCTGATGGCGCTTCGCGCCGGTTACCTCACGATCACGCCGCTCCAGTACGACTTGACGCAGTACGCTCAGCTCAAGCACCTGCAGTCCTCCTTCCCGGGTGCTTCGGCGGGGCAGGGTCGGGGACGGGGCTGACGCCGGGCGCACCGGACGCCGCGTCCAATTGCCGATCCCCGGTCGCATGGTATCTCCGCCGTCGATGTCGATTCCGGCGGTGAGAGGCTTTCACGACGCGCTGCCCGAGGCGGCCCGTCTGCTCACCCGGATCGAGCGCATCGCGTCCTCGGTCCTGGAACGCTACGGCTTCGACGAGATCCGGCTGCCGATCGTCGAGCGCACGGAACTCTTTGCGCGCTCCATCGGGGAGACGACCGACATCGTCGAGAAAGAGATGTACACCTTCCCCGACCGCGACGGCACGCTGCTGACGCTGCGGCCGGAGGGTACGGCGCCGCTCGCACGCGCCTTCGTCGAGCACCACCTCGACCAGCGCGACCAGGTTTCCCGGCTCTACTACGTCGGCCCGATGTTCCGTCACGAGCGACCGCAGAAGGGCCGGCTTCGGCAGTTCCACCAGATCGGTGCGGAACTCGTCGGGCGCGAGGATCCCCTCGCCGATGCGGAGTTGCTCACCTGTCTGGTGGATGTGCTCGAGGCGATCGGGGTCCCGACTCCACGGCTGCTCGTCGGTTCGCTCGGCGACGAGGCCTGCCGACCGGCCTATCGCGACGAGCTGCGCGCCTTCGGCGAGAGCCGCTCGGCGCACCTCTGCGAGAATTGCCGACGCCGGCTCGACAAGAACCCGCTGCGCATCCTCGACTGCAAGGAGCCTGGCTGCCGCGCGTCGACCGCCGACGCCCCGGCGCTCGTCGACCGGCTCTGCGAGCCCTGCGGTCAGCACTTCTCGACGGTGCGCTCGCTTCTCGAGGCGCAGGGGGTCGCCTGGGAACTCGACCGCCGTCTGGTGCGCGGGCTGGACTACTACGTCCGCACGACCTTCGAGGTGACGGCCGAGGGGCTGGGCGCACAGGGCGCGATCGGTGCCGGCGGGCGCTACGACGGGCTCCTCGCCCAGATCGGTGGCCCGCAACTCTCCGGCATCGGCTTCGCCTTCGGCGTCGAGCGGCTGGCGATCGCCTTGCAGGCGGCCGACCCGGCGATCGAGTCGAGGCTCGCCGGCCTCGCTGCTCCCGACGTCTTCGTCGCACCCATCGGTGCGGCCTCTGAACCCGACGCGCTGCGACTCGCCCGGCGACTGCGCGACGCGGGGTTGCGGGTGGAACTCGGCGGTGGGCGCAGTGTGAAGAGCCAGATGCGCCGGGCCGATCGCCTCGGTGCAGCGCGCGTGCTGCTGCTCGGCGACGAGGAATTGCAGGCCCGGCGAGCGACCCTGCGCGACATGCACGCCAAGCAGGACGAGCGGCTGGCGGTGGACATCGACCTGGAGGGCAAGGCCCTTCTCGACGCCGTGGGAGTGAGACGATGACGACCGAGGAGACCACCACCATCGCGACCGAGCCGCTGGGGGACTGGCGCCGGGATCTCACCTGCGGCGTGCCGCGCAGCGCGGACGTCGGCCGCACGGTTACGGCCATGGGCTGGGTCGGTACCCGGCGCGACCATGGCGGCATCGTCTTCATCGACCTGCGCGACCGCACCGGAGTGCTGCAACTCGTCTTCGACCCCGACGACAGCCCCGAGGCCCATCGCCGCGCGCACGGGTTGCGCACGGAGTACGTGATCGCGGTGCGGGGAACGATCGCCGCCCGACCCGCCGAAACCGTGAATCCGGACCTGCCGACCGGGCAGGTCGAATTGCGCGTCGCCGAACTCCGGGTTCTGGGCTCTTCACGGGTGCTGCCGTTCTCTCTCGACGACGAGGATCACACGAACGAGAGCGTGCGCCTGAAGCACCGCTACCTCGACCTGCGCCGTCCGCGCCTGACCCACAACCTGGTCGCCCGGCACAAGGCGACCGCGGCGGTGCGGCGCTGCCTCGACGCGCAGGGTTTCGTCGACGTCGAAACGCCCATTCTGACGCGCTCCACGCCCGAGGGGGCGCGGGACTACCTGGTGCCGAGCCGGGTCAACCCGGGCTCAGTCTACGCCCTTCCGCAGTCGCCGCAGATCTTCAAGCAGATTCTGATGGTCGCCGGACTCGATCGCTACTACCAGATCGTGCGCTGTTTCCGGGACGAGGATCTGCGCGCCGATCGCCAGCCGGAGTTCACGCAGATCGACATCGAGATGTCTTTCGTCGGACAGGAGGATGTGCTGCGGCTCACCGAGGGACTGCTCGTCGCCGGAGCCGAGGCAATCGGCGCACCGGTGCCGAGCACGCCCTTTCCGCGGATGACCTACCATGAGGCGACGACCCGCTTCGGCACCGACCGCCCCGACACGCGTTTCGGCCTCGAACTCGTCGAGCTCTCCGATCTGATGCGCGAGAGCAAGGCCCGGATCCTCGCCGAGGTGGTCGCGCGTGGTGGAATCGTGTCGGGCATCGTCGCCGACGACGGCGCGCGGCTCTCGCGCCGCGAACTCGACGAACTCGTGGCCTGGGTGCAGACGCTCGGCGCGGGCGGCCTCGCCTGGATCCGCGCGAACGAGGACGGCTGGCAGTCGCCGCTCGCAAAGTTCTTCGACGAGGGTGAACGTGCACGGATCGCCGAACGCACGGGCCTTCGCACGGGGGGCGTGCTCTTCCTGGTCGCCGGCCCGCGCAAGCATGCGCAGTCGGTGCTCGGCCAGTTGCGCCTGCGCCTCGCGAATATCCTCGGCAAGATCCCCGAGAACCAGTGGAACTACCTCTGGGTGACCGACTTCCCGCTGTTCGAGGAGAATGTCGAGGCGAAGCGCCTCGTCTCGGTCCACCATCCCTTCACCGCACCTTCCGACGAGGATCTCGACAAGCTCGAGAGCGACCCCGAGTCGGTGCGGGCGCTCGCCTACGACGTCGTCCTGAACGGAACCGAACTCGGCGGCGGGTCGATCCGCATCCATCGCCCGGAGGTCCAGGCGCGCGTATTTCGTGCGCTCGGCATCGACGCGGATCAGCAGCGCGAGCAGTTCGGCTTCCTCCTCGACGCGCTCTCCTACGGCGCGCCGCCGCACGGCGGCCTCGCTCTCGGACTCGATCGCCTGTGCATGCTCTGGCTCGGCGAGACCTCGATCCGCGACGTGATCGCCTTCCCCAAGACCCAGCGGGCGGCCGACCCGATGAGCGACGCGCCGTCGCCGCCGGCCCCCGGCCAGTTGCGCGAACTGGGTCTGCGGCCGATCTGAAGCGGTGAGGGGATCGCGGCGCGCAGCGCTCCCGCCCGGGCCCGGCCCGCTCCGAGTCCCGGGGTGCGGGGGGCGGACCACCAGCGCCGCGGCACCCGCCGGCGTGATCGCGACGCGCTTCTCCTCGGGCTTGATCTCGCGCGGTACCCCGATGCGCACGGCCCGACGCAGCCCGGTCGACCGCCGCGGGTTGCCCCACCGCGGCTGGACACGGCGGGAGACCGACTGTACGACGTCGGGCCATGGCGCAGGGGCAGGGTGGTCGGGCGACGGTCATCGACGGCAAGGCGGTCGCGGCCCGGGTCCGTGAGGAAGTCCGCCTCCGCGTCGAGAAGTTGAAGGCGCGCGGCGTCGCACCGGGACTCGCGACCGTGCTCGTGGGCGCCGACCCGGCCTCGGCGATCTACGTCGGCAGCAAGGAAAAGACCTGTCACGCGATCGGCATGGCGTCCTTCGGCCACCGCCTGCCCGCGACGACGACGCAGGCGGAACTTCTCGCCGTGGTCGACGAACTCAACCACCGCGACGACGTGCACGGCATCCTCGTCCAGTTGCCGCTTCCCGAAGGCCTCGAGGCGAACGCGGTCATCGAACGGCTCGACCCGGCCAAGGACGTCGACGGGCTGCACCCGACGAGCCAGGGCCGCCTCATGGCCGGTTCGCCCGGGCTGCGCCCGTGCACGCCGAGCGGGGTGTTGCGCCTGATCGACGAGAGCGGGGTCGACCCCAAGGGGATGCGGGCGGTGATCGTCGGCCGCAGCCTGCTCGTGGGCAAGCCGGTCGCCCTGATGCTGCTCGAACGCCATGCCACCGTCACGATCTGCCACACGCGCACACGCGACCTAGCCGAGGAGGTCGGCCGTGCCGACATCGTCGTCGCCGCGGCGGGCAAGCCGGGGGCCGTGCGCGGGGCGTGGATCAAGCCGGGTGCGGTCGTGATCGACGTCGGCACGAACCGCACCGAGAACGGACTCGTCGGCGACGTCGAGTTCGAGGCGGCTTGCGCGCGCGCAGGATGGATCACGCCGGTGCCCGGCGGGGTCGGGCCGATGACCATTGCGATGCTCATGTCCAACACCGCCGATGCCGCGGCGCGGCGAGTCGGCTGATGCGGCGCACCGCTCTCTTCGATCTGCATCGCGCGGCGGGCGCGCGCTTCGTCGAATTCGGCGGCTGGGAGATGCCGGTCCAGTACCGGGGTGTTCTCGCGGAGCACGCCGCGGTCCGTGAGCGCGCCGGCCTGTTCGACGTGTCGCACATGGGCGAGATCGAGGTGTCGGGCCCGGGTGCACTCGCGCTCTGCCAGGAAGTGGCGACGAACGACGCCTCGCGCCTCGACGTCGGCCGCGCACTCTACTCGCCCTGGTGCGACGAGAGCGGCGGCACGATCGACGACACCATCCTCTACCGCCTCGGCCCGGAGCGCTGGATGTTCTGCGTGAATGCCTCGAACGCGGAGACCTGCTCCGACTGGATCTCCGGTCGGGCGCGCGGGCGCGCGGGGGTGGAGGTGCGCGACCTGTCGGCGGCGACTGGACTGCTCGCGCTCCAGGGGCCCGCAGCGTCGCAGATCATCGGCCGACTCGGTGGCGCGGAACTCGCGGAGTTGCCGCGCTTCTCCGTCGTGCCGGCCAAGGTCGCCGGGATCGACTGCATCGCGGCGCGCACCGGATACACCGGCGAGGACGGCTTCGAGCTCTTCGTGCCGGTCGAGCACTCGTCCGGACTCTGGCGCGCCCTTCTCGACGCCGGCGGGCCACTCGGCTTGGAGCCGATCGGTCTCGGTGCGAGGGACACTCTGCGTCTCGAGGCGGCGCTCCCGCTCTACGGACACGAACTCGGGCGCGACATCTCGCCGCTCGAAGCCGGGCTCGCTTGGGCGGTCAAGCTCGACAAGGGGCCGTTTTGCGGGCGCGACGCGCTCGCCCGGGAGCAGGCGGCCGGGTCGTCACGCCGTCTCGTCGGCTTGCGCCTGCTCGACGCGGGGATCGCCCGGGCGGAGCACCCGGTGTTTGCCGGGGATCAACCGGTGGGCGTGGTGACGAGCGGGACGAAATCGCCCACACTCGGCTCCTCGATCGCCCTTGCGCTTGTTCAGCGGGAAGCGGTAGACGCTGCGCTGTCGGTCGAAGTTCGCGGGCGCCGGCTCAAGGCCGAGAAGGTGGCGCTCCCCTTCTATCGCCGACCCCGGGCCGCCCATCGCTGAGAACGAGGACGATACTGTCATGGAATTTCCCGAAGAGCTGAAATATACGCGCGATCACGAGTGGGTTTCGATCGAGGGCGACGTCGCCACGGTCGGCATCACCGACCATGCCCAGCATGAACTCGGCGACGTCGTGTTCGTGGAACTGCCGGCGGTCGGCGACAAGGTCGAGAAGGCCGAGGCCTTCGGCGTCGTGGAATCGACCAAGGCGGTCTCCGACGTCTTCGCCCCGATCGGGGGCGAGGTCGCCGAGGTGAACGACGGTCTGCCCGACAGTCCGGAGTTGCTGAACGAGGATCCCTACGGCGACGGCTGGATGGTGAAGATCAAGCTCGCCGGTGCGCTCGACGGCGCCGACCTGATGACGGCGAGCGAGTACCGTGCCTACCTCGAGGAGTCCGCCGGGAGTTGAGGCCGCAGCCCGCCACGCGGGCTTGACGGCCCGTCGGAGGTTGCTAGCGTCGGACGCAATCGAGTCGGGCGAATGGACTTCACTCCGCATACCGAGGCCGACCTCGCCGAGATGCTTGCCGCGATGGGCCTCTCGCGCACCGCGGATCTCTTCGAGCACATCCCGGCCGATCTCCGACTGAATCGGCCGCTCGACATCGCTCCCGGGCTCTGCGAACCGGACCTGCGCGCGCGTGTCGCTGCGATCGCGAGCCGCAACCGGGCCGAGACCCTGTCGTTCGTCGGGGCCGGCGCTTACCAGCACTTCGTGCCAGCTGCGGTCGATGCGCTGGCCTCCCGCTCCGAATTCGCGACCGCCTACACGCCCTACCAGCCGGAGGTGAGCCAGGGGACGCTTCAGGCGATCTTCGAGTTTCAGACGGTGAGCGCGATCCTGCTCGGCACCGAGATCGCGAACGCGAGCATGTACGACGGCGCGTCGGCGGCCGCCGAGGCGGTACTCATGGCGCTTCGCCTCGGCGCGCGCGAAGAGCGCAGGACCGTTTACCTGGCGCGATCGCTCCACCCGGCGGTGCGGCAGACGATCGCGACCTACGCGAGCGATCTCGAAGGCGTGGTCCTGCGCGAAATCCCCTTCGGCGCCGACGGCCGCCTCGACCTCGTGAGCCTGGAGGAGGAGGGCGTACCGGCCTGCATCGTTGCGGGCCACCCGAACTTCTTCGGGGTGGTCGAGGATCTCCGCGTGGCGTCTTCTTGGGCGCGCGCGCGCGGTGCGCTTCTCGTCTCGGTGACGCTTGAACCCCTCGCACTCGGGTGGCTCACGCCGCCCGCTGCACTCGGTGCCGACATCGCGGTCGCCGAGGGGCAGGGACTGGGACTGCCGGTCGCCTGGGGGGGGCCGGGGGTCGGACTCTTTGGCACGAGCGAGAAGTTCCTGCGCGCGATGCCGGGCCGCCTGGTCGGCGAGACGGTGGACATGGAGGGGCGACGGGCGTTCTGCCTCACGCTTTCGACGCGCGAGCAGCACATCCGTCGCGAGAAGGCGACCTCGAACATCTGCACGAACCACAGCCTCTGCGCGCTGGCCTTCACCATCTGCGTCTCGCTCCTCGGTCCGCGCGGCCTGCAGGATCTCGCCCGCATCAACGCCCGCAAGCTTCGCTACGCGGTCGGCAAGATGCGCGAGTCGGGCCTCTCGGAGGTGTTTTCCGGTCCAACCTTCAACGAAGCCGTGCTGCGCGGTCCGGGTGCGGCCGAGCGGTGGGAGAAACTGCTGCGTCGCGGGATCGTCGCCGGACTGCCTCTCGGGCGCTGGTACCCCGAACTCGGAGACGCGATCCTGCTCTGTGCGACCGATGCGCACCGTCGCACCGACGTGGACCGGCTCGCCTCCGAGTGGAGTGCGGCGAACGCGGGGCGCGCATGACCGACGAACGTCTTATCTTCGAGGGGAGTGCGCCCGGCCGGCGCGGGGCCTCACTGCCCGGCGACGACGTGCCCCCCGAAATCACTTTGTCCGACCTGGAGCCGGAGCTCTGCCGGCCCGGTACCGAGATGCTGCCCGAGCTCTCGGAGCTCGACGTCGTCCGCCACTACACGCGGCTCTCGCAGTGGAACTTCTCGATCGCGACGAACTTCTATCCGCTCGGGTCGTGCACGATGAAGTACAACCCGATCGTGAACGAATGGGCGGCGCGCCTGCCGGGCTTCGCGGGGATCCACCCGATGTGGCCGGCCCCGCTCGTGCAGGGCGCGCTCGCGTTGTGCGTGGAACTCGAGGCGATGCTCGCCGAGGTGAGCGGCATGGACGCGGTGACGCTCACGCCCGCCGCGGGCGCGCAGGGCGAGTTCGTCGGCATCAAGATGATCCGCGCCCACCACGTGCGAGCGGGTCGGGCGCGGCGCAAGGTACTCATCCCGGCGAGCGCGCATGGGACGAATCCCGCCACGTCGGCCTTGTGCGGCTACGACGTGGTTGAGATTCCGGTCGGTTCGGACGGGCTCGTGCACCTAGGCGACGTGGCGCCGCAGGTCGACGACGATGTGGCGGCGATCATGATCACGAATCCGAACACGCTCGGACTCTTCGAGCCGGAGATCGGAGCGATCGCGAAGGCGGTGCACGAGAAGGGCGGGCTCGTCTATATCGACGGCGCGAACATGAATGCCCTTTGCGGGATCTCGCGTCCGGGTGACATCGGCGCCGACGTCCTGCACATCAACCTGCACAAGACCTTCTCGACGCCGCACGGCGGGGGCGGTCCGGGCGCGGGTCCGGTCTGCGTGAAGAAGATTCTCGAGCCCTACCTCCCGGTCCCGCGGGTCCACCGGGCCGAGGGCGGTTTCGAACTCTCCGAGGACCATCCCCACTCGATCGGCCGCGTGCGCACGTTTCAGGGCAACTTCGGCATGCTGGTGCGCGCCTTCACCTACATGAGCGCGCTCGGCGGAGACGGGATCACGCGGATGAGCGAGCGCGCCGTCCTGAACGCCAACTACCTGCGCGAGCGGCTGCGTGGCACTCTCGCGATCGCACAAGACCAGCCTTGTCTCCACGAGTGCGTGTTCACCGACCAGGCCTTTGCCGGAACCGGGGTAAAGACGCTCGACATCGCCAAGCGCCTGCTCGACTTCGGCTTCCACTCGCCGACGATCTACTTTCCCCTGGTCGTCGCGGGAGCCCTCATGATCGAGCCCACGGAGACCGAGAGCCGGGAGACGCTCGACGCCTTCGTCGCCGTGATGCAGACGATCGTCGCCGAGGCGGCAAGCGATCCCGAGCGGCTGACGGGGGCTCCGTACCGCACGCGGGTGAGGCGCCTCGACGAGACGCGGGCAGCGCGCAAGCCCGTCCTGCGCTGGCGCCCCGGAACGGGGACGGACGGCGAGGCGGACTGAGCCGCCGCGCCCGCGTCGCCGGAGGCTCACCCAGCGGGCTCCCGACGCTTCGCTCAGAGAAGGCCGACGCGGAGGCGGCTCTCGATCATGCGGACCTGCGGGCCGCTGGGTCCATCACCTATCGAGGCGGAAAGTCGCGATTCGAAGAGGAACTCGAACTCGCCTTTCGCGTTTGCCGCCGAGGGCGGCGGATTCGCGTCGAACGCGGCCTCTCGCAGGGCGTCGAGCAGCGTCTGGTCGACGGCGAGGCTCCCGGAGCGATCTTCGACCATCACGTCCTTCAGGCGGCCCTCCTTGTCGAGGAGGCAGCGCACCGTCACGGCTTCATGGGCGGCGATGATGTCGTTCAAGGCGAGGTGCTGGCGCTGGAAGATGAGCAGGTTCTGAAAGACCCGCGTGCCGACCCGCCGGACGAAGGGCGCGAATCGGTCGGCCTTCGTGTTGAGCATCGTCATGCTGCCCTGGCCGACGTCGGGCAGGCTGTCGAAGGTGCCGCGCGGGCCGCCGAAGAATCCCGGCTTGGGTGGTGGCGCGCTCACCAGGTCGCGACGCGGATCGGCCGCCCGTCCGGTGGGACGTGCCGCGGCGGCTTCGGGCGCGGCCGCCATCGCGCGGTCCGCGCCGGCAAGCACTTCCGCAGCCGGCGGCAGCAGGTCGTCTAGCCCGGGCAACCGTCGCCGCGCCGGGCGGGTGTTGCCGCGCGGCGAATCGTCGTCGCGGTCGGCGCGTTCCGCGCGCGGGCGCGCGGTCGATTGCCGGGTCGGCGCGATCGGTCTCTCGCGGGGGATCGCCCGAGGACGAGGCTCGATGCGTGGCGGAGCATCGAAGCGATCGGACGGTTCGGCGATCGAGTCCTCCGGCCGGGGCAGAGGTTTCGGCCTGGAGGGCGGACGGGGCGGGGCCGGTTTCGCAATCGGGGCGGGCGGTGGTGTGACGCGGACGGGCTTGGGGAGTGCTTTCGCTTCCGGCTTGGGCGCGGGTGCGCTGGCCACCCGGTCGGCCGGTTTCGGCGGCGGCGCCTTCTCGCCGGCGTCGGGATTGCCGCGCTTGACGGACTCCTTCTCGACCCGGTTGTTGCGGTCGCTCAGGAAGGCGCGCTTGTCGGGCACCTGTTCATTTTCCCGATCCGAGGGTGCGACGATCTGCTTGCGCGCCGGTACCGGCTTGGGCTCCGGCGGCGCGACCGGTTGGAGCTTCTGCGCTGACGGAGGCGTCTCGGGTTTCGCCTCGGCTGCGGGTGGCGCCTGCCGCGGTGAGGCGGGCATGGGCTTCGGCGCGACCGCGGGCGGCATCCTGGCCGGCGCGAGTTTCACCACGATCGGCCGCTCGATGGGTTCGGCAACCGAGAATCGCGCCCGCTGGAGCCAGGCGAGGAACGCCAGGTGAAGGAGAAGGGACAGGGCGAGGAACGTCGCCAAGGTCGAGAGCCGAGGCCGCTCGGGTTCGAGGGTCCAGTTCACGCTTCCACCTTGCGGGGATTCGGCACCTGGCCTAGACATGGGGCCATGGGCCTGGGCGTTCCCGAACTCCTGATCATCCTCGCGGTGATCCTCATCCTGTTCGGGCCGGGCAAGTTGCCCGGACTCGGTTCCGGGATCGGTAGCGCGATCCGCAACTTTCGCAAGGCGGTGAACGAGCCCGACTCGATCGACGTCACCCCGAAGTCCGACGCGGATCGGGATTCCGGATCCGGCCGCTCCTGACGCAGGCCCTCAGGCGGGCCGGGCATCGACGATCCGACAGTCGACCTCGGTCGCGTTCGACGGCGGATCGGGGAATACCAGCAGGAAGGTCGTCGACTCGCCCGGGCGCACGACGAAGCGCCGATTGGGTTCGAGTCTGAGTAGCATCTCGACCTCGCTCGCCGAGAGATCCCGGATCGTCTTGCGCATCTGGTTGGCGGCGTAGACTACTTGGCGGCGGCGCTCGACGCCTTCGGCCATAAGACGCCCCTCGACCTCGATCAGCCTCAGGTTCTGGCCGGTGGTGTTCGTGACCCGGCCGGACACGACCAGGGCCGGACGCTCCCCCTTGATGCGTTCGATCGAACTCTCGAGCCCGCTCACGTCGAGACGCACCAGCATCAGGCGGTCGTCCCCGATCAGGCGGCCGAGCAGGGGAACCGAAGCGAGCCGCTCCAGCGCGACATCGGGATGCTGTCGAAGCATCGCGGAGAGACCGAGAAAGCCGGCGAGGACGGCGGCGACGCCGGTCAGAACGGGGCGCATCGGCGAGCGATGGCGGCGCGCGGGCGTCGCTGCCCTGCGTACCGGGTCGACCGTCGCGCGGGCATCGCTCTCACGAATGAGGATGGGCCCCTCGTCTTCGTCGACCACGGGGTCTTCCTCCAGCTCGACGGCTCGTCGCGCTCGGCGGATGCGCTGCCGACGGGGGGCGACTTCGCCCGCTTCGCCCCCGGCCGGCGCTCCCGTCGGACCCGCTTCCTCGGACTCCAGCGCGTCGGGTTCGTCCGGCTCGTCGAGTCCCCCGCCGGCGACAAAGGCCGGTTCCGAGCCATCTGGCGCATCGCCCTGCGTCCCGGCGTCGCGCTTCCCGTCGGACGCCGTCGTCGAGAGATCCGTTTCGTCTTCATCGTCGTCGATCGGATCCGCCAGGCGCTTCGCCGGCTCTGGCACCGGGGGAGTGGCCGGGTCGCTCTCGGCCGAACCGGCCGGCACCGCTTTCACGCCGCCACGGCGGCCGCCGAAGGGCAACTTCAGGTTCCGGTCGTCGCCGATCGCGCGGGCGCCGCGCCCCCCCGTGCGTTCACCGCTCGAAAAGACGTGGTTGCAGCGGGTGCACTTGAAGACCGGCCGCGGGTCGCTCAGGCGGGCATCGGGTACCCGGTACTGGGTCCCGCAACGCGGACACTGAACGGTCACGACATTTCCTCCATCCTCTCCGCAGCCACGGCACCATTTGCCGGCCCGGGATCGGCGGGCCGGTCACGTGCGAGAGGGGGGACTTGAACCCCCACGGGTGTTACCCCACAGGCTTCTGAGACCTGCGCGTCTGCCAGTTCCGCCACTCTCGCGCGGCACCGGCACTACCAGTCGGAGGTGACGGCTTCAACGCGACCACCGGGCGTCGGCGCCGCGGCCCCGCAAATTGACTCCCGCGACGAGGCTGGTAACCGCACGGACATGGCCAGATCGGCGAGCAGGGCCGCGGAGTACACCGGCACAGGTGCGCCCGATCCGTTCGGGCACGCTTCGACACGGGTGCTGATTGCCACCGCCTTGTGGGAGGACGTCGGGCGGGGCGACGTGACCACAGCCGCGACCGTCGCCCCCGACGCGTGGGGACGGACGGCCCTCGTCGCCCGCGAGGCGTGCGTCGTCGCCGGGCTCCCGATCGTGCCGATGGTTCTCGAAGCGGTCGCCGGCGCGTCGTCGCCGCCCGTGGTCGGGATCTCGGTCGCCGAGGGCCAGGTGGTGCGCGCCGGCACGACGCTCGCGACGATCGAAGGCTCGCTCGCGGTGACGCTCGTCGGCGAGCGGCTCCTCCTGAATCTCGTCCAGCACCTCTGCGGCGTCGCGACCGAGACGCGTCGGTTCGTCGAAGCGGTCGCCGGTACCGGAGCGGCGATCGTCGACACCCGCAAGACGCTACCCGGGATGCGCCTGCTGCAGAAGTACGCGGTGCGCTGCGGCGGTGGGCGCAACCACCGCTTCGGGCTCGACGACGGCGTCCTAGTCAAGGATAACCACGTCGCCGCCTGTGGATCGGTCGCCGGCGCCGTACGCGCCGCACGCGGCGCGGTACCGCACTCGCTGCGCGTCGAGGTCGAGTGCGAAAGCCTCGACCAGGTCGACGAGGCGTTGCGCGCGGGCGCCGATACGATCCTCCTCGACAACATGACGCCGTCTCGGGCGCGTGCGGCGGTCCGCCGCATCGCCGGCCGCGCTCTGGTCGAGGTTTCCGGCGGAGTGAACCTCGAGACGGTCCGAGCCTACGCCGAGAGCGGCGCCGATCTCGTCTCGGTCGGTCGTCTCACCCACTCGGTTCGCGCGGTCGACATCGGTCTCGACTTCCTCTCGCGCCGGCCGTCGCGGCGGCGCCCGGCCTGATGGCGGAGGACCGGGTGCTGTCCGTCCTCGAGGGCGGCGAGTGGCACTCGGGTGAGGCGATCGCATCTGAACTCGGGGTTTCGCGCGCGGCGGTCTGGAAGGCGATCGAGCGCCTGCGGCGGGGCGGGTACGAGATCGAGGCGGCGGCGGGCCGCGGCTATCGGCTGCTGCGGGCGACCGGACGTCTCGTGCCGGCCGAGATCCGCAAGCACTTCCGAGCGCAACGGCTGTGCGGCGAGATCCTGCACCACGACGTGGTCGACTCGACCAATCGGCTCGCGATCGAACTCGCGCGCGGGGGCGCGGCGGAGGGCACCTCCGTGGTCGCCGAGAAGCAGACGGCCGGTCGCGGGAGGCTCGGTCGGGTCTGGGAGTCCCCACCCGGGCTCAACCTCTATCTCTCGGTCGTCCTGCGACCTGCGCTTTCCCCGGTCGAAGTCCCGCGACTCACGCTGGCCGCCGCGGTCGCCGTCGCCGACGCGATCGTCGCGGCGACGGGCCTCGATCCGGCGATCAAGTGGCCGAACGACGTCCTGCTCGGTGGTCGCAAGGTGGCCGGCATTCTGACCGAGCTCGAGGCCGAGGCCGAGCGGGTGCGCTTCGTCGTGGTGGGGATCGGGGTGAACCTGAACTCGCTCGAGATCGACTTCCCGCCGGAACTTCGCGACAAGGCGACGAGCCTCGCGATCGCCGCCGGCCGCGGGGTGGACCGCGCGGCATTCACGGGCGCGCTCCTCGGGACGCTTGACGAGGTCTACGGCGAGATGCTGCGCAGCGGGTTCGGCGGCCTGCGCGCGCGCTACGAGTCGTTTCACACGCTGCCGGGCCGGCGGGTCGTGGTGGGCGGAGGCCGACCGATCTCGGGGGTGGTGCGCGGTATCGACGAGGACGGGGCCCTGCTCGTCGAGACGGCCGACGGCGTCGAGCGGATCCTCTCGGGCGAGGTCACGCTGGAGAGCACCTACCGTGCCTCCTGATCGTCCGAACCCGACGGTGCATCCGCGCGCCCGGATCGGCCGGCACGGTTCACTTGCACGCGGCGACGGCCGTCCCTAGGCTCCCGCCCTCCGATGCTGCTCGCGATCGACGTTGGAAACACGCATACCGTGCTCGGTCTCTTCGAGGGATCGCGTCTGCTGCGCCACTGGCGGGTGCTCACGGAACAGGGCCGCACCGCCGACGAGTACAGCGTCATCGTCTGGAACTTGCTCCGGATGGCCGACCTGGCGCCGTCGCTCGTCGGGGGTGCAATCGTCTCGAATGTGGTTCCCCCGATGCAGGCGATCGTCGACGAGATGTGCCGTAACACCTTCGGCTGGATGCCGCTGGTCGTCGGTCCGGGCACCCGCACGGGCATGCCGATCCTCTACGACAACCCGCGCGAGGTCGGAGCCGACCGCATCGTCAACTCGGTGGCAGCCTACGAGCGTCACCACGATCTGTCGATCGTCGTGGACTTCGGCACGGCGACGACCTTCGACGTGGTGAGCGCCCGTGGCGAGTATTTGGGGGGCGTGATTGCGCCGGGCGTGGGCATCTCCCTCGAGGCGCTCTACGCGCGGACCGCGAAGCTGCAGGCCGTCGAACTCCTCAAGCCGCCACGGGTGGTCGGGCGCAACACCGTGAACGCGATCCAGGCGGGCGTATTCTTCGGTTACGTCGCGATGGTGGACGGCGTGGTCGAACGCATCCAGAAGGAGCAGGGCGGGGCGGCCCGGGTGCTCGCGACGGGCGGCTTCGCGGGCCTGATCGCCGCGGAGTCGACCACCATCTCCGAGGTCGACGAGTTCCTGACGCTGCACGGATTGCGCCTCATCTGGGATCGCAATCGCGAGGTGCAAGGCCGGTCGAGCCCGGCCCAGCCGTGATCCCCGGCATCAACCTCGAAGCCATCCCGGCCGAGGAGCGGACGCCGGTGTTGGAGGAGATCCTCGCCGGGCGCGACGGGATCGAACTCGATTCCGACCTGCTCGCCGATGCCGGGTCGAGCGCGGGCTCCCCCGGGTCCACCGGTCCAGCCGGGTCTCCTGCGCCGCCGGGTGACGACGGAAACGCGCCCGCGGACGCCGCCGGACCCGTGCCGGCGGACGAGGACGCCGAGCCGTCTCATCCCGAGCGCTACACCCCGGAGCACGAGGCGATTGCGATCCGGGTGCGCATGATGGCGGTTTCGCACCGCATCAAGCTCGCATTCACCGGTGGGCGCGAGGCGCGCCAGGTCCTGGCCCGCGACCCGGTGCGGCTCGTCCAGCGCTGCGTCCTCATGAACCCGCGCATGAGCCTCGAAGAGGTCCTCGCGGTCGCCAAGAATCGCAGCCTGCACGGGCAGCTGCTGCGGCAGATCGCCGAACAGCGCGACTGGGTCCGACAGTACTCCATCCGGCAGGCGCTGGTCATGAACCCGAAGACCCCGCTCCAGATTGCGCTCAAGCTGATGGGCGGGCTCCACGAGCGCGACGTGCGGGTGCTCGCGAAGAGCCGCAACGTCTCGAGCGTCGTCCAGGCCCAGGCGCGCCGGGCCCTGCTGCGCAAGCAGGGCTGAAATCCGGCTCAGGGGGTGGGCGAGGGAGCCGGCGTCGGGCTCGCTCCCTTGCCGACGGTGATCGTGGCGGTTGCCGACTCGGTGTTGAAGTCGACCACCGAGTTCGTCACGGACACCTGCTCGCCGGAGGACACGTCGATCAGCTTGTCGGTCGGGTCGGCCAATCGCGCGATCGGGTCGTCCGGGCTCACCTGTCCGTCCTGGTTCGAATCGATCCAGAAGAAGATGGTCTCGGAACCGGGTTCGACGCCGGTGCGCGAGAAGGTGAAGGTGGACGTGAGTGCTGCCACGAAGATCTTCGGACAGGCGGCGATGTCGCCTCCGGCGGGAAGGCCGATGCACACGACGACGTCCACCGTCGTCGGATCGCTGACGAACGTGGTGAATCGACTGACGTTGCCGCTGACCGAGACGGTGTAGGCGGGCGTGGGGGATCCGCTCGGCTCGCAACTGCCGGACAGGCAGATGTTATCCCCGCCGCAGGCCCAGATGGCGAGCGCGGCAGCGAGCAGGGCCACGGTGGAGGCTCGTCGCGACATCGCTGCGAGACTAGGCCGGTGCCGCGATCCGAGTCAAACGAGGGGCCCTCGAATCCGTCGGTGTCGGTGCGCGCCCGCTAGCGAAGCACCCGGTCGATCGCTAGACGGGGCGAACGCCGCGCGCCGGGAGGCGCACCTGGTGTCGCCGAGACGGCCGCGCCGGACGGCGTTCGGAAAAGGGAACCGGGGGAGCGAATGGCGACCTACAAGATCGTGGAAGTGCCGGCCGACGGGCAGTCGATCCGCATGGGCGGCGACGGCAGGCTGGTGGTGCCCGACCGGCCGATCATCCCCTTCATCGAGGGCGACGGCACCGGCCCCGACATCTGGAAGGCGTCGCGCTTCGCGCTCGACGCGGCGGTCGCCAAGGCCTACGGCGGCAAGCGCAGTATCGCCTGGTGCGAGGTCTACGCGGGCGAGAAGGCGTTCAATCGCTTCGGGGACTGGCTCCCGGAGGAAACCGTCGCCGCCTTCAGGGAGTTCCTCGTCGGCATCAAGGGGCCGCTCACGACGCCGATCGGTGGGGGCATCCGCTCGCTCAACGTGACGCTGCGCCAACTCCTCGACCTCTACGTCTGCCTGCGCCCGGTGCGCTGGTTCGTCGGCGTCCCGAGCCCGGTGAAGCATCCCGAGGCGGTCGACATGGTCATCTTCCGCGAGAACACCGAGGACATTTACGCCGGAGTCGAGTGGGCGGCCGAGAGTCCCGAGGCGAAGAAGGTCATCGACTTCCTGCAGCGCGAGATGGGCGTGAAGAAGATCCGCTTCCCCGAGACGAGCGGCATCGGCATCAAGCCGATGTCGCGCGAGGGGACCGAGCGACTGGTGCGAGCGGCGATCGAATACGCTCTCGCCCAGGGTCGCCGCAGCGTCACCTTCGTGCACAAGGGCAACATCATGAAGTTCACCGAGGGGGCGTTTCGCGACTGGGGCTACGGCGTCGGCACGCGGGCCTACCGCGAGCAGGTGGTGACCGAGCGCGAGAGCTGGATCCTCGGCAACAAGGAAGCGAAGTCCGACCTGTCGGTCGAGCAGAACGCGCGCGAGATCGACCCCGGTTACGACATGATGACGCCCGACCAGCAGGCGGCGGTTCGGCGCGAGGTCGAGGCGGCGCTCGCCCTCTGGCCGACGCATGGCGAAGGACGCTGGAAGAAGAAGCTCATGCTGCGCGACTCGATCGCGGACATCACGTTGCAGCAGGTGTTGACGCGTCCCAAGGAGTTCGACGTCATCGCGACGCCGAACCTGAACGGCGACTACCTATCCGATGCGCTCGCCGCGCAGGTCGGCGGTATCGGCATCGCGCCCGGCGGCAACATCAACTACTCGACCGGGCACGCGATCTTCGAGGCGACGCACGGTACCGCGCCCAAGTATGCGAATCTCGACAAGGTCAACCCCGGATCCGTCATCCTCTCGGGAGAGATGATGCTGCGCTTCCTCGGCTGGGACGAGGCGGCCGACGCGATCATCCGGGGGATGGACGGTGCGATCGGCGCCAAGACGGTCACCTACGACTTCCATCGCCTCATGGACGGCGCGAAGTTGCTCAAGTGCTCGGAGTTCGGCGAGGCGGTCGCCCGGCACATGTAGGAGGAATCCATGCGGAAGAAGATCGCGCTCATCGGCGCCGGCAATATCGGCGGAACTCTGGCCCAACTAGTGGCCCTCAAGGGCCTCGGCGACGTCGTTCTCTACGACGTCGTCGACGGACTCCCGCAGGGGAAGGCGCTCGACTTGGCTGAATCGGGCCCGATCGAGGGCTTCGACGCCCGGATCACGGGTACGAACAAGATCGAGGACATCGCCGGCGCGGACGTCTGCATCGTCACTTCCGGCGTGGCGCGCAAGCCCGGCATGAGCCGCGACGACCTGCTCGGCATCAACGCGAAGATCATCTCGGAGGTCGCCGGGGGCATCAAGGCGAACGCTCCGAAGGCCTTCGTGATCGTCCTGACGAACCCGCTCGACGCGATGGTCACGCTCATGAAGCGCGTGACGGGCTTCTCCAAGCAGCGCGTCGTCGGAATGGCGGGCGTGCTCGACTCGGCCCGGTTCCGCACCTTCCTCGCGATGGAACTCGGCGTGTCGGTGAACTCCGTGCAGGCGCAGGTGCTCGGCGGTCACGGCGACGACATGGTGCCGATCCGCTCGATGTGCACGGTGAGCGGGCTCCCGGTCGACAAGATGATGTCGGGGGAGCGCCTCGACGCGATCGTCGCGCGTACCCGCCAGGGTGGCGGCGAGATCGTGGCCCTCCTGAAGACCGGTTCGGCCTATTATGCCCCGGCCTCCGCGGCGATCCAGATGGCCGAGTCCTTCCTCCGCGACCGCAAGGCGATCCTTCCCTGTGCGGCCTTCCTCGAGGGCGAGTACGGGCTGCGCGACCTCTTCGTTGGGGTGCCGGTCCAGATCGGCGCGGGTGGCGTCGAGAAGGTCATCGAGTTGCCGCTCAGTGCGAAGGAAAAGGAAGAACTCGCGGTCTCGGCGAGTCACGTCGGGGAACTCGTCGCCGCCCTCGACGGGGTGCTGAAGAAGTAGCCCGATGTTGGCGGGCACGGGGTGCTGGTCGGCGGCCGTCGACTTCGGCGGCACGCTGACCGACGTCGTGCTTCGTCCCGATGCAGCCCCCGGCGGCGCCGATCGGCTGTGTTCGCTTCCGTCGGACGCGGTGGTCGATGCCGATCGATTGGCGCTCGTGCTGGAGGTCGCGCTCGCTTCGGAGGGACTCGGCGCCTCGGATCTCGAACGGATCGTCGTGACCGGTGGCCGCTCGGGGGAACTTCCCGGCCACTGGCGGGGAGTGGCCGTCCACCGGGTTCCAGAGACCGAGGCGATCGCAAGTGCGGCGAGCCTTGCCGCGGGCGTGCGCCACCCCGCGCTCGTCGCGAGCCTGGGCACGGGCACGGCGCTCGTCCTGGCCGACCCGCCGCGCGCGCCGCTCCATCTGGTCGGAAGCGGCGTCGGCGGCGGGACGCTGCTAGGGCTCTCGCGCCTCCTGCTCGGGACGAGCGACGTCGCGGAGTTGGGCGCCCTGGCGCGCGCGGGCGACGCCCGAGCCTGTGATCTCCTCGTGCGCGACATTCTTGGCGGGGGCATCGGGTCGGTTCCGCCCGATGCCACGGCGGCGCATTTCGGGCGCCTCGGGCGCCCGGTCGGGCCGCAGGCGCGGCCGAACCCACCCGACGTGGCGTCGGCGCTCGTCAACCTGGTCAGCCAGTCGATCCTGCGCCTCGCCTTCGAGGCCGCGGGCCGCCACCGTGCGGGTTCGATCGTGCTCGTCGGACGCCTGCTCGACGTCGAGGGCTTCCTCGACGCGATCCGCCGCATTCCCTCGCTCGACCGCGGCTTCGTCCTGTGGCCAACGGAGCCCGGATTCGCCATCGCCCGTGGTGCGCTCGAGTGCCTCTCCCGTTGAGGGGTCGGGAGTGATTTTGGGCGGCCCGGGGTTTGCAAAGGCATCGGCGCTTCTCCGCCGGGCCGCAGGAAATGGAGCGTCGGCTGAAGCGCGCCGCCGTGCGGCTTGGCTCCACCGCCTGCGTCTGTTTAACGATACCGGTTTGATCGCGTCCGGACCGGAGGGGAGGGATCGATGAACATCCATGAATTCCAGGCGAAGGAGATCCTTCGCCGCTACGGGGTCGCCACCCTGCGCAACATCGTCGCGTCCTCGCCCGACAAGGCCAAGGCGGCCACTCAGGAGTTGGGCGGCGACGGTCCCTGGGTGGTGAAGGCCCAGATCCACGCCGGTGGCCGCGGCAAGGGCGGTGGCGTGAAGCTGGTGCGGAGCCCGCAGGAGGCGCACGAGTTTTCGGAGGCCATCCTCGGGAGGCCGCTGGTCACCCACCAGACCGGCCCCGCGGGGCGTGTCGTCCACCGCGTGCTGGTCGAGGAGGGCTGCCAGATCGACCGCGAACTCTATCTCGGGATGGTGCTCGACCGGGCGACGAGCCGTCTCACGGTGATCGCGTCGGCCGAGGGCGGCGTCGAGATCGAGGTGATCGCCGAAAAGAGCCCGGAGAAGATCTTCCGCGAGCCGATCGAGCCGGTCGTCGGACTGCAGCCCTTCCAGTCGCGCAAGCTCGCGTCGGCCCTAGGTCTTCCTGTCGCCTCGGTCGGCAAATTCGCGAAGTTCGCGAGTGCGCTCTACGACGCCGTGCTCGCGACCGACGCCTCGCTCGTCGAGATCAACCCGCTCGTCCTCACCAAGGGCGGCGACCTGGTCGCCCTCGACGCGAAGATGGGCTTCGACGACAACGCGCTCTTCCGGCACGCCGACATCCGCGCGATGCGCGACCCCAACGAGGAGGATCCGCGCGAGGTCCAGGCCCAGGAGTTCGACCTCTCGTACATAGGCCTCGAAGGAAATATCGGCTGCATGGTGAACGGTGCCGGCCTCGCCATGGCGACCATGGACATCATCAAGTACGCCGGCGGTTCTCCGGCGAACTTTCTCGATGTCGGCGGTGGCGCCAACGAGGAAAAGGTTGCGGCGGCGCTGCGCATCATCCTCGCCGACCCCAACGTGAAGGCGGTCTTCATCAATATCTTCGGTGGCATCATGCGCTGCGACGTGCTCGCGTCGGGCGTGGTCGCCGCCGGCAAGCAAGTGAAGCTCTCCGTTCCGGTGATCGTCCGGATGGAGGGAACGAACGTCGATCAGGGCAAGAAGATCCTGGCGGAGTCCGGCCTGAACGTGATCTCGGTCTCGGACATGGCCGACGGCGCGAAGAAGGCCGTCGCGGCGGCGAAGGCCTGAGGGGGCGCGATGAGCATCCTGATCGGCAAGGGCACCCGGGTCGTCACGCAGGGCATCACCGGTTCGACCGGCCAGTTTCACACCCGTGCGTGCAAGGAGTACGGCACCGAGATGGTCGCCGGCGTCACGCCGGGCAAGGGCGGCGCCGATTTCGAGGGCATCCCGATCTTCGACACAGTTGCCGAGGCACGCGCGAAGACCGGCTGCAACGCGAGCGTGATCTACGTTCCACCGCCCTTCGCCGCCGACGCGATCATGGAGGCGGCCGACGCCGGGGTCGAATTGGCGATCTGCATCACCGAGGGCATCCCGATCCTCGACATGGTGCGGGTCAAGCGCTACCTCGCGGGCCACCAGACCCGGTTGATCGGACCGAATTGTCCGGGCGTGATCACGCCCGGCGAGTGCAAGATCGGGATCATGCCGGGCTACATACACAAGCCCGGTCGCATCGGCGTCGTGTCGCGCAGCGGCACGCTCACCTACGAGGCGGTCCACCAGTTGACGGGGCTCGGCATCGGACAGTCGACATGCGTGGGCATCGGAGGGGATCCGGTGAACGGCACGAACTTCATCGACGTCCTCGAGCTCTTCAACGCCGACCCGGATACCGAAGGCGTCATCCTGATCGGCGAGATCGGTGGCAGCGCCGAGGAGGAGGCGGCCGACTACGTCCGGCGCGAGATGAAGAAGCCGGTGGCGGGCTTCATCGCCGGCCAGACCGCGCCCAAGGGCAAGCGGATGGGGCACGCCGGCGCGATCATCGCGGGCGGCAAGGGGACCGCGGCCGACAAGATCGAGGCACTGAAGGCCGCCGGGGTCCGCGTCGCGGCGAGCCCGGCGGATCTCGGAACCACCATGCGCGACGCACTCGCGCACTGAGGAGCGATACGGAAATGCAGCAGAGGACTCTCTCGATCGTCAAGCCCGATGCGGTTGCCAAGCACGGCATCGGACCCGTTCTGGCCCGCATCGAGCAGGGCGGCTTGCGCATTGTCGCCGGCCGCCTGCTCCGGCTGAGCCGCGCCGAGGCGGAGGCCTTCTACTCGGTCCACTCCGCGCGGCCCTTCTTTGGCAGTCTGTGTGACTTCATGAGTTCCGGCCCGGTCTTCGTGTCGGTGCTCGAGGGCGAGAACGCGATCGCCCGCTATCGCGAGGTGCTCGGCTCAACCGATCCCGCGAAGGCCGAGGCGGGCACGGTCCGCAGGGATTTCGGCACCGACGTCGAGCGCAACGCCGCGCACGGCTCGGATGCACCCGAGACGGCCGCACAGGAGATCGGGTTCTTCTTCCCGGCCCGGGAACTCGCGAGCCTCGGCGTTCGCTGACTCGGTGTCGGGAGCGGACGCGCCTCCGGGGGGGGGGGGGGGGGGG